>NZ_CABUHK010000071.1 GCF_902491285.1 uncultured Bacteroides sp. | reverse complement strand
GTTCGTCACCATTGAGCTTTATTTGTTCTATTTCCATGTTTATCTTATATTTCTACGGTAGTGTAAAAATCTGACCATATCGGGCTGAATATGGGGACATCGAAATTTTTCCACTACCCATTAAAATCTTATTTTGTAAATACTTTAGTATGATATTTTTAACTCTGCCATTAGGCTATATTGTCTTTTATGAACAAAAATACTAGTTTCTAAGGAACTAATTTAAAATTGCTACCATAAACTGAAAAAACGACTAGAAGTATTAATAAAGTGTGATTATAAATTGATACTTTATTTTGCTTGATTGTTTTTCGCTTCTAAAGCCTTTTTCCTAGCTCTGTATTCCCTTTGTCTTCTAGCATTATCTTCTTTATGTTCTCGGCAATATTTTACATTATAATAACGGTTTTTCTCTTTGTTCCTTACTGCCTTAAACCTTTCTTCGTAGCATTTAATCTCTTCTGATACTGGCAAAACTTCTATGTCGTCTATAAAAGAATGTCTTTTCCTTATTAAGTGTTGGTGAATATCTTCTGTGACATCTGTAAAGACAGTATTTTTCTTCGTATTCAAAGTGTATTGAAGTGGATGATTCCACAGCTTTGGATATATCGAAATAGTATATTTATACTGTTCAATTCTATCTATAAAAGCACAATCAAAAACTTCGTGAATAATATCATACCTTGTTTTGTCATCCTTTATTTCTGCTACTTTATCTAAGTTTACTACCTTGTCATCTCTACTCACCTCAATCAACAGACCTTGAATAGTAGCTCTATCATTCATCCACTTATTCAATTCTTTTCTTTCTCTGTCTATTTTATTATTGAGTTCATTAATAAAAGAATCAGCTTTCGTTATTGATAAAGTGCCCTCCACATAAGCTTTATATTCTATTACCTCCGCTCTTTCCTGCATTGCTTTAATTTGCGATTCAGAGGTTTTAATTTTACTGTCACATATTGCGAGTTGACAGTAATATTGTTTTCTGTCTTCATCATTTCTGTGCATTAGTTTAGTTGCATAAAGCGCAATAGAACTATGCCAAAGTATGCTGTCAACTAAATTTATCTGTATCCAAAATCCTTTAGTACATTCTTGACAATGATATGTATTGTTATTTTTCTTTGCAACCATTATTCCACCACAGTAAGGACATCTTAATAATCCTTTACCGAAATAATAGTTATTATACTGTTTTTTAGGTTTGTTTGTATTACTCTCTGCTATCTCTTTACATTTGTTTATCATTTCCAATGTTACTAACTGAGGATATATATTTCCTTCCGTCTTGACATTATTACGTTTATTGGTAGAAGAGGGCAACCCTGCATAAGCTAAATTGTTTAAAGTTAATGATATAAATTTTCTAGCAGTAAGCAAAGTATAACCGACTAATAGCCCTGTTTGCATTAGTTCTTTAGCTAGACTACCATAACTATATTTCCCTGTCAAATATAAAGCAAATATCGTCTTTACTATATTTGCCTGTTTCTCGTCTATTATTAGTTTTTTCGTTGTCTCATCTACCGTATATCCATATAAAATCCAGCCACCAGTGTATATGGATTCTTTGCGTTTAGCATCTTTGGTACGTTTCCACCTGGCTAGTTTAGTACGCATTTCTGATTCTGCCATTTGGGAGAATAAAGTGAATACCATTTCTGCACCCTCATCTATATCTCCATTATCTTTAAATAGCCGTATAGACGGATTCTTGACTACTAACTGTATTTTATGAGTTGTGAGATAATCCAATACAGAGAAGTTTATTTTCTTTCTTCTAGCAATTCTTGATACTTCCCAACAGTACACACAATTTATATCGTTATCTTCTTCAATCAATTCTTTCATCTTGTTTAAGCCTGCACGCTCTTCTTCCGCTAATTTTATACCGGATTCCTTTTCACATACAGGAATTATGCACTCTGGTAAGTAGCCGTCTTTGATAGCCATATTGTAAATTTCTCGTTCCTGTTCGTCGAAATCCTGTGCTTTTGTAGAAACTCTTACTAATAGTATTGCCTTCATATTCAGATTATTCTAATAATAATGATGCAAATATAACTATTTTAGTAACAGGATGTATAAATTATACTATATAATACAATAGTGAGAGTATCGGTATTTGTTATGAGGGCGGACTTGACAGTAAAGGACGGCCGAAGGATACGCGTACCGAGTGGCAGAAACATTCTCTGCGGGTGTTGATTCTTACCCTGCTGAAGGATTATCCGGGTTGCCGGGTATGCGGGCATCGGGATTTGAGCCCGGACTTGAACGGGAATGGGGAGATTGAGCCGGAAGAATGGATTAAGGCTTGTCCTTGCTTTGATGCTGAGACTGACTGGGGAAAAGTGTAATCCCCCCCAAAAAAAGAAAGCGGCTCGTAGCTATACGAGCCGCTTTTTGTTATTTATAATCCTTTTACTTAGCATCAAATGCAGTATCAATCAATGCTTTCAAGTTCTGATAGTGGCTCTTATATATGCCACTTGAAGCACTTGCCGCACTGTTCAGTTCACTTCTAAGACTTACCAGTTGTCCGCGGGCAATGGCAGGCGCTTCCGAAGGGGAATCCGGGAAATAACTCATCGGATTAGAGTTATTTTTCGGCTTGTCGAGCATGGCAATCAAGGCGTTCACATAGACTTTTTGCAAAGCACGCTGATTGAGGTCGGGCCTCTTGCCACCTCTGAGGTCGCTCCAAATACCTTTCTTCAGGTCTTGGAACATTTCATTGGAAGTATAGGCTTTATTGCCGTTCATCAATTCGTTGGTCGTCATCTTGTCCAGCGTGCGGCTGCTAAGCAAGCGCTTCAATATGTTACTCTGCACGCGGAAGATATAATTGAAAGTATTGACTCCGGCCTTTTCTGTCAGTTTGTCGTCCATCAACCAGGTGGGCGTGGTGAATAATTCTTTGTTCAAGAATGTCACAGCTTTCTTCTGTATATCCTTCGGCACAAATTCCACAGCTTTCACGTCGGTCTGTTCTACCGAAATCGGGGTGCTGTAAATACCGGCGACATTGGTTGCTACATGTCCCATATACAGGGAGAATTGTCCGGCTACGTTGCTGTATAAGGTGCTTGCCTTTTGGTAGCCCTCGTTCGGTTCGTACGTCCAGTTGATGACTTCGGGCATGATACGTTTCAGATTCTTGATGCCGTATGTGCCTGCCAGCACTGCGTCGTCTCCCAAGTCCTCGTTCTGGTTGCGGGGGTCGTCGCGGTCGGTTTCCGTGCCGAAGGTGTAACGCTTGTCTTCCTTCAGTTTGCTGATAATCCACTTGTTCATATAGGGTACCTCAGCTTCTGCCGTCTCAAATTCAGGCATCCAGCGGTAGCCCCATTCGATAGACCAGTCGTCGTAGATACCGATGCGGGGGAAGATTCCGGCACGTGAGATATTGTCTTCCGGCTGGGCGATGTAGTTGAAACGTGCGTAGTCCATGATGGACGGGGTGTGGCCGTTGGCTTCTACCCATGCTTTGTCTCTCAGTTTTTCTACCGGGACGGTGGCGGAAGAGCCGAAGTTATGACGCAAGCCCAGTGTGTGACCTACCTCATGGGAAGATACGAAACGAATCAGTTCACCCATCAGTTCGTCGTCAAACTGGGGTTTGCGTGCTCCCGGGTCGATGGCTCCGGCTTGTACGATATACCAGTTGTAAAGCAGGAGCATCACGTTGTGATACCAGTTGATATGTGTTTCGAGGATTTCACCGCTGCGGGGGTCGTGTACGTGAGGGCCGCTTGCGTTAGGAATGTCGGATGGTTTGTAGACGATAGCCGAGTGGCGGGCATCTTCCAGGCTCCATGTCGGGTCGTCCGTGGGGGCTTCTTTGCCGATGATGGCGTTCTTGAAGCCGGCTTTTTCAAAGGCTTTCTGCCAGTCGTTGACTCCTTGAATCAGGTAGGGAACCCACTTTTTAGGAGTGGCAGGGTCGATGTAGATGACAATGGGTTTCTTGGGTTCTACAAGTTCGCCTCTCAGGTATTTTTCCTTGTCCTCGTCTTTCGGTTCGAGACGCCAGCGGGTGATGTTCGCTTTGTATTTCATTCCGTGCGGGTTGCCATCAAAGTCTTTGTAACCGACTGCGAAGTAGCCTACGCGGGCATCGAACAGTCTCGGTTTCATCGGTTCTTTGGGAAGAAGCAGCATGGAGCTGTTCAATTCGTAGGTCATCGGGCCGGTGGAGTTGTAATATTGAGCCATCATTTTCTCCATAGGGCTGCCCATTGGCGGTTTGCGCTGGAAGGTACGCACGGTGCGGACTTCGATATTTTGAGGGAAGGCTTTCAGGGTGTCGATGTAGCTGGCGTCGGGTATCATTGAGGTTGCGCCGATATTGTCTTTCGCAAAGTTGGAGAAAGAGAACATATCGCCGTCCTTGCGGATAAAGTCGGTCATTTCGATTACGTAATTTTTCGTCAGGCTGTCTTTGCGCATTGTCTTCAGGGGGAAGGTGGCGACGATGGGCTGGACGTTGGAGTTCAATACTGCCTGATACATTCCCAGTGTATCGGTAGAATGTTCCAAATAGGAGATTTGGCGGATAAACAGTTTGTTGTCACGTCCCAGTTCGAAGCGGATTACTTCGTCGCTGATATGGTCGCCGGGGTAACCGGCTTTGCGTTTCTGCTTGTCTACCGGGGCTTTTACAATACGGTTCACAATCAGTATGTCGCGTCCGAACAGTGAATCGGGTATCTCGAAGTAGTATTTTCCTTCTATGCAATGCACTTTGAAGAAGCCGTTCATCGTCTTGGCTTTATTGGTGATTACACTTGCGTAAGGTTGGAAAGGGGATTTCTTGACTTTGGCTATGGAGTCGGCTTTAGCTTTGTCTGCAGCCATTTCGGTAGCACTTTTCTTTTTTTTCTTCTTTTTAAAGAGGTCCGTAGACTGTGCTCCGGCTGTTGGAATCAACATTGCCAGGAGCAACAAAAGGGTAGTTAGTTTTCTCATGCTTTTATTTTTAAGATGTTAGTTGTAACAAAGTTATGAAAATAATCCAAAAATGGGGCAAAGTGAGTTCTTTTTTGTTCCAAAGATGGGGCAAGTACTTCCTTTTTTGAAACAAAAAAGGGGCAAAGTGAGTTTATTGTACTCAAATTGAAGAAAGTATCTTCGGTAAACTACCCAAATAATAAAAAGGAAGATTGATTAGACGGAAACTCTTTCCGGCAACTGTTTTCACATCATCAACAGAATAAGGAGCGTTCCAAATACGGATAGCTAAGTCACCGCCTGATAAATCCATGAAAGAATGTATCGAACGGAGATGAGCATTATTTCCACATTTCACTTCAATCGGAATAATCTGTGTTCCCTTTTGCCATATAAAATCTGCTTCTGCATTGGAGCCTTGCTTGTCACGTACCCAAAAATACAAGTCGGAGATATACTGTCCATCAAGTAATACCTGTAATTGCTGTGCTACAATATGTTCGGCGATAGCTCCTTGCCATGTATCCATCAAAGTACGGTCGTGCAAAACCTCTGTTTGGATATTTGCAGCAAAATTGACCAATCCCGTATCCAGCCACATCAGTTTAGGAGCACGTTTTAAAGCAGGCAGCACGGGTGCGTGTACGGCCGTAACAGGATAAACCAGGTGGAGTATAAACGCCTTTTCCAAAATATTGAAGGCTTCACGTACTTCCTTAGAATTATAGCTTGATTCTCCGAAATTCCCCAGTCGGATAGTCTGTCCGGCCTTGTTCCAGCCTGTCCGCAATATATGACGGATGACATGTGTCTGTAACTGGGTCGGCGCATACTTTTCAACGTCTTCGTTATAGCCTTTCAATAAAGAATTATAAATAGACTTCAGACGTACCAAGTCTCTATTCTCCGCATAATCAGCTACTACTTCCGGCATACCACCAATCAACGTATATCTATGGAAACGAGACATTGCCTCTTCATGCAACACAGACGGCAAACTTACTTCGTCTATCGCTGTACGATAATGCTCTTCGCCCATAGCGGTCAGATATTCGCCGAAAGTACAAGGAGACAGTTGCATATATTCTACCCTGCCTACCGGAAAAGAGATACGCTCTTTCAACAATGACTGTAAACGTGAACCGGCAGCAATAACATACAACTCTGGCATGTCTTCATAAAAGTACCGCAACAATGCTACCGCCTTAGGTACATTCTGTATCTCATCTATAAATAGCAACGTCCGGCCTTCACGTAAAAGAACATTCTTTTGGAAACAAGCTATTTGGACTATTTCCTGCACTTTATCCGTGCCCTGAAACAGGCGGGCGTCTTCTTCGCGCTCCAGATTCAAATGAAGATAATTCTCAAAGTTCCGGGCAAACTCATTGACTAATGTAGTTTTTCCTACCTGACGTGCACCACGCAACACTAATGGTTTGCGCCCCGTACGTGCAGCCCATTCCTGCAACTGATTATAAATATCTCTTTTAAACATAAAAATCATTGTTAATCAGCAACAAATATAGTGTTTTATTCTAAGAACATAGGCAAAATATCAAAGAAATCGTCTGAAAACATAGGCATAATTTAGAGAATACAGGCGAAAAACATAGGCAAAGTGAGTTTGAATTGCAGCAGCTTGTACCAACTCTATAAAGTAGACACTAAAAAAGTCACTCGTTTTTCTCCTTATTGCCAACCTTCATCAAGGCAAGTCCGATGACAATCCAGACCATTTCGCGCACGCGGGTAATCAATGCAGCATAGACTCCGTAAGCGCCGGAGAGGGAAAGACCGCCTACAGCGAGGGCGAATCCGCCTTCACGTCCGCCTAGCTGCATCGGCAGGAAGAATAAAAGGTTGGCGAGTAAAGAGGAGAAAGCAGCAATCAGGCAGCAGTCGGCAAAGCTGACGTTGGTTGTCAGTACATTCAGTATCAGCCATATTTCAAGGCAGCTAACGACACGGGCTGTATATTCGAGAAAGAGGGCTGCGTAAAAGGTACGTTTCTTTTGCTGGTGGAGAAGGGCGATTTGTGTATCTATATTTTCAAGTTTTTCCCGGTGAGTTTCGGCAAAACGGAGCACTTTCTTTTTCAAGAAAGGGATATGGCTGCCCATGCGGACACAGGCTATTGCCATTCCGTGACGATAACCTTTTATGAAAAGAATGGTAATCAGCAGGCAGAATAGGGTGATAGCTGCTAAGATAATGCCCATCACCCACCCTACCGGATATAGGCAGACGTAGAGCAGCACAGAACTTAGCCAAAAGCAAAAGTGGGAAAAGATATGCATCATCACATAGAGAATCACGGAAGATGTGGCTCTCTCTATGCCGATGTAAGGTTTCAGCTCCATGATACGATACGGCTCACCGCCCATCAATCCGACGGGGGTCACATAATTGAGCGCAAAACCTGTAACGGTAAATTTGTAGAGCCGGGCAAATGAGAAACCGGTCTTGCCGCCACTACGGATGATGATATACCACGAGGTGGTATTAATAAGGTAGACGAATAGCCATAGTAGTAAAATCAAGGGCAAATATATTCCCGCACGCTTCAAGTTCGCCCAAAGTTCCTGATAATCCATGTCAAAAGTGAATATCATTATCAGGACGGCGATGATGCCGAAGGCGAGGAATATATTACGGTATTTGCTCTTCACTATTTCGCTACCTATATATCTACTTTATATATGTATAGTATCTGTCGAAGAATCTTCGGAATGCCGGGATTTTCATCAATACATATTCGAATATCAGCCAGCCTGCCAATGCGCAAGAGATGCCGAGCAATACGTCGATAATATAGTGATGGCAGGAATAAACGGCTGTTCCCCAGATGCCTGCCATAATGATAGAGAAAAGGGTAATGACATACCATCTGCATTTGCCGATGATGGCATATACCAGGGCTACGACCATATAGGCCGCATGCAATGAAGGTACCGCGGCAAAGACATTCGCATTGCGCCCGTAGATAGAATCGAAGATTGATACTCCGAAGAAAGCATCGAAGCGTCCCAAGCCCGCTACATTGCCCGGAGTGTTCAGTATCGGTTCGAAACCGTAGTTGATAGCGTACCAGGGGGGAGCGGCAGGGTGGATATAATAACCGGCGAAGCCGATTAAGTTGACGAAAAGGAATACCATGGCAAAGCGAAGGTACGTTTTTCTCTCCTTCTTGAAGTACAGGCAAAGGCCGAACAAGATGGGGACGGGAACCCAGCAGAGGTAGAAGATTCCGGCAAAGACGTCGGCTATCGCCCAGTTGTGCGCGGCAAAGTATTCGCAGGGAGTGACGAGGATACCGTTGTCCATTACGCCGAAGAGAGATTTCTCCAGGTTGTAGAGCCCTGCCACGTCAATCGGGTTCACTTCGTAGTTGGGGCAGATACGCATCCAGTCATATGAGATTCCGAAAATAGCGAAAGGCAACAGGGCTACTGCCAGTTTGCGGGTAGGAAGTCCGGCAAAGAATAAGACCAGGTAGAGCATCGCCATCAGCAAGTGCTCGGAACGAAGTCCGATGAAAATGCTCGTCAATAAAAGAAAGAGGGCCATGATGACCAAGACGGTAAGGGCTTCTCTCTTCGATGGCTTTTGAATGTTCTTTATCATTATAAGATTGCGTTTATGTGCCAATCAGAAAATATGCCGGTCTTTTCCTGACTGGCGTACCAACTTATCGGCATATTGAATAATTATTCTTTCATTGCTTTGTAGCAATGTCTCACACGCGCAAAGGCAGTGATATTGGCTAATACAGCAACTAAAGTCAGAGGAACGATTAATATCAGAATCGGTTCGAAAGCGGTGATGTCTTTGAATACGCCACAAAATAAAGCACCGAGACTGGTCAGCACCACGCGTTCGGGGCGTTGCATGAATCCTACCTTACATTCTATCCCCAAACCCTCGGCACGTGCACGGACGTAACTTACCATCAATGAACCGATAAGCGCCACGAAAGCGATAAGCGCATAAAGGAAATAATCTTTCATTGAGAGGTAGTAGCAGATACCGAAGAAAGTCATCAGTTCGCTGTAACGGTCAAGCACAGAGTCGTAAAGCGCGCCAAATTTGGAACTCATGTTACCCAGGCGGGCTACACGTCCGTCCATCATATCGAACAGTCCGGCAAACAGAATCACACCGCCCGCCCATCCGATGATGGCAAGGTCGTTTTCTCCACCATAGATTCCGGCATAAACGAACATGCCCGCCGCTACCACATTCAGGATAAATCCGGTAGTGGTGATGAAGTTAGGAGTGATTCCTATTTTAATCATCCCGTGTATCAAAGGATTGATAATCTTATAAATCAGTTGTTGTAAATAATCTCTGTAATTCATGTGTCTAAATCTGTTTATATCTAAATCTTCTGTTTATTTCAAGTTCTTCAATTTCTTCAGTCTCTTCTTCCGAACAAGCTCCTTATATCTATATTCCGGTAAACAAAGAGACGCTGCATATTATAATTCCAGAACAGCGCGACGATTACCGCCACTACCACCTTGGGTATAATGAAAAAATCACCGAAATAGAGACTGAGCGTATCCCGCACCCAGGGAATCTTCGCCAAAGACTCCGTCAGCGCATATGTCCCCCATGTGTTCAGCCAAACGCTGCAAAGCCACACAATGACAAACTTGGCAGCTACATTCGTTTTTTTGCCTTTCGACTTAAATGTCCATTTATAATTAATGATGCAATTGACAATTCCCCCGTAGATGGCACCCGCCAAGGTAGCATATACATAGTAGACATCGAACAGCCTTACCAAAAGAATCGTTACAAGAAAGTCTGCAATGGTTGCCATCTGAGCAGAAAGCTGCGCCCTCAAGAACATGAAGAAACCGCCTTTCTGGGAAATCATCCGCGCAATCTTTTTCAGCCAATCACCCATCTCGCTCCCACTAACAAAATAAAACTATACACTCCCGCCAAAATATCGTCCATCATAACCCCTACTCCACCTTTCAGGCTCTCCATCTTGCGGACGCCCAGCGGTTTGGCAATATCAAATGCACGGAACAGGACAAAAGCCGCGATGACGTACCAAAACCAATTCTCATCATTCGGTACAGCCAGCAGCGGTATCCACACTCCCACCATCTCGTCTACTACCACGCGCGAAGGGTCTTCCCCCCAATAAGGCTCCAACTTGTCCGCAGCCCAGATGCCGGCGAATGTAAATACAATCACCAAAACGGCGGTAATCCATAAAACGGTAGTAAAGGGAAACAGGAAATAAAGTGCAATCCAAATGATAGAAGCCAACAACGCCCCAGCCGTGCCGGGAGCAAAAGGAGAAAAACCGGAGCCAAAGCCCGTGCCTATAAAAACAGGTAGAAAGGAAGGTCGTTTCATTATTTGCAATAGAGTGTATAAGAATAACAAAACTTTCCCCTTGCTGAAGAAGGGGAAAGTTTATATATTTTTCAGGAACATCTTCCCGAATTAAGCCAAATAATCAGGTTCTTTTTCACCGATCATGTTACGCAATGTCTGTTTTACCATTCTCCATTGAGTGAACAAATCGTGTTCCGGCTGGTGCTCGAAATCGTGCATCGGGCTCTTGCAGAAGAATGACAGCCAGGTCTGGATGCCACACATACCTGCACGCATTGCCAAGTCACTGAACAATACGAGGTCGAGTGCGATAGGAGCGGCAAGGATAGAGTCGCGGCAAAGGAAGTTCACCTTGATTTCCATCGGGTAACCCATCCATCCGAAGATGTCGATATTGTCCCATGCCTCTTTGTTGTCCTTGCGGGGCGGATAGTAGTTGATACGTACTTTATGGTAAACGTCTCCGTAGAGATCAGGATATTTTTCGGGTTCGAAGATAGTGTCGATAACAGACAGCTTGCTGACTTCTTTTGTCTTGAAGTTGTCCGGATCGTCGAGCACTTCACCGTCACGGTTGCCGAGGATATTGGTAGAGAACCAGCCGTTCACACCCAGCATACGGGTTTTGAACATCGGAGCCAATACGGTTTTCATCAGTGTCTGACCGCTCTTGAAGTCCTTGCCTGAGATAGGCACTTGTTTTTGCTTGGAAAATTCCCACATGGCAGGAGTATCTACGCACAAGTTAGGAGCACCCATTACGAACGGAGCATCTTCTGCGATAGCGGCATATGCATAACACATACTCGGAGAAATCACTTCGGTATTGTTTTCCTTCATTGCTTTTTCCAAAGCAGCGAGTGACATGTGCTCGTCAGACAATGGAATGTAGATTTCAGTACTTGCAGCCCAAAGCACAACGACGCGTTCGCAGTTGTTGGCAGCCTTGAAGTCGCGGATATCCTGGCGAAGTTGTTCCACCATTTCCCAGCGGGTAGCAGCTTTCTTGATATGTGTTCCGTTCAGACGTTTTGCCCAGTTGTGGTCGAAAGCAGCCGGCATCGGTTTGATGGCTTCCAATTCGTCTTTCACTCCGTTCAGGTCTTTTTCTTTCAAGACCTCAGCGTACATAGCAGCTTCGTATGCGTTGTCCGGGAAAATGTCCCATCCGCCGAAAACAATGTCGTTCAAATCCGTCAAAGGCACAACGTCCTTGATGAGTTTTTCTTCGTTGTTTTCCATGCGCATTGTGGCTAACTGGGTAATAGATCCTATCGGTTTTGCCAGTCCCTTGCGAGAGGCTAGTGTACCTACAATCATTGTGGTGGCAACCGCACCACCGACTCCAACTACCAACACACCGAGGCGTCCGGTAGCGGGTTTAATTTCTTGTTTCATTTCTATTCTATTAAAATTAAACTAAAATTGATGCAAAAATAAGATTAATTAATTACTAATACAGTCTTTATTTGTCATATAAACATTGCAATTAGCAGGATTTAACTTTTAAAAGGTCATGTGGAGACTTATTCTCAAACCGGACTTGTCGATTCCCGGAGAATCGCGGTAAGTAAGCCGCCACACGTATTCCAAACGTAATACCTTAAAAATGTTTTCAATACCTACCCCGGCTTCTACGTAAGGCGTTTTTCCCATTGTACGGGTATCCGCAATCGGAAAAGCGAACAAATCATCACTGAAAGCGGGATTGTTCTTGTCGCTCAAATGTCCGTACAGCCCACGACAGGAAACTATTTCACGCCATTTCAGTTTTCTCAACAACGGCACGCGGTCGAACAACCACCCGTTGAGGAAATAGGTAACATCCCATGAAAAGTACTCATCGTTCATAAACCCCATTGTGTTCATCAATGAGTAAGATTCCACCGGATGGTATAGGAAAGGTTGGCATTGACGGGAAAGATACGGGTATTTAAACTCCCCCAAAAGGTCTGTTTGGCGGAGGAACTGTTCTTATTTGACACTATTAAGGAAAAACAATCCGGAATCGGGTCAATCCGTCGGCATAAGTCCGCAAGGAGAAGGTGCATCCATGGCGCATCAGTACTTCGCGGATAAAAATAAGGCCGATGCCCTGACCGTTCGGTTTGGTGGAAAAGAATGGGCTGAACAGTTTTGCTTCCGTTTCCTTGCTGATCCCTTTGCCGTTGTCTGTGATTTCGATAGTGGCGGGAGACTGGGTACGGATGATGATTTCGCCGTCTGCTTCGATGCTTTCGGCGGCGTTCTTGATGATGTTCACGAGTACTCGCTCAAAGAGGGCGGCGTCCAGCATGACATCTTTCAGGTCTTCGTCTATTTTCAGACGAAGCTTGATACGGCGGTCGTTACACATTCCTTCCATGAAGCGTTTGCAGGTAAAAGCCAGGTCGTTCAGGTTGACAGGCGAGACGGTGGGTTCGGGTATCTTCACAACGTCGGCAAAGCGGGTGATGAAACGGCTCATGGAGAAGCAGCGTTCGGTGCATACACGCATCACGTCGCAGATGTCGTCCATGCCTTCTTCGGTGGAAAGGGCTTGTTCTACGGTGTCCAGCGTGGAAGTGATGCCGGCAGTCGTGTTGTTCACTTCATGGGCTATCATGCGGATTACCTTCTCGTAGGCTTTCTTTTCGGCTTTCATCACTTCGTCCGTCAGGCTTTCTACGAGGAAGAAAGGGTGTTGGAATCCATGGTCGATAAAGGAAGAGTGAGTGCAACGGTAGATATTGGAGTCGTTCAGGCGGACGGTGGTTGTCGCGCCTTTCGGAACGTTGGCAAGTTCCATGGCTAGCGGGGAGTCTATCTCGTTCATCTTCTTGCCTTGCACGTCTTCCGGGCGGACACCCAGCATTTTCAATGCCATCGGGTTGAGTTGCGAGAGGTCGTCGTCAAGGGTGGTGATAATGACGCCCATCGGGGAAGCATTAATCAGTAAGTCGAGGAAATGATTCTGTTCGCGCAGGCGGAGACGTTCGTTCTTGAGTTGCTCCATCATGCGGTTGAAGACATTCACGACACGGTCGGCTTCGTATTGTCCCACCGGGCTCAGGCGGCTGCTGAAATCCTGCTCACGCAGCAAGTCCATGCCGCTTTCGATGGTATTTAAAGGTTTTATGAGCTTCCGATAGAAGAATGCCAGATAAATGAGGATGAAGAGTACCAGTCCCTCACCTATGTAGAAGAAGAGCGTGTTCTGTTGGCTGGAAAGGAACAGCAATATGCCGCCCAGTGCCAGCAACAAGAAGACGAGGATGAAAAATAGTCCTTTTATACGCACGCTTATCTGTGGTTAATGGTTAATCCTATACAGTAATATTATATTTTTCGAGACGACGGTAGAGTGCGGCACGGCTGATGCCTAATGCCGTAGCTACCTGGCTCAAATTTCCTTTGTAACGTTCCAACGCCTGAAGAATGGTCTGGCGTTCTATCTCGTCCAATGTCATACCTGCCAGAGATGTGCTTTCGGCTGCTTTTGCGTCGTCGTGGCGAATGTACTGGGCGTCGAAATCGGAAGCGTCGAGAAGCGGTTTGCCGCTTACCAGTATGGTTCGTTCTACCAGATTCTTGAGTTCACGGATATTTCCGGGGAAAGGCAAACGGCTCAGGAATTGCATGGCGTCGGCGGAGAAGTCGGTGTGAGGCAGTCCGTTGGCTGCGGCTTGGCGGTCGGCAAAGTGACGTGCCAGCAGCGGGATATCTTCACGACGTTCACGCAAGGCGGGCAGTTTTACTGTTATCAGGTTAATGCGGTAGAACAGGTCTTCGCGGAAAGAACGTTCGCCCACCATCTTATGCAGGTCGGCGTTGGTGGCGGAGACTACACGGATGTCGGTCTTGCGGGGGCGACTGTCGCCGAGCACCTCAAAGGTCTGGTCTTGCAATACACGCAGCAGTTTCACCTGGCAGGAAGGGTCGAGGTCACCGATTTCATCCAGGAAGATGGTGCCTTTGTCCGCCATCTCGAAACGTCCGATACGGTCAGCGGAAGCATCGGTGAAAGCTCCTTTCTTGTGACCGAACATTTCGCTCTCGAACAGGCTTTGAGAGATACCGCCCAGATTGACTTTCACAAACGGGTGCTTAGCACGCTGGCTGTTGATATGAATGGCTTCGGCTATGAGTTCCTTACCTGTGCCGCTCTCACCCGTGATTAGTACGGAAGCGTTGGTCTTTGCGATGCGGGCGATAGTGTTCAGTACGTCCGTCAATCCCTGGCTACGCCCGATGATGTGGCTGCGGTCGAAGGAGTCGCTTTGTTCCTGCGTAGCTTCTTTGGAAGTCGCCGAGAGTTCCAGAGCGGTTTCGATGCGTTGCAACAGGGCGGCGTTGTTCCAGGGTTTTGTGATGAAGTCGAAGGCGCCTGCCTGCATTCCCTGCACGGCAAGTTGGATGCTTCCCCAGGCGGTCATCAATATCACCGGGGTTTCGGGGCGGAATATCTTTACTTGTTTGAGTAGCGTCAATCCTTCTTCGCCTGTCGTGGAAAGGGTGAAATTCATATCCATCAGGATTAAATCGGGAGTTACGGAACGCACCACGTCCATGGCTTCCCGGGGAGAGGGAACTGCCTGCGCTTCATATCCCGCCCGTTTCAGCATAAAGTTGAGTGAAGAGCGCACTACACTGTCATCGTCAATTATCAGAATCATGATTCATGTTCTTTATTTATCAAAGGAAGCATTCTTGTGTTTTACAATACTGCAAATCTACAAAAAATAACCAACCATCTTCATGCTTTTCACTTTTTATTGCCGGATGATTTCATCAAAATCAGCTTCCAGTTCAGTGTTGGTACGGAAATCCCAAAGCGTCAGGCTGCGGATTTGGTAGAAATAATACCAATAATAATAAAGTTCGGAAATATGTTTTTGTCTCGCCTGGTCCTTGGAGTTCTGCGCATCGTTCAGGTCGAGGGTGTTAATCTTGCCTATCAGGAAGGTTTCGATACTGGTCTTGTAGCGTTGCCGGGCGATGGCGTCGGCTTCTTTGGCGATAGTCAACTGTTGCGCCTGGTTATTAAAATGTTCTACCAGCAGGAAAATATCCTGATTGAAGTTTATCTGTTCCTGGCGAATCTTTGAAAGCACCACGTCACGGTTGCTCTTGGCTACACGAACTTTGCCGCGGCGTTTTCCCCAATCCAGGATAGGTATTTTGACGCCTACCTGCACTATCTGGTTATCTTGCAGGTTTTTATAGACGGTGGGGAAGTTACGGTTTTCTCCGGTATATCCTATGCTGGCAAAGAGGTCGACGCTACGCAGGTTGCCGCGTGCCGTAGCCACTTCATAGTCGGCTTCCAATTGGCGGCGACGGATATTCTGCGCGAATGAGTTACGTTCGAGCGCTTTGTTCAATACCCTATTATATTCCATCTTTGAACCGTCTACGGCTTCGGGAATGACGGGGCGGAGTATCTCATCCTCTCCTACCCCCAGGAAAGCACGGAGCTGGAACATCTTGGCATTAAGGTCGCTCTCCGCTTCCGTCAAAGCAGCTTTCGCGTTCAGGGCGGAAAGCTTGAGTTGCAGGAGTTCGTTTTCGGAAATCTGCCCCATCTTCCGTTTGGCAAGGGCTACTTCGTAGAGGTGGTCGGCATTCTTCCGGTTCTGTTGGGCGGTGCTCAGGTTCTCGCGTGCCAGCAGGAGATTGAAGTAATAGGTGATGGCGCGCATCGTCACTTCTTCGGTAGCGGTGATGAAAGCGGCTTTCGCTTCGGCATAACGCACCGGTTCGATGCGCCTGTCCCACTTGATGTTGTTCACTCCGAAGATGGGTTGGGTAAGTTTCAGGGTGACGGGGACGGACATGAACTGGCGGTCGCCGTCGGAACCGAGCTGCTTCATATAGTCGAGAGAGGAAGTCAGGGAGAGTTTACCACCCGTCAGCCAGATGTTCTGGTCGATGGAAAGTTCACCGGAAAGCCCCAGCGCACTGTTGCGGACGAAGCTGTAGGAACCGTTGGAGTTCTGGTAGGAGCTGTATGACTTGTTGTAATTGGGCAAAGTGCCGGTAAGGTTGACTTCCGGCAGAAGGTCGGCACGGAAGGTACGGTATTCCCAATAGGCGGTTTTCAGTTCATTCAGGGCAACAGCCGCATCGACGGATTGCGAACGTGCCATTGCGATGACTTCATTTAAGGTTATCTCCCTTTCTGTCTGTCCTTCTTTCTGTGCCGACAATGCCAATGGAAGGCAAGCTGCGGCAAGGGCTACTAATATACTTTTCTTTTTCATTATGCACAGTATTTTCCACTAAAGGAGAATCAAACGATGTGCCAAAAGAATAAGCTATTTATTTTCAATCGGTTATAAAATAAATATAGTGTTCATTTTCGAACACTATACGCAAAAACGGACGTTCGGGTTTATTCGCAATAGTTGGGAAGACGCACTGTGAAGCGGGTACCTTTACCCACTTCGGAAGTCACGGAGATAGAGCCTTTCAAGCGTTCGATAATAGTCTGGCAGATACTCAATCCCAGTCCTGCACCTTGTGTAAAGTTATCGACTTTATAGAACCGTTCGAAGATATGCCGGATACCTTCTTCCGAGATGCCGACTCCGGTATCTTCGACAAAGATACGGGTATATCCGGGTTCTTCGTCTTCTTCGTAGCCGAAGGTGATAAATCCGCTGCTCGTAAATTTAGCAGCGTTATTAATCAGGTTATTGACTACCTGCTGCAGGCGGACATTATCCGTTTTCAGATATTTCTTGTCGCTTTCGGGCATACGCAATACCAGTTCTACGCCCGATGGCATATTCAGCCGTTGCGAATCGTGGACGGTCTTTAAAAGTAAAGGCAGGTTGTGCTCTGCAAACACAAATTCCATCGTTCCGGACTCGATACGGGACAGGTCAAGAATATCGTTAATCAATGCCAGCAGCAAACCGCAGTTCTTATTAATAGTCGCGATAAACTGGGAGACTTCTTCTTCCGTGAAACTGCTTGTGTCACTCAATAAATCGGAGAAGCCTACGATGGCATTCAACGGGGTGCGAATCTCGTGGCTCATATTGGCCAGGAAAGCGGATTTCAACTTGTCTGCCTGAAGAGCTTTGTCGCGCGCTTCCCGCATTTCCTGTTCGGCCGTCTTATACCGCTGGATGCTTTGGCATACCCCCAATATGCTGTACAGTGAATCCTGCGTCAGACCACTGATAGCGGAAGAACGGTATTCCCACCACTCATATTCGCCATTCGCATTAAGCTGGCGGAAACTCAGACGAGGATTACTGTTGCCCCCTGCCAATGCTTTATCAAACTGCGGAATGATTTCCTTCAAATCATCCGGATGGATAGTACGGTTCATCTCCTCACGAGTGATAGTAGTGACTGATTCGTCATATCCCATCCGTACAAGGAAACCTTGCGGGAAAATAAAACAATTGGCTTTCATATCAAACTGCCAGGGGTATATGGAACTCCCGTCCAATGCCATATCAAAGAAACGCTTCTGCATTTCTTCATCCGAGATATTACGCGCAGAAAGAGCCATACCCGTAATGCCCACTTTCGAATGAATCGGGACTATCTCACCGGATACCGGGAAGTAATTATCACCGTGCACCTCTTTCATAAAAGAACCTTGGGGTATCTGCACGCTTTCTCCCGTACGGGCTACCCGTTTCAACATTTCATGAAGAATGTCCTGCCCTTCATTATAAATATTGAAAATACTGCCTGCCATCATGCCTTCATAAAAACGTCCGCCCGATTCGTACGGCAGATGGAGCATTCTCAATAAAGAACGGTTCGTGAAATGGATATGCAAGTCAGTATCATACGTTATCACGCCATCACGGATGGAGTGGAAGACATTATCAAATTCATTGCGCTGTTCTACCAGTTTGTTCTGTACCAGCAGGCGGGTCTGTGCTTGCACACGTCGTTTGGATTCGCGACGGTTGGCACGCATCAACCATACGACAGATGCTATCAGCAAGGCCAGGATGGACGGATAAAGAAGGATAAAGAGGAATTTGTATTTCTCCCAATAGGGTTCGTTGACAATGGTTCCGCCGATGGCAGTCGCTTTATCAGGATTGACGTGGAAAAATTCCAGTTGCTTGTAGTCGTATATAAATCCCTGTGGGGCTTCCGTTACTCCGATATGCAGGGGGGATGTGCCCTTCAATACCTGTGAAGCTCTTTGACCTGCCAGTAACGCAGAAGCATAGGCATCACTGTCATAGGCGCAAAACACCCCGTTGGTCAACCCTACATTCTGGCTTGAAAAGACCGGAGCTTTGGAGTTCTTGCCTACGAACGAGAGGAAAGGAGACCATTTGGGAACTATCACAATACGACCGTAGCTATTGCGCGGATAACAAATCGCAGCAATAATGTGACTGGTGGTATAATTCTGAGTATTATAGACTTTCATCTCATAATCAGGGTTGTCTTGTTGGAAAGTTTTCCACTCTTCTTCAAAGTCGTCACGACCTTTATTACTCAGAAAGCTATTGTCTATCACGCAAATAACTTCTTTCCGCCGGGGAAATATCTTTTGCGCATGACGCAAGATGACATCAAAATCGGGGTTTGCCGTGAATCCGCAGACATTGGGATGGGTAGCAAGCAACCTGTTGTCAGGATACTTGATGCCGAAAAAGACAACCGGAATCTGCAAAGGCAACGAGTCCCCGCATGCGAAAAGCGTATAGAAAGCCTCATCACTCGCCGTTACAATCAAATCCGTCCGACGCTCACGGGCACGCTCACAGAAACGTCGCATGATTACTTTCTCTGAATTAAATGCCCAAAAATCAGCATCCAGATATTCTGTCGTAATATTCACCTTCACCCCACTCTCTCTGAATCCTTTCACCAAACCTTGATTAAGGTCACTGTGCCAAGGAGTCTGGGAAGTATAAGACTGGATAAAGAGTATATTGAATGTACTTTCCGAAGCTGCCGCCCGGACGAGGACAGCTAAAAAGAGAACTACAAACAAGCAGTAATATCGTCTATTCATAAGCAAAAACCTGCATAGTTTTCAGTATTATGCGCACAAAGATAAGTTATTATATTGAAAACAATGCAAATAGCCTTGAATTTTTATTCCTTCCGCAATGCTTCTGCCGGCTGTCTACGGATTGCCTGGCGGACTGGAAAACAAGCATCGGACAATATCATCAAATCCATCAGGAAATAAGTGATACCGAATGTGATAAGAAAACGGATAATTCCCCAATCATAACTTCCTGTATCCGATTTATTTAATCTTCAGTTTATTCTTGTTCTTATATGCACTCATATCATTGACAACCACCTTATCACCCGGCTGCAAACCGTCTGTCACTTCTACATATTCAAAATTGGAATCTCCTAACTGTACTTTACGCTTGACCATCTCTTTCTCGGATGTACAGACAAAAAGTTCGTATTCACCACGTCCCACATAATAAGAGCCATTAGAAATGCGCATCACGTCTTCCTTCACAGCATTCATCACATAGACATCTGTCTTCAATCCCGAACGCAAACGACGGTGATTGTCTTCTGTCAACTGAACAGTGAAGGAGATAACTCCATTCTTGGAAAGCGGTGTCACACTGCTCACGGTTCCTTCCAGTTTGTCACTGCCTATCTTCACAACTGCTTTTCCGCCTGCCGACACGCGGTCACCATACGTATCGGCAATCTCACCTTCTACTTTGAAGTGACTCAAATCAGAGATAACAGCCACCTGCTCGCCTTGCGAAATCTGCGCGCCAATCTGGTTATTAATATAGGTAAGAATGGCTTTGCGGGGAGAGCGTATTTGTGCATCTTCAAAGGTACGCTTCATCTCCGCCAGACTCTTGCGGAAGATATTGAAGTCTAGTTCCTGCACTTTCAGTTCGGCGGCAGCCACTTCCTGTTCATTCTTATATTGCTGTCGGAGTTGTTCGTATTCGAGCTGCGCAACATTATAACTTAGTTCCGCCTGACGGACTTTATCCGTCGTTCCCGCTCCAAGACTGTCCAGATAGTGTTCATTCCTCAGTTCCACTTTCATCCGGCTCAGTTTCATGGCGGAAACTTTAATCTGCATTGCCATATCGGAAAGTTTGGTCTGGCTGTTGACACGGAGCTGGTCGAGCTTATACTGACGCATTTTCTCTTCGTCCAGAAGTTTCTGATACTGTGTTTCCGTACTTTGAAGGTCAAGTTTCAGAATCGGAGTGCCTACGTCCACACTATCGCCCCCCTTTTTGTAGATTTCGAGGATACGGGAATTGATAGGAGAATTGATAATCTCTTCAAATGCGGGGACTACCCTTCCCGAAGCGCTGACACTTACCTCGACCACTCCTTTATCGACCGTAGAAAGAGCCAGCTCTTTCTTCTCCACCCCTGTCCTCAATACAGATATAAGCACACTAATGACAATAATCCCTGCCACCCCTATGGATGAATAACGAATTATCTTTTTATTACGTTCCTTCTTACGCACCTCTTTGGGAATTTCTCTGTCCATATCTTATCGTTTACGATTTTATCATGCATTAATCCGATATTTCATATACCAAATCTGTGCCAGAATCGTAAATCACTGAATAAGAGCCCATAGACAAAAAGAAAGGGTGTCCGAAATCGAACACCCTGTACGGATTTACCGTTCAGAACCAGTTGATATCATTGTTACAGTTTCTTTTCCTGTTGAGGAGTTTCCTTCTTTTGTATCAAGTCTTGCCCCAAGTGGGTAGTCGCCTCAACCGCCTCCCTGTCACGGATTTCTTTTGCCTTACGGGCATAGACAATCATACGCATGGACTGGTCGTAAGTGAAATAATTCCATATCCAGTTGAGAAGAACTACTACCTTATTACGTACTCCAAGAATAGAACGCAAATGAACGA
This sequence comes from uncultured Bacteroides sp., assembly GCF_902491285.1. Classification (GTDB taxonomy): domain Bacteria; phylum Bacteroidota; class Bacteroidia; order Bacteroidales; family Bacteroidaceae; genus Bacteroides. Next base: position 6,574 of record NZ_CABUHK010000071.1, on the reverse strand, counting down.
CCAGCCACATTACCCAAGCAAACCACCCTTGCATCTTCACCTTACTAAATTCCGCAACGGCACGGTTACGTCCCACTGTTGCCATCGAACCCAGATTACGATAATGGAAAGGCTTCATCTCCTGTCCTTTTTCAAGGCGTATCAAGTTTTTCGCCAGCAGTTCGCCTTGCTGGATAGCGACTTGTGCCAGTTGGGGATGCCCGTTCGGATAACTTTCGTCGGACAACTGGATACATTGATCGCCGATAGCAAACACATTATTCATTCCTTCCACACGGTTGAACGAATCGACCTTGATACGTCCGCCACGCCCTATCAACGAAGCATCCATATTTCCAATAGTCACTCCGGTGACACCACTCACCCATATAAAAGTACGCGTGGCAATCTCAGTACCATCCTCAAGTATGACTTTGTGGTCACGATAATCGGTCACACGCTTGTTCAGCAGTATATTCACACCCATTTCACGGAGAAACTTCTCCACATGGGCTGAAGAGTCTTCCGACATTCCGGCCAGCAATCTCGGTCCTGCTTCAATCAGATAGATGTGCATCAGGCTACTGGGCATATCCGGATAATCATTCGGCAATACAAACCTCTTCATTTCAGAAAGTATTCCCGCCACTTCTATGCCGGTGGCACCACCGCCTACAATAACAATATTCAATAATTCCTGTTGTTCCTGTTTAGTGGAACAAGTAAGCGCACGTTCCAAATTCGCCAAAAGAGCATTCCGCAGTCCCATTGCTTCCGAAACGTTCTTCATCGGCATGGCTTCCTCCTCGATATGCTTGTTACCAAAGAAATTGGTAGTAGTGCCTGCCGCCAGAACCAGATAGTCGTATTCAACTTTCCCTATGGAAGTCTGGATTATATTCTTTTCCGGAAAAATGGCACGTACTTCCGCCATACGGAAATAGAAATCTTTCCGGTGCTGGAAGATTTTGCGGAAAGGGAAGGAAATAGAAGTAGGTTCCATACCCGCCGAAGCCACCTGATATATCAAAGGGGGAAACTGATGATAGTTGTTCTTATCTATCAATACGACTTGGAAGTCTGACTTTCTCAGCTTGTTAGCCAACTTCAGACCACCGAAACCACCGCCTACTATGACGACACGTTTCTTATCACTTTTTGCAATGTTCAGACTCATATTCCAATCATGTTTTATCTAAATAATAACACGCGGATGAGCCATTAAGTTTTTGCGGTATCCAACTTTTATCAAGAAGCGGCTTATCGCAGACGTAACCTGTCTCCCACCTCAGGGACATAGTCGCCGTCCTTGCGGTTCATCTTATACAAGTTCTTAAGGCGGATACCATATTTCTGAGAGATGCCGTGCATGGAATCACCGTCTCTCACAATATATACAGTATGAGGTTTGGACGCTTTCTTCTTTTTGGCTTTCAGGTAGATGACATCTCCTTCCATTAAGGTATATTCGCGATGCAAGTCGTTGTACTTCACGAGCTTTTTCCAGCTAATATCCAGTTCCTTGCCCAAGTCCTGGAAAGTGTCCCCACTACGGGCAACGACATAAGCTATGTCATTGGCAATGTAAATCTGATGCGGATTCATCAGCCAGGGATTCTTTCTCAGTTTACGTTCTGAATAGACACCCTTGCGGTCATATTTATACAAGTCGTAGTCTTCAATAATCGTAATCAGACGATTGGCATAGGAAGGATCGGTGGCATAACCTGCTTTTTTCAGTCCACGCGCCCAGCCTTTATAGTCGGTTATATCCAATTTGAAAAGAAAAGCATAACGGGCACCTCTTTTGAGAAAATCGGAATGGTCTTCGTAAGAGTCACGCGGATGTTTATAGGCACGGAAACATTCGTTGCGCGCGTCATCGTCGTGACGCACCGTACGTCCCCGCCAGCTACTGCCACATTTGATGCCGAAATGGTTGTTGCTCTTTCGTGCCAACTGGCTATATCCGGCACCGCTTTCCAGCAGTCCCTGCGCCAACGTGATACTGGCGGGAATCTTATGAAGTTTCATTTGTTCGACAGCCAAGTCACTATACTTATTTATATATTCGGTATAACGGGCATTCCGTTTCTGTGCTTGCACTCCTGCGGCAAAAAAGAATACGACAGTCAAAAAGACAAGCCTATGCAATTTATTCTCCATTTTCATTCGGATGAGGATTATAGGACACAAAAATCTGAAAAATAATTGGGATTATCAATCTCTTTCCTAACTTTGTAACATTAATTGTAGAAACAAATACCTCAACGCATATGAAAGACCTCATAATTACCGCAGTTATCAAAGTATATCAATATAATGAGTTGAATGAGGCCGACCAGGCACTTATGAAAACAGCCATGGATGCAACAGCACGCAGCTATGCTCCTTATTCTCATTTCTCGGTGGGTGCCGCCGCGCTATTAGGCAACGGAACCGTTGTGACAGGAACGAATCAGGAAAATGCCGCCTATCCGTCGGGACTTTGTGCAGAACGCACAACTCTGTTCTACGCCAATTCCCGGTATCCCGAACAGCCGGTCGTTACTCTTGCCATTGCCGCAAGAACGGAAAAGGATTTTATTGACAAGCCGATTCCCCCCTGCGGTGCTTGCCGTCAAGTGATTCTGGAAACGGAAAAACGATACGGACAGCCTATCCGTATCTTGCTTTACGGCAAGGAATGTATTTACGAAATAAAAAGTATAGGCGATTTACTGCCACTATCATTTGATGCATCAGCAATGGAGGACTAACTATGCTACAACAATATCACACAAAACTAAAAGGAACACTCGCGCTTACAGATTCTTATCTGACAGAGAAAGCATTGCAAAAAGAAAAAGGGCTATATAAGTTCATATGGGTACGCAACGGAAGCATCACGGTCGAGATAGACCATCAGGAGATGGTGCTTGCCAAAGATGAAGTAATTTCACTGACCCACCTGCAACATCTCGAATTTAAATCAATTGACGGAGAATACCTGACTTTGCTGTTCAACAGTAATTTCTACTGTATCTACGGAAACGACCATGAAGTATCATGCAGCGGTTTCCTCTTCAATGGTTCGTCCCATCTTATCCGTTTCACGCTGAACGAGACAGAGCGCATCGAACTGGATACCATCGCAGCAGCATTAGAAAACGAGTTCACCGTTTCCGACAGTTTGCAAGAAGAAATGCTGCGCATATTGCTGAAGCGGTTCATCATCCAGTGTACCCGGATTGCACGCCATCGCATGAATATTACCCGCGAAAAAGAATCCGGTTTCGAGATTGTACGCCAATACTATAACCTGGTTGACGAACATTACCGGACAAAGAAGCAGGTACAGGATTATGCCGATATGCTGCACAAATCACCCAAGACACTATCAAATATCTTTTCGACTTGCAAACTGCCCTCTCCGCTCCGCGTGATTCACGAACGGGTGGAAGCGGAAGCCAAACGTCTCTTGCTCTACAGTAACAAAAGCGCCAAGGAAATTGCTGATATTCTAGGATTCGAAGACCAGGCTTCCTTCAGCCGTTTCTTTAAAAATATGACCGGACAGAGTGCCGGACAGTTCAGAAATACGCAAGAAGGGAAGAATTGATAAGGGATACGGAAGTATTGCCATTTTGGGGGTATCGGAAAAGCACGACCTTTGCGGTGTAAGTTAAACCAATTAAAACCCTACAAAATGAGAGAGAAATTTATCGCTTTACTGACCTTCACTTCAAGTCTGAAAAGTTTCGGTATCAAGTTTATCCGAGTAGCTATCCTGGTGGTATTCGTATGGATAGGCGGATTGAAGTATTTCCATTATGAAGCCGACGGGATTGTTCCGTTTGTAGCCAACAGTCCGTTCATGAGTTTCTTCTATGCCAAAGGAGCTCCCGAATACAAGGAACACAAAAATGCGGAAGGCGCTTTTGTACCGGAAAATCGCGCATGGCATGAAGCAAACAATACATACACTTTCTCTTATGGACTGGGAGCTCTCATCATGAGTATAGGTATCCTGGTATTCCTGGGAATCTTCTCCTCGAAAGCAGGGCTGATAGGTGATACTCTGGCTATTATCATGACGCTCGGCACCCTCTCCTTCCTCGTCACAACTCCCGAAGTATGGGTTCCCAACCTGGGAGGCGAAGAGTTCGGCTTCCCGTTACTGTCCGGCGCGGGACGATTGGTGATTAAGGATATTGTTATACTAGCCAGCGCCGTAGTACTTCTGTCCGATTCGTCACAACGCGTACTCAAAACACTTAAAAAAGACTAATCATACTACTGTAGAGAGTTCTGACTTCTTTGGGCCACGGAACAAATCGTATTTCAGACTGTTATATAGTCTAATACAAATCGTTAAACAAAGAAGTTATGAAACAATATGATGCAATTATTATAGGGTTCGGCAAGGCAGGGAAAACTCTGGCTGCCGAACTTTCAAACCGAGGATGGCAGGTTGCCGTCATCGAACGCTCCGATATGATGTATGGGGGCTCTTGTCCGAACATTGCTTGTATCCCGACAAAAACCCTGATACATGAAGCGGAGATTTCTTCCCTGCTGTATTACGAAGATTTTCCGAAACAGGCAAACATGTATAAACAGGCTATTGCCCGCAAAAACCGCCTGACCTCTTTTCTCAGGGAGAGTAATTACAAAAAGTTAAGCCAACGCCCGAACGTGACTGTCTACACAGGAACAGCTTCTTTTATATCTGCCAATACCCTGAAAGTGGCACTCCCCGACGGGGATATAGAACTGCAAGGGAAAGAGATCTTCATCAATACCGGCTCTACTCCTATTATTCCGGCAATCGACGGACTCAAAGAAAGCCGGCATGTGTACACCAGCGCCACTCTTTTGGATATGAATGTCCTGCCCAAACATTTGATTATCGTTGGCGGCGGATATATCGGACTGGAATTTGCGTCGATGTATACCGGATTCGGCAGTAAAGTAACTATCCTCGAAAGTGGCGACCGATTCATGCCCCGCAACGACCAGGATATTGCCCAAAGCGTCAGAGAAGTGATGGAAAGGAAAGGAATAGAAATTCATCTCAATGCCCGTGCACAGTCCATCCATGATACCAATGACGGTGTGACGCTGACTTATTCGGACGTGTCCGACAGCACTCCTTACTTTGTGGACGGTGACGCTATCCTCATCGCCACGGGACGAAAACCTATGATTGAAGGCTTGAACCTGCAAGCGGCAGGAGTGGAAGTGGATGCACACGGAGCTATCGTGGTAAACGATCAGTTGCGTACCACTGTTCCTCATGTATGGGCAATGGGCGACGTGAAGGGCGGATCGCAATTTACTTATCTTTCACTGGATGACTTCCGGATTATCCGCGACCAACTCTTCGGAGATAAAAAACGGGACATCGGCGACCGTAATCCTGTTCAGTATGCAGTATTTATCGACCCGCCGCTGGCTCACATCGGTCTCACCGAAGAAGAAGCCCTGAAAAGAGGTTATTCTTTCAAGGTTTCCCGTTTACCGGCTACTTCCGTAGTCCGCTCGCGCACATTGCAACAGACGGACGGTATGCTGAAAGCTATTGTGAACAGTCACAGCGGAAAGATTATGGGATGCACGCTGTTTTGTGCCGATGCCCCGGAAATAATAAATATCGTAGCTTTGGCTATGAAGACAGGGCAAGAGACTACTTTTCTACGCGATTTTATCTTCACTCATCCCAGCATGAGCGAAGGATTGAATCAATTATTTGATGTATAAAGACGTAGCAAAAGGGAAGAAAAGGATAAAGGCTTTCAGCGATATCGTTGAAAGCCTTCTTTCTGTATGGAAAGGTATAGCGTATGAGCCAATCAATTAGTAACAAACTTCATATAGCTTACCAGCAAACTTATTTTGGATTAGTACTAAACTTTTTATACACTAATCTCAAACTATAAACAAAGCTTTTGTTTTTATAAATGCAAGTTCCATTTTTATAAATGAAAGCTTTGTTTTTATAAATGCAAGTTTCATTTATAGTTTGTTATTAGTACAAAACAACTTTACTTCCTAATAACCGGAACTTTCTTATTAATGGAAAGCAACTTTTCTCTTAATGTTCTGTACATGATTTACGGCTAGTTTGAAAAGCTACAATAGTAGGAATAGAAGAATTACCAGCTTCGTGTAAGCCATAAAGTCTGCAAAACGAACAAATAGAATCTGTAAACCAAGCAAACAGAGGTTCTAAATTAAGCAAATAGAGCCTCTGAATTAAGTAAATAGAGGCTCTGATTTGAGTAAACAGAACTTCTAAAAAAACATTTCTGCCGAAACTGCATCGGATTTTACCGGAAAGTGTTATCTTTGCGGCCAAGTTAAACTATATACTTACTACAATGAGAATTTCCAAGTAAGACAACACTTCTAAGTAAACATCACTTTTCATTTATGCTTTTGACTTATCGTTAAGCATCACGAAATCCGTGTTGTTTAGCCAGTATTGTGTTTGTCGCCCCCTTCCCCGTGATTATCTTTCACTATTTCTTTCACTTCAAACCCAATAGACAACCATGCCTATAAGTATTCAACAAATCAGCTATATCCATCCGGATAAAGAAGTATTATTCAG
>NZ_CABUHK010000070.1 GCF_902491285.1 uncultured Bacteroides sp. | reverse complement strand
GGGAAGAGGATGTTTTCATGATGCAAAAATAAGAATTTTAACGCAATCCCCCAAGTTTTCAGACTGAGCCGCGTTATCCACAATCCTATTTCAATTATCAACAAGGATATCAACAAGGTTATTAACAGGTTAATTTATTAGCAATAAACATATTAACTACAACCCACCCTATTTTATAAACAAGACAGATTTTAGTTATTCACAGTTCATTTCCTTATGATAAAACGGCAAACAAGCCATCTCAGAACAAAACTTATTCTTCCCGTCCGAACGACCGATACTCCAGCGGAGTAAGCCCTGTACGCTTCTTGAAGAAAGAAAAGAAATACTCGGTAGATTGAAAACCAAGAAAGAAAGAAATCTCTTTCACAGACTGGGAAGTACCAACCAACAGTTGTTTGGCTTTACGAAGTTTCAATTCCTGGAAATATTTGGCGGGAGCATAACCCGTGTATTCCTTAAAGACACGGCGGAACCACGAATAACTGATATTCAGCCGCATCGCCAGTTCCTCCGGGTCTACATTGCCGGATACATTCTCGTTCATTATAATCTTTGCCTGCTCTATCTTCTGGTCTACGTCACTCATCTCAAAAATCTTGTTTTTAGAAACGGAGAGAATCATGCCAATCATGTGGAGCACAATACCGGAAAGATATTGCTGTGCCGAGATCTTATCCGCCTCGGCCACTGCAAGAGCACGGGAGAACAATGAAACCAGTTCTTCATTGATACCCACCTCTAATATCTGCTGTTCGGACAATAAAAAAGAATTATCCACGATAGCATCTATTGCCGGACCTTCAAATCCGATATAATATTCCGTCCAGCCCGTCTGCCGCAACGGACGATATGTATGCCACTGACCAGGAAACAGTACCATCAGCCGACCTTTACAAACCTGCTTTTCGGAAGTTGAATCGGATGAAAACAAACCACGTCCTTTGGTGATATAAACCAACTGGTATTCACGAAGTACCCGTCCTTTTTCCGCATTAAAGAAGTAACCGGAAGGATGCTCTTTCAACGGGTAAGGTGAATCAGGCGGGATAGACTGATAGCCGACAGTATTAACCCATAAACCAAATTTACGGTCCATATCATTTACAATCAGATACTTAAATTCCAGTCCTAAACTATTGTCCTCAGTCATATCAGCGTGTTTTCATACAATTGGATTGGACAAAAATAGGAATTATTTTCAGAAAACCCACGCTAAGAAACAAAAAACATCCGGAGCATACCTTCAGGCAGCCCCGGATGTCTATTTAAAATAAATCCGATAGAATCAGATTTAGAAAGCTTTATGATACAGAGCTACGATGTCTTCTACCGAAGTAGGACGAGGATTGCCACCCGTACAAACATCATTGAAAGCTGCCACTGCCAATGCGGGAATATCTTCTTCCTTCACATTGATTTCATGCAGTTTCTGAGGAATGCCGATGCTGAGAGAAAGAGCTTTTACAGCCTCAATAGCCGCTTTCACACCTTCCGCTTCACTCATTCCGGCAGTGTCTACCCCCATCGCTTTCGCAATATTGATATATTTCGGAGCAGCCGGAGATTCAGCGTTGTATTCCATCACGTAAGGCAACAGCAAAGCATTTGCCACACCGTGAGGAGTATCATAGAAAGCACCCAGCGGGTGAGCCATCGAGTGGACAATTCCCAAACCAACGTTAGAGAATCCCATTCCGGCGATATATTGTGCCTGAGACATGGCTTCACGGGCAGCTACATCCTTGCCGTTATCCACAGCCGCCTTCAGGTTCTGCGCAATCATTTCGATAGCTTTCAGCTCGAACATATCGCTCATAGCCCAGGCACCCGGAGTAATATAACTTTCGATAGCATGCGTCAAAGCGTCCATACCCGTAGCGGCAGTCAGCCCTTTCGGCATAGAATACATCAGTTCGGGGTCTACGATAGCCACGGCAGGAATATCGTTCGGGTCTACGCAAACCATCTTTTTACGTGCGTCCTCGTCGATAATCACGTAATTGATAGTCACCTCGGCAGCCGTTCCGGCAGTAGTAGGCAATGCGAAAGTAGGCACGGCTTTATGTTTAGTATCCGCTACCCCTTCCAAAGATTTTACGTCGGCAAAATCAGGATTATTCACAACGATACCGATGCCCTTGGCTGTATCAATGGAAGAACCGCCACCCAAAGCAACGATAAAGTCAGCGCCGGAAGCCTTGTAGGCAGCCACACCGTTTTGTACATTGGCAATAGTGGGATTAGCCTTTACATCACTGTAAAGTTCGTAAGGAATCTTATTTTCATCAAATACTTTAATGATTTCAGCGGCCACACCAAATTTGATAAGGTCTTTGTCCGTTACAAAAAAGGCTTTCTTGAAGCCACGTCTAGCTGCTTCCACAGCAATTACACTCCGGCATCCGGCACCGAAATAAGAAGTTTCATTTAAGATAATGCGATTCATGGTTGTGCTATTTGTTTAAAAAGTTAACCGCAACATCTCCCCCTATGGAAAACATTGCGGTTGCTAAAGTAGATAAATTCAACGACTAGTACAAATTTTATTTAGGAAGATTGAAAGCAACTGACATTTCTTTCATCTGTTCCTGACTCATACCATCCGGCTCGAAACCCATATTCTTGGCTGCGATATAGATTAAAGCGGATTTGTTCAGTACATCAATCTGGTCGAATGCCTGCATGGCATCACAGTCTACCGCGAATACACCATGTTTCTCCCACATCACGACATCGTAGTCCTGCAATTCCTTGATAGTAGCTTCCGCCAGTTCTACCGAACTAGGCAACTTATAAGGGATGATGCCCAAACCACGCGGGCAGAACGCCTTTGTCTCCGGAATCATACTCCACAACAGATTGGTAGCCACATCTTTTTCCAGGAATTTCGGGCAATGCGTCATCGCAATCAACTCAATCGGGTGAGTATGCACAGATGCTTTATAAGGAGAGTTCTTGCTCAACAGATCATTATGTACGCTCAAGTGAGACGGCAATTCCGATGTCGGAGCCACTGCTTCATCAGCAATGATTACATAACTGGCACAGTCATCCAGAATACGGATTACCGAACCATTCTCCATCGGCCAGCGAGCCAAATCACGCATACGTTTATTGGTTCCCTTACAGTAAAAGTAGCATCCTTTCAGATAAGGTAATGTAACACCGATCGGTTTCACTTCACTAATCGGTTTCATCTGACGGATTTCATCGTCTACAAACTCTGTTATATTAACAGTGATATTACCACCGTTACGTTCAGCCCATCCTTTCTGCCACAAGTAACCGGCAACTTCCGCCACCTTGTTTACCTCCTTGGCAAGCGCCGGACGGTTTTCTAAAATTGATTTCATTATTATATATGTATTTAAAACAAATTCGGGAACACCAATGAGAAAATCAGCACTACCAATCCACAGATTAGTACAGTGATAGTCTTGGTAGATACTCCCTTCCATTCTTTCAGGATAATTCCCCAAACATTACTGAAGGTCACATTCAACGCCATCAGGATACACCAGGAGAAAGCCAGCAATACGGGACTTTCGGTAAGGAAGCTCTTGCCCATTTCCAGTCCGAAGAACTGCATATACCACAGTACGCCGGCCAATGCGCAGAATACCAGATTGTTGCCCCATACTTTTCCTTTGGCATAGTCCCCCATTGTCTTATTAGCCACATTCTGCTGCAGACAGTATGCTGCATTCGTCAGGAATCCACCGAGCGTAACCAGGAAGATTACAGGAAGGCCAGCATAAAGCCCTTCAACGCCACCTGCCAAAGCCGCTTCCTTGATAGGCGTTCCGGCATCCAGCCCCAAAGCGAAGCAGGCACTCATCACACCTGCCAACAATGCCACCAGCAAACCTTTTGTCAAAGCAAAATCTTTCACGGCAGCACGTTTTTCCTCTTCACTCATGTTTTGCGCGCGCAGGCTGCCGGCATAGCCGATGATGGCAATACCCGCCAGCGTAATGCAAACACCCAGCAAAAGAATCAGTCCGTTACCTGCAAACAAATTCGTCCCCGCAAAAAGAGCCGGAAGAAGAGTTCCGAAACCAGCACAAGTCCCCAATGAGATACTTTGTCCCAACGCAACACCCAGATAACGCATGGAAAGTCCGAACGTCAATCCGCCTACTCCCCACAATATACCATAAAAGATGCTCATTCCAGCACCTCCCGCTCCCCACAAGTCGAGCAGACTGCTCCCTTGGGGTACGCCCAGCAGTGAACCCAGAAACGGGAACACCAGCCAGGCAAATACACCTTGTATCAACCAGAAGCTTTCCCAGCTCCATTCCTTCACCTTTTTAATAGGTACATAGGAACTGGACTGGCAAAAGCTACCGATAGCTATAATCAACAAGCCGATTAAAATCTCCATAACTTATCGTTTAGAAGTTACTTCGGCTTCGTACTTCTCGATTTCTGCAATGAAATCTTCGCCTACCGGAACATTGTTCCTCAAGCAGAACATATCCCATACAGCATTCCAGGGAAGCGCTTTCTCTTCTTCGAGCAGCGCCAGACGTTGGAATCCTTGTCCGTTGGCTTCGTATTCACGCAACTTGGCAATCGGTTCGAGCAGGGCGCGAGTCATACATTTCTGTGCGGCACGGCTACCGATTACATAAGCACCGATACGGTTGATAGATGCATCGAAATAGTCAAGCCCATAATGTACGCGGTCTAATGCACCGCAACGAACGATTTCGCTGAACAGCTCCATAGTCGGGTCGTCCATGATAGTAACGTGATCGGAATCCCAACGAACCGGGCGGCTTACGTGCAACATCAGTTCAGGAACATAAAGCAACAGTGAGGACACTTTGTCAGCCACACTTTCTGTCGGGTGGAAGTGACCGGTATCCAGCGTAATCATCTTGTTACGTGAAGCGCCATAACCGATATAGAAGTCATTAGACCCTACCGTATAGCTTTCCAGACCGATACCGAATACTTTAGATTCGATGCAGTCTTTCATATTCTTATATTCGGTAGCGAAAATCTGGTCTAAGGAGTCTTTCAGCAATGCACGATATTTCATGCGGTTTACTGTGATATCCTTGCTTCCGTCATGCACCCAAAGATTCATGATACACGGGTCTCCCTGTGCCTTACCCATTTCTTCGGCCACTGCACGGCAGCGTTTGGTATGTTCAATCCAGAACTGACGGATTCCTTCATCGGGATTAGAAAGAGACAAGTCACCTGATTTCGGATGTGAGAAAGAAGTAGAGTTGAAGTCAAGTTTCATGTTATGTTCCTTACCCCATTCTATCCAGCTCTTGAAATGTTCGGGTTCCACCTGGTCACGGTCTACCACCTTGCCCTGGAAGTCTCCGTAAATCTCGTGCAGGTTCAGACGGTGAGTACCCGGAATATAAGAAGCGGCTTTCAAGATATCGGCACGCAGTTCGTCAATGTTGCGGGCTTTACCCGGATAGTTACCGGTAGCCTGGATACCGCCTGTCAATGAGCCGGCCTGTACTTCAAATCCTGTAACGTCGTCGGCCTGCCAGCAATGAAGCGACAGATGAAAATCCTGCATAGTTTTCAATACTTGTTCGGTGTCCACACCTACTGCTGCATAACGTTCCACAGCAATCTCATACGCTTTCTGAATCAGTTCTTCTTTTTTCATGATATTCTATTGTTTAAAATGATATTCTATCGGTTATTTATTAAATTATCGGATACAGTTCTTAAAGTGATTATAAGCCATATCCCACGCTTCCGTATCCTGCGGATGATAGGTTTTCAACGGGATGGAACGGTTTATCAATTGGCGCATACCCGCCACATCCGTTGCTTCTCCCGCCGCCATTGCCTGAATCATTACATTACCGATAGCAGTAGCTTCGGACGGGCCTGCAACCACCGGAATGCCGATAGCATTGGCGGTAAACTGGTTCAGCAAGTCGTTGCGGCTGCCACCGCCAATCACGTGCAATGTTTCAATCGGGCGGGGAGAAAGTGAACGCAAGTTCTCCAACACCTGACGGTAACGCAAAGCCAGACTCTCGAAAATACAGCGCACCACTTGCCCGCGTTGTTCGGGAACAGGTTGTCCGGTAGCCTGACAATATTCTGCAATGGCTTTTTCCATATTCACAGGATTCGCAAAACAATCATCATCGGGATTAATCAGGCTACGGAACGGCTCGCAAGCATCCGCCTCATTGATTAACTCCGAATAACTTGTATCCCCCCAATTCAAGCGGCAGCGTTCCAACAGCCACATTCCACAGATATTCTTCAGCAGGCGGATGGTACCTTCCACACCACCTTCATTCGTAAAGTTCAAGGCTTCCGTTTCAGCATTAATCACCGGAGCGTCCATCTCAACGCCCATCAATGACCAGGTGCCGCTACTCAGATAAGCAAAGTTGCGGTCTAATGCCGGAACAGCAGCAACGGCAGAACCCGTATCATGTCCGGCTACGGCAATCACAGGGATAGCCCCCAGTCCGGTTATCTTCTGTACTTCCTCTGTCAACACTCCCACCTTTTCACCCGGAAATACAAAACGACCGAAGTTCTTTTCGCTCAAGCCGACTGCTTGCAGCAGTTCCGGTTCAAGACGACGGGTCTGTGCATTCACCAGTTGGGCTGTCGAAGCAATCGTATATTCTGTCACCATTTCCCCGGTCAGCATATAACTCAGCGCATCCGGCATAAACAGAATCTTATCCGCCGCTTCCAGTGCGCTATCATTATTACGACGCAAAGTATCCAACTGGAAAAGTGAATTAAAATTCATTATTTGAATACCCGTCTTACCATAGACTTCGCTACGCGAAATACGGGAGAAGAGAGCTTCCGGCGCTCCTACCGTATGCGGGTCACGATACGCATAAGGCTGGCGAAGCAGGTTTCCATCCTTTCCGATGCATACGAAATCTACCCCCCATGTATCAATACCGATAGAAGCGATAGATTCACCACGGTGAGCCACCAGCTTCAATCCGTCAATGATATGACGATATAATGCATAAATATCCCAATAGAAATGACCACCGACTTCAATCAGATGGTTAGGGAAACGGTTAATCTCTTCGAGGTTTAATCCGCCTTCAATGAAAGTACCTAAGATTGTACGGCCGCTCGTTGCGCCCAGGTCGACTGCAAAAAAGTTTTGTTTCATGGTATTCTGTCTATATATTTAAGGTATCCATTTACCTACATTGCAAAGATAGGCGATTCCCGCCTCGTGTTCCTTACGCATTTTGATTGAAAGGATATACATTTTGACACAAAACAGAAAAAAGGATTCTTCAAGTATAGTTTCCATACAATAACAAAACCAAAGAATAACTCAAAACTGCACGGAAATGAACTAAATATCCCTCTATATAAAATGAAAAAGTGAAAAACATCTGCCATCTGCAACAAAATTGAGATAATATATTAATTAATAGCTTGTTACAGCGTTGCAGACACCGTTGCAGATGGTTGCAGCTACCTAGCTATCTGCAACACTTTGTATGCCGATAGAAAGCTGTCTTTTAAGAGCAAGGCAACAGTACATATAGCTAAACATCAGCCTCCGTTTCTATACATGGAAACTTCAGTATCCCTACGTGGAAACTCCAGTATCTATATGCAGAAACTCTCGTTTCTATGCTTGGAAACGAGAGTTTCCAGCCTGGGAACGGGAGTTCCAACGTAGGGAACTGCTATTTCTTAAGTAGACACTGACAGGATGACCGATACGGCTCGTTTATAGTGTTGCAGATACCTGGGCATCTGCAACCATCTGCAACAGCATCTGCAACGCTGTAACCATCTATTAATTAATACATTATCTCGGTTTTGTTGCAGATGGCAGATGTTTTTCACTTTTCATATTTGGTAGGAGATTTAGCTGTAACAAGTAGGAGACTTGAGTAAGTCAAGTACATGGCTCGGCTTACTTCAGTACTGCTTTGATTCATCCCCGTACAAAACAAACGAAAAACGTCTCCCAACAAATGTTTTAAATAAACATAAATTAGCAACGATCAGATAAGCAATGTAGAATCCACAATTGTACTATATATAAAGCCGAATTATGAAAAACATCAAGCACCAAACAAAAGAACATAACAGACTAATATATTACCTCTGTTTATTAAATCTGATATTCGTAACCTTTGCCTGCCAACAAAAAGGAAGTGGAGATTTACTTTTATCTACTGCAGATTCATTGATGTCCACCCGTCCAGACAGCGCATTGTATCTACTGGAGAATATCTGCCTGTCAGAGATAAAAACACCTGCCCAAAATGCTAAATATGCCTTGCTACTCACTCAGGCACAAGACAAAAACTACATCATACCAACCACAGATTCATTAATACGCATAGCCACTGAATATTATGATTCGATAGACAATGACATAGAAATGCAGGCAAAAGCCCATTATTATCTTGGAAGAGTGTATCAAGAATTAGGAGATAATCCTGCTACCACTCGTGAATTTCTCACTGCAATGCCACTAGTGAAACAATCCAAAAACCACAAACTATTGTGCATACTGTATGGAAACCTTGGGTATGTATACTTCCAGCAAGAGTTACTGGACAAAGCGGACTCTCTTTATGTATGCGAAGAAGAACTTCTTAAACAAGAAGCAGATTCCGCCCATTTAGCAACGTTACTTGTACAACGAGCTGATATTTGTATTATGAAAGGAGCGGCATTTCATGGCAAAGCCGAAGAGTTGTTAAACCGCGCCCTACCCATTGCTGAAAAACTAAATAATCCACATGTAAAGATAGAAGTTCTTAGCTCCCTAAGAATTCTTTATAACGAAATGGGAGAACCAGAAAAGGCTATTTCATATATCAGACGTGAACTAATGCTGCAAAAAGACACCGCTCAACTATATGGTATATACCTGAGTCTAGGTGATGCTTATAGCAGAAGCAATCAAAACGATTCGGCTGTTTACTATGCTTACAAAAGCCTATTTTCTCCCAGTTTTTACACTAAAGCTGGTGCTTGCATCATACTA
Organism: uncultured Bacteroides sp.; assembly: GCF_902491285.1. Taxonomy (GTDB): domain Bacteria; phylum Bacteroidota; class Bacteroidia; order Bacteroidales; family Bacteroidaceae; genus Bacteroides. Next base: position 18,923 of record NZ_CABUHK010000070.1, on the reverse strand, counting down.
GAAGATGTAGCACGGAAAAAAGGAGACTTTACCGAAGCATTGCATTTCAAAGATAACTATGAAGCATATATGGATAGTACAAAACACATTGAACGCACAAAGGAAATTTTAGTAGTTGAGGAAGAAACCCTTCTTCAGCAGAGTGAACAAAAACACAGGAGTAACCTATCATTATACTTGTATTACATCTACGCCGGGAGTAGTTTCATAGTAATACTCATTGTTCTTTTTGTATACAAACGAATCAAATATCGTCAGAAAGCACAACAACTAAAACTGAAACAGGAGTCTCTATTACAAACTATCTCCACACAATCCATCCAAATGAGAAAAGATATGGAGAATAAAGATGCAGAAATAGCGAAATTGAGACAAAAATGTAGTGAGTATAATGAAGATAAACAATATTTAAATCAACTGAATAGCTGTCTCAATGAATTATTAAAAGAAAAAGATAAGATATACACAGATATAAAAAAAGCTATTGCAGATAAAGAGAAAGAAATAGAACAACTTATGAAACAAATACAATTACCAGATGATGCGAAATATAATATCCATTTAACAGAGCAACTGACTAACATCAAAAAAGAAAAAAGTTATTTGTTCGATAGTTTATTAACAAGTCGGTCTGTCGCCTACAAGACCTTATTAACCATAAAACAACACAATTATGAAAATCCGGATGCAAACGAAAAAGTACCGAATGAAATATGGGAAACATTGATTGCGGAAATAGATCAATTAACACATGGATTTATTGGACGATTGACGGGGAAGCATGAACGACTATTGAAAGAAGATGTCTATTTCTGTTGTTTGGTTAAAATTGGCATAAAATATGCCGATATTGCGAATGTATTTGGCTGCACTTCCAATGCTGCATACAAAAGAAGAGATGCTATTATGAAGAGGATGAATATAGAGACGCCTATAAAATTTGATATTCTGATAGAAGAGATTTAAATGTAATGTATTGATTTTCAACAAATGCGTATTTGTTAATTAAGTTTTAACAAAATGCTACACAAACCAAACCAACTCTAAGCCCTATGTTTGTAACATCAAAAATGAAAAACCGAATTTATATTTTACAGACATGAAGAAAGAACTATTTATTTTCGTACTATGCAGCATGCTATTCACACAATTACCGCGTTTTGCCAATAGTGAGATTGATACTTATTCAACACGCCAAACTGTTATAATACGTGGCTCAGAACAACATTCTTCACAACGTACCCTATTCCCGGCACAAGTATTTCTCATGGAGCATTTATTAACGGCCGAGTCATTAGACTTCGAATCCGATTTTAAAATAACCATAACGAATATGTCAACAGGTGAAGTAGTGTATGAGCAAACTTATAATGCTAGCATAAAGCATATAACTATTGATTTAGGTACAGAAGAAACAGGAGATTACAAAATTGAATTGTCGTCAGCAAACTGGCAATTATATGGAGATTTTAGCTTATGAAAACTTTAAAACTATCATATTAAACAATTCTGATAAAGTGGATAAAGAACTTATTTGAGTAGAAAATTTGATATGTAAAAAAAATGAAAAATATTGAACTGTATAGAAAATCGTCTTACGTAATATCAGTAAAATTAGAGCATACTGATGATAAATATATGCTCATCCATGGTTATACAGGAGCAATGGACATAGTTGGAAAAGATTTAGCAGATCAGATAAAAAAAATGAGTAAGGAGGAGTTTGTAGATTCTCCTTTCTCGGTCGAAACTACTAAAATGTTGTACTCTAGAGGATATTTGACAGATAAAAATATAGACGAAGAGCTAAATTATGTGCAACACTTAGCTCATCTTTTTCATCAAAGAGATAAAAAGTTATTTAAAAGTTTTGCTTTTTTGGTTGCTTATAATTGTAATTTCAGATGCCCTTATTGTTTTGAAACCAACATCTCACAAGATGGTCGCCATTGGTCTAAAAGAGTCTTTTCAAAAGAACTAGTGGATAAAGCCTATGAGGCTATGTTATTGATAGAGCCCCAAAAAGAATTGCATAACAAAATAATTACTTTATACGGAGGAGAACCCTTGCTTAAGGAAAATAGAGAAATTATTGATTATATTTTAAAGCGGGGAAAAAGTCTTGGTTATAAATTTGATGCTATCACTAATGGCTATGATCTACAAGCATATATGGATGTTTTAACTCCAGGACTTATTGAAGCTTTGCAAATAACCGTTGATGGTTGCAAAGAAAGGCATGATGAGCGTAGAACTCATTATATTATGGGAAAATCATTCGATAAGATAATTGAAAATATTGGTATGGCTTTGCAACGTGGGATAAAAGTAATGGTTCGGGTTAATACTGATGCCAATAATTTTGCAGACTTACATTACTTGGGGCAATTATTTGAGCAGTTAGGTTATGCTAGTTTGCCAAATTTTAAAATGTATTCGGCATTACTCCGTGGTGATAATAATGATGTGACCTCTCAAAAATTGAAGTATATTGGTGCGAAAAAATTTCATGATTTGCATAAAAAAGAAAAATTTAGATATAACTGCCAGGACTATGGAACTCTTAATAAAATAGAGGCAACGATTAGAACCCAAAAGATATTTGAATTGCATTCTATTTATTGTGGTGCTCAATCAGGTAGTGCAATCTTTGATCCTTATGGCGACTTTTATTCGTGCTATCAAACAGTTGGAGATAAAAAGCATATTATAGGACATTATGGCAAAGGCATATTAGAATACTCTGATGCCTCAAAGCATTGGTATGAGCACAATATTTCAGTATCTCATAAATGTTCTCATTGTAAATATGGCCTCCTTTGTGGTGGTGGATGTTTAGCTAAGGCTGATTACAATATAGAAAGCGGTTTTGGAAAGTCATTTTGCAATGATTATCCGTCTGTTTTCACTATAGCAGTAAATAAAGCTTATGATGCTCTTGTAACAAATAAGCAGTTTCTATAATTATTAACCAAATTAATTAAAAAAATGAAAACGATTAAAGAAGATTTGTTGCCTATGAATGAGGCACTATGTGATGAACTTTATGTTCAACAATTGGAAGAAAGGCTTGAAACTGATCCTCTTATGGTTGGCGGTTTATTGGATTTACTTTCTACAAAGAGCTCTGTTAACGCTGATTTGAGATGCTTTGATACTAGTTGTGGAGCCGAATTTCATTGTGGTTGGGTTTAATTAACACAGGTTGATAGGTCATTTTAATGATCTATCAACCTATAAAATTGGATATTCATGACAGATATCGAGAAGATACAATCAATGGAAATAATGGATTTTTCTACATCCAATATTTCACAACATTTTTTGCTTTATTATAATGGTTGTTATTTTGAAATAAACTTATTTGTAGCGGAATTAATAGTTATAATTAAACAGTCATCTTCTATAGATGATGCTATTTCCAAATATGTGTCATTTAAAAAGGGGCATTATACTGAAGAAAACGTAAAAGAGATAATAGAAAGAGCAATATTCCCAATTTTAAATTCGTCTAAGAAACAAAGAAGTTTCATATTTAATATAAAATTATTTTCATCGGAATTTGTTGATGCTTTCTCGAAAAAATTATCTATCTGTTTTAACAAATGGATATTATTATCAGTTGTTACATCCTTTCTCTTATTAGAGATTCCTTTCTTATTTAATATCACTACTTTGTTTAAAGAGGAACTCCAGTTTAGCTTATTAACTATTATCTCCGTTGTCGCATTCTTTCTTTTTTCGTCGTTGATACATGAATTAGGGCATGCTTCCGCATGTCGCTTTTATAACATAAAACATGGAGAAATTGGTTTTGGATTATATTTGAATTTTCCGGTTTTTTATACAGATGTTTCTCATATATGGAGATTAAATAGAAGACAACGATGTGTAGTAAACTTTGCAGGTGTATATTTCCAAATTATAATTCTGCTTCCTATATTGCTTTGTGAAATCTTGTTTCCAAACAATATATTGAGATATATTATATTAGGATTAAATCTAAATTTTCTGATAACATTAAATCCATTCTTTAAATTTGATGGTTATTGGTTTATGACGGACTTGCTAGGGATCTCTAATTTAAGAAGAAAGAGCAATCAGTTAATCAAATATTATTGGTATGTATTCATTGGTCGAAAACAAAGTGTAGAAACTCCATTCACTTTTTTGTTGAAGAAGCGTGAAAAGTTTTTTTTTATAATCTATTCTTTGTTGATAAACTTATTTTTTATCTATTATTTTTTGTACATTATCCCTGTATTTATCTATAATTTATGTCGTGAATTCCCATCTAAATTGGTATTGCTTATACAAGATTTGTCTAACGGGATAACACCGGATTATTATCAGGTTTATTCTATGATTACACAATTATTTTTTTTAGGAATCACTATTTATTTATTTTACAGGGTATTTATTTTTCCTTTGAAACAAAAAAGAAGTATGCCAAATGAATGAAAGTATAACAGGACGAAAATATTGTAATACGATTGTGATATCGATTGTCCTTTCTATTGTGCTGTTTCAGATAAGAGATCCATTTTTCTTTTCTGGCATCCTTTCCATGATTATACTTTCTTTCCAAATAGAAAAAGGAAAAAAAATACACCTAAACTATTTTGATTTGATATTGTTTCTCATTTGGCTTTATGATGTTTTGTTAGCTTTCTATTCCATAAATGCTAGTTGTCGTTTTCAAAATTTAAAAATTTCAACAATATCTATTTTATTCTATTTCATAGTTAGATTTATTTGTTGTAATGAGTTGAGGATTAGGAAATTATTAACGATATGTATAATTTTAATTGGACTTCAATTGGCTTTAAGTATAATTTCATTTATTTTATTCGAAAATGCTGTCATAAAAGCTGGTTTTAGTCATTTGTACAATTTTCGTTTTCTGTTTAAGCCAATTGGGTTTGCAAATAATGAATGGGGAAGCCTACTTATATTGTATATGGGATTCATCCTTCTTTATAGAAAGATTATAGGTAATAGATTTATATATTTCTTCTTACTATTATCAGTTCTATTTTGTATTATAACTACTTTTTCCCGCGGTATATACATTTCATTCTTAGTTATATTTATTCTTTTTGGGGGATATATTGTAATTAATAAAATGTTGCATAGGAGTGCTACTCTATATACATTAATATTAATGTTGTCAGTCACTGTAATATCTTTCACTTTTATAGATGATATAAAAGAAGTAGTTAAATTTAATGGAACAGTTTCTCAACAACGTAGTACAAATGCTCGGGTAGAATCTGTTTATACAATCTATAGTTTGTTAAAGAAATATCCGATATTAGGTGCTGGTAGTGGTAATTATACGCTTGTGATAAATCAATTCAGTAAATCAGAAGATGATAATGTTGATTTTACTACCTATGCTCCTAATGCATTTGTTCAATTGGTTGGAGAAAAAGGATGTTTGGGAATCTTATTGTGGGTGTTGCTTCTATTCTCTTTCATTTATTTGGCTTTAAAAAAAGAGAATAGAAAAAGAGAGATTATCATAATATTGATTACATTAATTGCATATTTAATTAGAGAAAATACGTTTTCGATATTTTGGAGAGATGTATCTGCTCAATTACTTGTTTATGTATTGTTTGCTTTAGCTGTAAATCAAATGAGCGTACCTGTATGTACTATTAAATTGCAAACTATTTTATCAAAATGCGTTGAAATTTCTTTAGGCATAATGTGTATTATAATAGCAATATCTGCTATATCACATTATTTGGATGAACGATATAATTCATTAGCTTTGTATTATGCAGAGCATCAGGATTATACAAACTTAGTAAGAACAATTGAAAAAACAAGTAAAAAAGAACCGTATCTTATAAATAGAGGGTTGGCTTATTTTGCGTTGTATAAAAAAAATAAAGATATTGAATGTTTGAATAAATCCGAAAAATACATGCGAATTGCGGTTAAACAAAATGCATTCGATAATCAAGCCTATTATTATTTAGCTAAGATATTAGAGAGAAAGGGTGAAAATGCTGAATCTTTATCTATAATGAATGAGTTGGTTTACAAATTCCCTAATTGTTCAAGATATCAAATACATTTGTTTACTTTGCTAAAAAAATCAAATATAATAAAGTATGATCATTTGTTTAAAGCCATTGAACATACTCCACAATTACTTCATAGTGAAATATGGAAACAATGTTTGGCAGACGACCCAAAATTAAAGAATAGGATATTAGATAGAATGAACAAATATATTGAATTAGAACAGGACAAAGATCCAATTCGGATAACTAAATATGGCAGTATTTATCTTGCATTAGGAGATACTGTTTCGGGGTGTAGATTGATTAAAAAAGGGCTTGAAATGCTACCTAATTTGTCACATGCTTGGGAAAATTTAGCTATAATTGAATCTAAAAGAGGTAATAATAATATTGCTGAAGTTTATAATAAGAAAGCTGCTCTTCTCATTGGTGGAGCATTTTTGAGCAATGATGAAAAAGAAGAATGGAGGAGTAGGGAACTAAATATTAATGATTATGATGAAAATCATGTTTACAAATTAAAATTTGCAATATGGTATTCAAGTCGATTATTAAATGTAAAAATATAAGCTATGAAGAAACTTCTCAGTTGGTTCATTATCAATGCATTATCGATATTATCGGTATTAGCCCAAATTTCAGGTCGTATAATAGACGAAGGCGATCAACCTTTGTCATTTGTAAATGTGCAACTATTATCTTTGCCTGATTCCACATTTATTACCGGTGCTATTAGCGATAAAAACGGAGCGTTTCATCTATCAGTATCTGATTTCAAAGAAAAAATAGTCGTATTGACTTTTGTCGGTTATGAAACTAAACTAATAGTGCCAACCTCGAACGACCTGAGTGTTATAAAAATGGCACCAAGTTCGATAGCGATAAATACGGTTGTCGTGACAGGCAGAAAGGCCATGTATCAACTAAAAGGAGACAGATTGATTGCAAGCATTGGTAATTCGTCTTTAAAATCTTTAGGAGATGCAAAAGATGTTCTGAAACAGATGCCGGGAATACGTTCTGAAAGAGATAAAATAGAAGTTTTCGGTAAAGGAACACCACTAATATATATTAATGGTCGAATGGTTCGCGACGATTTAGAACTAAAGCAACTCAAATCTGAAGATATTGACAAAATTGAATTGATTACTAATCCCGGGGCTGAATATGATGCAACAGTAAGTTCTGTCATAAGAATAAAAACACGTTCTCTTCAAGGTGAAGGTTTGGGAGGTAGTATTAATACTGGAATAAAGAAAACGAAATTCTTTTCTTTTGAAGAAGGAGTAAAGCTCAATTATCGTCATAAAAATTTGGATCTATTTACGTCTGTAAACTACGAAAACACGAAAGAATTGGATGATGAGACAGAAGATGTGACAATCTTCTCCGACCCGATTTGGAAGCTTAATGCCAAACTGAAAAGTAACACGCATAATGAAAATATAGATTCTAAAGTAGGAGCTAATTATAGGTGCAATGGAAACAATTTCATAGGAGCCATTTATGAATATTCGCATTCGCCCAAATCTCCTGCAAAGAATATAGAGGCTACTTACAAGACATTCGCCACTGATATCTTAGATGATGAAGTAACTTCACGCGACTGGCAAAAAAATACGGGAAGTTTTCATCGTATTAATTCGTATTACAATGGATTAATTGCGAAAAAAATACATGTAAATTTTAATTTCGATTTTTTATATGGAACAAATGACAATAAAATGAGGAATAATGAGGAGAGTGAAAAAGAAAATAATCGCATAATCACTTCCCTGGGAAATACCAAAAATGTATTATATTCAGGCAAACTAATATTGGGCTATTCTATTGGTAAGGGGATGCTTCAGTTTGGGGGAGAATATACAAATATTAGAAGAAAAGACCTCTATCAAAATAATGAATCTATCATTGACGATGCGGTAATAAAAACGAATGAACAGAAACATGCTGAGTTTTTAGCTTTTAATATGCCGTTTAAAGAAGTTAGTTTTAATGTAGGAATAAGATATGAGCATGCTGATTTTAAATATTGGGAGGCAGGTATATATAAAGAGGATAAAAGTCGTATTTATGATCAATTGTTCCCAAATGCTTCCGTCTCTTTTCCCGTCAAAGATACTCGGATGTCCATTGCTTATTCGAATAAAACACAACGTCCTTCCTTTACTCAATTAGACGGTAGTGTACAATATTTAAATAGATTTATGTATAAGAGTGGCAATCCCTTGTTAAAGCCACAAATAATGCATGATGTTACTTGGCAAATACTATATAAATTCACTCGTTTTTCTGTAGGATATGTTTATATTCAAGATTATATTGGGCGTACCCGTGAGATCTATAAGAGCGATGAAGCCATAACATTAGGGACTTATCAAAACTTGAAGAAGAATCAGCAAATAAATATTGCCATATCATTGAGTCCTAAAATTAAATTCTGGCATCCATCTTTTAATGTGTATTTTTCGCAACCTTTGTTTGAAGCCATGTATAAAGATCAAATGAAGAAAATGCAAAATCCTCGGTTTTTTTTATCCCTTTATAACCAACTAAATCTTTCTGATAATTTAATTTTGTCTGTAGATATGGACTACCTGAGTGCCGGCAGTCAAGATATCATACAATGGCAACCGTCGGGTGGCATTGATGTCGGTATAAGACACTCTTTCTTTTCGAAAAAAATGGATGTAAAATTAAAAGTGACAGACTTGTTCAATACTCGCAAATTAGCTTTTACCGGATATAGCCAGACGACATCTCAGAAAACTAGAATAAATTATTCTTCGCGTGGTGTTCTATTAACTGCGGTTTATTACTTTAATACAGTTCAAAGTAAATATAAAGGTGGAAATTCCGCGAATGAAGATATTCGTAGGTTAAAGTAACTCTGTTTATGCAAAAACGATTTTTGAAGTTGAAATACATTATACAATCAAACCAAATATGAATAAGATTATCATTCTTTTAATCGTTGTTTTTGCCATAACAGCATGTACCGGCAAAATGAGTAAACTGGAAGAAGCTTTGGAAAAAGCAAAGGACAACCGTTCTGAACTGCTTATGGTTCTTGATTATTATAAAAATGACTCTCTGAAACGGAAAGCGGCAGAATTTTTAATTGAAAACATGCTCGGCTTTGTTGCTTATCATTATAAGGATATAGATAGCATCCAAGAATTAAAAAAAGAATGGATAGTGAATGGTTTCGTCAAAGATGAAGACCTTGAAAAGATGGAACGAGAATGGTTGAAACCAAAGATACGAAAGGATATTGAATGCATCAGTGCCGAGTTCCTGATAAGCAATATTGATGATGCCTTTCAAGCCTGGCAAGAGCGTCCTTGGGGAAAATATATTCCTTTTGACGTTTTCTGCGAATATATTCTGCCATATAAAGCAAGTAATGAACCTTTGGAAGAATGGAGAAAGTTATACAAAGAACGATATTCCTTCTTATTGGATTCCGTATATACAGGAACAGATGTGATTGAGGCAACAAAAACAGTCTGCGAATATCTTAAAATGGAGGATTTTCACCATACACACATATTCAATACCGCAAGTGCCGGTCCCCGATTCGCACTAAACTACCGGATAGGAAAATGTGCTGATGAGCTTGATCTCACCATGTATGTAATGAGAGCTTTAGGAATACCTGTGAGCATCGACTACTATCCGTTTTCTCCCGAATCGCTCAATAACCATTCATGGTGCGTGGTGCGGGATACTACCCAAGAGAATGCAACATTTTACTATTCAGAATATGTTCCCAAGCGCGGAGTCAGGGAAGGAGAATTCCGTAAAATGTGCAAAATGTATCGAAGAACGTATGCTAAACAGCCGGATGGCACATACCAAAAAGATGTAAGTGACGAATATTTCAAAGACACCCTAACGATACAAGTTTCTGATGCCGAAAAAAATACTGATTTATATTTGGGAGTGTTCAATCGGGATAAAGTTATCCCGTTGGCCAAGTCCACCGTCAATGGAAACAATGTGTCATTCGGCTATGTAGAAGATAATTGCATCTATATCATTTTATCAAAAGTGGGGAAAAAATACATCCCTTTCACCGATCCATTTATATTTGATGGGAAACAGATCAATTATTTTTCAACAGACAATAAAGGAAGCAAATCGGAAGATATTAAGATTTACCGAAAGTTCCCGTTTTTTGCATGGAATAAGGATAGAATGTACAGAATTGTAGATTCTAAGTTTGAGGGAAGTAATACGATTGATTTCAGCCACCCTGAAATGCTATACCATATATGTGATACGCCTAAAGTTTGCTATAATGAATTGATGGTGCAGAATAAGCAAAAATACCGCTATGTGCGATACAAAGTCAGGGAGGATTCTTTTCTCGAATTAGCAGAGTTGCACTTCTATCAAGACAACAAGGAAATAAAAGCTGAAAATATCGTTGCATGCGAACCATATTATGCCAATGCCGACGAATTTAAACTGGCAAATTGCTTTGATTATGACCCACTCACCTACTTCCTATCCAAGAAAGAAGGACAGGAACTTATCTTCGACTTTGGCACTGAAGTATTAATTAACAAGATTCTATGCATACCACGCAACGACGACAATTTTATCCGTCCGGGAGACACCTACGAACTTTTTTATTGGGGAAAAGACAAAAAGTGGATTTCTTTAGGTAAACAGAAAGCTACAGGAGTGATGCTACAATACCGTAACATACCCAAAGATGCACTACTGTTCCTGCATGATGAAACGCGAGGAAGAGAGGAAGAAGTGTTTTTTCTGAAAAATGGAAAACAATTTTTTGTTAATAGTTTGCCAATAGACTAACCTTTAGCATCACATAAATCAAGTAGCAATACTGGCATACAAGCTATCTTCCATAAAATAATATCCTGTTTTTTTGCGCTTTTATGCAAAAAAACAGGATATTATGCATATTTTCTCCAAAATAATGCATACTTTTGCAGCGTTATTAGAATAAATATGCAATGAAGAAGAAAGCAAATCGGTTAGACGCCATCAAAATGATTATCTCAAGCAAGGAGGTCGGTTCGCAGGAAGAACTGCTGCAAGAGTTGAACCGCGAAGGCTTCGAACTGACACAGGCCACCCTCTCCCGCGACTTGAAACAACTGAAAGTAGCCAAGGCTGCCAGTATGAACGGAAAGTATGTATATGTACTGCCGAACAACATTATGTATAAACGTTCTACCGACCAGAGTGCCGGCGACATGTTACGCAACAACGGATTTATCTCTTTGCAGTTCTCCGGCAACATAGCCGTTATCCGCACCCGTCCCGGTTATGCCAGTAGCATGGCTTATGACATCGACAACAATGAGTTCACCGAAATACTCGGAACCATTGCCGGAGACGATACGATTATGCTAGTGTTGCGTGAAGGAGTCGCTATCAGCAAGATACGCCAGCTTTTATCACTCATCATCCCGAATATCGAATAATTATACCTATATTATATATAAAGAAATGGACACTCAACAAATAGATGTTATGGTAGCCGACGCCTCACATGAGGTTTACGTTGACACTATTTTGGAAACTATCAGAAATGCTGCCGCCGTACGAGGAACAGGAATCGCGGAACGCACACACGAATACGTAGCGACAAAGATGAAGGAAGGTAAAGCAATTATTGCCCTTTGCGGTGACACGTTCGCCGGATTCACTTATATTGAATCGTGGGGCAACAAGCAGTATGTGGCAACTTCCGGTCTGATTGTTCATCCCGATTTCCGTGGTTTGGGATTGGCAAAACGTATCAAACAGGCTTCTTTCCAACTGGCACGTCTCCGATGGCCGAAAGCGAAGATATTCAGCCTGACTTCCGGCGCAGCCGTGATGAAGATGAATACGGAACTGGGCTATGTCCCCGTCACCTTCAATGAACTGACAGACGATGAAGCTTTCTGGAAAGGATGCGAAGGATGTATCAACCACGACATCCTGAAAGCCAAAAACCGCAAATTCTGTATCTGCACAGCCATGCTGTACGACCCGACAGACCCGCGGAACATTAAAAAAGAACAAGAAAGAAATAACATTTAAAAAATATACAGCACTATGGAAGAAAAGAAGAAAAAAGTAGTGGTGGCATTCAGCGGCGGACTGGACACATCGTTCACCGTCATGTACCTCGCCAAAGAAAAAGGTTACGAAGTATATGCAGCTTGTGCCAATACGGGTGGTTTCAGCGAAGAACAACTGAAAACAAACGAAGAAAACGCTTATAAACTGGGAGCAGTGAAATACGTGACGCTGGACGTAACCCAGGAATACTACGAAAAGAGCCTGAAATACATGGTTTTCGGAAATGTGCTGCGTAACGGTACTTATCCTATTTCGGTCAGTTCCGAACGTATCTTCCAGGCATTGGCCATCGCACGTTATGCCAACGAAATCGGAGCGGACGCTATCGCACACGGTTCTACCGGAGCAGGTAACGACCAGATTCGTTTCGACATGACTTTCCTCGTACTGGCTCCGAATGTGGAAATTATCACATTGACCCGCGACATGGCATTGAGCCGTCAGGAAGAAATTGATTATCTGAACAAACATGGTTTCAGCGCGGATTTCACCAAACTGAAATATTCGTATAACGTAGGTTTGTGGGGCACTTCCATCTGTGGCGGTGAAATCCTCGACTCCGCACAGGGATTGCCGGAAACTGCCTACCTGAAACATGTAGAAAAGGAAGGCAGTGAACAACTCCGCCTGACTTTTGAAAAGGGAGAATTGAAAGCCGTCAACGACGAGAAGTTCGACGACCCGATCAAAGCAATTCAGAAGGTGGAAGAAATCGGTGCCGCTTACGGTATTGGCCGTGATATGCACGTAGGTGATACAATTATCGGCATCAAAGGCCGTGTAGGTTTCGAAGCCGCCGCCCCGATGCTGATTATCGGCGCTCACCGCTTCCTCGAAAAATATACACTGAGCAAATGGCAACAGTACTGGAAAGACCAGGTAGCCAACTGGTATGGTATGTTCCTGCACGAAAGCCAGTATCTGGAACCTGTGATGCGCGACATCGAAGCGATGTTGCAGGAAAGCCAGCGTAATGTGAACGGTACGGCTATCCTCGAACTTCGCCCGCTTTCTTTCTCTACCGTAGGCGTGGAATCGGAAGACGACCTCGTGAAAACTAAATTCGGAGAATACGGTGAAATGCAGAAAGGCTGGACAGCCGAAGACGCGAAAGGCTTTATCAAAGTGACCTCTACTCCGCTGCGTGTTTACTATAATAACCATAAAGACGAAGAGATATGATTAAAGCAGGAATCATTGGTGGCGCAGGATATACGGCAGGCGAATTAATCCGCCTGCTGCTCAACCATCCGGAGACTGAAATCGTATTTATCAACAGCAGCAGTAATGCCGGAAACAGAATCACCGACGTACACGAAGGTTTGTATGGAGAAACTGATTTAACATTCACCGACCAGTTGCCTCTGGACGAGATTGACGTTCTTTTCTTCTGCACAGCCCACGGCGACACGAAGAAATTCATGGAAAGCCACAACATACCGGAAGACCTGAAGATTATCGACCTCTCCATGGACTACCGCATCAAGAGTGACGACCACGACTTCATCTACGGTCTGCCGGAACTGAACCGTCGTGCCACATGTACGGCAAAGCATGTAGCCAACCCCGGTTGTTTTGCGACGTGTATCCAACTGGGTCTGCTCCCGCTGGCCAAAAACCTGATGTTGACAGACGATATTTCCGTAAATGCCATTACAGGAAGTACCGGAGCCGGAGTGAAACCGGGTGCTACCAGTCATTTCAGTTGGAGAAACAACAACATTAGCGTGTACAAAGCATTCGAGCACCAGCACGTGCCGGAAATCAAACAGTCACTGCAACAGTTGCAGAACAGCTTTGATTCCGACATAGATTTTATCCCGTACCGCGGCGATTTCCCCCGCGGCATCTTCGCCACCCTCGTGGTAAAGACGAAAGTGGCTCTTGACGAAATCGTCCGCATGTATGAAGAATATTATGCGAAGGACTCATTTGTACACATCGTAGACAAGAATATAGACCTCAAACAAGTAGTCAACACCAACAAGTGTCTGATACATCTCGAGAAGCATGGCGACAAGCTATTGATCATCTCCTGTATCGACAACCTGCTGAAAGGTGCCAGCGGACAGGCGGTTCATAACATGAACCTGATGTTCAACCTGGAAGAGACAATAGGGCTGCGTTTGAAGCCTTCAGCGTTTTAATAACGGAATAACGGTTAGTGATTAGTGATTAACGGCTACGCTATAATGAAGTTAATTATTAATCACCAAACGTTAACCGCTAATCGTTAATCACTAAACGTTAATCAACATGAAATTATTCGACGTATATCCTTTATATAATATCAATATAGTCAAGGGGAAAGGCTGCAAAGTCTGGGACGAGAACGGGACTGAATATTTAGACCTTTACGGCGGTCACGCCGTTATCTCCATCGGACACGCACACCCTCACTATGTAGAGATGATCAGCAATCAGGTAGCCAATCTTGGTTTCTACTCGAACTCGGTTATCAACAAGCTGCAACAACAGGTAGCCGAACGGCTGGGAAAGATTTCCGGCTATGACGATTACAGCCTGTTTCTTATCAACAGCGGTGCCGAAGCGAACGAGAACGCACTGAAACTGGCTTCTTTCTACAACGGACGTACCAAAGTGGTTTCTTTCACCAAAGCCTTCCACGGACGTACTTCACTGGCAGTAGAAGCGACCAACAATCCGTCCATCATCGCTCCTATCAACAACAACGGGCACGTTGTCTATCTTCCTTTGAATGACACCGAGGCCATGAAGCAGGAACTGTCTAAAGGAGACGTATGCGCTGTTATCATTGAAGGAATACAAGGCGTAGGCGGCATCAAGATACCGACTACCGAATTTATGCAAGAACTCCGCAAGGGATGTACCGAAACGGGCACTATCCTGATTCTCGACGAGATTCAGAGCGGATACGGACGTAGCGGAAAGTTCTTTGCCCACCAATACAATGATATCAAACCGGATATTATCACCGTAGCCAAAGGTATCGGAAACGGATTCCCGATGGCAGGCGTTCTTATCAGTCCGATGTTCAAACCTGTATACGGACAGTTAGGAACCACTTTTGGCGGAAATCACCTGGCGTGCTCGGCGGCCCTTGCCGTAATGGACGTTATCGAGCAGGAAAATCTGGTAGAAAACGCTGCCAGGATAGGTAACTACTTGCTGGAAGAACTGAAAAAATTCCCGCAAATCAAGGAAGTACGCGGACGCGGACTCATGATCGGGCTCGAATTTGAAGAGCCAATCAAAGAATTGCGCAGCCGCCTCATCTATGACGAGCACGTATTTACCGGAGCAAGCGGTACGAATGTACTTCGTCTTCTGCCCCCTCTCTGTCTCAGTATGGAAGAAGCGGATGAGTTCCTTGCCCGGTTCAAGAAAGTACTCTAACCGCTCATTTGATTAATAAACAGCCAACGATAAAAGCAGCCTTCAGTAGAAAAATCTTTCTTATTCAGGCTGCTTTTTGTTTTTTCGTAATTTACCGTTACCTTTGTCTATGACAACTCATTAAAAACAAGCGTAATATGAAAATAGCTATCATCGGTGCAGGCAACATGGGCGGGTCTATCGCTCGCGGCCTGGCAAAAGGAAGTCTGATAGAAGACTCGGATATCATCGTATCCAACCCCAGTGCAGGCAAACTGGAACAACTGAAAAAAGAATTTCCGGGCATCTCTACCACTCACAACAACGCCGAAGCGGCGCTGGGAGCAGACATCGTTATCCTTGCAGTAAAGCCCTGGTTCATGCAACCCGTAATGCGCGAGTTGAAACTAAAAAGCAAACAGATACTCATATCGGTAGCCGCCGGTATCAGTTTCGAGGAACTGGCTCATTATGTGGTATCACCGGAGATGCCGATGTTCCGCCTTATCCCCAACACCGCTATCAGCGAACTGGAAAGCATGACACTCGTTGCCGCACGCAATACGAATGACGAACAAGATAAATTCGTTCTCCGGCTCTTCAGTGAAATGGGAACAGTGATGCTTATCCCCGAAGACAAAATAACCGCAGCCACCGCACTGGCTTCCTGCGGCATCGCCTACGTCCTGAAATACGTTCAGGCGGCCATGCAGGCCGGTATCGAAATGGGAATCCGCCCGAAAGACGCAATGACCATGGTAGCGCAATCACTGAAAGGAGCCGCCGCACTGATTCTGAACAATGAAACCCATCCCAGCGTAGAAATCGACAAGGTGACTACTCCGGGCGGAATCACCATCAAAGGAATCAACGAACTGGAGCACAACGGCTTTACGTCTGCCATCATCCAAGCAATGAAAGCATCGAAATAACGATTAACGGAGTAGTGATTAACACTATGCAGCGCAGCTATTAATCACTACTCCGTTAATCACCAAATCAATCTCTAATCATTAATAATTAATCACTTAATAACATGAATGACCAAATTAAACAGATAGCAGAACGCCTTCGCGGATTGCGTGATGTACTGGAACTGACTTCTGAAGACATTGCCCGCGACAGCGACATCTCTGCTGAAGAATACCGACTTGCAGAAACAGGAGAATACGACATTTCTGTCAGCATGCTGCAGAAGATTGCACGTACGTATAATGTTGCCCTCGACGCCCTGATGTTCGGCGAAGAACCTAAGATGAGCAGTTATTTCGTAACCCGTGCAGGAAAAGGAGTCAGCATCGAACGTACGAAAGCTTATAAATACCAGTCATTGGCATCGGGATTCATGAACCGCACTGCCGACCCGTTCATCGTTACCGTTGAACCGAAAGGGGACAACGAACCTATCCATTACAACAAACACAACGGACAAGAATTCAATCTTGTGATTGAAGGACGCATGCTCATCAATATCGAAGGCAAAGAAATCATCCTCAACCAAGGCGACAGTATCTATTTTAATTCCCAACTCCCACATGGCATGAAAGCGCTCGATGGCAAAACGGTACGTTTTCTGGCAGTAATTATGTAATAATATCATGGTAGAAAGATTTTTATCACAGACCTCTTTCAGTTCACAAGAGGACTTCAACAAGAACTTGAAAATAAACGTTCCGGAGAACTTCAACTTCGGTTACGATGTAGTAGATGCCTGGGCTGCCGAGCAACCCGATAAGAACGCTTTGCTTTGGACAAACGACAAAGGCGAGAGCCGCCAGTTCTCATTTGCCGACATGAAGCGTTATACGGACATGACCGCCTCTTACTTCCAAAGTCTGGGTATCGGTCGCGGCGACATGGTGATGCTGATTCTGAAACGGCGTTACGAGTTCTGGTACAGCACCATCGCCCTTCACAAGCTGGGAGCAACCGTTATCCCCGCCACTCACCTGTTGACAAAAAAGGATATTATCTACCGTTGCAACGCTGCGGACATCAAAATGATTGTAGCCGCCGGTGAAGGAATCATCCTGCAACATATCAAAGATGCCCTGCCCGATTGCCCGACTGTTGAGAAACTGGTCAGCGTCGGCCCGGAAATTCCCGAAGGATTCGAAGATTTCCACCAGGGAATAGAGAATGCAGCTCCGTTCGTACGTCCGAGACACGCAAATACCAACGATGATATTTCGCTGATGTATTTCACTTCCGGCACTACCGGCGAACCTAAAATGGTGGCACATGACTTCACTTATCCGTTAGGTCATATCGTAACAGGCAGCTTCTGGCACAACCTTGACGAGAACAGCCTTCATCTCACCATCGCCGACACCGGTTGGGGAAAAGCCGTATGGGGCAAACTTTACGGACAATGGATTGCCGGAGCCAACATCTTCGTGTATGACCACGAGAAATTTACTCCCGCCGCCATTTTGGAAATGATACAGAATTATCATGTCACTTCTCTCTGTGCGCCGCCTACCATCTTCCGCTTCCTGATTCACGAAGACCTGACGAAGTTCGACCTGTCTTCACTCAAATACTGCACGATTGCCGGCGAGGCCCTGAATCCTGCCGTATTCGAGACGTTCAAGAAACTGACCGGCATCAAACTGATGGAAGGTTTCGGACAGACAGAAACGACCCTGACTATCGCCACCATGCCTTGGATGGAACCGAAACCGGGAAGTATGGGACTGCCGAACCCGCAATATGATGTTGACCTGATAGACCACGAAGGCCGTTCGGTTGAAGCCGGAGAACAGGGACAAATCGTAATCCGTACCAGCAAAGGCAAACCTCTCGGACTTTTCAAAGAGTACTACCGCGATGCGGAACGTACACGCGAAGCCTGGCATGACGGCATCTATTATACAGGAGACGTTGCATGGAAAGACGAAGACGGTTATCTGTGGTTCGTAGGTCGTGCGGACGATGTAATCAAGAGTTCCGGTTACCGTATCGGCCCGTTCGAAGTGGAAAGCGCCTTGATGACTCACTCGGCGGTTGTGGAATGTGCCATCACCGGAGTACCTGACGAGATTCGCGGACAAGTAGTAAAAGCTACGATTGTTCTATCAAAAGAGTATAAGAACCGCGCCGGAGAAGAACTGATTAAGGAATTGCAGAACCATGTGAAGAAAGTGACTGCTCCTTATAAATATCCGCGTGTGATTGAATTTGTAGACGAACTTCCGAAGACTATCAGCGGCAAAATCCGTCGTGTGGAAATCCGTCAGAATGATGAGAAGTAAGTAAAAAACAATCTGTTCATCAATATATCCCCTTTAGCTACCTCTTGGGTAACTAAAGGGGATTTTTATATTATATATAAAAAAATTACACTTCTATTTTACTTTTCTCCATACCTTTCCTCTAAAAAGAAAAATCCCCTGCTCTTATATTCGTATGTAACTTACT
>NZ_CABUHK010000069.1 GCF_902491285.1 uncultured Bacteroides sp. | reverse complement strand
GAGAAGATTACACTAGAAAAACGGATAATGCAGCAGTTAACTTTTCACTCATGTGTAAAATGGCTCTTATCTTATTAAAGCAAAGTAAAAAGAAGATAGGGATAGCAGGGAAAAGAAAACTATGCGGGTGGGATGAGAAATACAGAAATGAAATACTAGGTATTCAAAGAATTATACCACCCACAGAGCAAAAAGATAACATGTAGAGATTATTGAGCGGTTGCCCTGGTATGTGAAGAAGTGAAGGCAACCAATACTAGAAACGATTTCGCAAAATCATTTCTCATATTCTCATAGAAAAGTATATTCATTTGATTACTAACAACATAAAGCATGAGAATTAAAATGTTTACATGCATTTCTCATAGTTTATAGCTATAAAATGCCTTTAAAGAAGGTATTTCTCATACTTTATTTTGTATTTCTCATGCTGCATATTATGCTTGTCTTTGTTTTAAGAAACTAATATGTAGAAGGCAATATAACCGTAGTTTGTATGTTAAGTCGATAGATAACATATCTTTCGTAACTGACATTATTGTGTTTTTCTGCTTTCATTCGTATTATTCCACTCTAGTGAACAGAGCTGCGCACTCGGGTAGATAGACCTTTGCACTCTAGTGAACGAGTCTGTTCACTGGAGTGCAACGATAGAGATGTCTTATTGAAAATCTATTGATTATAGTAGTATAATCTTTGATTGTCAGTTGGTTATAACGAAAATGAACGGTGGCTTTATTACAGTTCATTAAGCGTTAATGATTAGACTATGAGAATAATGTTTTTGATGTATGAGAAATGCCAATAATAGTATGAGAAATGCATTGTTTTAAGTGCGTTTTCTTTATATATGTATGAGAAATGCATGTAAGTATTTTTATTCTCATGCTTTATGTTGTTAGTAATCAAATGAATATACTTTTCTATGAGAATATGAGAAATGATTTTGTTTTTTTTATTCTAGAACCGAATGAAATAATCTGCATTAAATAATAGTAGAAAGTAATATCTATAATGAAAAAATATACTTATATTTGTGGTGTGTCTTCGAAGTAAGATACAGTTTATTGAATTACTAGAGATAGTGTTTCATTATTATCTGTTGTGAAGAATCTGGTAAATTTTAGCAATCGCAGATAATAAGTGACCTGTCTCCACGTCTATGTTGTATATAATTTTGTTATATATCTCAATGGGCGTGGAGCTATTACTTATTATTTGATTGCAGGCTTACCAGAGCCTTTCACAAAATAATATTGTAATAGTTTCCGCGCCTTTTTTATTGGTGCTGCGGGAAACCAATAAATTATCTAAAATTGAGAATATGGGCATAATTAGTGATTTTAAAATGTTTCTCTATTGGCACAAAATGCTTGCTTACTTAATAGCATTGGGCTACATAGTATTAATTTTCGTAATATTCGTACTGTCACTGATTATTGCACAGCAGAATGAAGATATTGATACATTAAAGTATATTGATGATAACCAATGCAATACTAAAATAGATGAATACCCTAATAAGCGAAAATCCGAAAAGAAATATCACTTTATTCAGATTTATCATAGATAATAACTAAGAATGAGTTATTTGCAAGAGCGATTTCTTCGTAACTCATATTCTTCGAATTGATATTTATCGTATATTTGTAGAAAAGTAAAGGAGAAACGGATATGAAAAGTCATGCTAATAAAGTTTTAGAATCTATTAAGCAGGCATTAACGGAGCATTTACCAAAAGGAGGAAAGGCTTTGTTGTTTGGTTCTCAAGCTCGTGGGGATACTCGGGTTGATTCTGATTGGGATATTTTGATTATTCTTGATAAAGAAAAACTGGAGCCTGAAGATTATGATAAGGTAAGTTTCCCTTTAACTATGTTGGGATGGGACTTGGGGGCGCGGATTAATCCGATTATGTATACAATGAAAGAATGGGCTGCAAGTTGTATTACACCATTTTATAAAAATATAGAACAGGAAGGAATTAAATTAGTATGAAATTGACAGATGAAGAACGTAATTCTTTGGTGGTATTATAATTGGAGAAAGCTAAAGTGTTTCTGAAGCAAGCAGATGAAATGTTTGATATGAAGTATTGGGATATTGCTTCCAATAGATATTACTATGCCTGTTTTCATGCTGTTCAGGCTTTATTAATACAAAACGGATTATCATGTAAAACTCACGATGGACTGATAGCTTGCTTTGGCTTGAATTTTATAAAAACGGGTAAAATAAGTACACGCTTAGGAAGCTTTTTGGCACGTATGGAACAATTGCGGCAGAAGGGGGATTATAATTGCATTTATTCAATATCAGAGGATGAAATCAGTACGATAAAAGCTCCGGCAAGAGAACTTATTGAGACTATTGAAGTTCTACTTGCCGAATCATAATTTTTGTAAGGCTATTATTTATTAAAGAACCAATTCTTTAATCTTTTCAGCAGCATTTACTATATATGCCGGACTAAACTCTTCCAATTCTGTCCGTGGACGGAAGCCCCATGTTACACCACAAGCTGTCACCCCTGCATTAGCTGCTGTCTGCATATCGACTCCCGAATCACCGACATAGAGGACATCTTCTTTTTCTACGTTCGCTAATTTTAAAATATCAAAGACTATCGTAGGGTCGGGCTTTACGTTCACCCCTTCCCGTTGGCCGAAAACGGCTGTGAAGCGGATTTCGGGGAAATAATGGGCAACCAGTTTCTCGGTAGCTGCCTGATACTTGTTGGAA
The DNA here is from genome assembly GCF_902491285.1 of uncultured Bacteroides sp. Classification (GTDB taxonomy): domain Bacteria; phylum Bacteroidota; class Bacteroidia; order Bacteroidales; family Bacteroidaceae; genus Bacteroides. The sequence continues at coordinate 25,506 of NZ_CABUHK010000069.1, read as the reverse complement.
GCTACGGCAAGCTGGATACCAGCGGATTGTAAATGGGATAAAAGTTCTGAAATACCCGGATAAGGGCGGCTGTCATCTGCATTGTGGACATCATAGTAAGGAACGAACTCTTTTCTTACCCGGAGTACATTCTCTTCTGTCTTTTCTCCTTCGGGCAATGCACGTTCAAAGAGTTTGTTGATACCGTTTCCTACCATGAAGTTATACTTTTCCACATCGTGTGTGGGGTATCCTAATTTATTTAAAGCATAGTTGGTACTGTGTGCCAGGTCGGCGATAGTATTTAGTAATGTACCATCCAAATCAAATATTACTAGTTTCTTCATTGAGCTCTTTGTTTTATTGTTAATCCTGTATTTTCTCTCTTTCTACTGGCAAAGGTAGGAATAAAAAACGGATTGATGAACCGATATCCGGTTACTTTCGTTATCTTTATATCTACAAAAATGAAAGAAGAAAGGAGATTATAATGGACAATTCAATGGAACTGGAAGCTTATAAAGCAGAATTAGCCCGGGAGATATTGATGTCGAACAGTCGTCAGTTGCTGGATAAGGTAAAGATGGTTCTTCATGGCGAATCATCAACTGTTTCAGATATTGCAAAAGAAGATGCTGTGGAATATAAGACCAAGACGAAAACAGAAATACTAAGTGATTTGGAGCAAGCGTGTCAGGAAGCCGAACTGATACGTGAAGGAAAGGCGAAGGGGATATCAGCAGAGGATTTGCTTAATGAACTGTAATATTATAGCTACCTCTTTTTTCAAGAGGGAATTGAAAAGACTGAGTAAGCATTATAAGTCAATGCAACAGGATTTTGCAAATTTGTTGGAATCACTGAAAGAGAACCCGGAACAAGGTGCTGATTTGGGGAAAGGGCTCCATAAAGTACGGATGGCAATTTCTTCTAAAGGCAAAGGAAAAAGTGGTGGCGCAAGGGTCATTACTCTTACAGCCTTAATTTCAAAAACAGATGCAGATATTATCCTCTTGACAATTTATGAAAAAGCGTGCCAAAAGGTAGTAAACACTATCTTTTGGCACGCTTTTTCATATATGAGATTACTTCTTCGTAATACGGAACCAGTCCACGTCTGCCCAACCGCCATCATTTGTTTTTATAGCAGGGCGCGTGCAGAACATGCCGATTTTAGCGCCAATCCATTGTCCTTCTCTTGCCTGGAAAGGAACTCCGAGTGATTCGAATTTCTTTCCGTCAAGGCTATAACTGAAATTACACATTACAATAAGGTCGTGTCCGCCTTCGCTGGCTTTGAGTTTCTTTCCGTCACAACTGAAGCGTACTTTCAGATAAACCGTGTTTTGGGAAAGGTCAACGGCAGCTTTCACTTCTTCCGGTTTTCCCTTATCCGCCCTTTTACATTCTACTTGCGACAAAACAAGACCTTTGTCTGTATTTTCTAAAATCAGCCCGGCATAATCTCTGCCCATAACGACAAGTCCGGTTCGCTCGCCCTTATTCTTCTGATTAGGAGTGAATGTGAGTTTCATCGTTGCGGTGAAATTATCGGAAGGAGTTTTCTGCAACAAAAGGTTGGCTACATCCCACAGGTTCTTATAATCTTCTACCACCGGATAAGAGTATAATCTGACATAACTCTTGTCTCCTGCATAATACGCCCATTTTTCATTAATGTTGGCGTGCCATTGCCACTGTGGGGATAACGTGTAACCGTCAAACTCGTCGCTTTCTTGCGGAGTACAGATAGGATATGTTTTTCCTACATTCGGTTTCTTGTAAGTCAGGACAGGTTCACCGCAGCCGTCACCGTCTTTGTCAATGCCGATAACAGGCCAGTCGTTTACCCATTTCATCGGCTGCAGATGCATGATACGACCGTAAGCACCTACATCTTGAAAGTGAAGGAACCAGTCTTCGCCCGTAGGAGTGTCTACCCAGGCTCCCTGATGAGGTCCGTTGACAGGAGAGTTGCCTTGTGCGAGTACGGTTTTCCATTCATAAGGACCGTAGATGTTCTTGGAACGTAACACGACCTGCCAGCCTGTCGGTACGCCACCTGCCGGATGGAAGATATAATAATAATCATTTCTCTTATACATTTTGGGACCTTCGCAAGTCTGATGTGCTTCGTGACCGTCGAATATGATGCGTGAAGGAGTGATGGCTTTCGTAGCCTCTGCGTTCAGTTCGCAGATAGTGATTACACTTTTCAGACCGGCACGACTTCCTGCGTATGCGTGTACCATATATACTTTCCCGTCCTCATCCCAAAACGGGCAGGTGTCGATAATTCCTTTTCCTGCTTTAACCAAGACTGGCTCGCTCCACGGGCCTTTCGGGTCTTTGGCTTTCACCATGAAAGCTCCCTGGTCGGGGTCGCCCCAAAAGATATAGAACTCGCCGTTGTGATGGCGGATGGCGGGAGCCCATACACGATTACCGTGTTCCGGACGTTCCGGTGTTTCGATAGGGGGAAGAGCGTTAGGTACTGCCGCGCCGATAATCGTCCAGTTCACCAAATCCTTGGAATGTAGTATCTGCAATCCCGGCAGACAGTTGAAACTGGATGAAGTCATATAGAAATCATCGCCCACGCGGCAAGCGTCGGGGTCGGAGTAGTCGGCATAGAGAACCGGATTTTTGTATTTGCCGTTTCCGAGGTCGGAAACCCATACTTCGGATACATAGTTTTTCTGCGCTAATACCGGGAAGGTAGTCAGCAGGCAGAGAACTAAAGTCTGTGTCAATCGTTTCATGATATAGGTCGATTAATAGTTTTATATAAATGATTCGTTGGCTTGTCTTACGGTGGCAAAGGTAGAAAAAAAGACTCTGTACAAGGAGTAATAATTGTGCAGAGTCGTATAAAAATTGGTAGAAACCTTGTGATTTTTGTTTAGTTGTATTTGTATTCTACCTTATTTTAGTGGTGTATGGTTATTTCTATTTGGCAGTATGGCTGTCTTTTACTGTCACTGTCACAGGGTGAGCCAGTTCTTCTTTCCATTCGCGTAGATAAGCGAACCATGCTTCCGGAGTCTTATACCCGAAGGTTTCTTTCATGGAAGTGAAAGTTGTATGATATTGGAAGTAATTGTTTCCCGGAGCGGTGATTGTATAGAGGAAGTTCGCCTTATCTTTTTCCTCTGATTTCACATAACGCTGAGGGATACAAGTTCCCAATCCTACGGTTTCTTTTGCGTACTTCACCGTGTCGTTTACAGGCCAGTCTGTTCCCCAGCTTCCTACCAATCCCTTATGGTCGGAGAAAGACTTGGAAGTACCTACAATATCCTGTACCCCTGTGCAGAAAACCTCTTTATCGAGCGGCTCGTCGAAGAATGTTTCGATGTGAAGGTCACGATGTCCGGCATACAGCGTGTAACGCGTCATCATATCCAGTTCTGCACCCTGATACTGCCATCCGGTTACTTCAATTTCTGCAATCGCACGCACCGGCCCGTAAGAGATGATACGTTCCGTACGGGTTTCGACCGGGGTGATGTGGGTCGCTTTCTGTCCGTCCCAACCTTTCAATGCACCCGGGCCACAACTGTCGAACACACGAAGCACATCGTCACCGAATCCTTTGGCCAACTGCGCATCTGTAGGATAGAACTGCGATTCTCTAATTTCCAGACCTTTATTGAATTTACCGTAAATGTCAGGTGTCTGTTTCTCATTGAAGTAGAGACGATAACCTACCAGCTCCGATTCCAGAACCGGGCCGTGAGGGCGTACCATGCTGTATATATTACTGGTTCCGGGAACAGTAATTGCCTGTACCCTTTGATGTTTTCCTTTGCGATAATCCACGATAAACATATCGGCATATACCCGTTCAGGATAAGTCTTTGTGCTCTTTTCCGAAGAAAGTGTCACTTGGAAAGTCTTTCTGCCATGAGCGGGAAGGTTGGTTACGAAGGCAAGTTCATCCATCTTCCTGTCTTTGTTCAAGTCATCAAGCTGGGAAGGAATTTCATTCGTCCCTTCCATGACAACGGCAGATTTGATTTTGAAACCTGCGTGCAATTCGTGCAGATTGATAACAACCGGAGCGTCCGTTTTTGCCTGGTTCCAATTGTTGTGCACCTCGACTGTAATGGTCTTTTCCTGCTTCTGAGCCCAGGCTGGCAGGCTGAAACTTCCTAAAAGGAAAGCAATTATAAAAAGATTCTTTTTCATGATTCTAAGGCTGATATTATACGTCGTATTTCTCTCTGCAAAAGTAACTGAAAAAAAAGCAGACCGTCTATCTTTTGAAGATAAAATAGTCTGCTATTTGAGCTTTTTACTCTATATAATGATATTGTGGTTTTCTTTTTCTTGCGTTTCTTGCGGTGAATTTTATTTGAGACTTAAAATTTCTCCTTTTGCGCCCAATTCTTCATAAACCTTTCCATCTACAGTCAGGTTCTTTGCATTCTTGACATTCAGGATATTGTTGCCTTTTGAAGACTCTACATAAATGTTCTCCAAAGTAACTCCGTCTACCTGGCTGATGACAACCCCATCCGTAGCTTCCGTCATCACGACGTTTTTAACAGTAATATTGCTAATCGGCATTTCCGGCAAACCGTTGAAGAACATCGCACGTCCCGAACCTCTGCACACAATATTCGAGATATGGATATTGCGGAATGCCGGAGTCTCTTCCGTTACCGGCGGGATGGCTGTTTTCATGCGGTTCAGCAAGTCTTCTTCTGATTCTTCTCCCGCACCTTTTCCACCGTAGAACAAGTCGAACAATAACGGCTCGTTCGGAATATTAATCATGTTGATATTATTAATGTAGATGTTTTCCACCACACCGCCACGTCCGCGGGTACTCTTGAAGCGCAAACCTACATCAGTCCCCATGAATGTACAATCTTCCACATAGATGTTCTTCACGCCGCCGGACATTTCACTGCCGACAACAAATCCGCCATGTCCGTGCAATACCGTATTATTCTTCACAATCACATTCTGGCAAGGTTCGCCGCGACGGCGACCGTCTTCATCCTTACCCGATTTGATACAGATAGCATCATCTCCCGCATCAAACACACTGTTGATAATCAGCGCGTTCTTGCAAGATTCCAGGTCGATGGCATCACCGTTCTGAGAATACCAGGGATTGATGACCATGATATTGTTTACAGTGAAATCCTCGCAGGACAACGGGTGCAGACACCAGCTCGGAGAGTTCTTGAAAGTCACACCTTCCAGCAGTACCTTCTTGCTTTTTACGATGCTGAGCAGCACCGGACGCAGCCATGGACGGATTTCAGCCCATTCCTCATCCGTATTGATACCTTCGGGGACGTTGAAGTCCTTACAAGCCATAGCACCTTTCAATGAGCCGGCTGTGGGATACCATATCTCCTGTTTCTCATCAAGGACACCGCCGGAACTTACTAATTTCTTCCATTGCGAAGCTGTCAGTTTTCCTTTCTTCACCGGACGCCAGCAATCTCCGTTTCCGTCAAATGTCCCATGTCCTGTGATGGCGATATTCTCCGCGTTGCGTGCCGAAATCGGCGACTGGCAACGACGGGTTTCCAGTCCTTCAAAAGAAGTGGCGATGATAGGGTATGCTTCGAAATCTCCGGTGAAGAGTACCAGTGAGTTTTGTTCTGTATATAAATTTACGTTACTCAGCAGTTCGATAGGGCCTGTCAGCCAGATGCCTTCCGGGATAATCACTTTGCCACCGCCGTGTTGGTTTACGTCCTTGATAGCGTCGTTGATAGCTTTCGTGTTCAGGAACATTCCATCCCCTTTAGCTCCGAATTTTTCAATGTTTACCTCATAAGCAGGAAAAAACGGCTGTTGTACTTTTGGCATTTCAAAAGGTAAATTCTGGTAAAGGGTATCGCTTATTACGTTTTCACTTACCGCATTCCCGCTTTGCGGTTTACATCCCGAGATAAACGGCAAACAGCATATAGCCATCCAGAAGAGTCTTTTTGTCAACGTGTTCATTTAGTAATCTTATTTTCTATAGGGTTATACATCTATTGTTTTTCTTGGTATATACTTGAGTGTTCTTGAATAAATATTATGAAAAAAACTCTTAATTATCGAATGCAAAGATACGTGCGAACCTCCAAAAGGATGTGGACTAATTGATAGAATACGTGTATTTTTTGTCATTACTGTCTATTATTTGCACACTTCGCATGATTTTATGCAGAAAGATGCTATCTTTGCACAAAATTTAACTATTAAAAGATATGAGTTACAACTTGTTGAAAGGAAAAAGAGGTATTATCTTCGGTGCGTTGAATGACCAGTCCATTGCTTGGAAAGTGGCTGAACGCGCTGTAGAAGAAGGTGCGACTATTACATTATCAAATACTCCGATGGCTATCCGTATGGGAGAAGTCAATGCTTTGGCTGAAAAATTGAACTGTCAGGTTGTGCCGGCGGACGCTACCAACGTAGAGGAGTTGTCGAATGTATTCAAGACCTCGATGGATATACTGGGCGGACAAATTGATTTTGTACTCCATTCTATCGGTATGTCTCCCAACGTACGCAAGAAACGTACTTACGATGACCTTGACTATGGAATGTTGGATAAGACATTGGACATTTCGGCTGTTTCATTCCACAAAATGATTCAGGCTGCCAAGAAACTGAACGCTATCGCTGATTACGGTTCAATCGTTGCATTGAGCTATGTGGCTGCACAGCGTACGTTCTACGGCTACAACGATATGGCGGATGCGAAAGCACTGTTGGAATCTATCGCACGCAGCTTCGGTTATATCTACGGACGCGAGCACAGCGTGCGTGTGAACACAATCTCACAGTCGCCTACGTTTACAACGGCCGGTTCGGGTGTGAAGGGTATGGACAAACTGTTTGACTTCGCCAACCGTATGTCTCCGCTCGGAAATGCGACTGCCGACGAATGTGCTGATTATTGCATCGTGATGTTCTCCGACCTCACCCGCAAGGTGACCATGCAGAACCTCTTCCACGACGGCGGATTCTCCAGCGTGGGTATGAGTCTTCGTGCTATGGCTACTTACGAGAAAGGACTTGATGAGTACATGGACGAAAATGGTAACATCATTTACGGATAATAAATTATGAAACTACGGATTTCTCTTCTTATTATATTAATAAGTATGCTTTTCGCCGCCTGTGGGTTAAGCACAGGAAAAGGTATGGAGCAGAAGGAAGAGGAGATTTCTGTTCTGAGATATGATAAGCTGTTGAGCGAATACGTTCGCTCCAACAGCTTTTCTGCCATGCAGAAGTTGTCGATGGATTACCGTCAGCCGACGAAGATTCTGATTGAAGATGTGCTGGCTATCGGCACGGTGAAAGACGATACCATCTCGCAACGCCTGCAAAAATTCTATTCGGATACGACACTGGTTCGTCTGATGGGGGATGTGGAAGCCAAGTTCCCTAATTTGGATGAAGTGGAAAAGGGACTGACTAAGGGATTCAAGAAGCTGAAAAAGGAAGTGCCCGATACCCAAGTGCCGTTTATCTATTCACAAATATCTGCGTTCAATGAGTCTATCGTCCTGGTCGATTCTTTGCTCGGTATCAGCCTTGATAAATACATGGGGGAGGATTATCCTCTTTATAAGCGTTTTTATTATGATTACCAATGCCGTTCCATGCGTCCCGAACGAATTGTGCCGGATTGTTTTGCGTTCTATCTACTGAGCCGTTATGGCATGAAGTATCATGAGGGGACTTGTCTTATTGACCTGATGATGCATGCCGGGAAAATTAATTATGTAGTACAGAACTTATTGGGATACAATGACAGCGGTGAGGCGATGGGATATTCAAAAGAGGAAAGTGACTGGTGCAAGGAAAATGAAAAAGATATTTGGGAGTATGTCTGTTCCAATGAACATCTGCACGCGCGTGACCCGATGGTGATCCGTTATTATATGAAACCTGCTCCGGCTGTTGAAATGCTGGGTGTTCAGGCTCCTGCATTGATAGGTACATGGATAGGTACGAGAATTGTTGCGGCATATATGAAAAAGCATAAAGACATGAAGCTGAAAGACCTGTTGGAATTTACCGACTATCATGTAATGTTGAGTGAATCCAACTATTTGGCTTCCTGATTTTGCCTTTCATTTTTAATTCGCTTCGCTCAAAACCTTATTTGATTTTTAATAGTAAAGTATAGTCTTAATTCTTCATTTTAAAGTGGAAACTGCCCTTTATTTGTTGCCCGTGACTTTAGGTGATACGCCTATTGAAAAGGTATTGCCTTCTTATAATAAGGAGATTATCTCCGGTATCCGGTATTTTATAGTCGAAGATGTCCGTTCAGCCCGCCGTTTCTTAAAAAAGGTGGACAGGGAGATTGATATTGATGCACTGACGTTTTACCCGTTGAACAAGCATACTTCGCCCGAAGACATTTCCGGTTATCTGAAACCTTTGATAAACGGTGCTTCAATGGGGGTCATCTCTGAGGCAGGCTGTCCGGCTGTTGCCGATCCGGGAGCGGATGTAGTGGCTATTGCACAGCGTAAAAAGTTGAAAGTCGTTCCTTTGGTCGGACCTTCTTCTATCATTCTTTCCGTGATGGGGTCGGGGTTTAACGGCCAGAGTTTTGCGTTCCACGGCTATCTGCCGATTGAACCGGGCGAGCGTGGAAAGAAACTGAAAGCGTTAGAGCAGCGTGTGTATGCCGAGAACCAGACGCAACTTTTCATTGAGACTCCTTACCGGAATCATAAAATGGTGGAAGATATTCTACAGAATTGCCGTCCGCAGACAAAACTGTGTATTGCCGCCAATATCACTTGCGAAGGAGAGTATATACAGACGCGTACGGTGAAAGACTGGAAAGGGCACGTGCCTGATTTGTCTAAGATTCCTTGTATTTTTCTCTTATACAAATAACATTTTTCAGATGTTCGTATTCGTTTTCAAAGCAACTGCTGAAGAATCCTTTGCCTAAGTTCTCTTCAATCTGCTTGAAACTCCATAGCTTACTATTTTTAAAGCGGGGAGTACAGAGGACTGAATCGTCAGCCAAATCTACGATGAACAGGTAGATAAGACGGTTGGTCACTTCATTCTCGAAGTGATAGGCGATGTTGAACTCCGGTTTGATGTCATTGACTTGGGGAAGGGCATTATTCATCAGACGGGTAGCGGCTGCTGTCAGAGACTCTCCGTAGCGAAGATAACATTCCATTGGAATGTCTACTTTATTCTTGTCCAAAATGGCTGTTGACGGTCTGTCGCAGAGAAATAGCATCCCATGGGTAGACACGGCAATTCTTATCACCGGATTGATATAGGCATTCTTGTAATTGATTGCCTCAATAGCGGGTGTTTTCCCAATCACGTCTCCTTTGGTATTGACGATAGGCACATACTCCGTGTGAGACATCAGGTGATTGAAGAAATGGATGGCTATTTGATTGAACACGATGCTCAGAATGAAGACAGTAGGGGGCAGGATTTTATAGAGGACGAGTTCGCTCGTCTTGCTCGGCGGGTCTTGGAAAACAACAGCGATGCTGATAATGACAAAATGCAGTACGCCGAAGATTAAAGCGATGCGTGCCGAAACGATGGCAGCTTCCGCCCCTTGTGCGTACAAGCGTTTGTTGCAGGAACCTATCTGCTTCAGGAAGTGATTGATAAATCTCTTTTTATGCATATAAAGTATCAGCATGGGAATAAGGATGCTGACTTCCAATGTGAGGGGAAGTGCACCGGGCGGAACGTAATCACCGGGAATAAGTGCGGCTAAAGATAATAGCGCCAGCATCCCGGTCGCTATATATAGGATAAAGTTAGGAACTAGTATCCCCTTTCGTTTCAGGGAAAGATATATACCTACGATACCTATGCCTGTACCGATGTAAATAGCCGTGTCTTGCGTTATAAATTCACACAATAAAATGGAAATAATAACGGGGATAAAACCCATTGACATGTTAAACGCGGAAGAAAGTACTCCTTTATGATCCATTTCTACTTTATGTTTATTTGCCGGTTCTACAAGTAAAACAAATAGTGTCTGTGTTTTGTTTGCTAACGGATATGTTTCTCTGCATGATAGGATGAACGGACAAGAGGAGCGCTCTCTACGATGTTAAATCCTTTTGCTAATCCCGTAGTCCTGTATTTTGCAAATTGTTGTGGAGTCACATATTCTGCAACAGGATAATGACGGTGGCTGGGTTGCAGGTATTGTCCTATAGTGAGAATCTGACAGCCGACCGCCAATAAATCGTCCATCAATATTTCCACTTCTTCGGAAGTCTCTCCCAAGCCGACCATGATGCCGCTTTTGGATTTGACTCCTTTGGAAGAGATACGTCCGATAACTTGCAGGCTCGTATCGTAATTGGCCGCACTGCGTACCAGCGGACTGATGCGGCGCACGGTTTCCATATTGTGTGAAATGATGTCGGGACAGGCTTCTATCACGAGGTCTACCAGTTCCATTTTACCTTGGAAGTCGGGTATCAGTACTTCGATAGTAGTCTGAGGATTCAAGCGTTTGATTTCATGGATGGTACGCGCCCAATGTTCCGCTCCCAAATCGGGAAGGTCGTCCCGGTCTACGGAGGTGATGACGGCATGATCCAGTTTCATCAGTGCGATGGATTCTGCTACATGGGTCGGCTCATTCGTATCCAACGGATGCGGGCGTCCGGTCTGTGTGTTACAGAATTTACAACTGCGGGTACAGATGTCACCTCCGATCATAAAGGTGGCAGTACCTTTCCCCCAACATTCCCCCATATTGGGGCAACGCCCACTGCTGCATATGGTATGCAGGCAGTGGGAGTCGACAATCCGTTTGGTTTCGGTGTATCGTTCGTTGGCACCGATATTAATTTTCAGCCATTCGGGCTTACGTACTCTATCCGCCATTATAAGTTATTCAAGAAAAAGTTGGTCAACCGTGTGTATAAGTGGTGGCGGGTATTTCCACCGTATATTCCATGATTACGGTTGGTATATACCTGCATATCGAATTGCTTGCCGAGTTGAACCAAGTGTTCGGCGTACTCGGTACAATTCTGGAAGTGTACATTATCATCTGCCATGCCATGCACAAGCAACAGGTTGCCATGCAACTTGTCGGCACGGGTGAAAGCGGATGATGCTTTGTAGCCTTCGGCGTTTTCTTTCGGAGTACGCATGAAACGTTCGGTATAAACCGTATCGTAGAAACGCCAGTCGGTCGGTGCGGCAACGGCTACTCCTGCCTTGAATACGGGAGTTCCTTCACTCATACTCATAAGAGTCATGTATCCGCCGTAACTCCATCCCCAAATACCGATGCGGTCTTTGTCTACGTAAGGTTGCTTGCCGAGGTAAAGAGCGGTTTCCACTTGGTCTTTGGCTTCTTTCACTCCGATTTTCAAGTAGGTGCACTTCTCGAAAGCTTCTCCGCGACCGCCTGTTCCACGACCATCCACGCATACAACGATGAATCCGCGGCTTGCCATGTATGTTTCCCAACTGATACCCCAAGTGTCCAATACTTGCTGGGAGCCCGGACCGCTGTATTGATACATCAGTACCGGATACTTTTTCGATGTGGAGAAATCTACAGGTTTCATCATCCATCCGTTCAGAGTTACGCCGTCCGTAGTCTGGAAAGTGAAGAACTCTTTCTGCGGTATTGCATATCCTGACAATGTTTCTTTTAGCTTGTCATTCGTAATCAATGTCTTGAGTGTTTTACCCGAATTATCGTTCAACGTCACCACCATAGGAGTGTTCAGGTTGGTGAATTTGTTCATATAATACTTCATTGATTTACTGAAAAGCGGGGTGTTTGTTCCTGTCTGCTGAGATAGTTTAATCTTTTTGCCCTTCTTGTCTGTCTTGTAGACGGCTTTGCGCAGCGGGCTTCCTTCATTACTTGTGTAGTAGAAAGAACCGTCTTCTTCGTCATATCCCAAGAAGTCTTTTACTTCAAACTTTCCGTTTGTTACCTTTTTGATAAGGTTGCCACCCATGCTGTACCAGTAGAGATGGCTGTAACCGTCACGTTCACTGAGCAGGCTGAAATAATCGGGGTAGAATTTGATGTTATCAAAAGTGTTTTCTTTAATATAATAAGGAGATTCGTCACGCAATACCAGTTTGCAAAGCGTGGAGCGCGGGTCGGCAAAGTAAAGGTCGAAGCGGTCCTGGTGACGGTTCAGGGTCATGATTGCCAGTTTGTTGGCATCTTTGGTAAAACGGATGCGGGGGATATATCCGTCCGCGTCAAGCGGAAGTTTCATCGTACGGGTAACGTGCGATTTAATATCATACGTGCGTACCTCTACTTTTGAGTTCGGGTAGCCGGCCTTCGGATACTTATATGTATATTCTCCCGGATAATCCTTGAGAACATCGATACGGGGGGCTTGTCCGGCAAATACCGGGAACGTATAAGAAGGAACTGCCGATTCATCGAAACGGATAAAGGCAATCTGCGTATTATCAGCGCTGAATTCCAAAGCACGGTTGAAGCTGAACTCTTCTTCATACACCCAGTCCGGGATACCGTTGATGATGGAGTTCTGTTTTCCGTCCTCAGTCACCTGGCTTTCGCTGTTGCCGTATAGCAGCTTGACAAGGAAAATATTGTTATCGCGGACAAAAGCAATCATTGTGCCGTCCGGAGAAAAGACGGGGACCTGTTGAGGTCCGCCGTCAGACAGCCGTTCAATAATGTTGTTTGTCGTAACGCCCTTATCATTTCGTTTCAAAGGGTAGATATAATGTACGGCTGTATAAGAATGCCGGTAAATCGGAGTCGTCTTGGTGGCAATCAGCAATTTCTGACCGTCGGGTGAGAACTGATAGCTGTCGAAGTTCTTGAAGTCACATTCGCGTGCAGTGTTCACATCGAAGATAACTTCTACTTTCTCACCTGTCTTGAAAGAATATTTGATGATTTGTGTGCCTTCGGCGTTCATCTGTGTGTAGTGCTCGCCGTCGGGTGTGGGGATGACTCCCTGAATGTTTTCCGGGCGGAAACGTCCGGAGGTGATGTCTTTTAAATCAAGTGCCTTTTGTCCTTGTGCCATTCCGGTCAAACAGATAAGGCAGAGTAATAAAGTGATGCTGATTTTTTTCATCTGCTTTTATTATTGCTTTTATAATTCAGTTTTGGTTTTTATTCGTACTTGCAAAAGTAACAATAAACTTAGATTCAACAAAACCTGATGGATTTTTATGCGGTTTTGATAGGGATTATTGGGTGAGATTCGATATCTTTGTGAAAAGTACTTTAAAATATTACCACTATGAATTCAAAAAGGAAAGACTTGCAGTATGCTTCTGTTTTCTTGTTGGCAGTGGCGTTGACCTTCCTGCTGGGGAAGGGGGATAATCTCTGGTTGGTGTCATGGGGCGACCTGATACCGAGTTTATTTGTATTGTTCATAGCGGGTGATTGTCTGTATAGTTCCCTGCTTCGTATCAAGCGCGGCGAAGAAGAGGGCGGTGCTCGTTGGAGTACTTGTTTTACTTTTCTAGTGTTCAGTATTGTTTTTATGGGCGATTTATTCTTTATCGGCAACTTCATTGTTGATAAGTTATGCGGGTAAACTATAAGCTTTAGTTTACTTTAACTAGGAAAATTAGTTTATGAACTAAAACTTTTCGTTATTTGCAGCAAATAATGTTGCAAGTATGAAAGGATTAACAGCAAAAGAGGAAGAAATCATGGGCTTTTTTTGGGAAAAAGGCCCCCTGTTCGTGAAAGAAATGTTGGCTTTCTATGAAGAACCGAGGCCACATTTCAATACATTATCTACTATCGTGCGTGGGTTGGAAGACAAAGGTTTCCTGGCTCACTATACGTTTGGTAATACCTATCAATATTATCCTGTGGTCAGTGAAGAAGACTTTCGTAAGAGAACGCTTCGGAATGTGATTAGCAAGTATTTTAATAATTCTTATTTAAGCGCTGTCTCTTCTTTAGTCAAAGAAGAAGATATTTCTTTGGATGAGCTGAAGCAGCTCATCAGTGAAGTGGAGCAGTCCGATAAGAAAGACTAATCTGTTAAACGAAAATCTATACTATGGGAGTTTTCTTCATTTATATATTGAAATCATCTGTCTGCCTTGTCTTATTTTACCTGTTTTTCCGCTTATTATTGAGCAAGGAGACTTTCCACCGTTTCAATCGGGTTGCTTTGTTGGGAGTGTTGTTCTTCTCGTTGCTCATCCCTTGCATTGAGATGACTACCCGTCATCAGGTCGAAGTACAGCAGGCTGTACTTTCTATCGAGCAGCTGTTGATGATGGCGGAACTGAACGCAATAACTCCGGAAGTGGGAGCTGTAATACAGCAAGTGCCTTCTGTTTCCTGGATACAAATTGTTTTATTGGTTTATTTGGCAGGCATTGTATTTTTTGCTTGTCGCAATATCTGTTCTTTGATTTGTCTTTTCAGGCTGATATATTCGGGTAGACATGAGAAGTTGGAGAAGGGTATTACTCTTGTGGTGCATAACCGGACAATCACTCCGTTTAGTTGGATGAAGTATATCGTAATCAGCCGGAAGGACCTGGAAGAGAATGGACGGGAGATTTTGATTCACGAAACGGCGCATATTTGTCACCGTCATTCCATAGATTTATTATTGGCGGATATTTGTATTTTCTTCCAATGGTTCAATCCTGGCGCATGGTTGCTCAAACAGGAATTACAGAATATCCATGAATATGAAGCCGACGAGACGGTTATTAATGAAGGAGTAAACGCGAAGGAATATCAACTATTATTAATAAAAAAAGCCGTTGGCACAAGGCTCTACTCTATGGCCAACAGCTTTAATCACAGTAAACTTAAAAAGCGTATCACTATGATGTTAAAAGAAAAATCAAGTCCATGGGCTCGTTTGAAGTACCTGTATGTACTTCCGTTAGCTGCTATTGCAGTAACTGCTTTCGCCCGTCCCGAAATCTCTGAGAAAGTAGAAGAGATTTCAGCAGTCAAAGTTAATGATTTGGCGGAAATTGTGCAAGAAAAGGTGCTGCAAGATACAGTGAAAGCATCGAAAGTCGTGAAGAAGGCTGATTCGAAGGTGGCTGCGGCGGAAAAGAAAGAGGAAGAAGAAATTGTAATCTTTGAAGTGGTGGAGCAGATGCCGGAATATCCTGGCGGTATGGATGCATTGAGCAGGTATTTAGAAAGAAAAGTGGTTGACTCTCCCATGAAAGGCAAAGCAGGTGGACTGGTAACGATTGGCTTTACAGTCACTGAAGCCGGGAAAGTAACAAATGTGCAAGTGCTTGAATCTGACCAACCTTCGCTGAATAAGGAAGCCGAAAGGATTGTTAGTGAAATGCCGGATTGGATTCCGGGAAAGCAACGTGGCAAACCTGTTCCTGTGAGGTATTCTGTTCCTGTGAGATTCGGCAACATCAGATTTGGATTGGAGAAGCAGCCGTTGATTCTTGCTGATGGTAAGGAAATCAGCATGAATGCTATGGAAAAGATGAATCCGTCGGAGATAGAGAGTGTGTCTGTACTGAAAGATAGCGCTTCTATAAGAATATATGGCAAACGTGGCGAAAATGGAGTGATTCTTGTAACCACGAAGAAGACGGGTACGACAACACAGTTTGATTTTTCTAAAGTGGATAATCAGGAAAACGTAGTACCCGATTTTCAAGTTAGTGGGACTGTTGTTGATGAACAGGGACGTCCGAAAGCTGGTGTGAGCATACTTGTACCTAATACGACTTATGGTGCAATCACGGATATGGACGGTCATTTCAGCTTGAAAGCTGTAAAGGGTGGCAATCTGCTATTTTCGTTTATCGGATACAAATCCATGAAAGTTCCTGTAAGTGCTACAATGTCAGTACGGATGGAGCAGGAAGTGGTTAATTTGTTGCCGGAAATTACCAAACGGTTTGTGAAGGTCAAAGGAATAAAAGATACCAGTTTTATTAATGGTGTAGGTAGTGTCAATATTCATGGAGTGAAAGATGGTGAACAGCCTTTGGTTATTGTTGACGGTAAGGAGGTTTTAGAAAAAGATGCTTTGTCTAAGATTTCTCCTGAACGCATTAAAAGCATTTCTGTATTGAAAGATAAAACCGCCACGGCTATTTATGGGGAAAAAGGGAAAAATGGAGTAATAATTATTACATTGCTTACAGAAGGAGAATATGAATTTAAGAAGACCAATCCAGAGAAGCCTTATACAGATGCATTAGAATTGGCGGAAAATGCAGCACAAAAGATTGACGGAAAAATTGCTTATTATCTGGATGATAAAAAAATAAATAAAGAACAGTTGAAAGGTATGTCCGCCAAGTTAATCAGGTCAGTGTCTGTAAGTGATATGGAAGGAGGGAAGATTGTACAGTTAAAAACAGATAAGTATGGTGCTGACTGGATTCCTGTGACTGGAACTGTGACTGACGAAAGTGGAAAGCCGATTGCAGCTACTTTAATTGTAAAATATACAAATGATTTTGTTGTAGCTGATTCTGATGGTCATTTCAATATGAAGGCTCCTAAAAATGGAGTGCTTCGGGTCGGGGATATTGATAAAGCTATTGTTGAAGTTAAGGTGGAACCTGTGCTTAAAATCGTTTTGAAAAATAAATAAGAATGGTTTGTATGAATTGATGGAGACTATTCGTGCATATTTTGGATATTTAGGCGGAGGTACGCAAGTATCTCCGTTTCTTGTTCCGGGTGGAACCAGTGTATCTCCTCATCCCGCTTGAACCAGGTCATCTGCTTGCGTGAATAAATACGGGAATTCTGCTTTATCTTTTCGATGGCAAAAGGGAGTTCCCATTCTCCATCCAGATACTTGAATAATTCTTTGTATCCTACTGTATTAAGAGAGTTAAGGTGACGGTAAGGAAGTACGGAACGTACTTCTTCCAACAGCCCTTCTTCCATCATCATGTCTACGCGGCGGTTGATACGGTCGTAAAGTTCTTCCCGGTCACGGGTTAGCCCTACTTTGATAATACGGAATGGGCGTTCTTTCTTCTGCTGTGTGCGGAAAGAAGTGTAAGTGCGTCCGGTCATATAGCAGATTTCCAGCGCATGAATCACTCGCTTGGGATTCTTTAAATCTACAATGCGATAATATTCCGGGTCTAATAAGCGGAGTTCGGCACAGAGTTGTTCAAGTCCTTCTGCCTCATATTTCTGCAACATGAGTTGGCGGGTTTCCGCATCGACGGTAGGAATGTCGTCAATCCCTTTGCAAATAGCGTCTACATACATCATCGAGCCGCCGGTAAGAACCACGACTTCCTGTTGTGCAAATAACTTTTCAAGGATTTCCAATGCTTCCGCTTCATATTGGGCGGCACTGTAATAATCTGTAAGATGTAGTGTGCCGACTAAGTAATGGGGCACACGTGCAAGCTGTTCGGGCGTAGGTGCTGCCGTACCTATTTTTAATTCGGCATAAAGTTGCCGCGAATCGGCAGACACAATGCTTGCCCGGAAATTCTCTGCTATTCGCAGGCTTAATTCGGTTTTCCCTACACCGGTAGGACCTATAAGAACAATGAGGGTAGACAATGGACTTAAGTGATTAGTGATTAATGATTAGTGATTAGTGATTAATGCGATGCGAATATCTGCACAGCGTTGATCATTAATCACTAACCACTAATCGTTAAATTAAAATTTATCGTCTTCGTAAGAGCCGCCTGCGTCACCGCCAATATCGAATCCTTCCTGGTCGAAGTCTTCCATATCGAAGTCCTGGTCACCATAGAAGTTTTCGTCCAGGTCGAGAGAGCCGCCTGCAGCAGCCATTTCTTCAAAGTCGACCGTTTGTTTGGGAGCATCTCCGGATTTCTTGGTGCATTTGGCACCCTTCATTTCCTTTCCGGTAATGATTTCAGATAACTCGATGAAGAAGCAACGCTCTGTCATATAATCGAATACATACAGCAACTTCTGTTTTTCATCTTCTACCAGTTCGCTGATAGTAGTTTCCTTCATTACCCAGCTATCCATTTCCGGGTTGTCGTCCATTTCTTCCAAAGTCACTTCTTTTTCTTTTTCCCAGTCATCATCGCAGATAAAGAAAGAAGTCATCTGGTCGTTTGTGTACCCAACTGATTTTAGTATTGCCTCATGGAAGTCAAAAAATGTAGCTTCCGGGTCAATTTGTATTTCTCTGACAAAATCGTCAACTTCATCAGATATGATAGTAAACCTGTATATCATAATATGACTATTTTGAACTGTTTATTTAATTATACCACGTTCTGAATTACGGATGAAGTTGATAATGTAGTCGATTTCGGGACTTTTCTCAAATTCATCTTCAATTTTTTTCAATGCTTCTGTCGTGTTCAGCCCACTTTGATAGATGATACGATAGGCATTGTGGATATTTTCAATCACTTCATTGGCAAAACCGCGACGACGCAGACCGATAATGTTGATTCCGCTGAAAGCGATTGGTTCGCGTCCTGCAATGATGTAAGGAGGGATATCTTTGCTGAAACGGCATCCGCCCTGAATCATCACATGACTGCCTACATGACAGAATTGGTGCATCAATACATTGGCACTGACAATGGCGTTGTCATCAATCACAATTTCGCCTGCCATCTTGGTCGAGTTGCCAATGATACATCCGTTACCGACCAGCGCATCGTGTGCCACGTGCACACCTTCCATCAACAAGTTGTTGTTGCCCACGATTGTGCGCCCTTTAGCTGCCGTGCCACGGTTGATTGTCACGTTCTCACGAATCAGATTATTGTCTCCGATTTCGGCTGTCGACTCTTCACCGCGAAACTTGAGGTCTTGCGGAATGGCTCCGATAACAGCACCCGGAAAAATCGTATTTCCGTTACCAATACGTGAACCATATAAAATATTGGCATTAGCCATAATTTTATTGTTGTCGCCGATAACCACGTTTTTATCTATGAATACAAAAGGCGCAATTTCTACATTTTCCCCGATTTTAGCTTCGGGATGAATATACGCTAAAGGACTTATCATTTGAATTTCCAATTGTTAATTACTTGTTTTTTACTATTTGTGCCATGAACTCAGCTTCGCAAACCACCTTTTCCCCAACGAATGCGTAACCTTTCATGGTAGAGATGCCACGGCGGATAGGCGCTAATAATTCCACGCGGAATATCAGTGTGTCTCCCGGCACTACTTTCTGGCGGAATTTCACGCCGTCTATTTTCATAAAATAGGTAGAGTAACGTTCCGGTTCGTCAACCGAGTTGAGAACAAGCAAACCGCCTACTTGCGCCATTGCCTCTACTTGAAGTACACCCGGCATAACGGGTTCCTGCGGGAAATGTCCCTGGAAGAAAGGCTCGTTGGCAGTGATATTCTTGACACCTACAATATAGTTGGCACCGATTTCAATCACTTTATCCACCAGTTGGAAAGGATAACGGTGCGGCAACAGTTCGCGGATACGGTTTACGTCCATTATCGGCTCACGGTTACAGTCATAGCCCGGCGCCTGTATTTCGTGCAGGCGGATTTCTTTCCGCATCTGGCGGGCAAACTTGTTATTGATTGTGTGTCCGGGACGGGTAGCGATGATACGTCCTTTAATCGGTTTGCCGATTAAAGCAAGGTCACCGATAACGTCCAGCAGTTTGTGGCGGGCACATTCATTCGGCCAAACCAACGGCTTGTGGTTGATGTAACCTAATTGATCGGCATCCATGTGAGGAACTCCCATTACATCAGCCAATTTGTCGTAGCTTTCCTGTGACATCTTGCGTTCGTAGATTACGATTGCATTGTCCAGGTCGCCTCCTTTTATCAATCCCGCAGAAAGAAGCGGTTCTATTTCGCGGACAAAGACGAATGTACGGCTGGCGGCCACTTCGTCTTTGAAATTATGCATATCTTCAAGTGTAGCAAACTGGTTCGGAATAATGGTTGAATCGTAGGAAACCAGTACGTTCAGACTAAAGTTCTCGTCCGGCAGTACAATGATGGATGAACCTGTTGATTCGTCCCGGAATTCAATCTTTGACTTGATGATATAAAAGTCCTTGACAGCATTTTGTTCTACTGTCCCTACACGTTCTATTTCTTGTACATAATATTGTGCACTACCATCTAAGATGGGAAATTCCGGGCCGTTTACCTGGATAAGGCAGTTGTCGATGCCCAATGCGTAAAGGGCTGCCATACCATGTTCGATGGTGCTTACTTTGACTCCATTCTTCGACAATACAGTACCACGGGTGGTTTCTGTCACGTTGTCGGCTACTGCATCGATAGTTGGTTGTCCTTCCAGATCAATCCGTTGGATTTTGTATCCATGATTGTCCGGAGCAGGATTAAATGTAACAGTGAGGTCAAGTCCAGTGTGAAGACCTTTCCCGCTCAGTGAAAAGCTATCTTTCAGCGTTTTTTGTTTCAGCATTGGCTACTTATTTACTTATTTAATAGTTGTTTTAATTCTTCGATTTCTTTGCGCAGGTTACGCAGTTCTTTCTGCATATCCGGCAGGCTTCTTTGTACAACAGATGCCTTGAAATATTGTTTTAGATCCATAGGGGGAGTTCCGATAAGCTGGCTGCCGGATTTGATATCCCCGGGGACGCCGGATTGGGCGCCCAAGCCTACTTTGTCTCCTATTTTTGAGTGGCCGGCTATACCTACCTGCCCGCCGATCATACACCATTCGCCTATTTTGGTAGAACCGGCGACGCCTGCTTGTGCGGCCATTACGGTATGCGAACCTATTTCGTCGTTGTGTGCTATCTGTATCAGGTTATCCAGCTTGACACCGCTATGTACCACCGTAGCTCCCATCGTAGCACGGTCTACGCAAGTGTTTGCACCTATATCCACTTTATCTTCCAGAATAACGATTCCGATTTGGGGAATCTTGTCGTATCCGCCCGGAGTAGGGGCAAAGCCGAATCCGTCCGCCCCGATTACTGCGCCCGAATGCAGGATACATTCATTCCCTATGCGGCAATCATGATAAACATTTACATGAGAATAAAGCAGGCAATTATTGCCTATCTTCACACCGTCTCCAACAAAAGTATGTGGATAAATCTGAGTGTTATCTCCAATCACGGTATTTTCGCCGATGTAGGAAAAAGCACCTATATATACGTTCTCACCAATCTTGGCACTGGGGGCAACAAATGCTAATGAGTCGATACCCTGTTTTTTCGGTTTGCTCATTTCGTAAAGATTGAGCAGTTTCGCCAGGCTCTCGTATGCATTGTCTACTTTGATAAGGGTTGTTTTGATTTCATGTTCAGGAGTGAAGTCCTTATTAACCAGGACAATGCTTGATTGTGTCTCGTAGATGTAAGGTGTGTATTTGGGATTTGACAGGAAAGAAATAGCTCCGGGCATTCCCTCTTCTATTTTAGCGAATGTGTGTACCGTAGCGTTTTCGTCTCCAATGATTTCCCCTTGGATAAATGCTGCAATTTGCTTAGCCGAGAACTCCATGTCTTTTCTTTAAAATTTAATTAGTTCACAAATAACGGACTTTTTTTTCAGATTTCCGTGTTATTGCATGAATATTTTATACTTATCTGTGCAATCTCTGGTAGCAGAGATAGTATTTCTTTACCTTTTTGGACAATAATGAGATGTTCAGCATGTCCGATGCTTCGGCAATATTTTTGATAGTGCCGTCCTTGTAGATAATGTCAATACTGTCATCTGCCGGGTCGTACATATTCTTTTCGATGCTGGGGGTAGAGACAAAATAGTTCGCTTCGGAAAGTGTTATGCCTAGTTGCTGGCTGATTTGCAAAGTTAATTCTTTTTTTCTGTCTTCACCAATCGGTTCCGACGAAATTTCCACTTTAAAGATATTCCGGTTAATCATTCCCATACTTAAAGTGGAAAGAACTTTGTCTGTATGGTTACTCCATACTTTCAAAGCCGTCCATATATCATTATCATCCAGTTGGACGAAATTCTCCAGACAATCGGGGTTGTTGTAGAATTCGGCAGGAGTGATATCTTTGTAAAGGAAAAAATGCAATGCAGGCGATGCGAACAGCTCTACTCCCTGTGATGCCAGTTCTTTGGC
This sequence comes from uncultured Bacteroides sp., assembly GCF_902491285.1. Taxonomy (GTDB): domain Bacteria; phylum Bacteroidota; class Bacteroidia; order Bacteroidales; family Bacteroidaceae; genus Bacteroides. Next base: position 3,508 of record NZ_CABUHK010000069.1, on the reverse strand, counting down.
GCGCAAAAGAGTGCTGATAAGCATCTTCTCGTAAGCTACTGAAGTTTTGTGCAGGTATACCTGCCAATACATCAGGCGGCGTGCAGTGAGGAAATTTTCGATGGAGTAAATACCTTTGGATTCAACTACGAGCCGGTCGTCCGCAACATCAAGCATCTTGATGATTCGTGCCGAACCGATATTTCCTTCCGTAACTCCCGTATAGAAACTGTCACGACGAAGATAATCGAGCCTGTCCATATCCAACTGGCCGCTGACAAGCTGGTGCAGGAAACGTTTCGGATACTCGTCTTTGAAGATTTGAATGGCAAGACTGAGTTGCCCGTTCATCTCTTTGTTCATCCGTTCCATCAACATAAGAGAAATCTCTTCGTGAGGAATACCTTTTACAATAGTGTCTTCCAATACATGAGAGAAAGGACCGTGTCCGATGTCATGCAGCAGGATGGCGGCTTGTACGGCTTCCGCTTCACTGTCAAAGATGAAGTTACCTTTGGATGCCAGTTGCGTGATGGCTTCACTCATCAGGTAGAAAGCTCCCAAAGAATGTTGGAAACGGGTGTGTTGCGCACCAGGATATACCACTGACGAGAGACCTACCTGCTTGATGCGGGTAAGACGCTGCAAAAGGGGATGCCGTACTATATCGTACAGCAGCCCCTTTGGAATATTGATGAACCCGAATACCGGGTCATTGATTATCTTTCTTTCGTAAGGCACTTTATTAACGGTTTAGTGGTTAGTGATTAGTGATTAGTGGCTGTGCGCAATATGCTGCGTAGTGCTAATCGTTAATCATTAATCGTTAATCACTTTTTTCAACTGTTCAGCCATTTGTGCCTGTACTTCTTGTGCGGCAGTACGGGCAGCTTCGGCAAATTTCTCCGTTTTATCCACATAGATGATACCACGGGATGAGTTGACAATTAATCCGCAGGTACTGTTCATACCGTATTTGCAAACTTCTTCAAGTGAACCGCCTTGTGCGCCGACACCGGGAACAAGAAGGAAATGATTGGGGACAATCTTGCGGATATCCTCGAAAGCGCGTCCTTGAGTTGCGCCTACCACATACATCATACGGTCGTCGCCTGCCCATTCCTGTGATTTGCGCAGTACTTTTTCAAACAAACGTTCACCGTTCACGTCTTCTGTCAACTGGAAGTCGTGAGAACCTTTGTTGGAAGTCAGCGCAAGCAGGATTACCCATTTTCCTTCATAAGTAAGGAACGGAGTGACGCTGTCTTCGCCCATATAAGGAGCTACTGTGACAGAGTCGATATCCAGTTCTTCGAAGAAAGTGCGGGCATACATGGCGGAAGTGTTTCCGATGTCGCCACGCTTTGCGTCGGCGATGATGAACTGGTCGGGATAATTATCTTTGATGTATTTTACTGTCTTTTCAAATGCAATCCATCCTTTTACGCCCATGCTTTCGTAAAAAGCCAAGTTAGGTTTGTAGGCAATACACAAATCCGCTGTCGCGTCGATGATGGCCTTGTTGAATGCAAAGATAGGGTCTTCTTCTTTCAACAGATGTTCCGGGATTTTCTTGATGTCGGTATCAAGCCCTACGCAAAGGAATGATTTCTTGCGTTTTATGTTTTCAAATAATTGTTGCTTATCCATCTTGTTATTTACTATTATACGATTTACTATTTACAATTTAAAGCTCCGCTCTCATTAAAGTCCCGCTCTCAACTTTCTATTTTTTACAACTCACTTTCTTTCAGTCGTTCCGCATTTTCAGCCACAATCAGGTGGTCGATACAGTCTTGGATATCTCCGTCCATGAAGGCAGCCAGATTGTAAATCGTGTAGTTGATGCGGTGGTCGGTGATACGTCCTTGCGGATAGTTGTATGTGCGGATTTTAGCCGAACGGTCTCCGGTCGATACCATTGTCTTACGCTTGGACGCAATGTCGTCGATATACTTCTGATGTTCTTTGTCGTAGATAAAAGTACGGAGACGCGCCAGTGCGCGTTCTTTATTTTTCGGCTGGTCGCGTGTTTCGGTACATTCGATCAGGATTTCTTCGGCAATGCCTGTGTTCGGGTTCTTCCATATATAGCGCAGGCGTACTCCAGATTCTACCTTATTTACGTTCTGTCCTCCGGCACCACCGCTTCGGAAAGTATCCCATTTGATTTCGCCTTCATTGATGACTACGTCGAATTCTTCCGCTTCGGGAAGTACGGCTACCGAAGCTGCCGAAGTATGTACACGTCCCTGGGTTTCTGTGGCGGGAACACGCTGTACGCGGTGTACGCCCGATTCATATTTCAGGATTCCGTAAACATTGTCACCTGTGACGCTGCAAACAATTTCCTTGAATCCGCCTGCCGTTCCTTCGTTCGCATTGGAGACTTCCATCTTCCAGCCTTTTGTTTCGCAGAATTTGGCATACATACGGAAGAGGTCGCCGGCAAAGATAGCCGCCTCGTCACCACCTGCACCACCACGGATTTCAAGAATCGCATTCTTGCTGTCCTGCGGGTCGGCGGGAACAAGCATCAGTTTGATTTCTTCTTCCAATACCGGAAGTCGTTCCTGGCTATTATCCATTTCTTCTTTAGCCATTTCACGCATTTCGGCATCCGACTCACTGGAAAGGATACTTTTGGCTTCCTCAATGTTACCCAGCAATTGGATATATTCCTTGCGGGCTTTCATCAAGTCATCCAGTTCCTTATATTCCTTGGTCAGCTTGACATAGCGCTTTTGGTCGGCAATTACTGCCGGGTCGGTGATAAGGGTTGATATTTCTTCAAAACGGGCTACAAGACCGTCTAATTTTTCTAATAGGGTACTGTTCTCTGCCATTCTTTAATATCTGAATTCTCCGAACTCGCTCTTGATAATTAACTCTGTGTTGTCACATTCTTCAACGCGTCCTACTATCCGTGCCGGGATACCGAATGATTCGGAAATAGCGATAACTTCTTCTGCATGTTCCGGTGACAGGTAAACTTCAAGGCGGTGTCCCATGTTGAATACTTTATACATTTCCGCCCAATCGGTACCGCTTTGTTCCTGAATAGTCTTGAATAATGGAGGAACTGGGAAAAGATTGTCTTTTACAACACGGACGTTTTCAACAAAGTGCAGTACTTTAGTCTGCGCACCACCGGAGCAGTGAACCATTCCGTGGATTTCGGGACGTAATGCATCCAGCAGTTTCTTTACTACCGGTGCATAAGTGCGGGTGGGAGAGAGCACTAATTTACCCGCGTCGATCGGAGAATCTTCTACACTGTCAGTCAGTTTCAGCCCGCCGGAGTAAACCAATTCTTCGGGAACTGCCGCATCGTAACTTTCCGGGTATTTATCAGCAAGATATTTGCCGAATACATCATGGCGGGCACTTGTCAGACCGTTGCTGCCCATGCCGCCGTTATATTCTTTTTCGTAAGTGGCCTGTCCGTAAGAAGCAAGACCGACGATTACATCGCCCGGACGGATATTGGCATTGTTGATAACGTCCGAACGTTTCATACGGCAAGTTA
>NZ_CABUHK010000068.1 GCF_902491285.1 uncultured Bacteroides sp. | reverse complement strand
ATTGATTTGGAAACAGCTACTTCTCATAGAAACTCTATCTGTGAAATTGGTATTGCTATTGTAAAGAACTCTAAAATAATTGAGAGTAAATCATGGCTTGTTAAACCAGAAGATAATAGGTATGATTACTTTAATATCTGCATCCACCATATCACTCCAGAAATGACCGAATATGCTCCCCCATTCCCTATAGTATGGAAGGAAGTTGAGACTTATTTAACCAACAATGTAGTTGTCGCCCATAATAGTAGTTTCGATATGTATGTCCTAAAAGACACATTTCTTGCCAATAATATACCATTCCCAACATTTAAACACTTCTGTTCCTATAGAACCGCTAAATATATAGTAAAGGGCTGTAGTAGTTATTCTCTACCCAATATATGCAAAGCTTTAGCAATACCATTCGGCACTCACCACAGAGCAGAAGGAGATTCTATCGGTTGTGCAAATGTATTTATTAAATGCTTGGAACTAGCAGAAATCCATTCACTGGAAGAATTACAAGATAAATATAACTTTAGATGTGGTGAATTTACCATTAATTCCTTTATACCACAATCAACTAGAAGTAGTAAATCGAAAAGTATCTCACGCTTCTAAGCCACAACAGCCAACAAACGTTAAAGTCAAGCACATCTGATAACATTGCTTGATGCCGAGGCCTGTGCCAAAATTGCATTACTTATTATTCCCGAACCAAAGAAAGCGAAACCGGCAAAAAAGGCTGATAAAGATACGCACGTCAGAGATTTATTTGATTGATTCAATTATCTTTCAATCGGTGACGACAAAAAAGGACAAATAAAAAACACTACAACTATTATTTCAATCAATAATAGCCGTAGTGTTTCTATGATAAAGTGCTAATTATGTACTCCGATTAGAGGATAGACTTAGCGATACCCATTTCCAAACCGCGAAGTTCCGCCAATCCGCGAAGGCGGCCTAAGCAAGAATATCCGGGGTTTGTTTTCTTCTTCAAGTCGTCAATCATCTGATGTCCGTGGTCGGGACGCATAGCGATAGAGCATTTACGACGTTGTTGCAGAAGGATAAGAGCCTTCATTACGCTGTACATATCTACATTTCCTTCCAAGTGGTTAGCTTCATAGAAGTTACCTTCTTCGTCACGTTGTGTACTGCGCAAATGTATGAAGTTCACACGGTCACCGAAACGTTCCATCATACCGGCAAGGTCATTATCGGCACGTACGCCGAAAGAACCTGTACACAGGCAAAGACCGTTGGATTCGTTAGGTACGGCTTCAATCAATTTCTTGAAATCCTCTTCCGTACTCAAGATACGCGGCAAGCCTAAGATTGTGTAAGGAGGGTCGTCCGGGTGAATCACCAACTTCACTCCTACTTCATCGGCTACGGGAGCAATTTCCTTCAAGAAGAAAATCAAGTTGGAACGAAGTTTTTCAGCGTCAATGTCATTGTAACGGTCGAGTGCTTCCTGGAATTGCTCTACTGTGAAGCTTTCTTCAGAACCCGGAAGTCCGGCAATCATATTGCGAACCAACAGTTTCTTATCGTCTTCGCTCATCTGTTCAAAACGAGCTTTTGCTTTAGCTATTTCTTCAGGAGTATAGTCTTTTTCCGCATTCGGACGTTTCAGGATAAAAAGGTCGAAAGCTACAAAAGCTGCTTTCTCAAAGCGGAGCGCTTTAGAACCGTCGGGCATTGTATAAGCAAGGTCAGTACGTGTCCAGTCCAATACAGGCATGAAGTTGTAGGTAACTACCATTACGCCACACTTCGCCAGGTTACGGATGCTTTCCTTGTAGTTTTCGATATATTTCATGAAGTCACCAGTCTGCGTCTTGATATGTTCGTGTACAGGTACACTTTCTACCACAGACCATGTCAGACCTACTTCTTCAATCATTTGCTTACGCTTCATGATTTCTTCCACTGTCCATACTTCACCATTCGGAATGTGATGAAGTGCGTTTACTATGCCAGTAGCGCCTGCCTGCTTAATATCCCACAAGCTCACCGGATCGTTAGGCCCATACCAGCGCCAAGTTTGTTCACATAAATACATATATAATTCCTATTTACAGATTACTGATTATGATTATTTTAGATAGAGAATGCGTCAAAACCACCGTCGATAACAGCTACTGTACCTGTCACGAAGTTAGAAGCATCACTAATCAGATAGTGGATTGTTCCATAAAGGTCTTCCGGTTCGCCAAAGCGGTTGAATGGAGTATGAGCAAGAATTGTCTTTGAGCGGTCGGTCAAAGAGCCGTCAGGGTTAGTCAATAATGTACGGTTCTGCTCAGTCAGGAAGAATCCCGGAGCGATAGCATTTACACGCAAGCCATTACCGAATTTCAGAGCCAGTTCGCCTGCCATATATTTAGTAAAGTTAGCGATAGCTGCTTTTGCCGCACCGTAACCAACTACACGAGTCAACGGACGAAGTGCCGATTCCGAGCAGAAGTTTACGATAGAACCCTTCTTCTGTTCTACCATGATTTCAGCAAATACCATTGTAGGTAATACTGTACCGAACAAGTTCAAGTCTACTACCTTTTTGAATGCGTCAATCTGCAAGTCGAAGAAAGTCTTGTCCGGTGCGATTGTTGCACCTGCCATATTACCGCCTGCAGCGTTCAACAGTACATCAATACGGCCATAGGCTTTCATGATTTCTACCTTGTTACCTTCCAGTACTTCCTTGTCCATTACATCAGTATAAAGGAACATAGCTTCGTTTCCTTCAGCCTTGATGCTCTCTACCAACGCTTTTCCCGCTTCTTCGCTTCTGTCGAGTACAACAACTTTTGCACCTTCCTTAGCGAGGTATGCAGCAATTCCTTTACCTAAAATTCCGGCTCCACCGGTGATAACAACGACTTTGTCCTTTACGTTAAATAATTCATTCATGGTTTCTAAAATTTATATGTTTACAGTTTATTGTTCAGATAATATTTCAAGTTCTCCTTGAGGAGAATATCTATCGGCATCAGGTTTACTTTTTCCGAATGTTGCTTGAATAGCAAATGACTACATAAAGACTTGATTCCTTCATACCCCTGTCGTTCGGGACGCTGTGCAACCAATGCGGTAATGACACCTTCCGAAAGTAATTGTGTATTTCTCTCGATAAGGTCATAACCTACCAGTTTCACCGATTGCATGGCTCTTGCTTTCAGATAATTCCCCAAAATATAGCAGGTAGAATTGAAAATAACAGCTCCTTCGATGTTGGGATTTGCTTCAAAGATTTCATCCAGTTTAGTGAAATTGTACACCGAGTCATTGATTTTCAACTCCACTTCATGCAGATTCCCGGTGAAGCCTATATCTTTCAGATAACGGCAAAATCCTTCCCTACGGTTTTTCCCCTGATTAGAGTCATTCTTTCCGCTATGGATGATTCGTGCCATGAGAATATCGGAAGCAGGAGAAATCCTGTCTGTCAGCAGTCTGGCGGCAATAACTCCGGCATCATAAGATTCCGTACCGAAATAGGCTAACTGATGCTGTCCCTCAATGTTGGAATCGACATAAATATAGGGAATCTCGTATCGGTCAAGTTCCCGCGAAAGCCGGATAACGGAATCGGTAAATAACGTAGCAATCAACACTCCGTCCACCTTTTCATCCAACAGATTACGGACTATATCATCAAAAGTCTTATTGTTATACTGGTCAAAGAAGAGTTTAGTAATCGTTATATTATAAGACTCCATCTCGGAAGCTGCCTTATCAATACCTTCTGAAATGGCTTCCCAATACTCTCCCTGAACAAAAGACGGGGTAATTGCAACAAAGTGATACTGCTTTTTGGACGCTAATGAACGTGCCATGAGATTCGGCTGATAATGAACCATCTCCAAAATAGTCTGCACCTTTTTCCTGTTTTCCTCAGATACCCGTCCACGATTATGAATGACCCTATCCACTGTACCGACGGAGACACCTGCCATTTTAGCAATGTCCACAATACGAATATTTGAGAATTCTTTGTCCATTCTTAATAAGTATCTTGTTTTTCGTCGACAAAAGTAAAATGAATTATTGAATTAAGCAATAGTGTGTGCGCACACACATGATAACACAACACCAATTATTATACTAATTATCAACTAATTACATCAAAACGAGTTTAAACACATATGTTGTTAAACATAAGAAAAAGTATAAAAGCAGCAAGAAAAAGTAGTCCCGAAAGGGAATAAAGAAGAGAAAAGAAAGACTTTTCATTCCGGAAAAGAATAAAAAAGAAGAGAAAAAACAACAATGTGTGTACGGACACACAAGAATATTCAATACAGATAAAAAACGAATGGAATGGAAAAGAAATTGGTAATCAATTAGATATTAACTGACTACCAATTCCGGGAATATTATTTCCCTAACTTTTCTTTTGCTTTTCCAGCCACTTTATCAGCTTCTTCTGCTACTTTATCAGCAATTTCAGCACCGGTTTCCACAGCTTTAAGTCCGAGATTCATTGCCTTTTTTTCTGCACAAGCCGCTGCCGCTTCAGCATCACGACCAATGCGGTGGATAGCATCATAAATATCACTTTCCAACTGCTTTGCTTTTGCTGTGCGTGAAAGACGATAAGCAACTGCACCGAGGATTGACCCGATTCCAAGTCCAATCCAGAAATTTCCATGTTTACATTCCATAATTAAGTTCAGTTTTTAGATTAAAAAATAATATATAGATTTCTTACTTAGCTTTTGAAAATAAAGAAGCAATCCATAATACAAGAATAGCCCCTACAGTAGAAGTTATCAAACTTCCGATCAATCCCGAAGCTGCAAGTCCGAAAAGGGCGAATACCCAACCACCTAACACACCTCCAAGAATACCAAGTAACAAATTTATGACAAGCCCAAAACCTCCGCCGCGCATAATTTTGCCTGCAAGGAATCCGGCCACAATACCAATAATAATATACCAAATAAAGCCCATATCATCCTCCTTTTTTATTTAACAACAGTAGGTGTGACGAATAGTTCAGTCAGTCAAAAATGAATTAACGACAATTTACAATCCTTAGTTTTAGGGGAGATATTACAAAGACTTTCTTCATATCATATAGAATTAATCGTAGTAAATATATTAAGAAACAGGAAGTTTACGTACCTTTGCAGCCAATTTTTTCAGGAACATCTCTAAAGAACAGGTATTATGGTACAGAATCAGGAACAACCCGTAGGAAAAATAACATTCTCCATTTTAATCGCATTGAGTCTTTCACACTGCCTCAACGACCTTTTACAATCCGTAGTTTCAGCAGCTTATCCACTATTCAAAGATGATTTAGGACTGAGTTTTGCCCAAATCGGTCTTATCACATTGGTTTATCAACTTTCGGCATCAGTCTTTCAACCAATTACCGGAATCATTTTTGATAAATATCCCGTTGCATGGTCGTTACCTATAGGAATGAGTTTTACAATGATAGGTTTGATAAACTTAGCCCTTTCCGATACTCTTCATTGGATATTAATATCTGTCTTTTTAATCGGAATCGGTTCTTCCGTATTGCATCCGGAAGCCTCGCGTATCACATTCCTTGCTTCGGGCGGGAAACGCGGGTTGGCACAGTCACTCTTTCAGGTAGGCGGCAATTTCGGCGGTTCATTAGGTCCTCTACTGGTAGCTCTGCTGGTAGCCCCTTATGGAAGACAACATCTTCTTATATTCGCATTTGTCGCGTTGGCGGCTATTGCTGTCATGTATCCGATATGCAAATGGTATAAGGCTTACCTCAATCGGATGAAGGCTCAGACTGTCAGTGTCAGAAAGCCGGTTCATCTCCCTTTGCCTATGGACAAAACGGCTATCTCTATTGGGATATTATTGATATTGATTTTCTCGAAATATATCTATATGGCAAGTTTGACCAGTTACTATACGTTTTATCTGATTCATAAATTCAATGTTACGGTACAGGAATCACAGCTATATTTATTTATATTCTTGGTTGCTACGGCTATCGGAACATTGGTTGGCGGACCTGTGGGCGACCGCGTGGGGCGGAAGTATGTTATTTGGGCTTCAATTCTGGGAGCTGCCCCATTCAGTTTATTAATGCCTCACGCTAATTTGGTATGGACTATTATCCTTAGTTTCTGTGTGGGATTGATGCTTTCTTCCGCTTTCCCTGCCATATTACTTTATGCGCAAGAACTGCTTCCTACCAAACTTGGACTAATATCAGGACTGTTCTTTGGATTTGCTTTCGGAGTTGCCGGTGTTGCATCGGCTGTGCTTGGCAACTTGGCGGACAAGACGAGTATTGAGTATGTTTATAATATATGTGCTTATATGCCGTTGCTGGGACTGGTCACGTTCTTTCTGCCTAATTTGAAAAAACAGAAAATATAAGATAAGATCCTCAATATAGAAAATAGTCGGCACGCATCCTCACGATGCATGCCGACTCACAAGTTAAGGTCAAAGTCAAAAAATTAAGAGAGCTATTTATATGTTAGGATTAGCATTAATTTCTTTTTGCGGGATAGCATACAAATAATAAGTGCTATTTACTATAAACGGCTTTCCGTTCGGGAAGTTAAGAAACCAATGTCCCAATGGATTACGTTTGGCAAAGCTACCATCTTCCTGCCAACAGTCTACTTCCATTTTTTGTTCATCTTCCGACAAGGCTATACGCTCCACAGCTTTTTGTGTACGAAGTACATCTGTAATACCAAATCCTTCTCCCCAAAGTTCGCGGCGACGTTCCATCAGAATCTCATTGATTACATCTTCCTGTGATTTTCCCGTTACCTCATAATCCCCTACTCCACGGGCATTACGCAACGTGTTCAAGGGTGCAACAGCCTGCGCCAACGCCACGCCATCGCGTACTTTTGCTTCAGCTTCTATCAAATACATTTCAGCAGCACGCATCAAGACCAAGTCAGCCGTATCATCTGCACGCATATGGAATTTCTTATATCCCAAATATCCTTCACGCATCCACTGAAACAAAGGCAAACGAATATCACCTTCGGTAAAGGTATCTTTTAAATGAGGATCAGCCATAAAACTGCTATAAGCTCCGACGTATGTGGCATCCAAATAATAGAAGTTATAGCTGGCGTCCGATTGGGAAGGTATTTGAGGGAATCCCCATATCCATTCCTTATTGGATATATTATTAAAACCTTCGTACTCGGCAGTAGTTGTCATCAATGTATAGCCTGCACGAGCGGCTTCAGCAACTTTTGCAGCTTCTTTCCACTGTCCGGTCAGCAAGTAGGCACGAGCCAGAAGGCCGTTGACGACTGCTACATTCGGCTTGAACTTCTGGTTATCACCACTGCGAACATAGTTTTTCAAATAATCCTGCGCCAAGTTCAAATCGTCAAAAATACGCTGGTAAACCTGTGCCACTGTCGATTTTCCTTTCGGTACCGTCTCATTATTACTCGGTTCGGTATAAATAGGAACACAAGGTGCATCCTTATCCTTCAAATAGGTAAATTGATAATGCTGTACCAGATGCAAATAGCAAAAAGCACGCAATGCCAATGCTTGTCCCTGTACCTGTCGGAGTTCTTCCGAATCCCCCTTGATAGAAATGGCAGTATTACAATTATCTATCGTTTTATATATCAGATACCAGGCAAACTCTGTTCTACTGTTCGAAGAAAGTGCTATATCATTAAACTGATACGAAGAATTAAAACCATATTTCGGACGGGAAACAACATCACTTGCCATCATATCATCCAGACACTGAAGCGCCCGATAGCCAATATTGGCATAGGTACTTGAATAATCGAACAGATTATACCAGGCACCATTTACAAGTGCTTCCGCATTTTCGGGTACAGATACCTTATCCGAACTTACCGCATCTGTGGGATCTGTATCCAAAAAGCTACTGCTACAGCTCGTTGCCAGAAAAAGGCCGGCGACTGCTGCAAGAATGGATTGAATTTTTATTTTTCTCATAATTTAGTCTGAATTTAGAAAGAAACGTTGATACCGCCGGAAATGGTTCGCATAGCCGGATAACGGTAATAAGTGATACCGGTAATTCCCTGTTCAGGGTCTAGTCCCTGATTCCGGTGAATGGTAAACAGATTATCTCCTTGTACATATACCTGCACACTGCTCAATGACAACTTACTAATCCATTGTTTGGGCAAGTTATAAGAAAGCGTCAGGTTTTTCAATCGCATATACGAATTATTCTGCAAGAAACGGGTAGAAGCCGAGTTCCAGTTATTAGAAGTAGTACTCAAGGCAGGAACATCTGTATAACGATTGTCGGGCGTCCATCTTTTTAGAATCTCCGTCGACCAGTCGCGTCCTTCCAAGCTACCATTGTGCAGAATCATCGTAATATCACGATTGTAGATATATCCACCGATACTATAGGCAAAGATGGCCGAAAGATCGAATCCTTTCCAGGAAAGAGACGTATTGAATCCGCCATACACCTTCGGAAGAGACGACTTATTGACATAATAATAGTCAGCCGAACTATAATCGTTTGTTGTGACACGTCTTCCGGTCGGATTTTTATTTGCATCTTTCTCATCCATATACCACAGCGGATCTCCATTTTCCGGATCTACTCCTGCCCACTCTATCATGTAGAAATCGTAGACCGAACGGCCTACCTGCAACTTGTTCACGCCACTTCTCGGCATATCCTTCAAAGGAAGGTCCGTCACCTTATTCTTATAATGCGTCAGGTTCATTCCCAGTTTCCATACCCAACCGTTCTGATTAATAATCGTTCCGTTAAGAACCATTTCAATACCCGTATTTTTTAACGCTCCCACGTTTTCGTCAATAGAGCCATATCCCAAAGAAGGAGCTATCGGACGCGAATAAAGCAAATCTTTCGAACGACGGGTAAAGAAGTCGAACGAACCGGAAAAACGGTTGTTAAACAGAGAAAAATCGATGCCGACATTAAAGTTCAGGTTCGTTTCCCATTTCAGATTCGGGGTTGCCATACGGTCGGACACTAACGCATTTTCTCCCAAGTTGGAAACAATGGCATAAAGTCCCTTACTTGCATAGTAAGTACCGAGGTTGTCATTTCCCTGCGCACCGTAACTCATCTTCAGAGTCAAGGCAGACAACCAGTCGGAAGTACTTGCCATAAACTCTTCCCGGTCGATACGCCAGGAAGTACCCAGCGACCAGAAATTTCCCCAGCGAGTCTCCGGCGCAAAACGTGAAGAGCCGTCACGACGATAGGATGCCGAGAAGAAGTATTTATTTTGATAATCGTATAATGCTTGGGTCAGATAACCCACCAACGCATAATCAATGCGATATCCCGAACCTCCGGTCAACTGTGAACCGACTACCAGCTCCGGCATATCAGGCTGCGCCATTTTGGAACGTGATGCCGTCAGTTCATCGTAGCGGTAAGAATAAGCCTCCACACCGGCAAGGACATTGAAATGATGTTCACCGATTGTTTTGTCATACGTGGCGATATTGTTCCAAGTCCAGGAGAAAGTACGGGTGTTCATTCGGCTGGAGCCACCCCCGTTTTCCTTGGCAGGGCCTAACTTTGGATTTGTATAATCCAACGTATTGTAGTTTATTAAATCGAAATTAAAACTTGTCTTGAATTTCAATCCTTCTATAATCGTAGCTTCCAGGAAAGTACGGCCGGAAACTTCATCCTTCATTCGCTCTGATTTATCCAAAGGTAAAGTAGCCGGCAGATTCCAGTTTGCCATCGAACCGGAAGGACGATAGGAACCGAAATCATAAATGCGGTCTCCATTCTCATCCAATTTGTAACTACCGTCGATATTCATTTCATAAATCGGATAAAATCCCGGCATGGTACGTCCTGCGGTAATCACATTACTGGTTTTGGAGTCGGAAGAAACCGGATAATTCTGCATGGAATGTGCAAAACTCAGATTGACTCCTCCCTTCAACCAAGAAGTCATTTCGCTGGTGATATTCGAACGAAGATTAAAACGCTGGTAACCGGATTCGAGTGCAATACCTTTGTCATTCAGGTATCCGGCAGAAAAGAAATACTGATTGGCTTTACCGCCACCGGAAACACTTAGATTCAATTCTGTGCGAAGTGCCTGCTGTTCCATAGCGTCACTCCAGTCTGAATTCCATAACGGACGGGCACCCGCCACCAGTTTACCATCTGTACCGACCGGTTGTGCATATTGCGGTCCATAAGGATTGGGACCTCCACCCATCAATTTCGTTACCAATTCCTTGGAAGCCTGTGCGGCAGCAGTTGCGGGAGTATAATCCGAGCTTTTGGCATACTGATTGCGCAATGCTTCCCAATACAGTTCAAAGTACTGGTTCGTGCTGACACGGTCATAATCACGGACAGCGCGATTGGAACCTCCTAAAGACGCTTTCACTTTCACCGTTGCCTTTGAGTCCTGTTGTCCCTGCTTGGTAGTGATGATAATCACTCCATTCGCACCACGTGAACCATATAAGGCAGCCGAAGCGGCATCTTTCAAAACAGTCATCGAAGATATATCATCGGGATTGATAGAGTTGACGCTACCGTCGAACGGAACCCCGTCCACCACATACAACGGAGCACTGGAAGCATTGATAGAGCCGATACCACGAATACGGATTTCCGCATCTGTACCTGGCTGACCGCTTGCAGCACTCGCCTGTACCCCGGACACCGTACCTTCGAGTACACGCGACACACTGGAAGTCTGTAACTTCTCAATCTCTCCTGCCTTCATTGTCGAAGCAGCCCCGGTAAAGCTATATTTCTTGGCGGTAGCATAAGCTACTACCATCACCTCTTCCAATTCCTTGCTTTCAGATTCCAGCGTAACATTAATCACATTCCGGTTATTGACCGGTTGTTCCACTGTCCTCATTCCTACAAAGCGGAAAACTAATGTACCGTTAACGGGAGCTTCGATAGAGTAATTCCCATCAATATCGGTAATGGTGCCGGAAGAAGCTCCTTTCAGTTGTACGGAGACACCGGGCAGAGGTTCCCCTTCGGAACTGACTGTGCCCGTCACGCGTTTTTCCTGCTGCGCTTCCGCATACACATTTCCTGCGAAAAGCAGCAGAAACGCTACTAATAAACGTAAATAGATTCTCATAATTTTGTGGCTTAAGATTTATTTGCTTGCTGTAACTAACAGTATATAGAAGTTTTTTGTTTAGGAAACGAAACATTTTTTAGATGATTGTTAGCATAAATCAGCGAAAGATAGTACTTTCGTAAAACCAAAAACATCTATAACGGCTACGAAAAAGTGTATGGTAAGACAGATTATTTTATATATTTCTCTGTTATTGTCACTCTCCTTACAGGCACAACCTGGAAAGGAGAATATTTCTGTAACCGACAGCGTGCAGGAAGATTCTGTAAGTATCGCCAAACCAAACGCTTTCAAAAGAGCTATCAAGAAATTCATGAATTTCAGTGATTTTGATACGCTTTACATCACTCCCAACCGCTACAATTATGCGTTAATGACTACGCATTTCAGCAACTTCGAGTATTATTCGGTCACCAGTGAGTTGCCCCAGCCACAGAAACTCAGTTTTTCTCCAAATCCACATAACAAGATAGGACTATACTTCGGTTGGAGATGGATTTTTCTGGGATGGTCTGTCGATGTCGATGATATTTATCGTAAGACAAACCGCAAGAATAAAGGGACAGAGTTTGATTTAAGCCTTTACAGTTCCAAGTTGGGCGTAGACATCTTCTACCGCCGTACGGGTAACAATTATAAGATTCATAAAATCAGGGGATTCTATGACGAGATTCCTTCCAATTATTCCGAAAACTTCAACGGATTGAAAGTGGATATCAAAGGACTGAATTTATATTATATATTCAATAACCGGAAGTTCTCTTATCCTGCCGCTTTCAGCCAGTCGACCAACCAACGGCGTAATGCAGGAACATTCATCGCAGGTTTCTCTATCTCCAAACATAATCTTGACTTTGATTATCAGCAACTGCCGGAATATATACAGGAGAGAATGAATCCCGGAATGAAAGTCAACAAGATAAAATATACCAATGCCAATATCAGTTTCGGCTATGCCTACAACTGGGTATTCGCACGCAATTGCCTGGCATGTCTCTCTCTCACCCCCGCCATTGCCTATAAGGCTTCCGACGTAGACGCGGAAACCCACGAAGGAAAACAATGGTACAGCAAGTTCAATCTCGATTTTCTGATTCGTGCAGGCATTGTCTACAATAACGGGAAATATTTTGTCGGCTCGTCTTTTGTAGGGAAAAACTATAATTACCACCGGAACAATTTCTCATTGGACAACGGATTCGGTACACTTCAGATATATGCAGGGTTCAACTTCCATTTGCGCAAGGAATACAGGAAGAAGAAATAAAAATGCATACATCAGAAAGCGCAAACTTGCTTGCTTATCCAAAGAATCTTTGTACATTTGCCCCGTTCTTTTCTTTAAAAACAAGAACTAAATGAAAAAACAACGTCATATACAGACCACACGCACCTTTCTTTCCCGCTTCCGCTACTGGGGCAGAAAGAATTATGCCGCTTTCGCGAGCATGGGACGTGAATTCCAAATCGGTCATCTGCATATCAATGTGGTGGACGTTGCCCTTCGCAAGCAGAATGCTGCACAAACTATCCCTTATCATACATTTATGACACTTCAAGAAATCAAAGACCAAGTGTTGGCAGGCATAGACATATCGCCCGACCAAGCCGCTTGGCTGGCCAACATGGCCGACAGCGAGGCGCTTTATGCCGCCGCGCATGAGATAACCGTCGCACGTGCTTCGCACGACTTCGACATGTGTTCCATCATCAACGCCAAGTCCGGCAGATGTCCGGAGAACTGTAAATGGTGTGCACAATCCTCTCACTACAAGACGCAAGCCGAGGTCTACGACCTCCTTCCCGCCGAAGAATGTCTCCGACAGGCAAAATATAATGAAGCCCAAGACGTCAACCGTTTCTCCCTCGTCACCAGCGGACGGAAGCCCTCTCCCAAACAGATTAGCCAACTTTGTGATACAGTCCGCCATATGCGGCGGCACTCATCGATTCAGCTTTGCGCTTCGCTAGGCTTGCTCGACGAAGAAGAACTGCGTTCTCTGCATGAAGCAGGCATAACCCGCTATCACTGTAATCTGGAAACTGCTCCTTCCTACTTTTCAACGCTCTGCTCCACTCATACACAGGAACAGAAACTTGCTACTCTCGACGCTGCGCGCCGTGTAGGAATGGATATTTGCTGTGGTGGTATCATCGGTATGGGAGAAACGATGGAACAACGGATTGAATTCGCTTTCACTCTGGAAGAACTGAATGTCCAGTCCATTCCTATCAACCTGCTAAGTCCGATACCCGGAACACCGTTGGAAAACGAAAAGCCTCTAAGTGAAGAAGAGATTCTCAGGACGATTGCCTTGTTCCGTTTCATCAATCCGACGGCCTTTCTGCGTTTTGCCGGCGGACGTTCTCAACTCTCTTCTGAAGCTATGCGCAAGGCATTGTATATCGGCATCAATTCCGCTATTGTGGGTGACCTGCTGACGACGCTAGGTTCTAAAGTTTCGGAAGACAAGAAGATGATCCAGGAAGAAGGGTATCATTTCGCAAGTTCACAGTTCGACCGCGAACATATATGGCATCCCTATACTTCTACTACCGACCCGCTTCCGGTTTATAAAGTGAAACAGGCGGATGGTGCTACCATTACCCTTGAAGACGGACGGACACTTATTGAAGGAATGTCATCCTGGTGGTGTGCCGTGCATGGATACAATCATCCGGTATTGAACCAGGCGGCAAAAGACCAACTGGATAAAATGTCTCATGTGATGTTCGGTGGATTGACACATGAACCCGCTATTAAATTGGGGAAATTACTATTACCATTGGTTCCGCCATCCATGCAGAAGATATTCTATGCAGACTCCGGTTCAGTAGCCGTTGAAGTTGCCTTGAAGATGGCTGTACAATACTGGTATGCAGCAGGAAAACCTGATAAGAATAATTTTGTAACTATCCGCTCCGGCTATCATGGTGATACCTGGAATGCCATGTCCGTATGCGACCCGGTGACGGGAATGCATAGCCTCTTCGGCCCGGCACTTCCCGTCCGTCATTTTGTTCCGGCTCCGACTTCCCGATTTGACGGGGAGTGGAATCCTGAAGATATTATCCCTTTGCGGGAGACGATTGAAAAACATTCGGAAGAATTAGCGGCACTGATTCTTGAACCGATTGTGCAGGGAGCAGGTGGTATGTGGTTTTATCATCCGCAATACCTGCACGAAGCGGAAAAGCTCTGCCGGGAACACGGACTTCTTCTCATCTTCGATGAAATAGCAACGGGATTCGGACGGACAGGCAAACTGTTTGCCTGGGAACACGCCGGAGTAGAACCGGATATTATGTGTATCGGAAAAGCATTGACCGGCGGATATATGACGCTTTCTGCGGTTTTGGCAAGTAATCAGGTGGCAGATACCATCTCCAACCATGCGCCGGGGGCCTTTATGCACGGGCCTACCTTTATGGGAAATCCACTCGCTTGTGCGGTGGCTTGCGCATCAGTCCGCTTGCTGATTGAATCCGGTTGGCAGGAGAATGTAAAACGAATCGAAGCCCAATTAAAAGAAGAATTGGCACCTGCACGGGAGTTGCCACAAGTAGCTGATGTAAGGATACTAGGGGCAATCGGAGTCATTGAAATGAAGCGTCTGGTGAATATGGCATATATGCAACAACGCTTTGTGGAAGAAGGAATTTGGGTACGTCCATTCGGCAAACTGGTTTATCTGATGCCGCCTTTCATGATTACTCCCAAACAACTAAGTAAATTGACTTCCGGATTACTCAAAGTTATTCAAAAAAGATGACATACAAAGGCAAGATTTTCTCATCTTCTCCCTAAAGTTCGTTCCTCGGTGAGCAAAGGGCTGTTCCTCGGTGAGGAAAGGGGCGTTCCCCGGTGAGGAAGACTGCCTTCATCGGTGAGGAACTTACAGGGTATTCCGTAGATACAATAAGTATCTCATAAACAATAAATTATGTTTTCTATTCATCCGATAATCAATACCAGTTATTAAAAATCATAAATAATGACATTAGACTTTATAAATCAGGAGCTTCTTGTTCTAAAAGAAAAGAAGAACTATCGCTCTCTCCCACCACTTATCCACGATGGACGGGATATTATTCTAAACGGGCAACGGATGGTGAACCTGTCTTCCAATGATTATCTCGGACTGGCTAATGACCTGTCGCTAAGAGAGGAATTCTTAAAAACAATAACTCCTGAAACATTTCTGCCTACCTCTTCTTCTTCCCGGCTGCTTACAGGCAATTTCACGGATTATCAGGAGTTGGAACAACAACTGGCAACCATGTTCGGAACAGAAAGCGCACTTATATTCAATAGTGGTTATCATGCCAATACAGGGATTCTTCCTGCCGTCAGCAATGCGCAGACATTGATTCTTGCGGACAAACTGGTACACGCCAGTTTGATAGACGGAATCAGGTTGTCATCTGCAAAATGTATCCGGTATCGCCACAATGACTTATCCCAATTGCAACGACTGATTTCTGAGAATCACAACGCATATGAGCAAATCATTATTGTCACCGAAAGCATCTTTAGCATGGACGGAGACGAAGCCGACCTTCGCGCTCTTGTCCAATTAAAAAAGGACTATTCCAATATTCTTCTTTATGTGGACGAAGCACATGCTTTCGGCGTACGGGGAGACAACGGATTAGGATGCGCTGAAGAACAGGACTGTATCAACGATATAGACTTTCTGGTAGGAACATTCGGGAAAGCGATAGCCTCAGCAGGCGCTTACATTGTCTGCCGACAAGTTATCCGGGAATATCTAATCAACAAGATGCGCACGTTTATATTCACAACAGCCCTTCCGCCTATAAATATTCAATGGACTTCGTGGATATTAAAACATCTGCCCGCTCTCCAACAGAAGAGAACTCATTTGCTGCGAATCAGCAACAAACTAAAGACTGCGCTTGCCGACAAAGGATATAACTGCCCTTCGGTAAGCCATATTGTCCCTATGATTGTCGGAGCAAGTGAAAATACTATATGCAAAGCAGAAGAAATCCAACGCAAAGGATTCTACGCATTGCCTGTACGTCCGCCTACGGTTCCCGAAGGGACATCACGTATCCGCTTCTCATTGACAGCGGACATCACCGAACATGAAATCGACCAACTTATAAAACTGATAAACGGATGAAACAACATTTTATCATAAAGAACAATCAAAAGCATCTACTGCTTTTCTTCGCAGGCTGGGGAATGGATGAAACTCCATTTTTGCAAATCCGACCGACCGATAAGGATTGGATGATTTGCTATGATTATCGTTCATTGGAGTTCGATGCCGGCATCTTACAGGAGTATTCCGAAATCACCCTCATCGCCTGGTCAATGGGAGTATGGGCAGCTTCTCAGATAATGAAACAATATCCATCCCTGCCCCTCTTCCAAAGTATCGCTATCAACGGCACTCTTTATCCTATACACGAAACGAAAGGGATTACCCCTTCCATTTTCGAAGGAACCCTGCAAGGATTGAACGAACAATCCCTGCAAAAGTTTCAAAGACGCATGTGTGGCTCAATAGCCGATTACAAGGCTTTTCAGACAGTAGCTCCCCAACGTCCCGTTGAAGAACTTAAAGAAGAGCTTGCTGCCATACAAAAGCAATACTTATCATTGCCACCGTCGGACTTTACATGGCAAAGAGCCATCATAGGAAAGAACGACCGTATCTTCCTGCCGGATAACCAATGGCTGGCATGGAGAAATAAAGTGGATTCCCTTGAATATGCAGAAGCCGCCCACTATCAACAAGAACTCTTTCATAACGTAATCATGCAAATCAACTAATTATTGATTTATGGATAAACAACTAATTGCCGAACGTTTCTCTAAAGCCATTCCCACCTATCCGCAGGAAGCAAACGTACAGCGGCAGATTGCAGATAAAATGATTCACCTGCTTACAGAACACATATCCTTTCCCTGTTCTAAAGTAATTGAATTCGGATGCGGCACGGGCATTTATTCCCGTATGCTGCTCCAGGCTCTACGACCGGAAGAATTATTGCTAAACGACCTTTGCCCGGAAATGAAGTATTGCTGTGAGGATATATTAAGAAAGGAACAGGTTTCCTTTCTTCCGGGAGATGCAGAAACAGTTCCTTTCCCTGCTGAAAGCACATTGATAACTTCCTGTTCAGCTCTGCAATGGTTCGAATCTCCTGAAAACTTTTTCAAAAGATGCAATGCTTTACTCAATAAGCAAGGCTATTTTGCTTTCAGCACTTTCGGGAAAGAGAATATGAAGGAGATACGTAAACTAACAGGAAGCGGTCTTCCTTATCGTTCACGAGAAGAACTTGTAACAGCCTTGTCGCCCCACTTTGACATACTCTATTCGGAAGAAGAACTTATTCCTCTTTCGTTCGATAACCCACTAAAAGTGCTTTATCATTTGAAACAGACAGGAGTAACCGGCATATCCGGCTCACCTTCCCAACAACTGCGAACACGTCGTGACTTGCAGTTATTCAGTGAACGTTACACACAAGAATTTACCCAAGGCACTTCAGTGTCCCTGACCTATCATCCTATTTATATCATCGCAAAAAAGAAAGAAGTATGAAACAGAATGTATATTTCGTAAGCGGTATCGACACCGATGCCGGCAAGAGCTATGCCACCGGATTTCTAGCCCGTGAATGGAACAAGAACGGACAACGTACCATCACTCAAAAGTTTATCCAAACAGGAAACGTCGGTCATTCCGAAGATATCGACTTGCACCGTCGTATTATGGGAATTCCCTTCA
Source organism: uncultured Bacteroides sp. (assembly GCF_902491285.1). Taxonomy (GTDB): domain Bacteria; phylum Bacteroidota; class Bacteroidia; order Bacteroidales; family Bacteroidaceae; genus Bacteroides. The sequence continues at coordinate 11,663 of NZ_CABUHK010000068.1, read as the reverse complement.
CTAAAGAAGACAAGGAAGGACTGACTATGCCGGAAATTTTCTCTTATCCTGCCTCTCCGCATCTCGCTTCCCAACTGGATAACCGTCCCATTGACTTCGACAAAATCAAACGTGCTACGGAAGAATTGAGTGAACGCTATGACTCTGTCCTGCTCGAAGGCGCAGGCGGACTAATGGTTCCATTAACTACGGAACTTCTGACAATAGACTACATCGCCCAAGAGAAATATCCACTTATCTTTGTCACTTCCGGCAAACTGGGAAGTATCAATCATACCCTGCTTAGTCTCGAAGCCATACAAAAGCGCGGTATTGTACTGGATACGGTACTTTATAATATGTATCCTACCGTAAAGGATAAAACGATTCAGAATGATACGATGAACTTCATTCAAAACTGGCTGAAGAAGTATTTTCCGGATACGAAGTTTATATTGGTTCCGGAAATAAAAGAGTAGCAGCACAAGTTATTTCACTCAACAACAATCGTACTTATTTGTGGATTATGGCTGTCATATGTAACCCTCACAGGATACATAGAGCCATAATCCTTTATCTTTTGTATAAAAGGGATATTTTTTCTTGTATAGCCTAAAGAAACCTCATTAGAATAGTGTTTGTCTTCAACCATATACTGAAAATGAATAACAAGGTAATAGGAAACACTACCACCTGTTCTTCCTTGTGTCATATTATATTTAGACTCATGGCTTACGATATTTCCCACAGTCTCCTTATCATAGTTTTGCGGAGACGAAGAATTATTTAACAAGACAAACATCAACAACACAACAGAGACAACAATTATGCCAATAGAATATCCAGACCAAAAAGACTCCTTACGTTCAGGTTTCTGAATATATTTTCTCTTCGGGGGCTTTTTTATTACCTTTCGCTTCCTCTTCTGGCGCATAAACCCATCAATCAGCAGCCGAATGTTTATCCAACACTCTTCGCAATATCTTCTCCGAAACAGGCTTCGTTACAAAATCATTGCAGCCGGCTTCTAAAGCCAGTTCCCTATCCGCTTCAAAAGCATAAGCCGTCAAAGCAATAATAGGAATCTCTTTGGAATAAGAACGGATGATATGAGTAGCTTCCAAACCATCCATGCGCGGCATTTTAATATCCATCAGGATTAAGTCTGGTTGATACTGCTTATACATTTCCACAGCTTCAAACCCATCTTTTGCCCAAAGTAAGGTATATTCTTTTCCTATCAAATTCTTTAACAGGATAAAGTTACTTTCCACATCTTCGGCAACCAAAATCTTTTTCACCTGCTGTGATTGGTTCACCTGATTACTCTCATATCCGGATTTAGTTACTTTGAAAAGTTTACCGGGTTCTCCAACCTCTTCACAAGGTATTGTAAAATAGAAAGTCGAACCTTTCCCCAGTTCGGAAGTCACACCAATTTCCCCGCCAATCTTCTCAATAATCATCCGGCAAATAGAAAGTCCTAAACCTGTACCCTGTGCAAAACTGTTCAACTTGACAAAACGGTCAAAGATATGATCCACTTTTTCCGGTTCTATACCTATTCCTGTATCTTTCACATATACACGAATCTTTTGTTCCATTCGTTCAAATCCAAAACGAATCTCACCTGTATAGGTAAACTTACCTGCATTAGTGATAAAATTCGTTATTACCTGCATAATACGGTTCGGATCTCCTTCTATCAGCAAATCTTCCTCCCCATTATCAAAAATAAGAGTTACCCCCTCTTTCACACGCTCCTTATGGATAGTATAAATCGTCCGGCAGGCTTCACCAAGATTCATCGGGCGTTTTACATATTCCAACGTACCCGCTTCTATCTTCGATATATCCAAAATATCATTAATAAGTTGCAGCAAGATATCCGAATTCTGATTGATAATATCCGAATAAAGCTTCTTCTCTTCAACAGTCTCGGCGGCAGGCAGCAATTGTGAGAACCCCACAATCGCATTGAGCGGTGTCCGGATTTCATGGCTCATATTTGCCAGAAAAGCACTCTTCAACCGGTCGGACTGCTCCGCCTTGATTCTGGCTTTAATAAGCTCCTGCTCAATATTCTGAAGATTGGTGACATCCCAAGAAATGCCTATCAATAACGGTTCGCGCCCCTCCATCGGTACAAGCGCTTTCAGCGTCTGTACAATACGCGCTTCTCCGGTAGCCGTCAGATAAGTTTCCTGCATATCAATACGTTTATGAGTCCTAAGTAACTCCAAATCGTCCTTGAGAAACTTTTCCGCATCCTCATGAGACGGGAATATCTCATAATCCGTATGCCCTATCGCTTTAGCAGCAGGAATACCCGAATGGTCGGCAAAAGCCTTGTTCCAGTACAAATATCTAAGTTCGTTTTCCGGATCTTTCACAAACAGATAAACCGGAATATTATTCAAGATACCATCCAGCAACAGATTCAGTTCGCGAAGCTCATCCCGCTTCTTTATCACATCCGTAATATCCTGAGTAAAGAACCAAATCAAATCCTGATCATTCTCATGAATCAGGAAAGTAGACACCTGATGAATCCTCTTCTTATTTTCCCCCTTACGCACATATGCCGCACGATAAGCAAAGCTGCCATCATTATCACGTATTTCCTGAAGCCGTTTTTCCCACGCTTCTTTTGTTTTCATAGAGACAGGCAAATCATATACCTTTTGTGTACCCATTTTCTGAGTAACTCCATATTCCTCTATAAATTGTTTATTAGCATAAATCAAAGTTCCGTCTTCCGACACGGCAAGAATACTGTCGCTCACCTTGTCCAGTACACTCTTGAAAACTTCCAGTTGCCTTTGTGTAGCCACTCCTTCCGTTATATCACGGCACATAATCAGTACGTACTCTTCATCCAACGGAAAAATACGGTTTTCATAATAATGACGTTTACCATTAAAATCCAGTTCATGATGCGCCGCCGATACGGTTCTTGTGGTAATTGCATGGCGCATATTAGAGTGTATGTTCTGATAAGCTTCCGCTGGAACCATATCACACATATGCATCCCCACAAAATCTTTATTTGTCACCCCCACATGATTGGTTTCTTCATTGGACACAACTTCAATCCCCACTTCCTTATGATTAAAGACAGTCAGCATATCCGGCAGAGAATCCAGTATCTTTACAGCATACTTCTCCTTAAAACTGACGGAGTTATTACTTTCTTTCTCCTGTCTGAGGATTAAAATCTCCTTCTTGAGCTGCTCATTTTCTTTTCTAAGCCGCTCTAATTGTTCTACTAATATCGTTTCTGTTTGTTCACTGTTGTCCATGGCATAAGGAATAAATACGTACTTATCTGCCAAAAGTAAATATTTTATTGCAGATAAGTACGTAAAATCCCATTTATTTTCAAAGAATCATTCAATCACCATAATCCGGTCATCCAGTCCGACTTTCATGCCGTCTTCCACGAATACTTCTTTTACGACACCGTCCGCCACCGAACGTATTTCGTTTTCCATCTTCATGGCTACCAATACACAAAGCGGGTCGCCGTGTTTCACACTGTCTCCCTTCTTCACATACGTTTTCAGTATGACTCCCGGCATCGGTGCCTGTACCACCTGCCTCCCTACCGATTCGGCAGCAGAACGTGCATTGTGTATCTTCTCCATCTCTCCCTGTAACTCAATCTGATACAATTCTCCCTTATTCATTATTGTATAAGAATTATTGGAAGAAGGAGAAATCTGCACTCCATGCGAATGATGGTCGATAATGATAGAATGAATGGAGTCACCACCCATATTATAATCGACCTCATATATTTTACCATTGACCGCAATCTTCTTGACCGGCCCGTCCTCCAGGATTTCCACCTTATATTCACTATCCGGCATATCCTGAAGTTTGGCATAATATGTAGCTAACGTTGTACCCATAAACTATTTATTTAATTTTCAATTCAATAATTATTGGCTGTCATCTGCAACTTACCGTAATACTTCCAGAGCGATTCCCCCACCACCGGCAGAGTCGTGGCACGCGAAGCCGCTTCCTTCTCCCGTTCGTAGTGCCGCACCGCGGCCGCAATGACAGCTACCGTCGGGTCGGTATTCTGGCGGCGTTTCAAGTCTTCCTTATCAAAGCGCGTATCAATAAACGTCGTATCATATTCGCCTTTCAGGAAAGCGACATTCTTCAACACACGCTGATGGAAAGGAATAGTGGTCTTGATTCCCAGAATCTTATACTCACGCAAGGCACGAGCCATATTCGAGATGGCCGATTCGCGGGTACGTCCCCAACAGCAGAGTTTTGCAATCATCGGGTCATAATGCAGCGAGACCTCAAATCCGGCATAAGCCGCACTATCCAGACGCAAGTTACGCCCTTCGGGAGCTTCACGAACCGTAATCACACCGGGAGAAGGCATAAAGTTATTCTCCGGATCCTCCGCATAAATACGACATTCAATAGCAGCCCCGCTAAACTTTATATCATCCTGTTTGTAAGGTAGAGGATTACCCGCAGCCACCGTTATCATATCACGTACCAAGTCGACACCAGTACATTCTTCCGTCACCGGATGTTCCACCTGCAAACGAGTATTCATTTCAAGAAAGTAGAAATTCTGCTCCTTATCCATCATAAACTCCAGGGTTCCGGCACTATAATAACCGATTCTCTTACAGGCTTCCACTGCCACTTTCAGCATCTTCTTCCGAGTCTCTTCCTTTACAAAAGGAGACGGAGATTCTTCAATCACCTTCTGATTACGTCGTTGAATAGAACATTCACGTTCACCCAAATGAACCACATTTCCATATTTATCGCCCATAATCTGCACTTCGATATGGTGCGGATTCTCTATATACTTTTCGATATAGACAGCATCATTGCCAAACGATGTCCCCGCTTCGGACTGGGAGAGCCGGAGAGCCGTTTCCGCTTCCTCTTCGGAACGCACCAGGCGCATCCCCTTTCCCCCGCCGCCGGCAAGTGCTTTCAGCATAATGGGATAACCTACTTCATTGGCAACTTTCTTCACTTCATCAATTCCCTGTACAGGCGTCTCCGTTCCGGGAACAATCGGCAGTCCGGCTTCACGCATAATCTTACGCGCTTCCGTCTTGATTCCCATTCTGGCGATAATATCCGCACTCGGCCCGATAAAAATCACCCCTTCCTCTTCACAGCGACGGGCAAAGTCCGCATTTTCCGACAGGAAACCATATCCCGGATGAATGGCCGCCCCAGTCTTTTTGGCGATAGCCAATATCAGTTCCGGTTTCAGATAAGAAGTATCTTCGGGCGATTCGGAGATGCAATAAGCCTCTTCCGCATAGCGGACGTGCAAAGCTCCGCGGTCAACGTGTGTATAAACAGCCACCGTCGAGATATTCATCACCCGGCATGTACGGAAGATACGCATCGCTATTTCCCCCCGGTTGGCTACTAATATTTTCTTTATCATAATCTTTTTCTTTTTAATGAACACTCTTCATTCTCAGCTCTCCACTCTCAATTTATTAAAGCGGAATATTAGAATGTTTCTTGGGCGGATTGGACTGCCGCTTGTTGGCAAGCATCTCGAAACTGCGAATCAGGCGCAGGCGGGTTACCACCGGGTCAATCACTTCATCCACATAGCCCAGCTCCGCAGCACGATAAGGATTGGCAAACTTCTCGCGATAATCATCCTGAAGCTCTTTCCGTTTCTCGTCGGGTGTCTGTGACTTTTCTATCTCTTTCCTGAACAGGATATTCACCGCACCATCCGGTCCCATAACGGCAATCTCGGCAGTCGGGAAAGCCAGGTTCACATCACCGCGGATATGCTTGGAACTCATTACATCATAAGCGCCGCCGTATGCCTTGCGGGTAATCACCGTAACTTTGGGCACAGTAGCCTCGCAATAAGCATACAGTAATTTCGCACCATTACGGATGATACCGCCATATTCCTGGTCTACTCCCGGCATGAATCCCGGCACATCGACCAACGTCAGCAAAGGAATATTGAAAGCATCGCAGAAGCGGACAAAACGGGCTGCTTTGACAGAAGCGTTAATATCCAACGTACCAGCCAGCACCAACGGCTGATTGGCGACCACTCCCACTGTCTTTCCGTTCAGCCGGATATATCCGGTGACGATGTTCGGGGCAAATTCCGACTGCAACTCGAAGAAGCTATTATCATCGGCTACGGCTTCAATCATCTCCTTTATATTATAAGGTTGGTTCGGATTGGTGGGAATAAGGTTGGAGAGTTCCGGCGTCAATCGGGTCGGCGAATCGCTGGTAGCCACAAACGGCGGTTCTTCCATATTATTTCCGGGAAGGTAGGAAATCAGTTCGCGGATATAGTTGATACATTCAATATCGTTCTCGGCAGAAAGATGAGCCACGCCGGACTTGGTCATATGAACGCCTACTCCGCCAAGGTCGTCTTTACTGACTTCTTCCTGCGTCACACTTTTCACGACATCGGGGCCGGTGATAAACATATATCCCGAATTCTTCACCATCAGGATAAAATCGGTCAGTGCAGGAGAATAAACAGCGCCACCCGCGCAAGGGCCCATAATAGCGCTAATCTGCGGGATGACGCCCGAAGCCATCGAGTTGCGGAGAAATATCTCGGCATATCCCGCCAAAGAACGGACTCCCTCTTGAATACGTGCACCGCCTGAATCGTTCAGACCGATGATAGGAGCTCCCATCTGCATCGCCATGTCCATCACTTTGCAGATTTTCCTGGCATGAGTCTCGGACAGGGCGCCGCCGAAGACTGTAAAGTCCTGCGCAAAGACATAGACTAGCCGTTTGCCAATCATGCCATATCCCGTCACCACGCCATCACCCGCAAATTTCTGCTTCTCCATGCCGAAATCGGTACAGCGATGAGTCACCAACTTGTCCAGTTCGATAAACGAACCTTTCTCCAACAGTAAATCGATACGTTCACGGGCGGTCAGCTTGCCCACGGAATGTTGTTTTTCAATGCGGACGTCTCCACCGCCTTTTTCTGCTTTTCTGTTCAGTTCTTCCAGATTCTTGATAAGCTCTTTCATAGGCTCTATTTATTTAAATTACACAAAGGCACTTTTATATAATAAACGTACGATATTCCGAAAATGTTAGCGTTTATGTCTTTAAACATAATTTATCGGCAAAAACTCTTTTTTACGGGCGGCGTCAACAATCACCCACCTTTGCTTGTTTAGCACTCATCATTTTAATAAAACCTATACCCTAACGAAAATGAGAACAGTTAAATTTCTATTAGCAGCCTGTTTCCTGCTCGCACTCGGCACAAGTATTCGCGCTCAAGTGCAGCAGAATGAAACTTACTTACCCAAATTTGCAATCAAGACCAATGCCCTCTATTGGGCAACCACCACTCCCAACCTTGGCTTCGAAGTAGGACTGGCGAAGAAACTCACCCTCGATGTGTCCGGCAATTACAATCCGTGGGAATTCGGAAACGACCGTCAGTTAAAACACTGGCTTGTCCAACCGGAACTACGCTACTGGCTCTGCGAACGCTTCAACGGAAGTTTCTTCGGACTGCACGGACATTACGGAGAAATGAATGTCAGCAATCTGAATTTCCTCGGACTGGGACACGACCGCTATGAGGGTAACTTCTACGGAGCCGGTATCTCTTATGGTTATCAATGGCTAATCAGTAAGCGCTGGAGCATGGAAGCAACGATTGGTGTGGGATATGCTCATCTGAAATATGACAAATATGCCAGCAACAACAAATGTGAAAAACTCGGTCACAAAAACCGCAATTACTTCGGCCCGACCAAAGTCGGCCTCAGCTTCATTTATATCATCAAATAATCGAACTCTCTAAAACTCACAAGGATGAAAAGAAAAGTTATTTATCTATTTATAGCACTCGTCGCCACCCTGTTACCGGCACACGCCCAGAAATTCCTGAACGATGCACTCACCCTCTCCAATGTATCATTGTGGCAGCAGGGAAATTCCCTCTATGTCGGCATGACCTTCGACATGAAGAACCTTACCATAGGTTCGGCACGAAGCCTGAGCCTCACTCCGTTATTGACAGACGGACAGCATAATGTCCCCCTGCAAGAAATCATCGTCAACGGAAAAAGACGTGAAAAAGCATATATCCGCGGACTGGCTATGACCAAACAGGAGCCTACTGCCATCATCGTTCCTTACAACAAGCGGGAAACATTCAATTATACACAAGTCATCCCCTATAAACCGTGGATGGCGAATGCGTCCCTGCAACTTGTAGAGAACCTGTGCGGATGCGGTAATTATCAGGAAATGAACGCTCAAGAGCTGATTACCAACGACGTATCGACCGAAGCCAAACGGCTGAGTGCCATGTCCCCCATCGTAGCCTATATCCAGCCTACGGTGGAAGTGGTAAAGAATCGTAGCGAACAATACGAAGCGCATCTCGATTTCCCAGTCAACAAGTTTGCCATCCTTACCGACTTTATGAACAATCATGCCGAACTGGTAAATATCCATTCCATGTTCGACAAGATTCAGAATGATAAGAATCTGACTATAAAAGGTATCGGAATTGAAGGTTTCGCCTCTCCCGAAGGTCCGCTGGCGTTCAACGAACAACTGTCCAAGAAGCGTGCGGAAGCTCTGAAAGACTATTTGGTGAAAAACGAAAAAGCGTCTTCCAAACTTTATAAAGTGACTTTCGGCGGCGAAAACTGGGACGGACTGGTGAAAGCTCTCGAATCTTCATCCATGAAGGATAAAGATACGTTCCTGAAAATTATCAGAAATACGACCGACGACGCCAAACGGAAACAGGAAATCATGCGCGTAGGCGGTGGAGTCCCTTATCGTACCATGCTGAAAGAAATCTATCCGGGACTGCGCAAAGTGAATTGCAAGATTGACTATACCGTTGTCAATTTCGATGTGGAACAAGGACGCGTCATCATTATAGAAAATCCGAAATATCTGAGCTTGAATGAAATGTATCAGGTAGCCAACAGTTATCCGAAAGGCAGCAAGGACTTCGTCAATGTATTCGACATCGCCGTACGTATGTATCCTGCGGATGCAGTAGCCAACCTGAATGCAGGAGCAGTCGCCCTGTCACAGAAAGACTTGGACAGAGCAGTGAAATATATGGAAAAAGCAGACCATACGACCGCCGAATTTATAAACAATACCGGAGTCTACAATTTCCTGAACGGAGACATCAGCCGGGCTATGGCAGCCTTCGAGCAAGCTGCCCGATTAGGTAACGAAGCAGCTCAAGCGAACCTGAAACAGTTGCAGCAAATATTAAGTGTGAAGATGAAATAGTAAAATGTAAGATGAAATAAATAGAAAAAATCTATTTGCCGCATCGACCCAAGTGAGACGTTTGTTTGTTATACTCATAACAAATGAACGTCTTACTTTTTAAAACCAGACTATTATGACCTTGATTCTTGCTATCATTCCGGTACTATTATTAATCATATTAATGGCATTCTTCAAAATGCCGGGCGACAAAAGTAGTATCATTTCCTTAGTGGTAACCATGCTGATTGCACTTTTCGGCTTCACCTTTTCTGTGGACAATCTGTTTTATTCCTTTCTATACGGAGCGTTAAAAGCTGTCTCCCCTATTTTAATCATTATACTAATGGCTATTTTCAGCTACAACGTATTGCTGAAAACAGAAAAAATGGAGATTATAAAGCAGCAGTTCGCTTCCATTTCCACCGATAAGAGTATTCAGGTATTGCTATTGACTTGGGGATTCGGCGGATTACTGGAAGCGATGGCAGGATTCGGGACGGCAGTTGCCATTCCGGCAGCTATTCTTATCACTTTGGGGTTCAAGCCGATATTCTCGGCTACCGTCAGCCTGATAGCAAATAGCGTGGCTACCGCTTTCGGAGCTATCGGAACTCCGGTGCTCGTACTGGCAAAGGAGACAAACTTGGATGTTCTGAATCTTAGTACCAATGTCGTACTGCAATTATCAGTCCTCATGTTCCTTATTCCGCTTGTACTGCTTTTCCTTACCGACCCCAAATTGAAATCACTCCCCAAGAATCTGTTTCTGGCTTTATTGGTAGGCAGTGTTTCTTTAGCCAGCCAATACCTCGCTGCCAGATATATGGGAGCGGAATCTCCGGCTATCATCGGAAGTATCCTGTCTATCATCGTCATCGTTCTCTATGGCAAACTGACTGCATCCAAAGAAGAAAAGGCACGGAAAAGTTCGTTGAAGACGAAAGATATTCTGAATGCATGGAGCATTTACCTGCTTATTCTATTCCTTATTATTCTCACAAGCCCGCTATTTCCGGGATTGCGCCACACATTGGAGAATAACTGGATTACGAGAATCAGCCTGCCTATCAATGCTTCTACCGTAAATTACACTATTTCATGGCTGACTCATGCGGGAGTATTGCTTTTCGTGGGTACTTTCATCGGCGGATTGATACAGGGAGCAAAAGTAAAGGACTTGTTTATCGTACTTTGGAATACGGTAAAACAGTTGAAAAAGACTTTCGTCACGGTTATCTGCCTGGTCGGATTATCCACCATTATGGACGCTTCGGGAATGATTGCCGTTATTGCCACGGCACTCGCCACTGCTACCGGAAGTTTATATCCGCTGTTCGCACCGGTCATCGGTTGCCTGGGAACATTTATTACCGGAAGCGACACCTCATCCAATATCCTTTTCGGCAAACTGCAAGCAAGTGTAGCGGGACAAATTCATGTCAGCCCCGATTGGCTTTCCGCCGCAAATACAGTAGGCGCTACGGGGGGTAAGATTATCTCCCCGCAAAGCATCGCCATTGCCACTTCCGCCGGAAACCAGCAGGGCAAAGAGGGTGAAATCCTGAAAGCAGCTATTCCGTACGCATTAGCTTATGTGGTAATTACCGGAATTATTGTCTATATTTTCAGTTAATTCCCCGAAAAGTATATCTTTGTAGAAATAATTTTAATTCCATGAAGAATTTTAAAATCAGACAAGAGACAAAGGAAGACCTTGACGAAGTTTATCAGTTAATCAAAACCGCCTTCGAAACGGCTAAAGTGAAAGACGGAGACGAACAGGACTTCGCCGCAAAACTGCGTAAGGGAAAGAATTTCATCCCCGAACTTTCGTTGGTTGCCGAAACCGAAGGAAAACTTATCGGACATATCATGCTTACCCAGACTCCGGTTTTGCAGAGTAATGGCGAACGATATACAGCGTTGTTAGTAGCTCCCCTCTCCGTATTACTGGAATACAGGGATTTCGGAGTCGGCTCCGCCCTTATGAAAGAGGGGTTAAGACTAGCCACAGAAATGGGTTATGAAGCTGTATTCCTCACAGGTGACCCCAATTATTATAACCGGCTCGGATACCAGTCTGCCGCCAACTTCGGAATTACCTGCCCCGGAATTCCCGACCAATTCGTACTGGCGTACGAGTTAGTGCCGAACGCGTTGGATAAAGTAGAAGGTACGATTGGGGAATGGTAGATAGATATGATGAAAAAAAGAAATTTCAGCAGATAAAAATGATAATTTCGCACCTAATCCACTGGAATATTTTGATGATGATTAGGTCATGATTTAATAGAGATTAGGAAATATATCATGAGGTGTGGTTATTGAATACATTAGCAACAACCAAATCATTATCGTTATTATGGATATAGAAAGAATACTTAAAACAAGAGAAAATG
>NZ_CABUHK010000067.1 GCF_902491285.1 uncultured Bacteroides sp. | reverse complement strand
TGCGCTTCTCCGGTGGAGATGCCCGCAAGCTGCTTAATATATTGGAACTTGTTGTACAATCGGAAACGGAAGAAACGGTTGTTATCACCGATGAAATGGTGACCGAACGGCTGCAACAGAATCCGCTGGCATACGATAAAGATGGAGAGATGCATTATGACATCATCTCTGCTTTCATCAAGTCTATTCGCGGAAGCGACCCGGACGGGGCTATCTATTGGCTCGCCCGTATGGTGGAAGGCGGTGAAGACCCTGCTTTCATTGCCCGCCGGCTTGTCATTTCGGCTTCGGAAGATATCGGACTGGCCAATCCGAACGCATTGCTTCTGGCAAACGCCTGTTTCGATACGTTGATGAAAATCGGCTGGCCGGAAGGACGGATTCCTTTGGCTGAAACAACAATTTATCTGGCAACCAGTCCTAAAAGTAATTCAGCATACAGTGCTATTAACGATGCGCTGGAACTGGTCCGTTCAACCGGAAATCTGCCTGTCCCCTTGCATTTGCGAAATGCTCCGACAAAACTGATGAAGCAACTGGGCTACGGGCAGGAATATAAATATGCGCATAGCTACGAAGGTAACTTCGTCAAACAGCAATTCCTCCCGGACGAACTGAAAGATAAACGGATATGGCAACCACAAAACAATCCGGCGGAACAGAAGCATGCCGAACGGATGATGCAGTTGTGGGGAGACAAGTTCAAAAAATGATAATTCAAATGGGAATTTCCATTATGCAAGCAATAATATTCCCTGCTCCTCCTTCCGGAAGGAGGAGTTTTTTATTTTGAGCTGCTATTTAAAGAAAGACGTATAACATATTATTAATATCAAAATTGAAATGAAGATTGTAGTTTTAGACGGCTTTGCCGCCAATCCCGGAGATTTGTCCTGGGAAGGTATTAAAGCTCTCGGAGAATGTACGATATATGACCGCACTGCTCCCGAAGAAGTATTAGAACGTGCAGCCGGAGCAGAAATGCTTCTGACTAATAAAGTAATCATCAACGCAGACCATATGGCCGCACTGCCCGAACTGAAATATATCGGCGTACTGGCTACCGGATACAATGTCGTTGATACTGCCGCTGCCAAAGAGCGGGGAATCACCGTTACTAATATCCCCTCATACAGCACAGCCTCTGTTGCTCAGATGGTATTCGCACACATCCTGAATATCAGCCAGCAAGTACAGCATCACTCGGAAGAAGTGCACAAAGGTCGCTGGACAAACAGCAAAGATTTCTGTTTTTGGGATACCCCATTGATGGAACTGAGAGAAAAGAAAATCGGTCTGGTCGGACTGGGAAATACCGGATATACGACTGCACGTGTTGCTATCGGTTTTGGTATGCAAGTATATGCATTCACTTCAAAATCACATTTCCAGTTACCGCCGGAAATCAAGAAAATGGATTTAGACCAGCTATTCAGCAAGTGTGATATTATCAGCCTGCACTGCCCGCTTACCCCCGACACACGTGAGATGGTGAATGCCCGTCGTCTTGCGATGATGAAGCCGACAGCTATTTTAATCAATACCGGCCGTGGTCCGCTAGTTAATGAACATGACTTGGCGGATGCACTTAATAGTGGCAAGATTTATGCAGCAGGAGTAGATGTTCTTTCTACCGAGCCCCCTCACGCTGACAATCCATTGCTGACAGCAAAGAACTGCTATATCACTCCGCATATCGCATGGGCTACGCTGGAAGCTCGCGAACGCCTGATGAATATCGCAATCAGCAACATACAGGCATATATCGCCGGAACACCGGAAAATGTAGTAAACAAGTAAGAAAGTACGGAAACCGGCTATAAAGCAGAAGGGTGTCAAAAAGGTAAAACTATATTCCTTTTGACACCCTTCGTTTATTTCTATTATCTCCTGTTTATCAGACTCTTCTTAATATGAATGACCGCCTTCATCCATCTCTTTCTCCGTAATCTTGTGACGGTCGATGCTGCGCCAAGCGTAGAAAATATAAGCAATCACAAACGGAACGAGAATGGAAACGTAAGCCATTGTCTTCAAAGTAAACTCACTAGAGCAGCTATTGGCTAAAGTCAATGAACTTTGCAAATCTGTATAAGACGGGTAATAAGCAGTGTTATTATATCCTGCCACCAACAATAAAGACAAGACAGTCAGCACCGTACCGATTCCCGTAAACCAAATACCTTTATCGAAGGTCTTTTTGAGCAATGTCTTGCCGATACCGAAAAGAACTAATACAACCCCTATAAGGAACAGGATAAGAACTACCGGCATTTCGATAAAGTTAGTAAAGTATTTGAAAGGCTGCATATAAATCTCCTGCGTATCCGGATTCACTGCAAAACCGTCAGAGACCAATGTACGAATGACGAATGACAGGAAAAACACAAGGAACAGAATTGTATTATTCCGTACAGCATGGCGACATTTTCCGGTCAGTTCCTTATCTGCTATATTATTAATAAAGTAAAGCGCTCCCAACACACGGGCAAGGAAGAAAACAGCCAATCCTAAAATCACATTCCAGATATCAGTCAGCGCATCCAATCCGTGCCAACCGTTCCCCCAATGGCTGATGACGGGCATAATGGTATCTGTCATATTTGCCTTATTGATATAAAAATCAGAACCAGTGAAGAATGTAGCCACCGCTCCACCAAGCAACAACGGCCCTACTACCCCATTTATCACCAGAAAAGTCTGATATGTCTTTTTACCCAACAGATTTCCCGCTTTACTCTGAAACTCATAACTGACAGCCTGCAACACAAAGCTGAAAAGAATAATCATCCACAGCCAATAAGCACCGCCGAAGCTAGTACTATAAAATAACGGAAAAGAAGCAAAGAAAGCACCACCGAAAGTGACCAGCGTAGTAAATGTAAACTCCCATTTACGTCCCGTAGAGTTCACCATCATCTTACGCTGTTCTTCCGTCTTACCGAGACAGAACAGCAATGAATTACCGCCTTGCACAAACAATAAAAACACAAGGATAGCTCCCAGCAAGGAAACGACAAGCCACCAATATTGTTGTAGAAATATATACATAGTCTTTACGATTAATGGTTAATATTAATATTATCACCCGTTTCCGGTCCTTTCCTGATGGCCTTTACCATAATTCCGGCACCTGCAATGAGCATTACTGTGAACAAGAGCAGGAAGATAAAGAAAGTGGTCTGCACAGCCCCCACATCCAGTTTGGAGATAGCAGCCGATGTAGGCAGCATATCACGGATAGCCCACGGCTGACGGCCACATTCGGCAACCACCCATCCGGCCTGTCCGGCAATATAACCCAAAGGAATAGTCAGCAAGGCAATCCAATGCATCCAGCGCATTTTGCTTAAATCCTTCTTATAAACGAAGAAAAGGACTACGATAAAGAATAGAATGAAATATCCGCCCAGAATTACCATAACACGGAATGCGTAGAAGTTCAGAGGGACATTCGGAACCAACTGGTTCACATCCTTAATATATCCGTAGCCGAAATAAGGGATGTTTTCTTGTAATACTTTGTAAGCTACTTGCGCGTCTTCTTCGTGTCCTGCACTCTTTGCCGCACGATAGGCAGCCAAAGCACCGATAGCCGTCTTTCCCCGTTCTATCTTTTCGGCAGCCGAAAGAGCTTTCGTTCCGTCTTTCATCTCATAACCGCCCTCGATGATATTTGCAATGCCCGGAACGTAACCATTCACATCACGTTCGGCAAGGAAAGAAAGCATACTCGGTATCTCAATACGGAAAAGGAACGGCTCCTTTCCATCATTATACGTCTTTTTTTCGGGATTCAGCATACCGATTCCCACCAGTCCGACATTCGTGCCGCCTTCGTACAAGCCTTCCACAGCAGCCAGTTTCATGGGCTGTGTCTGCGCAATCTGATAGCCGGAACCGTCGCCCGTCCAAGCAGCCAACAACGATGCCGCCAATCCGAAGATAGCGCCAATCTTAATGCTGGCAAGCGCAAACTCACGGTTGCGTTTCTTCAGCAAGTACCAGCAACTAACGCCGACTACAAAGACCGCACCAAGCACCCAGCCGGACAGCACTGTATGAAAGAATTTATTCACAGCCACAGGCGAAGTGGCTACTGCCCAAAAATCGACCATCTCATTACGAACCGTATCGGGATTGAACTCCATACCTACCGGATGCTGCATCCATGCGTTAGCAACGAGAATCCACCAGGCAGAAATCGTTGCCCCCAAACCCGTCAGCCAGGTAGAAGCCAAATGGAAACGTTTGCTGACTTTTCCCCAACCGAAGAACATCACAGCGATAAATGTGGCTTCCATAAAGAATGCCAAAATCCCTTCAATAGCCAACGGCGCACCGAAAATATCTCCTACAAACCATGAATAATTGCTCCAGTTCGTACCAAACTCAAACTCAAGAATCAAGCCGGTTGCCACACCAATGGCGAAGTTGATACCGAAAAGCTTCATCCAGAACATTGCAGTTTTTTTCCAGAATTCTTTGCCTGTTTTATAATACAGCGTCTCCATGATGCCCATCACCACTGCCAGTCCGAGTGTGAGGGGAACAAAAATCCAGTGGTACATAGCTGTCATCGCAAATTGGGCTCTCGACCAATCGATAAGTGAAGTGTCAATACTTTCAATCATAATCTTATGTAGTTTAAGAGTTAAAAATCAACCGGTTTCTCGGGAATGGCACGTTGTATCAGTTCGTTGCCCACATAAATTCCCTTGTCGGCATCCGTAGGATGGTCGCCGAGAAAGTCAGGAAAAAAGAACAATTTGAGGATGAAGAACATAACGAATAACTTCAGCAGGATAATAACCCACAGAGTACGACCGAGTGTCATACTACGGAAACCTTCCAGATAGAATTTCCAAATAGAAAGCAGTGCATTCTTCATATGTCAGCGTTATAGTTTGTAATGAGTACAAATATACATTTTTTATAATTAAAACAAACAAATACCCCGGATTGTTGCAGGACTTGTTGTGTTTTTATAATAAAAAGACATTTTTCTTGTCTCGCGCAACCGAAAAGACACATTATCAATAAAAAAAACAGCTCCCTTGTTCGTCCGCCGACGAGGGAGCTGTTCAACACAAAAACTAAACTAGACTTAACTAAACTATTCTATTCTCGGAATTTCACAATCCCTTTCTGTTCTTTGCAAAGGTAGGGATAAAACGGGTTTCGACAAATAATTATCGACAAAAATCTTAATTTCACCGATAAAATAACCAACATTAGCTCCTTTCATCAAGAAAAGCCTGGAAAACTTGCTTGTAACTATCACTGATAGGAATATATGTCTTGTCAAAAACAATACGCCCGCGGTCAATCACACGTATCTTATCTTTCTGAACAATGAAAGAACGATGTACACGTATGAAACGAGTGGAAGGCAAAAGCTCTTCCATGGCTTTCATACTCATAAGTGAGAGGATGGGTTTGGGAGCGTCTTCTGTATAGATTTTAATATAATCCTTCAGACCTTCGATATATGTAATTTTCTTCAAGTCTATTTGTACCAGCTTATAGTCACTCTTCACGAAAATACTGTCTATCTCCTCCGGCTTCTGCACCAGTTCGAACCATTGCAATGCTTTATTGGCCGCTTGCAAAAAGTCAACGTAGGAAATTGGCTTCAAGAGATAATCGAGTGCGTTGACACGATAACCGTCGATGGCATACTGACCGAAAGCAGTGGTAAATACGATGCGGGTGCGGGAATCTACCATCTTCGAGAACTCCAGTCCGTTAAGCTCCGGCATCTGAATGTCCAAAAACAGAAGGTCGACCTCTTCGTCCGGCAACTCTTTCATCGCCTGAACCGCGCTGGAATACTTTCCCACGAGTTGCAGGAACGGAGTCTTATTCACGTAACTCTCTAACAGGCTGAGAGCCAAAGGCTCATCATCAACTATTGCACAACGTAACACCATAACTATTCTATATCTAATGTTTTATACTTAACGCTTTCCACCTATTCCCTGATTCTAATACTCAATCTCGATTCATAGACAGAACCATCCCTTGAGCTGCCTTTCGACCAAGTGTAAGCCCCGGGATAAAGAATCTCCAGCCGCCGGCTCACCTGCTCCAACCCCACACCCGAACCACTCTTATCCTCCACTGTCTTAGGATGATTGCTGTTGCGGATTTCGCAAACCACTTCCTTGTCATTCTCCGAAAGATGAATACTGATAAAACTCGGTTCGGTAGGAGAAATGCCATGCTTGAAAGCATTCTCTATCAACGAAATAAAGATAAGCGGAGCAATAAGCGTCTGACTATCCGGCTGAATGTCGAACCGGGTAGTCATCTGCACATTGGCGGACAGGCGGATACGCATCAACTCAATATAATTGCGGATAAAATCCACTTCCTTACAGAAAGGGACGTACATCTGCTGATTATCATACAATACGTATCGAAGAAGTTTGCTCAACTCCTGCACCGCTTCCTGCGCCTTGTCCGAATCAAATGCAATCAAAGCATAAATATTATTCAGAGTATTCAGCAGAAAGTGCGGATTCAGTTGGTTACGCAGATTCTTCAGCTCGGCTTCCGCACGATTCCGTTCCGCTTCCTTACGGGCGGCTTCGTTCTGAGCCCATCGCGCACTCATACGGATGGCGGCACTCAGCCCGATGGTGAAGACCAGGCTCAGCATATCCCTGAGGAAGAACAACCATCCCGGCGGCATACCCGGCCGTTTGTGTTTGGGCGTAAACGAAGGATCGAACGTCAGGTTCTGCCAAAAGTGAAGCAAGACTCCGATGATACATAAAAAGATGATGTTATAGATGACATATCTTTTGGACTGACTCTGGAAAAGATAGCGGGGAACCAAAAAGAAATAGTTGACGTAGAACACAATCATAAACGAAAGCGGTACGGCAAGATGACGTATATAAGCCATCCAGTTGATGTTCCCGTTCCCACGCTCAACGAAAAAGAACGGGAAACCGAACATAATCCCCCAACTGATAATATGTATCAGTATTTCCAGGGGACGACGTGCGGATGTAAAGGTTTGTTTCATGGAGACAAAGATAGCTTTTTATTCGTATCTGATAGCCTCTATCGGGTCTAAATCTGCTGCTTTTTTGGCAGGATACCATCCGAAGAAGACTCCGGTGACGGTACATACCGCAAAAGAAAGGAATACACTCCACGGTTGGATATAGATAGGCCAATGTGCCGCACTTTTAACGACCCAACTGGCTCCGCAGCCTATAATCACTCCGATGATACCACCCGTGATACTAATCATGATGGCTTCAATAAGAAACTGGCTCAGAATATCAACACCCCGTGCACCGACGGACATACGCAGACCAATCTCGCGTGTACGTTCCGTTACGGATACATACATGATATTCATAATTCCAATGCCGCCCACCACCAATGAGATTCCTGCGATGCAAGCGAGCAAAGTTGTCATCAAATCGGTAGTAGAGTTGAGCATCGTACTCAGTTCCTGTTGTGTACGGATAGTGAAATCATCATTGTCCGATGCTTTCAGTTTATGATTACGGCGGAGAATCGTACTGATTTCATCCGTAGCATATTCCGTCATATCTTCGGTGAGGGCAGAAGCAAACACACCTTGCAGATACGTTACGGCGAGCAGACGTTTCATGACAGTGGTATAAGGGGCAAGCACTACGGCATCCTGGTCTTGTCCCATAGAGTTGTACCCCTTGGCCTTGAGCACGCCTACCACCCGGAAGGGTATCTTGCTGAAACGGATAATCTTGCCTACCGGATCACTTCCGTCCGGGAAAAGATTGTCCACTATCGTCTTTCCTATCACACATACTTTTGCGGAGCTTTGGATATCAGCTTCCGTAAACATCTCCCCATTCTCAACCGTCAACTGGCGGATATCGAGATATTCCGTTCCTACACCATTCACGGATGCCGGATAGTTATTGTTGCCGGCAATAAGCTGTCCCGATGAAGAAACATTGGGACTGATGGCAGACAAGAAACTTGTCTCATCGCGCAAGGCTTCGTAATCGGCAAGTTTCAAGGTCTGCATAGCAGACGGATCTTGCCGGACACCGCCACGCATATCGGCTCCCGGATGAATCATAATCATGTTCGAGCCCATTTCGGAGATTTGCTGCTGGATGCTTTTCTTCGAACCCTGCCCGATAGCAAGCATCGTGATAACGGAAGCAACACCGATAATGATACCAAGCATGGTGAGAAAAGCACGCAGCTTATTGTTCGCCAACGCCCGGAGAGCTATCTTGAATAAATTAGTTCCATTCATGTTATTAGTAATTAATAATTTACTGATTAGCGCGATAATGAACAGCAATGAATTTATCACTAATCACTATCCCGCTAATCACTGTTTAATCCTCGTCATTCTTCGGCAATGCAGCCAGTGCTTCGGCAGCGGACAGAATATTTGAGTTGACAGTGTCCTCTATGACATGACCATCGCGCAGTCGGATATTCCGGCTGCTATATTGCGCGATTTCGGGATTATGTGTCACAAAGATGAGCGTACGTCCTTCCTTATGCAGTTTCTGAAACAGGACAAGTATCTCGAAAGAGGTACGGGTGTCGAGGTTTCCGGTTGCTTCGTCCGCGAGAATCACGGCAGGATTGTTTACCAGTGCGCGTGCGATGGCAACGCGCTGCATCTGTCCTCCGGACATCTGATTGGATTTGTGTTCCAGACGGTCGCCCAACCCCACAGCCTGCAAAGATTCGATAGCACGGCGGCGACGTTCGGAAGCACTCACGGACGAGTTGTACATAAGCGGCAGTTCGACATTCTCCACAGCGGTCGTTTTGGGCAGCAGATTGTAACTTTGGAACACGAACCCGATCTTACGATTCCTCAACACCGCACGTTGAGGTTTGCTCATCGTGCGGACGGGAATATCATCGAGCAGATACTCTCCGCTTGTCGGGGTGTCCAGACAGCCCAATATATTAAGGAGCGTGGACTTTCCCGAACCGGAAGTACCCATGATGGTGACAAACTCCCCTTCATTGATAGTAAACGAAACGCCCCGCAACGCATGAACGGTTTCGTCCCCCACCTGAAAGTCCCGTTTGATATTCTGTATTTCAATTACTCTCTTCATGATTGTCACTTGTTGTTCCTCTTTTTATTGTCTCCCGGACGGCTCGGCATGAACGGGCTTCTTTCTCCCCCACTCTCTTTATTGGGAGCGGCTCCGACATTTTCGCCCGGCATCGCGCCTATGATAGCTTCGGACACAACCCTCGTCCCTTCGGTGATGCCGCTGACAATTTCCGTAGATATGCCGTTGCTGATTCCGATTTCTACCGGATGAGCTGTGAATGTCGTCCCTTCACGTGTCCAGAGTTTATGTTCACCCTCGCAATCTTTCACGATGTCATTAGCACCGATGAGAGGTTTCTCCGGAACGAAACGCAAAGCCTTGTTCGGAACAGACAATACATTTTTCTTATCAAGAATATAAATCGTGACGTTGGCCGTCAGGCGCGGTTTCAGTTTCAGGTCGGGATTAGGCGCCGAGATTACCACTTCGTAAGTCACCACGGTACTTGTACTGCTGCTTGTGCTGCTCGTACTGCTTGCGTCCCCCAAGCGAATCTGTGTCACTACACCTTCAAAAGTATCATTCGGATAAGCATCTACCGTAAAGCTGGCACGCTGGCCTTCTTCCACCCCACCTATATCAGCCTCATCCACATCGGCCACCACTTGCATTTGAGTTAAATCCGCGGCAATGGTGAAAAGTGTCGGGGTTTCGAATCCGGAAGCAACCGTCTGTCCGGCTTCCACATCACGGCTGATAACGACACCGTCAATCGGTGAAGTAATCGTTGCATAAGACAAGTTGCGTTCCGCTTTTGCAAGAGACGCCTTACTGCTGTCATAACTACTCTTCGCCTTCTGATAATTATAAAGAGCCAGCTCGAAATCCGTATCGCTAATCAGAGATTTCTCATGCAGTCCTTTGCTGCGCTCGTAATTCTTCTTCTGATATTCATATTCGGCTTTAGCCCCGTCATAAGTTGCCTGTTGGGAAGCCAGTTCGCTTTGTAAAGTAACACGATCCATTTCTGCAATCAACTGTCCTTTGGTGACTGTCGAATTATAGTCTACGTAAATCTTGTCGATGATACCTGATACCTGCGTACCGACTTCTACTTCCGTCACCGGTTCGATTGTTCCGGTAGCAGTCACCGAATTTGAAATATCGCCTTTGCCGACAGCGACAGTGGCGTACGTGACTTTGTGTTTGGCGGGCGCACCTGCGAAGAACCATATTCCCGCACCTGCCACCACAACGACTGCCACGGCGATTAAGATAATCTTTTTCGTTTTCATCCGTTTATTATGCTTTTACTTATTTATTATAATGCTAATTTATCCCCCTGATAGAACTTCAGCAACTGAGTGTTCAGTATTACCATATATTTAGCCTGAAGTTGTTCTTGCTGAGCTTGCAGCAGGTTATTCTTTTCGGTAAGAAGTTCCACGGTATTCTTCATTCCCAAGTTGAATTGTTCGCTGATCAGGTCGTAGCTGATTTGTGTACTTCTCAGCTTCTCGTTGGCTGCCGCATAACGCTGCTGTGCACTGCTGGCATCCAGCCAAAGACCTTCAATCGTCTTGTACAAAGCCTTCTGCTCGTCAAGCAACGACAGCATACTCGTTTCGCGCTGCAACTTAGCCTTCTGTATGGCGCTCTTCGTCTGGCGGTTATTGAAGATAGGCACACTGACGGACAAACCGATAGAATTGTTCCACCCATTCTTCACCTGCTCGCCGAAAGTGAAATCGCTGCCGCTCGTATGATTCGTCCCGATACCCGCACTAAGGCTGATAGTAGGGAAATAACCGGATTTTGCAATGTCAATCCCCAATTCGGAAGCTTCCACATTGAGTTTGCTTGCTTCAATCTCAGGACGA
This sequence comes from uncultured Bacteroides sp., assembly GCF_902491285.1. Taxonomy (GTDB): domain Bacteria; phylum Bacteroidota; class Bacteroidia; order Bacteroidales; family Bacteroidaceae; genus Bacteroides. The sequence continues at coordinate 20,377 of NZ_CABUHK010000067.1, read as the reverse complement.
AGAGCGAGGGCGCTTACATACACGTCCCTTTTAGCGGGCAACGGGGCAAGCACATTATCGTCGGACAAAGCGGGGAGATAGACGTCCATTTCATTCTCCCCGTCCAGTTCGAGCAGTTGTTTCAGTTGTAATTTGTAATCTTGCAAGGTGGCTTGCGCTGTGACAAGTTGATAACGATCGGTGCTGACCTGAGCTTCCAGTTGCGCAAAGTCACTTTTGGCTATACTTCCTGCATCCAGCAACTGCTGCCCGCGGTCACGCTGCGCAATGGAAACCTGCAACGTATTCTCGTTTACTCTGACAGACTCGGCTGCATAAAGAATCTGAATGTAAACCTGAGCAATGGATTCCCGGATATCATTCTCGGAAGTTGCCACGTCAAGTTCGGCTACCTGATTGTTCAGTTGCTCCTGCTTGATAGTCTTCAGGCGTTTGCTGCCATTATACAATGTCCACGAAGCATTCAGACCATAATTACCGTTATAACTGGTTTTGCTGTTGCTACTGATTATCTCGCTACCGCTCACCCGGCTGCTCGTCTCCTGATACGGACGATTCACCACTTGCTGACTGGTAGAGAATGAAAGGCTGGGAAACAAGGCGGCTTTAGCTGTCTTTACGTCAATCTGTGTACTTTCCGCAGCCACACGGTTTTTGCGAATAGTAATATTCTGTTCCAAGGCATAGTCGATGCACGATTGCAAATCCCACCGGGCAGGGAGCTTTGCTTCGTTCAGCATATCGGCTTGCAGCGGAGATTCCTGAGCAGATATGCCCGAAAGCATACCTGCACCAAGAAATGCCATCACTGTCAATCTTCTTACATTTACCATATTCATATTTCTATTGATTTACTGGTAACGAAGGTACGTACATATTATATCAGCAACAAAAGCGATAGACGGAACACGGAATTTTACCGTTAAATGTTTTTTTTCTGTCGATAGGCAGATTTTTCCGAAAAAGCCCCGGCTACACTTAGCCGAAGCCCTTCATTTGAAGTAACCAAGAGGTTATTTTTATATATTACGAGAATATTGTTGCACAAAATATACATATTTTCCATAACTTTGCAGCGACAAAAATCTCACACAAATGGAATATGCTGTAGAAGAGTTGAAAAGCGCATTGGTCGAGCTATGCGAAAGTGAAGGAATATTGTATGCAATGGTTGCGGTAGACCGTCGTACGAAAGAGATCATTCTTCCTGATACTTTACAAGGTGCTTTGCAACATCCTGAATATTTTGTATGTACTTGCAGAAAAGTGAATGATAATTATATAGTAGAGGAGATTACGAAAGTGTAACTCTCCTCTGGTCTTTTTCTATTTCAGTTCATTTATCCTGACCGTCGATATACAAAGCAGCTCCTTTATCCATAAACAGTTCTACATTCTGTGCGTGGTGGGCAATGTAAGCCGCCGGACCCGTATCGCCGGAATTACAGATTTCTTCCACTACATCCGCCTTACTTTTCCCCGTTATCAGGAAAATGACATGGCGGGCATTCAGAATCGGATAGCCGGTCATCGCAATACGTTTCTGCCCGTTGCGGGGATGGCTGCTGACTACATAGATGGAATCGGAAGTCAACAGACTCTCTTGTCCGGGGAAAATGGAAGAGGTATGTCCGTCGTCACCCGCACCCAGCAATATAATGTCAAATTCCGGCCAGCCCTGCTTGAGCGGCACCTGCTGTTTCACTAATTCCGAATAGCGGACAGCTTCTTTCACCGGTTTCGCTTCGCCACGAATACGGTAGACATTTTCGTAAGGGATAGGAGCCAACCCTAATAGAAGATTACGCATCATCCCGTAATTGCTGTCCGAATCATCGGGCGGCACACAACGCTCGTCCACCCAATAAACATTCATACGATGCCAGGGAGTAATATCCATATACTCGTTCGCCCATAAATCAAACATCAGGGCGGGGGTGCTTCCACCGCTCACCGCTATATTGAACACCTTGTCAGGTTCCTCTTTCATAATCTCCACCAGACGGAGTATCAACTCACGAGACGTCTCTATGGACGAAGGAAAAATTTCTAGTTTCATAATTCACAATATTGATCTGTGTTTGTCAAATTCTTACAAGGGTTAGTCCAGTCAGCTCCATGTTCGTGCATCATAGCTTCACTTTCCAAAGGCCCCCACGTACCTGCGGGATAGCCGTAAAGAGGTGCGTCAGGATTCTCTGTCCAGTAACGGAGTACCGGGTCGAAGAATTTCCATGAGGCTTCCACTGCATCGCTTCGAGTAAATAAGGTCGGGTCGCCCTGGATACAGTCGTCTATCAGACGTGCATAAGCGTCGCCGCTCGGCACTCCACCCAACTGGGTATAACTGAAGTCCATCGTCACCTGGCGGACTTCGAAGCCGGCACCGGGGACTTTCATTCCGATCTTGAGAACTATTCCTTCGTTTGGCTGCAAACGAAGAATCAATTTATTTGCCCGTGGACAGTTGCCACCGGCACAATGAAACATCTGATGAGGTGTTTCGCGGAAATGAACAACGATTTCGGTCACTTTTGTCGGCATCTGTTTGCCTGTGCGGATATAGAACGGAACACCGCTCCAACGCCAGTTGCTGATGCCCAGTTTCATGGCAATATAAGTCTCCGTGCGCGAGTCGGGCGATACGCCTTTCTCTTCACGGTATCCTTTTTTGTTGCCGGAAGACGTATATTGTCCGCGAACGATATGTTCATTCAGGTCTTCTTCATTCAAGGGGGTAAGAGATTCGTAGACTTTCACGACCTCATTACGGAAGTTATCAGCGTTGAAGACAGCAGGCGGTTCCATAGCCGTGAGGGCTACAAGCTGGATAAGATGGTTCTGCACCATATCACGCAAGGCACCCGCCGTTTCGTAGAATCCGCCGCGCTGCTCGATACCGAGATTTTCGACGGCGGTGATTTCCACGTAGTCGATATAGTTCCGGTTCCAGAGCGGTTCGAAGATGCCGTTGGCAAAACGGAAAGCCAGTACATTCTGGGCAGTCTCTTTACCAAGGAAATGGTCGATACGGTAAATCTGCTGTTCGTTGAAGACCGAAGCATAGATTTTGTTCAGTTCACGTGCCGATTCGAGGTCGTAGCCGAAAGGCTTCTCTACAATGATACGCGAATGGGGAGTATTCAGTCCGGCTGCTTTCAGATGCAAAGGCACTACACCGTAAAGTGACGGTGGAGTGGCAAGATAGAACAGCAGGTTGTCAGGGTCTACCTCGTTGGTCAACTCTACCAGTCGTTGGCGGAGTGTCGGGTAGCCTTCTTCTTTTGCCGGGTCCATCGGCAGGTAATACAAATGGGAAATAAAGGCATCCATCAGTGCCGCGTCCTGTTCTTCGGACTTCACAAAAGTCTGAAGTTCACCTAATATATATGAGCGGTAGTCCTCGTCAGAGTAGATTGTACGCCCGATACCCACGATACTATAATCTCCGGTCAACCGCTTTTCACGGAAGAGGGAATAGAGGGCAGGCATCAACTTACGCTTGGTAAGGTCGCCGGACGCACCGAAAATAATCATTGCAAATTTATCCATTGTCGTTTTTTTATTTCTTACTTATAAAACAATCTTGTTACTCATCATATCCTGTCAGACGTTGTACGTACCCGACTTCGTGTCGCCACCGTGTCCCGTCCAGTTTTCGTGGAAGAACTGTCCGCGCAACTCGTCTTTACGTTCGAAAGTATGCGCGCCGAAGTAGTCACGCTGTGCCTGTACGAGGTTGGCGGGCAAGTCGGCGGAAGTGAGCGAATAGAAGTAGTTCAAGGCAGAAGAGAAAGCGGGAACGGGAAGTTCTTCTTTCATAGCTTCGGCCACGAGGCTCTTCCAACCGGGGAGCAACGTCTTCATCTCTTCCTTGAAATAAGGAGCCAACAACAAGTGTTTAGGCTTGTCGGTGGCTTCGAAGGCGGCGGCAATGTCGTTCAGGAATATACTGCGGATGATGCATCCACCACGCCACATACGGGCGATGGAAGCCAGGTCGAGATGCCAAGCGAAAGCGTCGGAAGCGCGTTGCAACACGGCGAATCCCTGGGCATAAGAGACGAGCTTGGAAGCATAAAGGGCGGAGAATATGTCCTTGACGAGTTCCACCTTATTATATATAGGTTGTGTATGTTGGCATTGGAATTGTTTGGAAGCCAGGCGGCGCAAATCTTTCTGGGCGGAGAGGCTGCGTTCGAACACGGCCGTGGCAATCAGTCCTAACGGCATGCCGAGTTCCATGGCGTTGATGACCGACCATTTGCCCGTTCCTTTCTGTCCGGCAGCGTCCAGAATCTTATCAATGAGATAACCGCCGGCTTTGTCTTTATGACGTAAGATGTTGGCAGTAATTTCGATAAGGTAACTGCGAAGTTTGCCTTCGTTCCAACGGGCAAAGACATCTGCCATTTCCTCATTATTCAAATCGAGCAGTTTCTTCATTACCCAATAGGCTTCGGCAATCAGTTGCATGTCGCCATATTCGATACCGTTGTGAATCATCTTCACGAAGTGACCGGAACCTGCCGGGCCTACCCATTGGCAGCAAGGAGTACCGTCCGGTGCTTTTGCCGCAATGCTTTGAAGAATCGGTTTCACTTCCGGCCATGCTTGTTCCGAACCGCCGGGCATGATGGAAGCACCGTTCAAAGCCCCTTCTTCACCACCGGACACGCCACTGCCGACGAAAAGAAAACCTTTCGATTCGGCAAGCTCGACACGGCGGTTGGTATCTTCGTAATTGGAATTACCACCGTCGATAAGAATATCACCGGGTGAGAGCAACGGGAAAAGCTGCTCCATCAGTTCGTCTACCGGACTTCCGGCACGAACCATCATCATTATTTTCCGGGGGGTAGCTATTGAATCTACAAAAGCTTTTATATCTGTGAATCCTTCGATATTTTTACCTTTTGCCCGGCCGTTCATAAAGCGGTCTACTACTCCTTCTTCCACTCCGGGGACGGTACGGTTATAAACCGATACATGCCATCCCTTACTCTCCATGTTTAAAGCAAGATTCTCGCCCATCACAGCCAAGCCGATAAGTCCGATATCTGTTTTATTCTGATTTGTCATAACTTGTATATTTTGTAATAATGTTTACCATAGTAACAATTGAAATGAACATTTGTTCGATATATTTAGATTAAAATATTATTTTTGTGGGCAACAAATAGAAACAGAAATGAAGAAAATCAGAATCGGTTTATTAGCCCGTATTGTTATCGCTATCATTCTAGGCATTGCCATCGGCACCTTTTTCCCAGCTCCGCTGGTACGGATATTCGTCACTTTCAACGGCATTTTCAGTGAATTTCTGAATTTCTCCATTCCGTTGATTATCCTCGGACTGGTCACTGTGGCTATTGCCGACATTGGCAAAGGCGCGGGAAAGATGCTGCTCATCACTGCTCTGATTGCTTACGGGGCTACTCTGTTTTCGGGTTTCCTCTCCTATTTTACCGGGGTCACGATATTTCCGTCGCTTATCGAACCGGGTGTGCCACTCGAAGAGGTGAGCGAGGCACAAGGGATTCTCCCCTACTTCTCCGTATCCATCCCCCCGTTGATGAATGTGATGACGGCTTTGATTCTCGCTTTCACGCTCGGGTTGGGGCTAGCTTCGCTGAACAGCGATGCATTGAAGAATGTGGCACGGGATTTTCAGGAGATTATCGTCCGCATGATTAGTACGGTGATTCTGCCTTTATTGCCGCTTTACATCTTCGGCATTTTCCTGAATATGACACATTCGGGACAAGTATATTCTATCCTGATGGTATTTATCAAAATCATCGGGGTAATCTTTATCTTGCATATATTCCTGTTGGTCTTCCAATATTCCATTGCGGCGCTGTTTGTGCGCAAGAATCCGTTTAAATTGCTCGGCAAGATGATGCCGGCTTATTTCACGGCGTTGGGTACGCAATCCTCGGCAGCTACCATTCCCGTAACGCTGGAACAGACGAAGAAAAACGGAGTTTCGGCAGATATTGCAGGATTCGTGATTCCGCTGTGTGCCACGATTCATCTGTCGGGCAGTACGCTGAAAATCGTAGCTTGCGCGCTGGCGTTGATGATGATGCAGGGAATGCCGTTCGACTTCCCTCTCTTTGCCGGTTTTATCTTTATGCTGGGAATCACGATGGTGGCCGCACCGGGCGTTCCGGGCGGGGCTATCATGGCTGCTTTGGGAATCCTGCAATCCATGCTCGGCTTCGATGAATCGGCTCAGGCTTTGATGATTGCTCTTTACATTGCGATGGATAGTTTCGGAACAGCCTGCAACGTTACCGGCGATGGAGCTATCGCGCTGATTATCGACAAAATGATGGGGAAAAACCGTGCTGAACGACTGTGCTGAAAAATAAATGGAAAGTGGTTTGCATATACAGCAAAAAATGCCGACATTTGCAGCCACATTTTCAATTATTAAATACATAGCGTATGAAAAAAGCCCTAATTTCAGGCATCACCGGGCAGGATGGTTCTTATCTTGCCGAATTTCTATTGCAAAAAGGTTACGAAGTACACGGTATACTCCGTCGTTCTTCTTCGTTCAATACAGGACGTATTGAACATTTGTATTTTGACGAGTGGGTGCGCGACATGAAACAGAAACGTACTATCAATCTGCATTATGGGGATATGACAGATTCCAGTTCGTTAATCCGTATTATCCAACAGGTGCAACCGGATGAAATCTACAATCTGGCTGCACAAAGCCACGTAAAGGTTTCGTTCGACGTACCCGAGTACACTGCCGAAGCGGATGCTGTCGGCACACTGCGTATGCTCGAAGCTGTACGCATCCTGGGACTGGAAAAGAAAACCCGCATCTACCAGGCTTCTACTTCCGAATTGTTCGGAAAGGTGCAGGAAGTTCCACAAAAAGAGACAACTCCGTTCTATCCCCGCTCTCCGTACGGGGTAGCCAAACAATATGGTTTCTGGATTACTAAGAATTACCGTGAAAGTTACGGAATGTTTGCCGTAAACGGTATCTTGTTCAATCATGAGAGCGAACGCCGCGGTGAAACTTTCGTTACCCGCAAGATTTCTCTGGCTGCCGCACGTATCGCGCAGGGCGAACAGGACAAGCTGTATTTAGGTAATCTGGACGCACGCCGCGACTGGGGATATGCCAAGGATTACGTGGAATGTATGTGGCTGATTCTGCAACATGACGTTCCCGAAGATTTCGTGATTGCTACGGGAGAAATGCACACTGTACGCGAATTTGCGGCACTGGCTTTCAAAGAAGCGGGAATCGAACTTCGTTGGGAAGGTGAAGGCGTAAATGAAAAGGGTATCGACGTAGCTACCGGAAAGACTTTGGTAGAAGTTGACCCCAAATATTTCCGTCCGTCGGAAGTGGAACAGTTGCTGGGTGACCCGACAAAAGCAAAAACTTTGCTGGGATGGAATCCGTGCAAGACTTCATTCGAAGAACTGGTAAGTATCATGGTCCGCCACGATATGGAGAAGGTGAAACGCATGATTGCCAACAAACACTAATCAAATCAATCTTTGAATATGGAAAAGAATGCAAAGATATACGTAGCAGGACACCGCGGACTCGTAGGCTCTGCTATCTGGAAAAATTTGCAGGATAAAGGATATACCAATCTGGTAGGCCGCTCCCACAAGGAGTTGGACTTACTGGATGGTGTAGCTGTTCGCAAATTCTTTGATGAAGAAAAGCCAGAATATGTATTTCTTGCCGCCGCTTTTGTAGGCGGCATCATGGCAAACAGCATCTACCGTGCCGACTTTATCTACAAGAACCTGCAAATTCAGCAGAACGTGATTGGAGAAAGTTTCCGTCACAATGTGAAGAAGCTGCTTTTCCTGGGTAGTACGTGTATTTACCCGCGTGATGCCGAACAGCCCATGAAAGAAGATGTGCTGCTCACTTCTCCGCTGGAATATACCAACGAACCGTATGCGATTTCTAAAATTGCCGGATTAAAGATGTGCGAGAGCTTCAACCTGCAATATGGTACAAACTATATCGCTGTGATGCCGACCAATCTTTATGGCCCGAATGATAATTTCGATTTGGAACGCAGCCATGTATTGCCTGCCATGATTCGCAAGATTCATCTGGCTCACTGTCTGAAAGAGGGCGACTGGGAAGCTGTACGCAAGGATATGAATCTGCGTCCGGTAGAAGGTGTCAATGGGGACAGTCCAAAAGAAGAAATCCTCTCTGTCCTGAAAAAATATGGTATCAGCGACACGGAAGTGACTCTTTGGGGTACAGGTACTCCGCTTCGTGAATTCCTTTGGAGCGAAGAAATGGCAGACGCCAGTGTATTCGTCATGGAGCATGTAGACTTCAAGGATACCTACAAAGAAGGTGACAAGGACATCCGTAACTGCCACATCAATATCGGAACTGGTAAGGAAATCACCATCCGCCAGCTTGCGGAACGTATCGTAGAAACCGTAGGTTATCAAGGCAAACTGACTTTCGACAGCAGCAAACCGGACGGCACTATGCGGAAACTGACCGACCCTTCAAAGCTGCATGCTCTCGGATGGCATCATAAAATCGAAATCGAGGAAGGCGTACGGAAAATGTACGAATGGTACTTGAAATAAGAAGTAAAAACAATCTGTTGATATGCTATCAGCATCATTATTTTAGCTTATAGCATAATTGATTTTCATTATAGCATATCTGATTATCATTATAGCATAATTAATTATCATTATAGCATATAAGAATCAGCTCATAGCATATCACAGATTTATCCCTCTCCTACCCCCATTTCCAAAAAATGTTCACTCTTAATTCTTCATTCTTAATTTAATTGCTATATTTGCACAATTTAATACCAAATGTGCAAAAAACAATGGAACAAAGTTTTATAGCTTACATTGAAAATAGTATCAAGAATAATTGGGACTTGGATGCCCTGACCGATTATAAGGGTGCCACCCTACAGTATAAAGACGTAGCCCGTAAAATCGAAAAACTCCATATCATTTTTGAGGAAAGTGGAATCCGCAAGGGAGACAAGATTGCCGTATGCGGAAGAAACAGTTCGCACTGGGGAGTGACTTTCCTTGCTACACTGACGTATGGAGCGGTCATTGTACCTATTCTCCATGAGTTTAAAGCAGACAATGTACATAACATCGTCAACCATTCCGAAGCCAAATTACTCTTTGTAGGAGATATGGTATGGGAGAACCTGAACGAATCGGCAATGCCATTGCTGGAAGGTATCCTGATGATGAACGATTTCAGCCTGCTGGTATCACGCAGCGAACGTCTGACTTATGCCCGCGAACATCTGAATGAAATGTTCGGCAAGAAATATCCCAAGAACTTCCGCAAAGAACACGTCGCATATCATAAAGACGAACCCGAAGAATTGGCCGTTATCAATTATACTTCCGGAACGACCAGCTATTCAAAAGGAGTGATGCTCCCCTATCGCAGTTTGTGGTCAAATACCAAATTCGCATTCGAAGTGCTGGAGTTGGAAGCCGGAGATAAAATCGTATCCATGCTTCCTATGGCACATATGTACGGGCTGGCGTTCGAATTTCTTTATGAATTTTCCGTAGGTTGCCATATCTATTTCCTTACCCGTATGCCGAGTCCGAAGATTATCTTCCAGGCATTCGAAGAAGTTAAACCAAGCCTGATTGTAGCCGTTCCGCTTATCATCGAAAAAATTATAAAGAAGAGTGTACTTCCGAAACTGGAAACTCCGGCTATGAAGATATTATTGAAAGTACCTATCATCAATGATAAAATCAAAGCAACGGTACGCGAGGAAATGATAAAAGCATTCGGTGGAAACTTCAAAGAAATTATTGTCGGTGGAGCTGCATTTAACCAGGAAGTGGAACAATTCCTGAAAATGATTGATTTCCCCTATACGGTAGGATACGGAATGACGGAATGCGGCCCGATTATCTGCTACGAAGACTGGAAAAAATTCAAACCGGGCTCTTGCGGAAAGGCTGCACCTCGTATGGATGTACGGGTTTTGTCGTCCGACCCGGAAAACATCGTCGGAGAAATTGTTTGTAAAGGTCCGAATGTGATGTTAGGATATTATAAGAACGAGGAAGCTACACAGGAAGTCATTGATAAAGACGGTTGGTTGCACACAGGCGACCTCGCATTGATGGATGCCGAAGGTAACGTAAGTATCAAGGGACGCAGCAAAAACCTGCTTCTCAGCGCAAGCGGGCAGAATATCTATCCTGAGGAAATCGAAGACAAACTGAATAATATGCCGTATGTAGCCGAAAGTATCATCGTTCAGCAGAACGAGAAGCTCGTCGGTCTTGTTTATCCGGATTTTGACGACGCTTTCGCCCACGGTCTGAAGAACGAAGATATAGAACAGGCGATGGAAGAAAATCGGGTAACATTGAATACAATGTTGCCGGCATACAGTCAGATTTCCAAGATGAAGATTTATCCCGAAGAATTTGAAAAGACACCGAAGAAAAGTATCAAACGGTATTTGTACCAGGAAGCTAAAGGTTAAGGCAACTACCTTAGCAGAGAAGAGTATAACTTAAACCGAAGATAAAGAGATATAGAATGAAGATTAAAAAAACAATAATCACGGCAGCTATCCTAATGGCTGCCGTTTGTTTGCCGGCACAGAACAAGAGTGCCGGTATTAATATTTCCATCTGGAAAGATATTTGTACGCAACCGCATGACAGTACGCAGACCACTTATGTGAATATCGGTCTGTTGTCTACCATGAACCGTCTGAACGGTGTCGGAATTAATGCATTGGGAAGCGTAATCCACGGTGATATGAACGGTGTTCAGATTACAGGATTGGCGAATCTGGCAGGCGGGACAATGCGGGGCGTTCAAATAGCAGGCATCAGCAATATCAGCGGAGACAATACGGTAGGATTTTCCACTGCCGGACTGGTTAATATAACCGGTGACGGTACACGTGGAGTAACCATTGCCGGACTTACCGGTATCGGTGGAGATAACTCTTCGGGAGTAATGATAAGCGGTTTTATGAATGTAACGGGGAACATGGCTTCGGGTGTCCACTTCTCCGGCGCAGCGAATATCACGGGACAGAGTTTCAATGGTATGATGACTTCCGGACTCTTGAATGTGGTAGGTGAAAACATGAATGGCTTGCAAATAGCCGGCATTGCCAACATAACAGCCACAAAGCTGAATGGTCTACAGATAGCATTGTGCAATTACGCTACAAAAGCCCGTGGACTCCAGATTGGGTTGGTCAACTATTACAGAGAAGATATGAAAGGACTTCAATTAGGATTGGTCAACGCAAATCCTAATACAAGAATACAGATGATGGTATATGGTGGGAATGCGACTCCTGCCAATATAGGTGTACGTTTCAAGAACCAATTATTCTATACGATTCTGGGAGTGGGCTCCATGTACCAGGGATTGAACGACAAGTTTTCTATGAGTGCGTCCTATCGTGCCGGTCTGTCCTTTCCTATTTATAAGGGACTCTCCATCAGTGGTGACCTCGGATACCAGCATATAGAAGCCTGTGATAATAAGGATGAAGTAATTCCAAGACGCCTGTACGCATTACAGGCACGTGCTAACTTGGAATATCAGTTCACTAAAAAATTCGGTATTTTCGCGACAGGCGGCTACGGCTTGACGCGATTCTATAATAAATCTAGTAATTACGATAAAGGAGCGATTGTAGAAGCGGGTATTGTTCTTTTCTAAAACTAAAAATAAAGTTGAGAACTTATGGTTACAATTAGAGAATACCAACAAACAGATAAAAATGCCGTAATAGATTTAATTAGGCAGAACACGCCCGAATATTTTGCACCGAAGGAAGAAGCAGATTTAAGTTACTATCTGAATAACGAACGTGAACTTTACTATGTTCTTTTGCTTCACAAGGAGATTGTCGGATGTGGCGGAATAAACTTCACAAAAGACAAAAATATCGGAAAAATAAGTTGGGATATCATACATCCCCAACATCAAGGCAAATCACTGGGAACTCGATTGCTAAAATATAGAATTGAAAAATTAAGGACTATTGATGGTATTCAAAATCTAACCGTCAGGACTTCACAATTAGCTTATAAATTCTACGAAAAGAAAGGGTTTATACTGAAAAAAATAAAAAAAGACTATTGGGCAAAAGGCTATGATATGTATAGTATGGAATATAATAATCTTTAATAATAAAAGTGCAATTCAAAAAATATAATGAATTGCACTTTTATCTTATGTATCAAGTTATCATACTTTTTCCTTTATCAATCCCGTACGATAAGCAACAAGCAACTTTTTCAAATCCTGAATCTGCGTCACAAGTTCTTTCCCTTTATCGGTATCCTTCACCATCATCCGCTGGGAGTTAAACTCTAAAACGAAATTAGTCGATTTAATATCCAACCCCTCTTCAATAGCTTTCTGACGGGACTGGAACGGCTCATGCTGCACAAGCTGCATGCCATGGGAGTGGTAAACAAGCGTATATCCTGCAATTCCTGTCTCCGGCTGATAAGCTTTGGAGAAGCCGCCGTCAATAACAAAAAGTTTACCGTTCGCTTTCATCGGTTGCTCTCCCTGGATAGTTTTTACAGGTACATGACCATTGATAATATGCGAATGAGGTCCTAAAGCCCCGAACTCAGCCAGTATCTGGTCACATATATCTTCCCGGTTACGCAGTGTATAATAATGACCTTTCTTCTCTTTATGCAACTCTTTATCGTCCACAAAGTAACGTTCGAAAGTAGCCATCTTATCCTTATCGAATAAAGGAGCTTCCGGGCCGCACCACATATACCAGATGTAATCCATCGCAAATTCCTTGTCCTCTTCCCCGTCTTCATCGAAATAAGCGGTACGAATCAACTGGTCGGCTTTATCCAGCAATTTGCGTCCCCAGTATTCCTTATCCCGTATCTTGACATGCTTGAAGCTGCCGTCTTCATTCAAAGGCACGGAAGCATGATAGAGAAGGTTAGAATTGGAAACCAGATACATTCCACCATATGTAAACAGGCAGCGCATATGTTTCTTCAGCTTCTCACTATTCATAAATGAATAATGAATCTTCTCTACCAACTCGCGTTCCTCATCCGTCAAACGATAAGGGTCGGCAGGGTCTATGGTCGGGAAGTTCGTATCGCGGAGCGCATATTCTTTCCCTTCATAAATAAAGACACCACGTTCAAAATCTATCTTGTCCAGCAGTTTGCGGTTTGCCATCCCGAACTCAGGACGACGGTCGATAATCTCGGCTTCCAGTTTAAACTGGATGATAGTGATAGCTTTGTGCATCTGGGTAAGCAGACGCAGGGTCTTCTCATTATAATGAGTATCTGCAAAGTTCATTTTCGGCATGAAGATGGAGCAAGGGTCATCGGCATAAGTATCCATGGCGAAGGTAGCCAATGGAAGCAGATTGATTCCATAACCATCTTCAAGTGTAGCCAGATTGCCATAGCGCAAAGACATACGGATGACGTTGGCTATGCAACTGTCGTTACCGGAAGCAGCTCCCATCCAAAGAATATCATGGTTGCCCCATTGAATATCAAAGTTATGGTAGTTGCACAAAGTATCCATAATAATGTGAGCACCCGGACCACGGTCGTAAATATCACCTACAATATGAAGAGAGTCGATAGTCAGACGCTGAATCAGGTTGCACATGGCAATGATAAAATCATCCGCACGCTTTGTAGTAATAATCGTACTGATAATCACATTGATATAAGCATGTTTATTCGGCTCGATGGAAGATTCGTGCAACAGTTCCTGTATGATATAAGAAAATTCGGCAGGCAGGGATTTACGTACTTTGGAGCGGGTATACTTGGACGATACATTCTGACAGACTTTCACCAGTTGGTTCAACGTTATCAGATACCAGTCATCCAAATCCTTCTCACGGTCTTTCACCAGTTGGAGCTTTTCTTCGGAATAGTAAATCAAGGTGCAGAGTTCTTTCTTTTCGGCCTCACGGAGAGTATTACCGAATATTTCATTCACTTTCCGTTTTACCGCACCCGATGCATTTTTCAGCACATGTTGAAAGGCTTCGTATTCGCCATGTATATCTGTCAAGAAATGTTCCGTCCCCTTAGGTAGATTCAAGATAGCTTCCAGGTTGATTATTTCCGTACTTGCATCAGCAATCGTAGGGAAACTTCGGGAAAGCAATTGCAGATAGCGAAGGTCGCTCACAATACTTTCAGGAGTTATATTACTTTGAGCAGTCATTTTATTTTATTACAATTTACTAATTACCAATTATTTTGCTTCTTATGTTCTTTGTTTGGAATCATACGATTCGGTTATTTGTGATAAATATAGCGTTTTTTTATTTATCCGTTCATAATTTTCATATAAAATTATATTCAACCGAGTAAGAACATCAACAGCACTTGTGCGATAATCACCCGCAGAAACATACACAACGGATATACTGTCGCATAAGCCACGGACGGATTGTCACCGGGAATTGTATCATTGGCATAATTCAGCGCCATCGGATTAGCCATACTTCCGCACAGCATGCCGGATACCGTACCAAAATCTATCTTCATCATCTTGAAGGCTATGACGCCTACCAAAACTGTCGGAATAATTGTCAATCCGGCTCCTAGAGCAATCCATAACAGACCTTCCGGACGGAAGATAGTATCAAAGAAATGTGCTCCGGCATCCAGCCCCAAACAAGCAAGATACATAGACAGCCCCAATGCACGCAACATCAGATTTGCACTGCGGGTGGTATAGGTAATCATGTGTATCCGCGGCCCGAACGTTCCCAAAAGGATACCTACGATAATCGGTCCGCCCGCCCAGCCCAACTTCACTGGAGTACTGATACCCGGAATGGAAAAAGGAATAGCTCCCAACGCCAGACCCAGCACGATACCGATAAATATAACCACCAGATTGGGCTCTTTCAAACTTTTGACAGCATTACCCAATACTTTTTCCACATTCTGAATGGCTGCCTTCTCTCCTACTACCGTCAGCCGGTCGCCCAACTGAAGTATCAGTCCCGGAGTAGCAAGCAACTGCACGCCCGAACGGTAAACACGGCTGATATTAATCCCATAGTGATTTCGCAAGCGGAGTGAGCCCAGTTTCTTACCATTCAGTTCAGGACGGGTGACGACGATACGCTGGGAAACCAGTTCGCTGTCAATCGCATTCCAGTCAATGTCCTCATTGTTCCAATCTGTATTTTCCTGCTCACCGAAAAGTACGGTCAAAGCTAAGGCATCTTTCTCCGCTGTTATCACCAGCAAACGGTCTCCTTCTTTCAATACTTTATCGGAAGTCGGGATGCTGACGTGCCCGTCCCGCCACAAACGGGAGATGACAAACTTCGGATAGCTCATATGAGCTATATCTTTGATGCTCTTATTGAAAATAGCAGGATTGTGTACTTGAAACGCTGCAATGTAAGTTTTGTTCGCGTCATCTTTCTCTTTTATCTCTAAATCTTCTTTACGGACCAGTGCTTTGCGAATTAATAAAACGGCAAGAATTACGCCGACTACCCCCATCGGATAGGCTACGGCACACCCCAAGGCAGGCGTACTGCTCTCCATTCCCATCTGTTTCAAGGTTTGCTGCGCAGCTCCCAACGCCGGGGTGTTCGTTGTCGCTCCACAAAGGATACCAACCATATCGGGAAGTGATATACCTGTAACATAACTGGTCACCACCGTCAACAATGTTCCCAAAAGAACGACTCCCAACGCCAGCATATTCAGCGTCACTCCCCCTTTTCGGAAAGAGCTGAAAAAACCGGGACCAACTTGCAGACCGAGGGAATAAACAAAAATGACGAGCCCGAAACTTTCTGCATAATTCAACATCTGCGCATCCACCGAAAGCCCGAAATGTCCGGCAAGAATACCCGCAAAAAAAACAAAAGTGACTCCCAGGGAGACTCCCCAGAAATGCACTCTTCCCAAACCCAAGCCTATCGCTGAAATCAACGAAAGTACTACAACAGCCTGTAAGGCAGAATGTTCGATAAATAAGCTATATAACCACTCCATGTATATTCAAACTAATAGGGCGCAAAGATAAAAACTATTTAGTCCCATTCAAAACTTTTAGCTTTCATTTCGCGCCCCATACATGGTCCGGTTCTTATATCCTGAAATCTTATTGGCAACCCTTTTACCGCCTTACCTATTATTTTGTTTTTAATCCTAACGTTACTCCTGTCTTTACTTTATTATCCTCTCCCTTTTTACCCGCATATTGATACTTACCGACTTTTCAACGAATGTTTCTTCTACCTTTTTCCCTGATATTCCACATAATTATTCCGCCCGTCCAGATAACCGCTCAGCCTGTTACCACCGATATATACATCATCCAAATATGAAACATCGTTCGGTCTATAAGACATACGGATAGAGGTCTGTGCGTAATTATCCCAGCTCCAACGAAATTTATATTCAAACTCCTCTACGTATCCATTGGGATATTTCACCCGTAAATAGTCAATGCCTGTACGGTCCAAGAAGAAATCGAGTTCCTGACGGCAATAGTTACCATCTATATCCCAATAAGAACTTACCCACGTACGGCTACATAAATCGACGGAACGATTGTAATAGCCTCCGCTAATATTATCATCATCATAAAAACTGTCAATTTCCACTTCGCAAGAAGTAAGGCTTATCATCAATACAGCCATCAAAGCCAAGCCTGCATATTTGAATGTGTTCGTTTTCATATTCCTTTATTTTTAATGGTTTATTATCTATCATTTATCTTTCGATATGACAAAAGTATAGAATGAATTTTCCCCATAAAACTGAAAATTCCTACTTGTCGGGAGGAAATTCCCTAAAGCTTCCGGAGCCGATGAAGTCCGTTTCAAGGAATTCTTGTATCTTTGTCCCCCACTGACAACACATAAAAGCATCTGTCGCATGAAGTCTATCAAATCGCATATCACCCAATTACTGAAGTCTCTCAATGAGGGAGTATTTGAAAAGGAACACACCATCGCGCTTTCCCTGCTGTCGGCCATGGCAGGTGAGAGCATCTTCCTGTTAGGCCCTCCGGGGGTAGCCAAGAGTCTGGTGGCACGCAGGCTCAAACTTGCTTTCAAGGATGCGGACGCTTTCGAGTATCTGATGTCCCGCTTCAGTACACCGGACGAGATATTCGGTCCTGTCTCCATATCCAAGTTGAAAGACGAAGATACGTACGAGCGTATCACAAAAGGATATTTGCCCACAGCAGCGATTGTCTTTTTGGATGAAATATGGAAAGCCGGACCTGCCATTCAGAATTCACTCCTGACGGTTATCAATGAAAAGATATATCGCAACGGACAGTTCACGGTACGCGTACCTCTGAGAGCCCTGATTGCCGCTTCCAACGAACTACCCGCCAAAGGTGAGGGCTTGGAAGCATTGTACGATCGTTTTCTAGTCCGCCAGTTTGTAGGATGCATCGAGCAGGAATACGCTTTCGACCAGATGATTTCTTCCACGAGAGAGATTGAACCCGAAATTCCGGAGAAACTTCAGATAGATGACGAGTTATACTCCAAGATACAATCCGAAAGCGAGAAAGTAGGAATCCACTATACAATCTTCGAACTGATTCACAATATCAAACGAGAAATAGAGCAGTACAACACAGGACGCGATGAAAATACCCCGCCCATCTATATATCCGACCGTCGCTGGAAGAAAATAGTAAACCTGCTCCGCACTTCCGCCTATCTGAACGAGTCACCGGGAATACACTTCTCCGATTGCCTCCTGATGAGCACCTGCCTGTGGGATGAAGTCTCCCAATTGCCCATTGTCGAAGAAATGGTGGAGCAGTCCATCGCACGGGGTATCAACACTTATCTGCTCGGCGAAAAAAAACTGGAGCAAAAACTGGATGCCCTGAAGGAGAATATGAAATCCGAACATAGTCTGCGGGAACTCAGCGACCCGGGAATTCAGATAGTGGATACATTCTATCATCGTATCGAAGGCTATCATATCGCCGGCAATCTGCTCATCTTTGCTTCAGACTATCAATCGTTGAAGAAAGACAGTAACCGGTTATTCTACATCCAGCAAGACAAGTTCCGCCCTGTCAACAAAATCTTGAAAGCTTACGACTTTGTAAAAAACAGGAATATTGCACAAAAGAATATCTATTCTCTCCGAAAAGGAAAACGCTCTGTTTTTGTCAATAATCAGGAGTATCCACTCTTATGCTACGATAACTGTGACCCTCTGCCGGCACAGCAAGATGACAGCACTCCGTTCGAATTCACCCTGCAGGAAGTCATCGACCTGCTCCAACAAATGGAAGTCGAATATAAGACTATTTCGGAACGGGAGACTGCATACACCAAAGAACATCTTTTCCTAAGTCCATCACAGAAAAGCAAGATAAGACGGATTTTAGGAGAAACCGCACATATCATCGAAAACTATCGGAACGAGCTCCGCATCATCGCCCATGCCCATGAACAAGAGAACAGAGAGTATCAGGCTTAAATACCTGCAGGATATTTATTACGAGAAATTGCAAAGAATAGCCTATGATGTGTACGATGAACAACTGCACAACTTGATTATCCGCCCCGAAGAACTGGACGCGGATATTCATCAGTATTTTCGCCACACACAGCCCTCTTTACAAGATTTCTACTCCCGTTATGCATCGCAATGGGAATATTTTCACGAGATGGATGAAGCGTCCGATGCCAAATTTCTTCAATTTCTGAAAAACAGTGCTTATCCCTTTTCCATGAAATATCACCTGGTAGACCTGAACGTGAAATATTATCTCCAGCGTTTCGCTGTAATCAGCCCGCGCTCCAAGGAATGGAAAGCTCTGCGAACTCTCTTTTTCGACAAATGGCATACGTTGCTCTCGAACAACGAATTCAACTACCAAATGGAGCATATAGAGCAACTCTGTGATGACTTTCATCGTCTTCAGCTATCGCTTTCCAAAAACCTTCCGGTGCGTGGCGGTTCACGCCTCGTCTGGCTGCTCCGTAACCACAAACAGATAGCGGAGCAAATCCTGGAATACGAAGAAACCATCAAACGGAATCCGGTAATCCGCGAATTGGTGGAGATATTGGGAAAGAAGCATCAAAGCAAACGGAAACGTTTCAAAATGACTGCGGGAATCCATCGGGAGCAAATCGTATCTCATGCCACACGCAGTGATATTACAGGCATTTGTGAAGGAAACGATTTGAACAGCCTTCTCCCTCTCGAATATTGTTACCTTGCAGAAAAAAGCCTGCAAACCGTATTCTTCGAACGTTTTATAGAAAAGAGGCTTCAAGTAATCGATTACCAATCGCACGAAAAGCAAGCAATCAATGACAAGCAAACAGCAGGAAATGAAATCTCCGAAGAAGCCGAAGGTCCTTTCATCGTTTGCCTGGACACTTCCGGCTCCATGGCGGGAGAACGGGAAAGAATCGCCAAGTCAACATTACTTGCCATTGCCGAACTGACAGAAGTGCAACATCGGAAATGCTATATCATCCTTTTCTCGGATGATATTGAATGTATCGAAATTACTGATTTGGGAAGTAGCTTCGACCGTCTTGTCGATTTCCTGAGCCAGTCTTTTCATGGCGGCACAGATATGAAACCTGTCATCACTCATGCTTTGCGGAAAATCAGCGAAGAAGGATATATGGAAGCAGACATTATCACAGTATCCGATTTTGAAATGCGTCCCGTTGATAATATGTTAGCCCAAAGCATAGAACGGGCAAAAGCCAGACAGACTAAGATGTATGCCATTTCCTTAGGTGGAAAAAGTGCTGAAACCAGTTATCTGAAATTATGTGATAAATATTGGGAATATAACGTTCAAAGCGCCGAAAAACTTAATAAAAATAGAATTGAAGAATCAAATATTTAATCAATGTTATAAAGCATGCGGTTTTCCTTGTTTTACTTGCTAATTTCACAGAAGTCCGTATATTTGCAATGTGTTTTTCATAGTATTAGATTTAAGGTTAACAAAAAAGATTGGCTGTCTGGGATAGATAGCCTTTTTTTATGCTCTTTTTTCTTCGTCCATATAGCGTCAATATCCAGTCAACATAGTTACCCTATTTTATAAAGATGCCGTCACTATCGTGAGCGGATAGCGTCAATATGTTTCAGTTTCTTTCCCTGCCAACAAAAAAAACAAAGACAATGAAAAAAAAATTCTATTGTTTAACATTTGAAACATAGCAGGTTACCTCATTTATCGAAAAAACGGTAAAAAAAATCTTGCTAAAAGATTTGCATAGTCGAAAACTTCCCCCTATCTTTGCACCGCATTTGAGAGAGAATGCGGGTTCAAGGAAGTTTGGGTGAGTGGCTG
>NZ_CABUHK010000066.1 GCF_902491285.1 uncultured Bacteroides sp. | reverse complement strand
GGAGTAGTGGATATGAGCTTCTTCCTTTTTAGGCTAGCAAAGGTATATGCATGAACGGAATTAACAAAACTTAATCCCCCAAGAATTACAACTGAGCCGGTTGAACTGATTAAAGTTCAACCAAGAATTCAACAAAAAAAATCCCAAAAATGAGCTTTACAACAAACTACAACACAAAATAAATCTCTATTTTTGCAAAAAATAGAAGTTGATTATATGGAACAACTGAATGTATTCGACTGCTCGAATGTCCTCATAGCAAGTTTTTTCACCGATGACCGAGGCTGCGCTCATGAGAACCGGGAGCACACGCTTATCTATTTATGTTCAGGAGAGCTTAAAATCGAGGAACGCGGTAAAAAAACGATTTTGCATGCGGGTGAGTGCGCATTCATGCGACGGGACAACCGGATGTGGTTACAAAAACATGCCGATGCGGATAATCCCTATCGTTCCATCGTGTTGAAATTTACGAAACCATTTCTGCGGGAGTTCTACCAGACGCTCGACCGGAAAGAAATTCCTGTAGAATCGAAACGTGAAAAAGTGAGCCTGCGTGTATTACCGAATAACCGTCTTGACATCCGCAGCTTGTTTGAGTCGGTCATCCCCTATTTCGATGCGGGTGTGAAACCATCCGATAACGTATTGAAGCTCAAAATGATCGAGGGAGCTTATGTGTTACTTAATACGGACAAGAATCTTTATGCCTCGCTGTTCGATTTCGTCGATCCGTGGAAAATAGATATCATCGACTATCTGAACGATAATTACATGTACGACCTGTCAATGGAGGAAATCGCAAGTTATACGGGACGCAGTCTGGCGACATTCAAGCGCGATTTCGCCAAAGTAAGCGACTTGACGCCGCAGAAATGGATCATCAAACGCCGGTTAGAAGTTGCACACGAGTTGATAAAGTTTGGTAAGAAGCGGGTAACGGAAGCCTGTTTCGATGTCGGATTCAAGAATCTTTCCCACTTCTCGAAAATTTATAAGGAGACATACGGTTATGCCCCCAGCATGATTTGAGCCAAAAGAAAATCAGAATGAACTTCACGACAAAGTTATATGAGCCTCGCAGCAAAATGGTTGCGAGGCTTTCTTTTTACCTTTGCATCAGAATATTAAAAACAAAAAAAGTTATGAATGATTCGAATAAGCGAGTAGAGAGAAAACGGGGTTTCTCAACTGAGTGCGAAAATCAAAAGGCAACGCCCAATGATATTTTTGCAAAGGATTTGAACGGCGAAATGGTGTCGCCTAATGATGCAGGCTACGAAGAACTGATTGCTGACATCTTCGCTACAATGAAGACGGCAACGGAGATGAACACAGGTTACCGCACACCCGAAGAAGTACACGAGTACATGGGGCGCATTCTCGATAAACCGCTCGATAAAAGTTCCACCGTATTGCCGCCGCTCTACATCGACTACGGCAAGCCCGTGACCATTGGCAAGAGATGCTTCATCCAGCAGTGTTGTACGTTCTTCGGACGCGGTGGTATTACTATCGGTAACGATGTATTCATCGGGCCGAAAGTAAACCTGATAACTATTAATCATGACGTAAATCCCGACAACCGGAGTGCCACTTACGGACGTCCTATCGTCATTGAGGACAAAGTGTGGATCGGTATCAATTCCACAATATTGCCAGGTGTGAGGATCGGTTATGGAGCTATTGTCGGCGCCAGCAGCGTGGTGACGAAAGATGTTCCTGCTATGACCATCGTAGCGGGCAATCCAGCGAGAATCGTTAAAACAATCGAAAATAAATAAACTATGGAAGAAAAAAAAGGAATCAGCCGTCGCGTTTTTTTTAAAACTGCGGTCGCAGCAGGAGCGGCACTGGCCATTCAGCCCACAATAGACAAGGTAAAAGCCGCTAATGTAGCACTCAACGAAAAAAGCACATTGTTCATGAAAAAAGGCGGCATACCATACCACACGCTCGGCACGGGCAAAGCAGCCTTTGAAGTGTCCGCCCTCGGCTTTGGCGTAATGGGCATGACTTACAACCGCAGCCAGCATCCGGACAAGAAACAATGTATCCGCCTGCTGCATGAGGCTGTAGAACGCGGCGTAACGCTTTTCGATACGGCCATTATCTACGGGCCGCTGACCAACGAAAATCTGGCAGGCGAAGCTCTCGCCGAGTTCAAAGGCAAAATTAACGTGACGACCAAATTCGGACACGAAGTAATCAACGGCAAGGGCACCGGACGTCAAGACAGCCGCTCTGCTACGATTCGCAAGTATTGCGAGGATTCGCTCCGTCGCCTGCGCCTTGAAACGTTACCGATGTTCTACCAGCATCGTGCCGACCCGAATGTGCCTGCCGAGGAGGTTGCACAAACTATCACCGACCTAATGAAAGAGGGCAAAGTGCAACACTGGGGCATGTGCGAGGTCAGTGTCGATACCATCCGCCGAGCACACTCTGTATGCCCGTTGACGGCCATACAGAGTGAATATCACCTGATGCACCGCGATGTGGAGACGAACGGTGTGCTGGATGTCTGCCGCGAGCTGGGTATCGGTTTCGTTCCTTACAGTCCGATCAACCGGGGATTTTTGAGCGGTTGTATCAACGAGTACACGGTTTTCGACCCGACGAATGACAACCGCCAGACTTTGCCTCGTTTCCAACCGGAAGCGATACGAGCCAATATGCGCATCGTGAACGTGCTGCAACAGTTCGGACGTACACGCGGCATGACCTCTACACAAGTAGCACTCGGCTGGTTGTTGCAGAAAGCCCCATGGATAGTTCCCATTCCCGGTACTACCAAGCTGTCGCATTTGGAAGAAAATCTCCGCACATTCGATTTCAACGTTTCACCCGAAGAGTGGCGCGAACTCGAAACGGCCATAGCTACCATTCCCGTTGTGGGCGACCGCTACAACGCCGAACAGCAACGACAGGTGGGACGCTAATGCTCCATGTTCAAAGGCATAAAAAAAGCCAACTGCAATCCCTATAAGTTGAAATTGGATAGCATAGAAATTTACCTTTACATCAAAGAAATAACTAAAAAATATCAGATATGAAAACAAAAATGTTGCTTCTGTTCGCATGGCTGCTTTGACAATACGTATTATTCTAAGCGAGAATGTTAAAACAGCTTCCCGACAGGTTAGTCTTTATATACTTATGAAGTCTAATTCATAATGACAGAGATAGCACTTAATAAAAATACTACCTTTTAATGAGATTTATTTAAAAGACAGTAAACAACAAATGAAACGACCTGCGAAAATAATGCATGAAGAATAGGGCAGTTCGTGCATTTTTCGTATTTTTGCACCCTGTTTTGACATTTACGAAAACTTTAAATAAAAATATAATGGCAAAAGAACTGAAAGACCTTACCAAACGCAGCGAGAACTACTCGCAATGGTATAACGATTTGGTGGTAAAAGCTGATTTGGCAGAACAGTCTGCCGTACGCGGATGTATGGTGATTAAGCCTTACGGATACGCAATTTGGGAGAAAATGCAGCGTCAACTGGACGATATGTTTAAAGAGACAGGACACGTAAATGCATATTTTCCGTTATTAATCCCAAAATCATTCCTGAGCCGTGAAGCTGAACATGTGGAAGGCTTTGCTAAAGAATGTGCCGTAGTGACACATTATCGTTTGAAAAATGCAGAAGACGGTTCGGGCGTAGTAGTAGACCCTTCTGCTAAATTGGAAGAGGAATTGATTATTCGTCCGACCTCAGAGACAATTATCTGGAATACATACAAAAACTGGATTCAGTCCTATCGTGACCTGCCCATCCTTTGTAACCAATGGGCAAACGTTTTCCGTTGGGAAATGCGTACCCGTTTGTTCTTGCGTACCGCTGAGTTCTTGTGGCAGGAAGGACATACCGCCCATGCTACTCGCGAAGAAGCTGAAGAAGAAACTGTCAGAATGTTGAATGTATATGCTGATTTCGCAGAAAAATACATGGCTATTCCCGTAGTGAAAGGTGTCAAATCTGCTAATGAACGTTTTGCCGGCGCACTTGACACTTACACCATCGAAGCTATGATGCAGGATGGAAAAGCATTGCAAAGCGGTACTTCCCACTTCTTGGGACAGAACTTTGCAAAAGCTTTCGATGTTCAGTTTGTTAATAAAGAAAACAAGTTGGAGTATGTTTGGGCTACTTCATGGGGTGTTTCCACTCGTTTGATGGGCGCATTGATTATGACTCACTCTGACGATAACGGTTTGGTACTGCCGCCACATTTGGCTCCGATTCAGGTAGTTATCGTTCCTATCTACAAGAACGATGAACAACTGAAACAAATCGACGCCAAAGTAGAAGGGATTGTTGCCAAGTTAAAAGCATTGGGTATTTCAGTGAAATATGACAATGCAGATAACAAACGCCCGGGTTTCAAATTTGCAGATTATGAGTTGAAGGGTGTACCTGTTCGTTTGGTAATGGGTGGACGTGACCTCGAAAATAACACTATGGAAGTAATGCGCCGCGATACACTGGAAAAAGAAACGATTACTTGCGACGGTATCGAGACATATGTTCAGAACCTGCTTGAAGAAATGCAGGCAAATATCTACAAGAAGGCACTAGACTATCGCAACTCTAAGATTACGGCAGTAGATACCTACGATGAATTTAAAGAAAAAATCGAAGAAGGTGGCTTTATTCTTGCTCACTGGGACGGAACTACTGAAACGGAAGAAAAGATTAAAGAAGAGACAAAAGCTACTATCCGTTGTATCCCGTTCGACTCATTTGTTCCGGGCGACAAAGAACCGGGCAAATGTATGGTTACAGGTAAACCGTCTGCTTGCCGTGTGATATTTGCACGTTCATATTAAAATCTGCAGCGATTAAATTGCTGAAAGAAAAGTCTATCATTCGATATAAGATAATGATTTCTCATAAGAGAGTCCGAAATTCAATCATAAATTTCGGACTCTTTTTTCATCCATTTCAGTTTTTTTTCAGAAATATCCCTTTTCTTTGTATCATGTAAAAAGAAAGGAGAAGATTTTATGAAGATATTAATTGTAGAAGACGAACCCTCTTTAAGAGAACTTATCCAGCGTTCACTGGAGAAAGAACGTTATGTCGTAGAGACAGCAAGTGACTTCCACTCAGCTTTGCGCAAGGTTGAAGATTATAACTATGATTGTATCTTACTGGATATTATGTTACCGGACGGAAGCGGGCTTGATCTTCTCGAACGGCTGAAAGCCTTGCATAAACGGGAGAACGTGATTATCATTTCTGCCAAAGACTCTTTGGAAGACAAAGTTCTGGGATTAGAATTGGGTGCGGATGATTATCTGCCGAAACCTTTTCATCTTGCCGAACTAAACGCCCGGATAAAAAGTGTAATCCGCCGTAACCAACATGATGGAGAAATTGATATCCGCCAGGGAAATGTACGGATAGAACCGGATAAATACCGTGTTTTTGTCAATGACAGGGAATTGGAATTGAATAGAAAGGAATATGATATCTTGCTATATTTCATAAACCGTCCCGGGCGCCTGGTTAATAAAAACACATTGGCAGAATCTGTGTGGGGGGATCATATTGATCAAGTAGATAACTTCGACTTCATATATGCCCAGATCAAGAATCTACGCAAAAAGTTAAAAGATTCAGGCGCAAGCCTTGAAATAAAAGCCGTCTATGGATTCGGATATAAATTGATTATTGAATAAAAAGAGGCTATCGTTCATGAAACTGATATATTACATCATTCTTCGCATCACGTTAGCTCTAACACTTATTCTGACAGTCTGGGCGGTATTCTTTTATGTCACGATGATTGATGAGGTTAATGATGAAGTAGATGATTCGCTCGAAGACTACTCGGAGACAATCATCATCCGGGCATTGGCAGGAGAGGAGTTGCCTTCCGAAAACAATGGTTCAAATAATCAGTACTATCTGACCGAAGTAAGTAAAGAATATGCGGAAAATCATGATGATATCCAGTATAGGGACTCTATGGTCTATATCGTAGAAAAGGGAGAAACAGAACCTGCACGTATCCTGACGACCATCTTTAAGAATGACGAAGGACGCTATTATGAGTTAACGGTATCTACTCCCAGCATCGAAAAGGACGATTTGAGAGACGCTATCCAAGTATGGGTTATCTTCTTGTACCTAGCCTTGTTACTCTGTATCATCACTATATCTGTATGGGTATTCTACCGGAATATGCGTCCATTGTACATACTCCTTCATTGGATGGACAGTTATCAGACGGGAAAGAAAAACGAACCATTGAAGAATAACACCCGAATCACGGAATTCAGGAAACTGAACGATGCAGCTACCCGATATACCGGACGCATGGAGCAAATATTCGAACAACAGAAACAATTTATCGGAAACGCCTCGCATGAGATACAAACACCGCTGGCTATCTGCCGTAATCGGTTGGAAATGTTAATGGAAGACGATTCATTATCAGAAAACCAACTTGAGGAATTGATGAAAACGCATCAGACATTGGAGTATATTACCAAACTGAATAAGTCTTTATTATTACTCACCAAAATAGACAACGGGCAGTTTACCGATACGAAATCTTTGGATTTGAATATGCTTCTCAAGCAATATTTGGAAGATTACAGAGAGGTTTATGATTATCGCAATATAGAGGTAAAGGTTATAGAACAAGATACTTTTCATGTCACAATGAATGAGTCTTTGGCTGTCGCCCTATTGACGAATCTTCTGAAAAATGCATTTGTTCATAATATTGACAAAGGACATATCCGTATCATTATCACTCAAAACGGTATCACCTTCCGGAATACCGGCGTAGGATACTCCTTGGATAAGGAACATATTTTCGAGCGTTTCTATCAAGGCAATAAAAAAGAAGGATCGACCGGACTGGGACTGGCAATAGCTGATTCAATCTGCCGATTGCAACATCTGAATATAGGTTATTATTTCGAGCAGGGTGAACATTGTTTTGAAATTTCTTTACCACAGAGGACACAGAGTACACGAAAGGAAGAATAAGAATGAGCATTTCTGTTGTCGAATGCTTAAACTATTTCCCTATATCTTCCGTGTCCTCTGTGGTGTAAGTTTCTATCGGGATCGAATTTCTCTCCTCATAAACATGATATAAGAGATAGCAAAACAGATGACGGTTGCCGCAATTAACCCCGTAAGTTGCGGCCATACTACCAAAAGGCTTTGCCCTAATGGAAGTGGGCTCGGAATCGCTCCCTGTACCTGCTCCATTGTAAGTGGTCCAAGACTTCTGACGGAAGGCATTAACAGCGTTGTAGTGGCCTCATTAAACAATTCACTGGGTGCCAGACGCATTAATCCGAGAATGAATTTTTGGTAACTGATAATCTGATGGGGCGATGCCATCTGTGAAGGGCTCAATCCCTTTGCTACCAGATTCACAATCATTGTGTAGAATACGCTGAAAAACAGCCATACTGCTACGGACGACAATGCCGATGTAGCTGCCTGACGGAAACGCAACGAGAACAAGATTGCCAGATTCAGCCAAAAGGCTACATAGAAAATACTCGTTATAATGAAGAATACAATCCGCCAAAACTCTTCCGCCGTAGGAGGAATACCAATAGCAATCAGACCGAATCCCATCACTAGGAAACCAAGTACGAACAACATGACACCTATCACTATCAAAGCAGCCATAAACTTCGCATTAATAATGCAGTCGCGATGAATAGGCTGGGACAGCATACGGCTCAATGTTCCCTTATTTTGCTCTGAGTTGACAGCGTCAAATCCTAAAGCAATACCCAACAAAGGCCCGAGGAAGTTGATAAACAGTACAAAAGAGGGGAGAGTCCCGTCCGAAGCCGTAAACAATTTCAAAAAAAGGAACGAACCGTCCGGGTCATTCGGTTTGATTGCCGCACCGATATTAGTCAGGGCAGTATATAGCGACCCCATACAAGTCAGCGCGATGATACCAATCAAAATAATAAAGCGCCAACTCTTGATGTGGTCGGATATTTCCTTATTGACGATAACCCAGAAAGGATGATTGGTCTTATTCATGTCGTTCACCCCCTTTCTCAAAATAATGATTATAGATGTCAGACAATTCCTGTTTCTTATCTTTCAGTTCTGCCATATCAATCAGCGAGAGTAGTTTCCCCCTACTGAATAAACCCACGCGGTCGCATACTTTCTGCACCTGGTCCAAATGATGGGAAGAAAAGAGAACAGTCAATCCTTTCTCCTTGCTTAACCAACGGATCAGTTCGATAAATTCCTGAACACCAGCAGGGTCAATACCCGAAGTCGGCTCATCCAAAATAATAATTTCCGGATTCTTGATAAGCACATCCGCCAATCCCAGCCGTTGCCTCATACCACGCGAATACTTTCCTGCTTTCTTTTTCAGTTGCTCTTCAAGTCCTATACGCTTCATCAACTCCAGAGCTTTCTCTTTCGCTTCCTTATCAGGAATACCATTTAATCGTGCCGTGTATATCAGATTCTCCAACCCCGTCATATCATCATAGAATCCTACATCTTCGGGCAAATAGCCGATTTTCCTTTTTACTTCAATAGGATGTGTGGTCGAATTAATACCACAGATTTCTACAGAACCCGATGTCGGCTCTGTCAATCCCAGCATCATTAAAATGGTAGTCGACTTCCCGGCTCCATTAGGACCCAGCAATCCGAAGATTTCTCCTTTTTGGATATCCAGGCGAATATGATCTACAGCAGTAAAATTACCGTATTGTTTCGTCAAATCGGTAAGTACGATCACTTGTTCGCCCATGTTTTACCTCCTTCCATATTTACGGAACAGATAGTAAACCACACCGATAGCGGCGGCAATAATCAAAACGCCTACCCAGCCCCATATCATCGGAGTTTTTACTGCGATTCTGAACTGCGCGTCAGCGTTTACTTCAGGAGTTTTTGCCATCATGGTCGTCACATAGTCACCTGGAAGCGCCTTTTTAGAGGCTTTTAATGTAGCGGTGACTGTTGATGTCTCACCCGCTTTCAACGCGTCAATCTTGGCAGGCTCGAAAGTAACTTCCCAATCTGCCGGCTTATTGGCAGATAACTGAACATCTTTCAGCAACGAAGAACCAGTGTTTTTTACTTCCAACTCTATCCGTTTTACATCTCCGGCAGTAACATCGGCACTCAATAATCCTCTCGAAGTGGTTAATTCCATCTGATAAGAACCGGTGACAACAACTTCCAGTTCCAGTTCAGCCGAAGTAGTTCCCGTAGCGGCACGCACTGGTATTTTATAGCTTCCGGCTTCCACATTGGCAGGCGGAGTGATATCTACACTTACATTCTGGCTACTATTAGGTTCCACCTGTGCGGAGGTAGCTTGCTTGTAATTAGGTTTAAAAACGACATTCCAGCCTCTTGGCGCATTCGCCATCAAGGCATATAGCTGTTGGTCGGCAGTCTGATTCTTTAAAGTGGTGCTAAATGTGAATGTTGACTTGGAATTGCCTTCCATATTAGGCTGGTCGGTAGTAAATTCTGTCTGGTAAGTACCTTTTTGGGCAACTATGACATCCAGGGGAAGTTTTGCATTTCCGGCATACACTACAAAGTGATAGTTACCTTTATTTACCTTCAATGGGACTTCGACTTTCAGATTAAAAGTCTTTTTCTCTTTTGGAAGTACGGATAATTGGCTGAGATTCCATCCGCCGGATTTCATTTCATGTTTCCAGCTACTGCCCAATCCACTGACAGAAAGGTTTGCATTTGTCAATTCATCCGTATTGTTGATGAGATCAATACTGTAATCAATTGACGCTCCCGGTGATACGGAAATTTTCGTGTAAGGTGTGTACAAAATCACGCTTTTAGGAATTGAATCATTTGCGCGTGTGTAATTCATGGGAATCAGTCCCAATAGAATAGCTACTAATAAAATACAATTTGTTCTCATAGTCATACAAAAGTTCTTATGGTTGTTTAATATGAATACTGTCAAATTTGTGCTTGCAAAAATAAGATATGGGTCTATTACTTGTTTTAAAAGAATCCTAAAATTTCTAATTCGATGGCGAAATTATAGTGACGCTATCCTCGTGGGATAGTGACGGTATCTTATAGATATAGTGACGCCATACCGTCCTCATAGCGTCACTATATTTTCATACGAATTATTTTTTCGAAAATTCTCAAAATTCCCAAATCTTTTCAGATTCTCCCCTCATCTTTGCAGTATAAATTGAATGATAATAGTAAAACCAATTAAAAAAACAACAATTATGAAAAAGTTAGTATTCTTACTAGTGTGCTTATTTACTTTGCAAACAGTAGCGTATGCAGATGACGACAAACCAATTCAGGTTTCTCAAATGCCACAACCGGCACAACAGTTCATTAAGCAACATTTCGCTGACAGTAAAGTAGCCTTGGCAAAGATGGAAAGTGATTTCTTCTATAAAAGTTATGAGGTGATTTTCACGAATGGTAATAAAGTGGAATTTGACAAGAAGGGAAATTGGGAAGAGGTGAATTGCAAATTTACTTCTGTACCCGCAGCCATCATTCCCGCAGCCATCCAAAAATATGTGACAACTAATTATCCTGATGTTAAAGTGTTAAAAATAGAGCGCGATAAAAAGGAGTATGAAGTGAAACTCTCCAACCGCGTGGAATTAAAGTTCGATCTGAAATTCAACTTGATTGATATTGATAACTAAAACTCTAAAGAATTAAAATATCATGTACAATAAAACGATGACATGATTCCTGGCGGATGATGTCATCGTTTATTTACCTTATTTATATATTATAGTTTAACTCTCTTCAAGTTCGACTTCTGCTCTTCCAGATTTCATTTCCATACCCAATAAAATCTGGTTCCAACCTTGAAATACAAACCATAAAGAGACTAATGAGAGTATTTTTTCGACCATTCCTAAGCCAGGAATAAAACCAATAACAGTAGCAATTAAAAGAATAATCATACTTGTACGTAACTTTCCTGCACCCATCTGTCCTTCGTTACCGATAGCATTTGAGCTTTTTAATAGTCCATATCCCATAAATTCAAATACAAAAGCCAATATAGCAAGGATACCGCCTATGATACCACCAATTAATGGAATCCATCCGATTACTACTCCTACTAATCCCAATATGACGGCAATTTTCAATTTAGATACTCCTTGCTCGCCAATAGAATCTAAAGCTGTTCTAATTCGTCCGAGCCCCATCCAGTAGATAATTAAGCCGATTAGAGCTGCTACGCCTGTTATCATAGTGTCACCAATACCATTATATACATGTAACAAGATTGCCAGCAATATAAAATAAGCTCCTTGCGATCCTCTGTTTTTCCATTCTACACCTAAGCTGTTCTTGCAAAGGTAAATTGCAACAAGCAAAGCTATAAGTGAAATATAATCCAACCATGAAGGTACTCCCGGAATCATAGCCAATAGGATAAGAGCCATACCGCTTATGGCAGTAGCTAAAAACGGAATAGGGAGTTGTTGGGATTTTGATTGTGCTTCTTTGTAGAAATAATAAAAAGCCATACCTCCCCCAACAAGTCCAAGTACTTTACAACAGAACTTGGGAATATCAAAATTAAAGCCGAAAAGTGCACTGAGTAAATTAAATTCCGGTAACACTGTCAGTAACAACAGCAGCATGCAAAATTGTAGCTGCAAGAATTTATTAATACGTTTCATGTCTATATATTTTTATATTATCGTTTATATTCTATTTCCACTCGTAAAAGTCCCACGCATCCTATGATACCATTCTGCAAATAACAGTCATTTATGTCGGGACATTCACTTTCTGATTTTATCATCTTCGCTTGAGTAACCTTATATTCTGTTTTTTGAGGATTATATACCAAAACTGCCGTATAAACATTCCCCGTTCTGCCACACTTGTATTTTATTCTGATATTTTTCTTATCAACACCGTATATGTCAGGATGAGCTTCCAAAATAATATCTTCATCCGTGCGCCTTCCCATATTAAAGGAAGTAAATACCATTCCATAACATAATACTCCTTCACCTTCTCTGTTATTATAGTGTCCCTTCTGATAAAAGTCTAAAGGGAAATTTTTCACTTCTTTTCCTGTTGAACACATGGGAATAAAATGCGGCAACGGCGGCATACAATATATCGATACCGGAGTAGGTGCCGGACGTCCCATTACATTTTTTGCCGAAGTTGCCGAAGTCGGAAAAAATAGTATATTTTTCAGATAACCAGCTACAACGGAATAATGAATATCAGATACATCTGTATTTAAAGAACGAGTGTATAGTCCATACATAGCATCTCCTATTTTCTGAACAGCAACTACACCTTCCTCTATGAAAGTCGGTCCATCCATTCTAATAAGACCATAGTATTTATGTCCATAATAGCTAATACTTTTAGCAGCAGAATTCAATTTGATGGAAATAACGCTTCCATCGGCAAGTTTTCCTACCCATATACCTTTAATATAACCCGAATTCGTTGCCGGAACTTTTATAGTTGGCGGAACGGAAGGTTTATACTTCCGTAATACTTCAGGTACATTATCGGGTATTTGAGAAGATGGCTTGGAAGAATTAGAAGCCTCAAGGGGATTAGAGGAATTACCGGATTCTTCCTCCTTTTGAGGACGAGGTTTGCGAGTGAGATATGGCTGCTTATCAGCTAACGAAGTCCTCTCTTTATTGAGGGCAAACAGTAAACTGTCAGGACCTATCGACTTACTAAATGAACCTAATCCAATAAACAACAACGTAGAATCAGTAGGAGCATATAAAGTACATTTTCCTTTTTGTCCCATTTCGTTTTCCCAATCCAATGTCCAACAGTTATCACCTTCAGAAGGATTACTTAATTTACAAATCTCAGTATTGACAAGTAACATTCTATTCTGAAATTTTACAAACCCTGTAGCCTTTTGCCCTTTGAAATGAGTAGAAGGCTTTTTTTGAAAATTATCAGGAAGAAGCATGAACTTATGATTCTGCCCTTTCACAAATTGTTGTGAAAAGTCTGGTACTAAAAGTTCATCAAGATTAATCTCAAGATATCCCAAGCGAGTCATTCCTGACACTTTATCTTTCCCTTCATAGACCCCTATGGGAGAAATACCTTGCGCTTGTACTTTCATCATAGTAAGTATTACCAGAGATAGAAAGAATATTTTCTTCATATCATTCAGTTTTTTATTTTTCACTTTTTCTCTTTAGGAGCTTTCCAAGACGGCCATTTTGCTTGCCATACCCCATCAATCTTTTCTACTCTCTCCTCCATTTTTTTGTCACATACATCACCGGGCTTTATACCTTTTAGAATTTCTCCAAAAGGAGTAACTTTGTCATATACAGTAGAATAACTACATTTCCCTTTGCCATATTCTTCCATAAATTCCTTTTCTAAAATTTCTCCTACTTTGCAAGTGTATAAAGTTACTATATACACGTTGTCATCTGTTTTATCTGCATACTTTAATCCTTCTTCCGTCATCTTTACATCCACCTCATGGATTGAACCTTGGTTTTCTAAAACAGTATATGTTATAAGTCCTTCATTCTGTAATTGCCCCAATAGTTCAATTGTAATCTTACCAAAACCCGCATCTATGACATTCTCATCAAAAACAAATTTCCCGGTAGGGAAAAGCTGGTGTGTGCTTACATTGACATATTCATTTAAACTTTCTCGCAGCTTCGTGTCCGAACTACAACTGACAGTAAGAAAAACTGCTAATAGCAGCATCGCATTACATAAAATCTTTTTCATTGTTTTTCTTTTTAATATTATTAATTTATGTCTTTAAAATTCCCTGGTATAGTTGTCACTCTTTTCTTTTTTATCATAAACCAATACAACAGGGTTGGAACCACCGTTGGTTATTTTAAAACATTCCTCTGAATGTTCAAGAACCTTATATTCAAACGGCTTGGATTCTTGTGATGTTTCACCATCATTATAGAAGAATTGCATTGTAACGATTGAACCATCTTCATTTACTTTATACGTACCCGTTGAATGGAAATCAATATAATCAATTAGAGTACCGTCCTTTTTAAACACAATTTCAATTTTGTTCTGTGGGTCGGATTCAGCATAGTAGTCCCATATACCTACCATATCTTCTGCAGAAAACTTAGACTCTTCTTCTCCGTAATAGCTATACTTACGAGACACTACTTCTTGTTTTCTTTCCTTATATTTTGTCTCGCGTGAAGTCCAGTTACCATGTTTATCGTACGTATACACATAAGTCGTAATTGCTGGAGCCCCGGGTTCCTGCTCTTTTCCATCTCTATATCCATACGTGAGGCACGACATTTCTACAACATTATCTTGTTCGTCGTACTTGTATGTATAAGATTGCTTTTGGCTGATTTCATTTTCTTTTTTTCCGCTATTATACCGATAAGTGATATTATTGCGCTCCAACACACGGCTATCATTATCGTATTTATACTCTTCAACATAATTAAGCATGCCATCTTTTGTTCCCGGATCATCTTTCCTTTCCCGATAATATATCTCATGTTTTGTTATATTTCCACGATTATCGTATTCATAGCCTGTTTTACAAGTTTCGTACACTTTATCCATTGAATAACCAATAAGTTTTGTAATATTTCCTGCCCCATCACATTCATACTCCGCACGATTTTGCTCATTTTGGTCTGTCCAGCTTTTAGTGAGTAAACCATCTTTGTCATAAGCATAATATTTTATACTGCTAAGTTTACTTTCCGGATAAGCGGCAGCATATTTTTGCTCTTCTACAAGTACCCCATCTTTGTAGATCTGTTTACTCTGTAAATCACCGGATATGTTGCTAAAGAAACTAATGCAAGAAAGTTTGCCATCAGCATCATACTCATACCGTTCTGTTATTATAGTTTTATTGGTCGGCCAACTTGAAATTTGTCCCTTCTCTTTAAAGTAGCCTTTTTCATTAAAAGTATAAAGCAAAGAAATATCAGAAGGTGATTTCTTTACTACCATTTTTTTTACCTGACCTTTCAACTCCATTGTTACCCAGTCATTACCTTTTTCCTTTTTAATCATTCCTCCACCACAAGAAGTAATTAATAAGGTTCCACACGCAACTCCCAAAAGAAGCCTTGCTTTCTTAAAACAGATTCTGTTCTTAATAGACAGTTCGTTCAATGTTTTCATTATTATTATTTTTTAGTGCAACATTTAGTTTATTGCTCATCATATATCATTGCTCATGTCAAAGATCTCCTTCAGTTTTTCATTTTCCACTTTTATTAATAAGCGATCAATTCCAATCTGATGCTTTTCCCCTCGTTTTCCCGTGATACAATATATTTCCATCAATACTTCGGGAACAACCATTGAAAGGCTTCGACGAATAATGGAGCATGTCTCGTAGATTCTATTATTGACAGGTTCCACCAAATTTTCAAGACTGCGCCTTATCTTACTGGCTTCCGTATTTTTCTCCAGCGCTACAATTTGATATATTTCATACAACTCATGCATATAGTTGTACATACTTTTAAATTCAACACCTTCTTTATGTATTAAGAAAAAAAGGAATACTGTTTTCGGTAGATATGGCATTTTCACTTCCATAGGAGAGTAATCAGGCAAAAATATGCGACCGTTCTTGTCTATAATAATCCGGCTCATTTCTTCCTTATCATTGTTTGTTTCATTATTAATCTCTTTTTGTATAACTGAACCTAAAATCTTCAAAATATCCTCATCTGTTGAAAAATCATTGTTTTCCAATAGCTCCAATAAAATTCTTTTTGCTGTATGATAAGATATACTTAGTTTATCATTCATGTTTTATGTACTTATGTTGGACAAAAATAAGTTAAATAACAGTTGTTCGCTATCCGGCACAAGGTTGTTGGCGAAAATCAATGAACCTTGTTTTGGAACATCGTCACAACTATTAATTACGCACCCCGTCAAAACAAGGTTTGTTCTTTTCTCTTTATACAAGAAAAAGGGAAAAGGTAACAGGCAGGAATTAAAAAAAATAGTCTATTTTTGCATAGATATTGCAAAAAAACATGAAATATAGACTGCTTTTATATTGTTTGACTATATCTGCCTTCGCATTGGCACAAACAAACAGAGCATTGATAATAAGTATAGGAACATATCCGATTATCAGTGGTTGGGAAAAAATACACGCTGGCAATGACATGAAGTTAGTGACTGAACTGCTATCGAATAATCAATATCAATCCCATAATATTAAAGTATTATCAGACGCACAAGCTACCAAGAAAGCTGTAACCGCTGCTTTTCAACAATGCTGGGAGCAGACTGCTTACGGCGACTTTATTTATTTGCACTTTTCTTGCCATGGACAACAAATGATGGATGATAACGGAGATGAAGAAGATGGATTAGACGAATCACTCGTTTTATATGATGCCGGTTATTGGTATATTCCGGGAAAATATGAAGGAGAGAATCACCTGCGAGACGACGAATTGGGTATGTGGATAAACAAACTAAGAAAAAAAGCAGGCAGCAAAGGACAGGTAACAGTTGTACTGGATGCCTGCCACAGCGGAACGGGGAACCGTGACAACGGAGTAAATGATTATATCCGTGGAGCATCCGCAATTTTTGCCCCCGAAGGATATATCCCCAAGCCCGGCATTCATCAGGAATTGAGCCTGAAACTAAAACCGGTTAAAGATCTTTCTCCCGCTTTTGTTTTTAGTGCTTGTCTGGCAAATGAAATAAATTACGAATATTATAGCCAAACAAAAAAGCAGTTTTACGGTATGCTGACATATGCTTTCTATACCTTACTCCATTCTTCCGAAAACTTTAATTCTGTTGCAAGATTTATGGAAGCGTTACAAAAGGAAATGAATCAACTGACCGGATTCCGTAAAAGCAGAAAACAAACCATATATATGGAGTGTAGCGATGAAAATATTCCGTTTCAAATATACCGATAAAATAGAAGGCGAAAAATGAAGAAAATATATTGGCTAACCGGACTATTCAAACATAACAAGGAGATAGATTACCTATATAATTTATATAAGCCGTCTTTCATCTCATTTGCTTTGAAGAATTATCCTATTGAAGAAGAAACGGTTGCTGATATATATCAGGAAAGTTTCATGAGCATGTGCCAAAATGTTCAAGATGGAAAATATGTGGAGAAAGGAAGTTCTTTAAAAACTTATCTATTCGAAATCGGAAAACATCAAATATGCAAATATCTGAATAAGCACCACATTGAATATATGCCTATCGAAAATCTATCTTCCGAGTGGTTCGAGCAAAATGATTATATGGAAGAGTGGACAGAAGCACAAGATGTAGTCAGTCAACTGATTGAAAAAGCGGAAGATGACTGTGGACAAGTATTAAAACTTTATTATTGGGAACGACTGAAAATGGTGGATATCGCCAAACAAATGAACTATAAAACCGAACAGGTTGCCAAGAATAAGAAAAGCTCTTGTTTGCGTCGATTCGCTTTTGAACTTAAAAGAAGATTAGCGGAAAAAGGAATTAATTGGAAACGTTAAAAGAAAAAGTAATGGACAGAACAATATCAGAACAACAGATAGACCGTTTCGTACAGAATGAAATGACACCTGACGAACGGGAACAATTCGTCCTTTCCATGAGAAATGACAAAGAATTGAAAGAACAAGTTGCCATCCGGTACTTGTTGTTAGAAGGCACATTAATGAAAAATGAAGAAAAAGCCCGGATGGCGCTTACAAACACTGTGCATGCAGATAGTAGAAAAAGAATTCATTGGGTTGCGGCAGCCTGTATCATTCTTTTGTTGGGAACAGTGGGATGGTTTGGTAACCAGCCTTTGCATAATCCGCAAGAACTATACCCGATCTATCATTCTATACCAGTAATCGAACGTGCACGTGGTGGACATGACTTGGCCGAAAAGTATGCTGTCGTGAATGCCCGGTTGGCAGAATGGTATGAACAGGGTAAATATAAAGATATAGTCGACTGGTATAATCGTAACCGACAAGAAAATACTATTGACGCGCTACCCGATTACACCTCATTATTTATAGCCGTTTCCTTGTTGGAACAAGAGAAAGCAGGGGACGCAACGACCATTCTTCTGCGGACAGAAAGCACCGATTATCGAGAAGAAACGGAATGGTTATTACTTTGCTGTTATTTGAAAACCAATCAACGGGAAGAAGCTGAGGAACTTGCAAATAAAATACAAACAGAAAAAGGCATATTTGCCAATGCAGCCGGGCAAATAAAAACTGACTTGAAAAAGAAGAGATGGTTTTAATCAAACGTTTTGTCGGAAGCTTATGCTTCCTGGCAATTGCTTACAATGCAACTGCTCAAAAGTCTATATGGAGCGAACCTCTAATACAAGAAGGACTGGAACGTATCCAACGATTGGAAAAATCATCCAATGACAGCTTATTGTATGCGCGCGAGTTATTCTCGCTTGCTCAATATTGTCAACGTAGAAATATGTATAAGCAAGGAGAAGAGTTATCTCAATTATCCATTCAGATATTAGAAGCTAAATTGGCAACAACACAACAGGAAACTGAGGACATACATTTATATAAAGATTTAATAAATATATATACATTTGTAGGAAATAACAAACTAGGGTATAAGGGAAGTGTAATCCCCAGTGGAATGATTGAATCAATTTCAGCAGTGAACTATACTCAATCAATAGTCATAAGAGCCTTAGAATTAACACAAAAAGGTATCCAGACCGGAAACAAGGCTTTTCTAAAAGAAGCTGAAGATTTGTATGCAGATATATCTGATAACTGGGACAGGGCAAGTATCTACTGCTGGGAAGCCGGGAATTTCAAGGAAGCCATTTATTATCTAACCCAGGCACTGAAATCTAAAAGAAACGAAAAAGAGCGTACTTTGATTGAAAACAGGTTAAAAGCGTTGACCTTATTAACAGATTCTTCTTCTACAGGAGATCAGTATCTGAAAGTTGCCGAGCAAATGTATCACCCGATATCTCTTGCTGAAATCTTATATAGCCAAAGGTTACCGGATTATTTTAAGATGTTCAGGAGTTCTGCACGGAAATATGAAATGGAAGGAAATCTCCAGAAAACGTCTGATGTTTATCATCGAATACTGGAATTGCTTACATCGAATATAGAAAAGGATTTGCCCTATTTACTGCCGGCTGAACGTAGTAATTTATGGGATATTTTTAAACCCTGCTACGAAGAAATGGAATTCTTTATGTGTGACAATATGATATGCGGGACATGGGAAGAAATATCGGAACTGCTTTATGAAAGCCAACTACTGAAAAAGGAACTATTTACAACCGTATCCTATAAGCTTCAAGAAACAATATCCACAGCACAGGATAGTTATGCGTTTCAACTGCAACAGCAGATAGAAAAATTACGTTTCAGTGAAAAGGCTTTCAGAAATCCTTGGCAGAGCAATTATATTCAAAAATTAGAAAACGAAATCACGGTGCGTAATATGGAATATGTATTAACTGATTATCTGAAAAAGAAATATCCGGCTAAATATTCATGGCACCACGAATGGAAAGAAATAGCTGCTTCACTTTCACCAAAAGAAGCGGTAGTCGACATTGTCAGTTTACCTGTATCCTATAATTTTATTGATAGAATATATATAGCTATTGCATTTACCGCCAAAGATACACTGCCTCAGTTAATCCCTCTGACCACAAAATCAAGTTTGCACCAATTGTTTGTTCATAATAAACTGTATTCCCGATTATGGCAACCAATTGAAAAAGTAATATCAGGATGCGAACATATTTATTTGTCATTAGATGGTGATTTAAGTCAAATACCTTTTGCAGACTTACATAATGAGCGACAGTATATCTCCGAAAAATACATTCTTCATCATTTATTATACACCGGAGATATTCCTTTCATAAAATCGCAGAGAGATAATTCGGGGCATACACACAGAGATATTTTCTTTTTTGGAGGAGCAAAATTCAATATACAGCCCGAAGATGATAACCAGGAAAAACTGCGTGGACAAGGATTTGCCTATTTGCCAGGTACAGTAGAAGAAATCAATAGTATAAGCCAACTTCTTTCCAACCAATGGAGAATCCACAAATATATTGGAGAAAAGGCCAATGAATCTTCATTCAAGCAACTCTCCAATCAATCTTTGTCAGGTGCCGTCCTACATGTGGCAACTCATGGTTTCCACCTAGAATATAATGATTCGATACAAAGTACTGCCATGCATCATAATGGAAAAAGCGGATATGAAGATCCTCTTATGCGCACAGGCTTTATTTTAACCGGTGCTAATAAGAACTGGATTGAAGAGCTTCCCTTAAATGACGAAAATGACGGAATACTTACAGCACTGGAAATCTCATCTATGAATCTGACAGGTATTGATCTTGCTGTTCTCTCTACTTGCCATTCCGCACAAGGAGAAATTCGCGATGGAGAGGGGACTTTTGGGTTGCAACGCGCTTTCCGCTTGGCAGGGGTACGTTCTATGATTATTAGTCTGTCAGAAATACCGGATAAAGAAACAGTAGAGTTTATGACCGGATTTTATCGGTATTGGCAGCAAGGGATGAGCAAATCAAAGGCTTTCACGAAAATACAACGAGAAATGATTAGCAAATACAGGTATGAACCCAAAAAATGGGCTGGCTTTATACTAGTTGAATAAGACTAATATTAAAAAAGCCCTTTTATTGATGATGATATCAAGGACTATTTAAATACTTATAGATTTTTATCTATATCTGTCGAGCAGTAGAAGTAGAGCAGAATATGTCACCTCATTATGCCATACACCATCTACATATTCTCTAATACCACTTATCGGACTGCATGAAGAATAGTAAAAAATTACCGAATTTCAGGGAAAACAGTGAGAATGCTCTTGTTTATCATTGCACACGCTGCCTTTTTAATTCTGACTTTGCCGCATTATCATTTCCGATACTATCTATCTGTTGCTTGATCTTTTCTTCCCGTTTCCGTTTATTGCGCAACTTCCACTTATTCCAAAAGAACAAGTCACTCCATTTATTGAAATCTTTCTTATACATAATACCTACGCCTTGCGTAGTCAAGTTAGTTTTCGTATAGTAACGATCATTCGTTTCATTATACGCTTTTAAACGAATATCCCCCGAGCGGTTTATCAGCCATTCTGCTTCAAAGTCCCCTACAAAGTTCGTATTCGCCATTGGATTGTCCCGGTAGCCGAAGTTTCCATTAATCAACAATCTGTTATTCAACAGTTGACCGGACAAAATACCTTCCACTTCCATATCCGTCCAACCTTTATCTCCAGTACTCAGATTTGTTCCGATATTCCAGTTATTCGTTTCAAAAACCTGTGATAAGGCATTGTTTAACTGACCGGACAGAGTAGAAGAGAGCACCGATGACATCACATTGGAATTCTGATTATTATTCCGGGCATCTTCTGTATAGAACTTGCCGATACCCAACAAATAAAGAATCTGCATATTCATTTGCTC
This sequence comes from uncultured Bacteroides sp., assembly GCF_902491285.1. Taxonomy (GTDB): domain Bacteria; phylum Bacteroidota; class Bacteroidia; order Bacteroidales; family Bacteroidaceae; genus Bacteroides. The sequence continues at coordinate 11,578 of NZ_CABUHK010000066.1, read as the reverse complement.
TTCCGTACTGATATAGTTGCGTACCAATGTCTGCACTTCATCTCTTTCATTCGGAAGCTCGATACCCAGTTTTATAGTCGGGCGTACCAGCATTCCACTCAAATTCATGATACAATTCACCCGCACATTAGGTTGCTGTATAATGGTCGAAGCATCAGGTATCAAATCATTCAAAGAAGCAGAGTTCACAGTATATGAAGCCTGTATGTCCATATTGGCATCCAAAGGAGTGCCGTTGAAAGTTATCGTACTTCCATCTTTAATTACGAAATCCTTGCGAATGACTTCCTGCAAACTGAACTTATACACCCCCTGAGTGATTCTATAATTGCCGAACATCTTCACATCGCCTTTATTATAGAACTCCGTCCTGATATTTCCCGTACCTTTTCCGCTGATATAATCTCCGGCAACCGGATCCATGATAATCCGCATCGTAGCATCCGGTGTTGCATCCACCAGAATATTCAGGCGGATATCTGTCTTTTGCTCCTCTGTCTCTGCCTGGCGCTTCTGTTGCATCTGGTCATAGTAAGAAATGATTTGAACAGAATCCTGAATAGTGCGACGGGGTGTCTTATCCACAAACTTAATAAACTGATTGCTGGTAGCTGATGCCACACTACCATTAATATAGGTAAAGGTAGTATTCCGATTCGTCGTCATAGCAGCATTTACTTCCAATCCTTGAGCTGCGTTCCCGGAAAGCAGCACATTTCCGGTGCCATATACCGTACCATAGAAAGGCATATCTGCCGACTCCTTCGTATTCATAACAAGCATATTATCAGCTTGTATCTCAAAACGATAATTCAAGTTCTTAAAATGCAGGAAATGCAAATATCCGTTTATTCTTCCGGAATGCCCTTCCATATCGGAAATATACATATTATTGAATGTCAATCCGGTAGGAGCAAGGTGAATCGTATCCTTAACGGCAAAATGGGTATTCAATATATCAAATTTCATGGAAGCATCTGTCATAACTGCACCATCCAAGTTCAACCCCTTGAATTTTCCATAAAAATGGACTTTACCTGTTCCCCGTCCTTTTATATCAGTGGCAATAGACTTCATATAATGCTCAAGGAATTTCAGATTCAGTTCGTTTGCTTCGATATTCAAGTCAAGTCCACTTTCAGGTTTTAATGGGTAGATAATACCGGTGACACGTGATGGAGCAGGAGTTATATCCTGAATAGATGCATCCAGGCGGATACCTCTGTTTTCATTATCCCATTCACCATATATATCCAAGTCACCCAGACGTCCTTCGTTAAGAGAGAAATTCTTCACAAATAAGCGAGTATTCATTACAGGCTTTTTTAGCACACCGCTTGCGTAAGCTGTTCCCGTAGCGTCACCTTCAAAGTTTACGTCATCAGAGATACTTGCAATATCGAATACATATCCCATATTAATATCCTTCAAATCGACTTTAACCGTGTCTTCGGGATTGTCGGAGAGACGCCCGTTGATACGCACATAACGATCTTGATGACTAAAATAGAAATTATTCACATCTACCTTACCCGAATCCACCACTACTTGCGAAGGATGTATCTTCCAAAGGGTATCATTTAAAATAATATCTGTTGGCTTCACATCCACCATTGCTTTCAACAGCGGCTTTTCTCCTTCGGTACGCAAGAATTTGGCTACGGCGGCCAATTGTCCGCTATATGTTACTGCCGCACTGTTTCCCCAATTCAAAGTCGTACTGACATTATCGTCTTTCGCTTGCGCATCCAATGAAAGATTCACTGCTCCCTTCTTTTTCAAACTGGTTAAACGAACCCGCGCACGAATATGCTCTGCCGGATTTTCACATAGAATCATACCAGACTCTATATAGTTATTCTTATATTGCAAACGCGGGAAATATCCTTCCACGCGCAAACGCTGCATAGGATCATTAAAATACCCCTTCAAAGTAGAATGAGTATATACTGTCAGTGGAATATCAAAAATAGTAGATAAGATATCTGTATTATATATATGTATATCAAACAGGAAATTATTGTGTGTTTCAATCGGCTTTTTAGGCGGCAATATCAGAGAGGGAACATACTTTCTCATGATATTCAGAATACTGGCAGGCAACGTGTGATACTGGAATTTTCCCTCTATGCTTGCTGTCAAGAACTCGGAAGTCAGTCTCAGTTGATTCTCGTCATTTTGCTTTGTTGCCCGGATATTCATGTTTTTCATAAAATACTCTTTATCCGGAGCTGCAAACTTCAAACTATCTACATTGATTTCTCCAATCATCTCGTCCACAGAACCGCCCGTAAAGTTGGCTTTCAGTTTCAAAGAAAACTCCGAATCCGGATACTTGGCAGTGAGATTCAAATCATTTGGCCGTACTTTATCCACTACTGCAAGAAAATTAAAAGTCGGAACCTTGGAAGTGACATTGACATCCCCATTCAAATAGATGGAACCATTTGGATCGTCCAAGGCGACCTTGCCATTAAAGCCCCCCCGTTTATATTCCCCGTCCAACGTAATATTCTCATATCTATATCTGCTATAATCTATGGAGGCAATCAAGCCTTTTAGTTCAACAACAGGAAGCTGGTTTGCCATGTGCCGGCCATGCACATCGAGATTGAAAGTAATTTCTCCCAGCTTTTCATTAGCCAATAGGTCACCGAGCCTAAAATCTTCTGTTTTCACTGCACCGGAATAAGCAAATAGTCCCTTACTCTTATCCGAACTTAACTTCAAGTCAGTCTTTACGCTACCCAAACTGGTACGTAATTGCCCATAAGTAACCAGATCTGTGAAATACCCGGAGATTTCTCCCCGGAAGCTAACATCACCCAAACGTTCAAGGACAGGAGGAACCCCATTATAATTGTGATTCAGATTACGTACTAAAAAGCCGACGCCGCGAGTATTTGCCGAAAGTTCGGAAAGAGTGCCATATACATATGCATCTTGCGGGCGCGACAAATCCTGTAGCGACACATCTCCTCTGAGACGGAACTGCCGGTCGTCCGCTGTAATCTCCAAATGCGAACAAGTCAATTGATCGACCGTACCTTTTATTTCCATATCCAACGTGACCGGTTCCTTAAAATGCGACAAAACAGGTACAAAAGGTGAAATGTCTTTTAATGTAACTTGCGACGGTAGCGTACGGAAAGAAAAACGAACTTGTTCTGTAAAATGATTGAAAGATTCCAAGCTATCATATAGCAGATGTATGGTATCCATTTTCAAGGAAGTTTCAGGAAGTTCGATAGCAAAGTTATCAATATTCGTCTGTTTACTATTAGCAATCAATTTCAGGCTCAACTTCTTTAAAGAAAATCCCGATGCCTTTTCATCAAGACTTAATCGTTTGATTCCTAGATTCACAGAGTCCTTGCTCAATGCTTTCAAGGAGATGTTAGCAATGATATTCTGGAGCTGGACATGCTTTGCATTAAACTTTCCTGGTGTTTCTTCTTCCGAAAGCACATGATAGGTCATCCGCCCACGGCGAATCAAAATGGAATTGATACGCAAATCAAGCGAACTCTCTTTTTTCACCGTATCCTTAGAGGCGAAAGCATCCAGGACAAACTTAAAATTAGGCGGAGAAGCCGGCGTCTCTTTCTGAAGATTGATATTGAAACCAAAAAGCTGCACACTGCTGATGGAAATCTTTCCTTTGAAGAAAGGCATTATGTCAAATTTGGCAGACAGGCGGGTTACTTTGAGCATTTCCTGCCCGCTTTGATCGTCAAGTAATACATCGTCAATAATAATACGGTTCAACAATCCGATATTAATTCTGCCGATCACGACTTTTGTTCTCAATACTTCGGAAAGTTCTTCAGCCACAAATGAACTCATATCTTGCTGAACATTTGGTATATTCAGCAAGATAATAGCCCCTATATATACTCCCAGTACAATACCGACTACCCAGCGTACAGTCTTTTTCAGCGTTCTGATAAGCGATTACTTTTATTTTGCGAACAAAAGTAATATAAAAAAGTGAGATAGAGAAAAAGAAAGCAATCAGATAAGCCCATGTTTCCGACAAGACCTATTACTTGAAACTCTCTTTTTTATATTCTACAAACAAAAATATAAAATAGTTCGTATGAATCGTAGTTTTATGATTACTTTTGCACCGTTTAATATAAATACTTATGAGTGCAATAATATTAGGAATTGAATCCTCTTGTGATGATACATCGGCAGCCGTTATCAAGGATGGTTATCTGCTGTCAAATGTGGTATCAAGTCAAGCCGTACACGAAGCATACGGTGGAGTAGTACCTGAACTCGCTTCACGGGCACACCAGCAAAATATCGTACCAGTAGTACATGAAGCATTAAAACGTGCCGGTGTCACTAAAGAAGAATTGAGTGCAATAGCTTTCACTCGTGGTCCAGGCTTGATGGGCTCCTTGCTTGTCGGTGTTTCTTTCGCCAAAGGATTCGCTCGTTCTTTAAATATTCCTATGATTGATGTTAATCATCTAACAGGACACGTTTTAGCGCATTTTATTAAAGTGGAAGGAGAAGAGAGTAAACAACCTCAATTCCCGTTCCTTTGCTTGCTTGTGTCCGGAGGAAATTCACAAATTATATTGGTGAAAGCATATAATGACATGGAAATTCTCGGTCAGACGATTGATGATGCCGCAGGCGAGGCAATAGATAAATGTTCAAAAGTTATGGGATTAGGTTATCCTGGCGGTCCGATTATTGACAAACTGGCACGCCAGGGAAATCCGAAAGCATTCACGTTCAGTAAACCGCATATTCCAGGCTTGGATTACAGTTTTAGCGGGCTGAAAACCTCATTTCTGTATTCATTGCGCGATTGGATGAAAGAAGATCCTGATTTTATCGAACATCATAAAGTGGATCTGGCGGCATCGCTGGAAGCGACGGTTGTAGACATACTGATGGATAAATTGCGGAAAGCAGCCAAAGAATATAAAATTAAAGAAGTGGCCGTAGCAGGTGGGGTTTCTGCAAATAACGGGTTGCGTAATTCGTTCCGGAAACATGCGGAGAAATATGGCTGGAACATATTTATTCCTAAATTTAGCTACACGACTGACAATGCGGCTATGATTGCCATTACCGGATATTTTAAATATTTGGATAAAGACTTCTGCTCCATTGATCTTCCGGCCTATTCGCGCGTCACATTATAAGTCGTTTTTGCATACCTATATAATATTAGGAGTATATAATTAAAATAGGAAAATATGTTTGCCGAGATTATAGCCATTGGCGATGAATTGCTGATAGGGCAGGTCGTTGATACTAATTCCGCCTGGATGGGACAGGAGTTAAACAAAATAGGTATTGAAGTCCTTCGTATTATTTCAATTCGCGACCGGGAAGAAGAGATCCTGGAAGCGATTGATAATGCGATGAAAAGGGTGAATATTGTTTTAGTAACTGGAGGACTTGGTCCTACTAAAGATGACATAACCAAACAAACTCTTTGTAAGTACTTCCATACGGAACTGATATTCAGCGAGGAAGTATTTGAAAATGTAAAGCGGGTGTTGGCGGGAAAAATCCCAATGAATGCACTCAATAAAAGCCAAGCGATGGTTCCTAAGGATTGTACGGTAATCAATAATCCGGTAGGAAGTGCTTCTGTCAGTTGGTTTGAAAAAGATGGAAAGGTACTTGTTTCTATGCCCGGAGTTCCGCAGGAAATGACTGCCGTAATGACCGAAAGCGTATTGCCGAGGTTGCAAGAAAGGTTTCAAACGGATGTAATCATTCACCAGACCTTCCTCGTGCAGCATTATCCGGAATCGGTACTGGCAGAAAAATTGGAGTCTTGGGAAAATGCTTTGCCGGAATGTATCAAATTGGCATATCTGCCTAAACTCGGAATAATTCGCCTGAGACTAACCGGGCGCGGACAAAAAAAGGAAAAGGTAAAAGCCCTTCTTGACCGCGAAAAAGTAAAACTGGAGGAAATATTAGGTGAAGACATTTTTAGTGAGGAAGATACGCCACTGGAAATTATCGTGGGCGAACTATTGAAAAAGAAGAAATTAACCGTTTCCACCGCAGAAAGTTGTACCGGTGGAAGTATTGCCGCACGATTGACATCCATCGCCGGGAGCTCGGAATATTTTAATGGCAGTGTAGTAGCTTATTCTAATGACGTAAAAATGAGACTCTTGGGTGTTTCCTCCGAGACTCTGGAATGCTATGGCGCTGTAAGCGAGGAAACTGTAATTGAAATGGTGAAAGGTGCGATGAAAGCATTAAAAACTGACTGCGCCGTTGCGACATCAGGAATAGCCGGTCCGGGGGGCGGCACTCCGGAGAAACCTGTGGGAACTGTTTGGATAGCTGCTGGTTATAAAAACGAAATTCGTACTTACAGACAGGAAACGAATCGTGGAAGAGCCATGAACATCGAAAGAGCAGGCAATAATGCACTACTAATGCTCCGGGATTTACTCAAATAAAGAAAAATAGCCGCCTATAAGTGAATTATTTTAAGAAATCCTTGTTTTATACGGATAAAAGTGCTTACTTTGCGTCCTGTTTGAAATAAGTATAGATATAAAACTATAAAAATAAGATAGAAATGTCGAAGATTTGTCAAATTACCGGAAAGAAAGCCATGATTGGCAACAATGTTTCACACTCAAAGAGAAGAACTAAAAGAACCTTTGATTTGAACTTGTTTAACAAAAAGTTCTATTATGTAGAACAGGATTGTTGGATCAGCCTTAGCCTTTGCGCTAACGGGTTGCGTATTATCAACAAAAAAGGACTGGATGCTGCGCTGACTGAAGCTGTGGCTAAAGGTTATTGTGATTGGAAAAGCATTAAAGTAATCGGCTAAACGTAGAGGAGAAAACTTACAATGGCAAAGAAAGCAAAAGGTAACAGAGTACAGGTGATTCTGGAATGTACAGAACACAAAGACAGTGGAATGCCGGGAACATCTCGTTATATCACAACTAAGAACAGAAAGAATACTACAGAAAGACTTGAGTTGAAAAAATACAACCCGATTCTAAAGAGAGTAACAGTACACAAGGAAATTAAATAATAAAAGAAGTATAACCCATGGCAAAGAAAACAGTAGCAAGTTTGCACGATGGTACCAAAGAAGGTCGTGCTTATACCAAGGTTATCAAAATGGTAAAATCTCCGAAAACCGGAGCATACGTTTTTGATGAACAAATGGTTCCGAACGAAAAAGTACAAGACTTTTTCAAAAAGTAATTGAAATAGCATACACGCTATAAAGCCAAAATCCTCTCATTGTTTATCAGTGAGAGGATTTTTTATTGCTTCTTTTTTTTACTTTTTCAATCCTTTGTTATATCTTTGTAGCATAATGTATTATACAAACAACCGTAAATATGGGATTTTTCAGTTTTTTTTCAAAGGAGAAGAAGGAAACTTTAGATAAAGGATTATCTAAAACCAAAGAGAGCGTATTTAGTAAAATAGCTCGTGCTGTGGCTGGTAAGTCAAAGGTAGATGATGAAGTATTGGATAATCTGGAAGAAGTGCTGATCACATCCGATGTGGGTGTGGAAACCACTTTGAATATTATCAAGCGCATAGAAAAACGTGCTGCTGCAGATAAATATGTCAATACCCAGGAACTGAATCATATATTGCGTGACGAAATAGCTGCCCTGTTAACCGAAAATAATTCGGATGATGTAGCTGATTTTGACGTGCCTGTCGAAAGAAAGCCTTATGTGATTATGGTGGTGGGAGTAAATGGGGTAGGCAAGACTACGACTATCGGAAAACTGGCTTATCAGTTTAAAAAGGCGGGCAAATCCGTTTATTTAGGAGCTGCCGATACATTCCGTGCTGCCGCTGTGGAACAGCTCATGATTTGGGGAGAACGGGTAGGGGTACCGGTTATCAAACAGAAAATGGGAGCTGACCCGGCATCTGTTGCATACGACACCCTCAGTTCCGCTGTTGCTAACAATGCTGATGTTGTCATCATTGACACGGCCGGACGTCTTCACAATAAAGTCGGCTTGATGAATGAGCTGACGAAGATAAAGAACGTTATGAAAAAAGTGGTGCCTGATGCACCGGATGAAGTTTTGCTGGTATTGGATGGTTCAACCGGACAAAATGCTTTCGAACAGGCAAAGCAATTCACTTTGGCAACTGAAGTGACTGCTATGGCTATCACAAAACTGGATGGTACGGCTAAAGGCGGTGTTGTAATTGGCATTTCCGATCAGTTCAAGATTCCTGTAAAATATATCGGATTAGGCGAAGGTATGGAGGACTTACAAGTATTCCGTAAAAACGAATTTGTAGATTCCTTGTTTGGAGAGAATGCATGAAAAGAAAAAGAATTGATATAATTACCTTAGGGTGCTCCAAAAATCTGGTAGATTCAGAGCAATTGATGCGTCAATTGGAGGAGGCGGGATACAGCGTAACCCATGATACGGAAAATCCCCAAGGAGAAATAGCCGTTATCAACACATGTGGTTTTATCGGCGATGCCAAAGAGGAGTCTATCAATATGATTCTAGAATTTGCCGAAAGGAAGGAAGAAGGTGATTTAAAGAAGCTTTTCGTAATGGGATGCCTTTCCGAACGCTACCTTAAGGAACTGGCGGTTGAAATACCTCAAGTGGATAAATTTTATGGGAAATTCAACTGGAAAGAATTATTGCAGGATTTAGGGAAGGCTTATCATGACGAATTGTATATTGAGCGAACGTTGACTACTCCCAAGCATTATGCTTATCTGAAAATATCAGAAGGATGTGACCGTAAATGCTCTTATTGCGCTATTCCGATTATTACAGGACGCCATATTTCCAAATCCATAGAAGAAATACTGGACGAAGTTCGATATTTGGTTTCACAAGGTGTGAAAGAGTTTCAAGTTATTGCTCAGGAATTGACTTATTATGGTATTGACCGATATAAGAAGCAGATGCTTCCTGAACTAATAGAACGCATTTCGGATATACCAGGAGTGGAATGGATTCGCTTGCATTACGCATATCCGGCACACTTTCCCACTGATTTATTCCGGGTTATGCGTGAACGCGATAATGTATGCAAATATATGGATATCGCTCTTCAACATATCAGTGATAATATGTTGAAACTGATGCGTCGACAGGTTACTAAGGAAGATACTTACAGGCTGATTGAACAATTTCGTAAAGAAGTGCCGGGTATTCATCTACGGACGACTTTAATGGTAGGACATCCTGGGGAAACAGAGGACGACTTTGAAGAATTAAAGGAGTTTGTGCGCAAGGTACGCTTCGATAGAATGGGGGCTTTTGCTTATTCCGAAGAGGAGGGTACATATGCCGCAGAAGCCTATGAGGATATTATTCCGCAAGAAGTGAAACAAGCCCGGCTTGATGAATTAATGGATATACAACAGGGAATTTCGGCTGAGTTGAGCGCCGGAAAAATCGGTAAACAGATGAAAATTATCATCGATCGGCTGGAAGGGGATTTTTATATCGGAAGAACAGAATTTGATTCACCGGAAGTGGATCCGGAGGTGTTGATTAATCATGCTGAAAAGGAGCTTGAAATCGGAAAGTTTTATCAGGTAGAAGTGATAGACGCAGACGATTTTGATTTATATGCAAAGATAATAAATGACTATGAATAATAAGGAGTTTACATCTGAACTGGCTGAAAGATTGGGGTACACCATCAAGGATACTTCTGAATTAATAGCATCTTTGTTGTCTGAAATGACAAAAGAACTGGAGGAAGGTAATATGATTGGAATACAAGGATTCGGTTCTTTTGAAGTAAAAAAGAAAGCGGAACGTATTTCAATCAATCCGGCAAGTAAACAGCGTATGCTGGTGCCTCCCAAGCTGGTGCTGTCTTACAAACCCAGCAATACACTGAAAGATAAGTTTAAATAAATATTTCCCGTTATGAATGAAAGACTAACAATTCAAGACCTTACTGACTTATTGGCAGCCAAACATAGCATGACCAAGAAAGACGCCGAAGCGTTTGTTAAAGAGTTTTTTCTCTTGATAGAACAAGCTTTGGAGAACGAAAAGACTGTAAAAATCAAAGGATTGGGAACTTTCAAACTTATTGATGTAGATAGCCGGAAAAGTGTCAATGTCAACACAGGTGAACGTTTTCAGATAAAGGGACATACGAAGGTGTCGTTTTCTCCGGACGCGAATCTGAGGGATACGATAAACAAACCTTTTGCGCATTTCGAGACTGTTTTGTTGAACGAAAACACAATATTGGAGGATACCCCGATAGAGGAACCGGAAGAGGAAGAGGTAAATATAGTTCAGGAAGAACAAATAACCGAACAACCGATTGAAACAGAGACAGTGGTTGAAGAGCCGATTGTTGTTGAAGCTATAAACATAGAAGTAATGGTTGAACAACAGCCGGAAGAATTGCCATTAACTGAAGCCGATAGCGAAAAAGGAGTAGAACAAGAACCGATTGAAGAAGAAATTCCTATTGTTGAACAGCGTCAACTGCCGGAACAGCCGATAAAAGAGACAGAAAGGATTACAGCTGAGCAAATTATCGAGCAGGAACTTCTGAAAGCAAATCTGAAACCTGAAACTCCTGTAGTATTGCCTGAAAAGGAGAATGTAAATCTTTCAGAGTCAGCACAGACTACTACCGCTCCAGACTCTAAGAAAAAGACTCCTGCGAAGGAAAAATCACCGGTCCCTTACTTAATTACTATCATCATTCTTGTTTTGTTGCTATGTGGAGGTGTTATTCTATTCATTTATTATCCGGATATGTTCTCTTCTTCACCCGATAAAAATATGCTTGAGATGCCACCTGTAACAACCCAACCAGTTCATCCAGAAGCACAACCCGCTGACACAATCGAGCATAAAGATACAATTAAAGAAGCTACGCCCGATATGTCTAAAACTGTTGTTACTCCACAACCGGTCGCTAAAAAGGAAGAAATGGCAGCCCCTGCAAAAACAGGAAATAAGGTTGCGCAACAACAACCTGCCGCTTATTTGGATTCGGCGTCATATAAGATTACAGGAACCAAAACTAAGTATACAATCAAAGAGGGGGAAACTTTGACAAGGGTTTCTTTGCGGTTTTATGGCACAAAAGCAATGTGGCCATACATTGTGAAGCACAATCCGAAGGTTATTAAGAACCCCAATAACGTACCATATGGCACAACAATTGAAATACCGGAACTTACAAAAGAATAAATAGCAATAATCCATTCACCCGATCATACAAATCCTGTATTGATCGGGTGAAATGTTATGGATGTACAAAAGCGTATGAAAGTACCTTAATCTAAAGATTTCGCATTGTTTTTTAATAAAAATTAGTTGCAATCGTTAATTATATGGCGTACTTTTGGAAGCAAAATAAAAAGCCTTATACACAGGCAAGGCTTACATCAAATTAATGGGAATTAAATAATAAAATATTAAGTATTTATGGCTGAATCAATTGATATCCGCGAGCTAAATGAGCGGATTGAAAGACAAAGTGCTTTCGTTACCAATCTTACGACAGGTATGGACCAAATCATTGTTGGTCAGAAACATTTGGTTGAATCACTGCTTATCGGATTACT
>NZ_CABUHK010000065.1 GCF_902491285.1 uncultured Bacteroides sp. | reverse complement strand
CTCTGGCTGCCGCTTCGGATGCGATTATCGTCGGATTCCAGGTACGTCCTTCGGGAGCTGCCGGCAAGATGGCGGATCAGGAAGGTGTTGATATCCGTAAGTACTCTGTCATCTACGATGCAATTGAAGAGGTGAAGGCTGCTATGGAAGGTATGTTGGCACCGGAAGTGAAGGAGCAGATTACTGCGACAATCGAAATCCGCGAGGTGTTCAACATCACGAAAGTGGGGCTTGTGGCCGGTGCAATGGTGAAGACTGGAAAGGTGAAACGCAGCGACAAGGCTCGTTTGATTCGCGATGGTATCGTTATCTTTACCGGAAACATCAATGCGTTGAAACGTTTCAAGGACGATGTGAAGGAAGTAGGTACGAACTTCGAATGCGGTATCAGTCTGGTGAACTGCAACGACATGAAGGTAGGCGACATGATTGAGACGTTCGAAGAAATTGAAGTGAAACAGACACTGTAATAAAGCAGTGCTGAATCTATATCAGGCACGGGTTACGCGGATTTCACGGTTCTTTAATAAATCCGTGTAGTCCGTGAAATCCGTGCCTGAATTATATAATAGAGCAGAACAATATGGCAACGATTGACATAGTAATCCTTATTATAGTAGGTGCAGGGGCGATAGTGGGCTTTATAAAAGGCTTCATTCGCCAGTTGGCTTCTATTTTGGGATTGATAGTCGGACTGATGGCGGCAAAAGCTTTGTACGCTTCTTTGGCGGAGAAACTTTGCCCGACAGTGACCGATTCGATGACGGTTGCGCAGGTGCTGGCTTTTATTATGATTTGGATTGCTGTTCCGTTGATTTTTGTACTGGTTGCTTCGTTGTTGACGAGGGCTATGAAAGCAATTTCGCTGGACTGGCTGAACCGCTGGCTGGGAAGCGGACTCGGAGCACTTAAATTCCTGCTGTTAACAAGTGTAGTGATAGGTGCGATAGAGTTCATAGATGGCGATAATAAGTTAATTAGTGCAACAAAAAAGGAGGAGTCTTTGTTATATTATCCGATGGAAACGTTTGCGGGGATATTTTTCCCTGCCGCAAAGAATATGACGCAACAATATATATTAGAGAATAAAGATGCAACAAGAAGAACCCAATAAATATGTAAAGGAACTGACGCAGGAGAAGTACAAATACGGCTTCACTACGGAGGTGCATACAGACATCATTGAGCGTGGACTCAATGAGGATGTGATTCGTTTGATTTCATCGAAAAAGGACGAACCGGAGTGGCTGCTGGAGTTCCGCCTGAAAGCGTACCGCCATTGGCTGACGCTGGAGATGCCTGCCTGGGCACATCTCCGTATTCCTGAGATTGATTATCAGGCTATCTCTTACTATGCCGACCCGACAAAGAAAAAGGAAGGTCCGAAGAGTATGGAAGAAGTAGACCCTGAGCTGATAAAAACATTTAATAAGCTGGGAATCCCTTTGGAAGAGCAGATGGCCCTTAGCGGAATGGCGGTGGATGCCGTGATGGACTCCGTTTCCGTAAAGACCACTTTCAAGGAGACGCTGATGGAGAAAGGGATTATTTTCTGCTCGTTCAGCGAAGCAGTGCGGGAGCATCCTGATTTGGTGAAGAAATATATGGGGTCGGTAGTGGGTTACCGTGACAATTTCTTTGCTGCATTGAACTCTGCTGTGTTCTCGGACGGTTCTTTCGTATATATTCCGAAAGGTGTGCGCTGTCCGATGGAGCTTTCTACGTATTTCCGTATCAACGCCCGCAATACGGGACAGTTTGAGCGTACGTTGATTGTGGCGGATGATGATTCTTATGTTTCTTATCTGGAAGGCTGTACGGCCCCGATGCGTGATGAAAATCAATTGCATGCCGCTATTGTGGAAATCATTGTACACGACCGTGCCGAAGTGAAATACAGTACTGTTCAGAACTGGTATCCGGGAGATGCCGAGGGTAAGGGTGGTGTCTATAACTTTGTGACAAAGCGCGGCAACTGTAAAGGGGTGGACAGCAAACTGTCCTGGACGCAGGTGGAAACCGGTTCGGCGATTACCTGGAAATATCCTTCCTGTATCCTGACAGGAGACAACTCGACGGCCGAATTCTATTCCGTAGCGGTGACGAACAACTACCAGCAGGCAGATACCGGCACGAAGATGATTCACTTGGGCAAGAATACCCGCAGTACGATTGTGAGTAAGGGTATCTCCGCCGGACATAGCGAAAACTCTTATCGCGGACTGGTACGTGTGGCGGAGAAAGCGGATAATGCCCGCAATTACAGCCAGTGTGACTCTCTGTTGCTGGGAGACAAGTGTGGTGCGCATACCTTCCCCTATATGGACGTTCACAACGAGACGGCGGTAGTGGAGCATGAAGCTACGACAAGCAAGATTAGTGAAGACCAGATATTCTATTGCAATCAGCGCGGTATTCCCACGGAAGATGCTATCGGACTGATTGTGAACGGATATGCGAAAGAAGTATTGAATAAGCTTCCGATGGAATTTGCAGTAGAAGCACAGAAGTTGCTTGCCATTTCGTTGGAAGGAAGTGTGGGGTAATTTACTATTTGGCAATTTACGGTTTACTATTTGGCTGCGCGCTTATTGGAGGTAAATTGTCGGTAGTATAGGTTTTTATATAGTAAATGGATAAATAGTAAATATAATCATGTTAGAAATAAAAGACCTGCATGCCAGCATTAATGGCAAAGAGATATTGAAAGGTATCAACCTGACGGTGAAGCCGGGCGAAGTACACGCAATCATGGGACCGAACGGCTCCGGTAAGAGTACACTTTCTTCTGTCCTGGTAGGTAATCCTGCTTTTGAGGTAACGAAAGGTTCAGTCACTTTTTATGGGAAGAATCTCTTGGAACTGAGTCCCGAAGACCGTAGCCACGAAGGTATTTTCCTTAGTTTCCAGTATCCGGTGGAAATTCCGGGAGTAAGCATGGTGAACTTTATGCGTGCTGCCGTGAACGAGCAACGCAAATATAAAGGTCTGCCCGCACTGACTGCCAGTGAGTTTCTGAAACTGATGCGTGAGAAACGTGCGGTTGTTGAACTGGACAACAAACTGGCTAACCGTTCGGTGAACGAAGGTTTCTCCGGTGGTGAAAAGAAACGGAACGAGATTTTCCAGATGGCAATGCTTGAGCCGCGCCTGAGTATTCTTGACGAAACAGACTCCGGGCTGGATATTGATGCGCTCCGTATCGTGGCGGAAGGGGTGAATAAGTTGAAGACTCCCGATACAAGCACGATTGTCATCACTCACTACCAACGTCTGCTCGACTATATCAAACCGGATATTGTACATGTACTTTATAAAGGTCGTATCGTGAAAACTGCCGGTCCGGAACTTGCTCTGGAACTGGAAGAAAAGGGATATGATTGGATTAAGAAAGAAGTAGGAGAATAATATTAGGTACGGATTACATCGTTTTCGCTTATGTGTTTTTAAACCATGAAATCTGTGTAATCTGTGCCTGAAGATAAAAAATGTGAACTATGATAGTTGAACAGCAATATATAGAACTTTTCTCACAGACGGAAGCCATGATTTGCAAGCATAGCGCCGAAGCGCTGAATGCCCCTCGTGCTGCTGCCTTTGCTGATTTTGAGCGAATAGGGTTTCCGACACGTAAGATGGAAAAGTACAAATATACGGATGTGAGCAAGTATTTCGAGCCGGATTTCGGCTTGAATCTGAACCGTCTGCCTATTCCGGTCAACCCGTATGAAGTGTTTAAGTGTGACGTCCCGAATATGAGTACCGCTCTTTATTTCGTGGTCAACGATGCATTTTATAATAAAGCGCTTCCTAAAGCTCATTTGCCGGAAGGCGTTATTTTCGGCAGCTTGAAAGAGGTAGCCGAACAGCATCCGGAACTCGTGAAGAAGTATTACGGCAAACTGGCGGATACGTCCAAGGATGGCGTAACCGCTTTCAATACAACTTTTACACAAGACGGGGTTATCTTTTATGTGCCGAAGAATGTAGTCGTGGAAAAGCCCGTTCAATTAGTGAATATCCTGCGTGCGGACGTTAACTTTATGGTAAACCGCCGTGTGTTGATTATTCTGGAAGACGGAGCGCAAGCCCGTCTGCTGATTTGCGACCATGCGATGGACAATGTGAATTTCCTTGCCACGCAAGTGATTGAAGTTTTTGCCGGAGAAAATACGGTATTCGATATGTACGAGTTGGAAGAAACACATACAAGTACCGTCCGCATCAGCAACCTGTATGTGAAACAGGAAGCCAACAGCAATGTTCTGCTGAATGGCATGACTCTTCACAATGGTACCACCCGCAATACCACCGAAGTATTGCTGGCAGGCGAAGGTGCTGAAATAAACCTTTGCGGTATGGCAATTGCCGATAAGAACCAGCATATTGACAACAATACAAGTATTGACCATGCCGTGCCGAATTGCACCAGCAACGAATTGTTTAAATACGTTCTCGACGACCAGTCGGTAGGCGCATTCGCCGGACTGGTACTGGTACGTCCTGACGCGCAACATACAAACTCCCAACAGACCAACCGGAATCTCTGTGCCACGCGCGATGCCCGTATGTACACGCAACCTCAGTTGGAAATCTATGCCGATGATGTGAAATGTTCACATGGAGCAACCGTAGGTCAGTTGGATGAAAATGCATTGTTTTATATGCGTTCGCGAGGAATTGCAGAGAAAGAAGCCCGTTTGTTGCTTATGTTTGCGTTTGTCAATGAAGTCATTGATACGATTCGTATGGATGCACTGAAAGACCGCCTGCATCTGTTGGTGGAGAAGCGTTTCCGTGGCGAGTTGAACAGATGTCAGGGTTGTGCAATCTGTAAATGATGATTAATCACTAAGAAACATGGATATTCAAAAGATACGTGAGGACTTTCCGATATTGAGTCGTACGGTTTATGGTAAGCCTCTGGTTTATTTCGACAACGGTGCGACGACGCAGAAACCCCGTCTGGTAGTCGATGCGTTGGTAGACGAGTATTATTCCGTGAATGCCAATGTGCATCGCGGCGTACATTATCTCTCCCAACAGGCTACGGAACTGCATGAAGCTTCCCGCGAGACAGTGCGCCGGTTTATCAATGCCGGTAGCACGAGTGAAGTCGTATTTACCCGTGGAACGACGGAGAGCATCAACCTGCTTGTCTCCAGCTTTGGTGATGAATTTATGGAAGAGGGCGATGAAGTCATCCTCTCGGTGATGGAACACCACAGCAATATCGTCCCCTGGCAACTGCTGGCCGCCCGCAAAGGTATTGCTATCAAAGTGATTCCGATGAACGACAAAGGCGAACTGTTGTTGGACGAATATGAGAAACTTTTCTCTGAACGCACGAAGATTGTCAGCGTAGTCCAAGTTTCCAACGTCTTGGGTACGGTAAATCCTGTGAAGGAAATGATTGCGACAGCCCACGCCCACGGCGTACCTTTCCTGGTAGATGCCGCCCAATCCATCCCTCACATGAAAGTGGACGTACAGGATTTGGATGCCGACTTTCTGGTATTCTCAGCTCATAAGGTATATGGCCCGACCGGTGTCGGCGTACTTTATGGAAAAGAAGAGTGGTTGGATCGCCTGCCGCCTTATCAGGGTGGCGGAGAGATGATTCAGCACGTCTCTTTTGAGAAAACGACTTTCAACGAACTGCCTTTCAAGTTTGAAGCCGGTACGCCCGATTATATAGGAACCACCGGACTGGCAAAAGCACTCGACTATGTGAACGGTATCGGTATGGAGCAGATTGCGAAGCACGAACACGAGCTGACCACCTATGCCCTGCAACGCCTGAAAGAAATACCGGATATGCGTATATTCGGTGAAGCCGCCAACAGGGGAGCAGTTATCTCTTTTCTGGTAGGTAATATCCATCATTTCGACTTGGGTACTTTGCTTGACCGTTTGGGGATTGCCGTCCGTACGGGACATCATTGTGCGCAGCCCTTGATGCAGAGGCTCGGCATTGAAGGTACAGTCAGGGCTTCGTTCGCCATGTATAATACGAAAGCAGAAGTTGACACATTAGTGTCGGGAATCGAACGCGTCAGCCGTATGTTTTAAGATATAAATCGCTGTTTCTGTGAGAAATGGCGATTTTTTTATTCTTTAACTAAAAAAGAAGCCTTCAAGTGCAGTGATTTGAAGTTTCGAGCGTCTAATAGTAAAAACAAGAATATTCGGAGGGTCGTGAGACTATGCTTATATTATAAATTCTCTCTCTTTAACATTAATGGCAGCTATATCGTAAAAAGTTACGGTATAGCTGCAATTTTTTTGTTTCTTTTTATTCCGCAGTCAGCTCAATCACACGACTGAAAGCCTGATTGGTAGTGAAAGCATGGATGCCCACTTTCATCAGATAGTCGCCGGAGTAAGTTTGTTCGTTGGCGGATAGGCTCGACTTCTTGTTTGGCATCAGATTGATTTCTTTCACCTTATACATTTTCTTCGCATCCAATCCCTGAAGTTTCACAGGAAGCAGCTTCTCGGCATAACGCGGATGAATGTCATAAGTATAAAGAACAGCTTTATTCTTATCCGGGGAGGCATACATCACCGACATATGATTGCCGTCATAAGGAGAAACCAGCCTGTATTGGTCACCGTCAAGGATTACTTTCTTCAGACGTGTCCAGTTGGCAACTGCATCCTGGCAGTAAACCTGTTCGTCCGCATTCAGTTCTTTCAGTCCGAGGTCGAAGCCAAGTTTGCACATACTGGCTACGTCGGTACGGAATTTCACGCTTGTTTTCTTGTTCCAGCTAGTCACGTGTGCGGACATCGCTTTAGCGGGGAAGATTTGTGAGAATCCCCATTGGATAAACAGACGTTCTATCGGGTCGGTATTATCACTGCACCAGAACTCAGTGAAATATTTCAAGGCTTCGTAGTCGCAACGCGCGCCGCCGCCGGAGCAAAGCATCATCGGTGTATTGGGGTATTTCTCTTTTACACGTTTCAGCACATTGTATATGCCGCGTACATGGTCGATGTAAAGCTGTCCCTGTTTGTTTTTCAGGTAAGGAGAGTAGATATTGGTGATAGGTGAGTTGCAGTCCCATTTGAAATAGGCGACTTCCGGGTTCTCGGTCAGGATATTGTCTACTACACCGAAAACAAAGTCCTGAACTTTCGGATTGCTGAGGTCGAGAACCAATTGGTTGCGGTAGTAATAAGTTTCACGGTTCGGCAGGGTGATAGCCCAGTCGGGATGTTTCTCGAAGAGTTCGCTTTTCGGGTTCACCATTTCCGGTTCAATCCAGATACCGAATTTCACTCCGGCTTCTTTGGCCGAATTTATAAGAGCAGGGATACCGCCGGGCAGTTTGGATTTCATCACTTCCCAGTCACCCAGTCCGGCATTGTCGCTGTTGCGAGGGTGCTTGTTCCCAAACCAGCCGTCGTCGAGCAGGAACATGTCTACACCGAGGTGTTTGGCTTCCTTCATTAGTTCGGAGAGTAATTCTTCATTGAATTTGAAGTAAGTATTTTCCCAGTTGTTCAGTAAGGTAAGGCGGTCGCCTTGTCCGTCTTTCAGTTGGTAGTTGCGAGCCCAGGCGTGAAGGTTACGGCTGGCTTCGCCTGTACCATTATTGCTGAAAGTGAACATAAACTCGGGAGTCGTGAATACTTCGTTCGCTTTCAATTCATAATCGGATGCATAAGGATTGATGGCGGGGATAACACGAAGATTACCGACGTTGTCTACTTCAAAAGTAAACTGGAAGTTTCCTGTCCATCCGATAGTGCCCAGCATCACGCGCCCTTGCATTTCCTGTGCCGGTTGTCCCAATCCGAGTTCAAAGAACGGATGTGTGTGCATGGCGGCACGGCTGCCCAACTTCGTGTCAATCACCTTTTTGCCGAACTGCAACTGCTGGCTGCTCATTTGAGCTTCTTTTGCCCAGTCGCTGCTGAATTCAGTGAGGAAATAGTCGGAATCGGAGAAATAAAGCATTGTGGAAGCATAGCGCCACAGAGTGACGGGCTTCTTTTCGTTATGTTTGATTTCGCTCCATGTCTTGATGACATTTTCTTTCGGATAAGCGATGTAGTGCAGCGTTACTTCTACCGGATACTGGTCGTCTTTGAGGTTGATAATGGTCTCCGTTCCGCCTGTCACAGCTTTCTGTTCCGAAGATACATAGCGGAGAATCGTACTCGGATTGCCATCGCTATGGGTGATAGCTACTGCCGGTTCAAAATAATCCTCGGCGCCGGAGCCCGGATATACTTCCCAGCCTCGTGTAGAAACGCTGCCGTCGCTGCCGCCTTTTACGTAAGGAGAGAAATTATTGATATCCTGCTTGTTCAGTAATTTGTCGCCCAGGTAAGCCTGATAAAGCCGTCCGTTGGGAGCCACTTGAAGGATTAAATCCGTGTTATCCGTTGAGATGTGGATAACGTTTCTTTCCTGGGCGTTCACTTGCGCCATTGTAAACAAGGCCATTAGTAGTAGAAATAGTTTCTTCATGGTGTTTTGAGTAATAATTAATAGGGTATTAGTTAGTTTACGGACATAAAAATGCTCAAAGATAGGAATAATTTATAATGTATAAGTTCGAATTTAATACTGGCGCTAAATTCTATGGTAAATGGGCGTAAATAATTCCCATTCATATTGTTTCAGGCATATTGCTCTGCTTCCTCTTTGGAAACGGGCGGTATTCTATCAGAAATATTCTTTCTTACTTGCTTTTTTCGTTTGATTTCCATAATTTTAGCCACCGTAAACCCTTTAAAAATTAATCCTATGGATAGCATTCTTTTTTGGCTGGTTCCGGTTGCTTCCGTGTTAGCCCTCTGCTTTGCTTATTATTTTCATAAGCAAATGATGAAGGAGAGTGAAGGTACTCCCCAAATGATAAAAATTGCCGCTGCCGTGCGCAAAGGCGCTATGTCTTACCTGAGACAGCAATACAAGATTGTAGGCTGGGTATTCTTGGGACTGGTAATTTTGTTCTCAATTATGGCTTATGGCTTTCACGTTCAGAATGCATGGGTTCCCATCGCTTTCCTGACAGGTGGTTTCTTCTCCGGTCTTTCCGGTTTTCTGGGGATGAAAACGGCAACTTACGCATCGGCACGTACCGCCAATGCAGCGCGTAGCTCGTTGAACTCAGGATTGAGAATCGCTTTCCGAAGCGGTGCGGTGATGGGGCTTGTTGTAGTCGGTCTTGGTTTGCTCGATATTTCTTTCTGGTACTTGTTGCTGAACGCAGTGATTCCTGCCGATGCGCTCACGCCTACTCATAAACTCTGTGTGATTACCACTACAATGCTTACTTTCGGTATGGGAGCTTCTACTCAGGCACTTTTTGCCCGTGTCGGTGGTGGTATCTATACAAAGGCTGCCGATGTCGGAGCCGACCTAGTGGGTAAGGTGGAAGCCGGAATCCCCGAAGACGACCCGCGCAACCCTGCCACTATTGCCGATAATGTAGGTGATAACGTAGGTGACGTAGCCGGTATGGGAGCCGATTTATATGAATCTTACTGTGGTTCTATCCTGGCAACGGCGGCCTTGGGTGCTGCCGCCTTTATCCATTCTGCGGATACAGTGATGCAGTTCAAAGCTGTTATTGCTCCGATGTTGATTGCGGCTGTAGGCATTATCCTTTCTATTATAGGTATATTTGCTGTCCGTACCAAAGAGAACGCGAAGATGAAAGACTTGCTGGGCTCGTTGGCATTCGGTACAAACCTAAGTTCTGTGCTTATCGTCATTGCTACGTTCCTTATACTGTGGCTTTTGCAACTCGATAACTGGGCGCTGATTTCTTGTGCCGTAGTAGTCGGTCTGGTAGTCGGCATTGTCATCGGACGTTCTACGGAATATTATACTTCCCAGTCTTATCGTCCCACTCAGAAACTGAGTGAAAGCGGCAAGACCGGCTCTGCCACGGTGATTATCTCCGGCATCGGTCTGGGTATGCTTTCTACAGCTATTCCTGTGATTGCCGTGGTCGTGGGCATCATTGCTTCTTATTTGTTGGCTTCCGGCGGTGATTTCGACAATGTCGGTATGGGCTTGTATGGAATCGGTATTGCTGCTGTCGGTATGCTTTCCACACTAGGTATTACATTGGCAACGGATGCCTACGGTCCGATAGCCGATAATGCAGGCGGTAATGCGGAAATGGCAGGCTTGGGTGAGGAAGTCCGCAAACGTACTGATGCACTCGACTCTCTCGGAAATACGACTGCTGCGACAGGAAAAGGTTTTGCAATCGGATCTGCTGCATTGACCGGTTTGGCTTTGTTGGCATCGTATATTGAAGAAATACGCATCGGATTGACCCGTCTCGGGAGTGTGGACTTGACTTTCCCGGACGGAAATTCAATCAGTGTGGCAAATGCTACTTTCATTGACTTTATGAACTATTATGAAGTGAACTTGATGAATCCGAAAGTCCTTTCGGGTATGTTCCTAGGTTCGATGATGGCTTTCCTGTTCTGTGGCTTGACGATGAATGCGGTAGGACGTGCTGCAGGGCATATGGTGGACGAAGTGCGCCGCCAATTCCGTGAAATAAAAGGTATCCTGACAGGAGAAGCGGAACCGGATTACGAACGCTGTGTCGAAATCTCGACAAAGGGGGCACAACGCGAAATGGTTGTCCCTTCTCTGATTGCTATTATTGCTCCTATCTTGACAGGACTCATCTTCGGCGTTCCCGGTGTACTCGGTCTGTTGATTGGTGGTCTGAGCAGTGGTTTCGTATTGGCTATCTTCATGGCTAATGCTGGCGGTGCATGGGATAACGCAAAGAAATATGTGGAAGAAGGCAATTTCGGCGGCAAAGGCAGCGAAGTCCATAAAGCAACCGTAGTCGGTGACACGGTAGGCGACCCGTTTAAAGATACATCCGGCCCCAGCTTGAATATCCTGATAAAGCTGATGAGCATGGTGGCCATTGTGATGGCAGGGCTCACTGTTGCCTGGAGTTTGTTTTAAAAAGTAAGGAATAACCAAGAAAAAGGAGACAGAAAACGAGTCTCCTTTTTTTATTTCCTTTACCTTTGTGCTTGAATAAAAATAATTTGTACCTGAATAAAAAACAATAAAGATGCTATTACCTTATCTAAATGAGAATCTGATTGAAGCAGGATGCGATGAGGCTGGTCGTGGCTGTCTGGCAGGTGCGGTATATGCCGCTGCTGTGATTCTTCCGAAAGACTTTAAAAATGAGTTGTTGAATGACTCTAAGCAATTAACGGAAAAACAACGCTACGCATTGCGTGAGGTAATAGAAAAGGAAGCAATAGCCTGGGCGGTTGGTGTCGTTTCACCGGAAGAAATAGATGAGATAAATATCCTGCGTGCTTCTTTCTTGGCCATGCACCGTGCTGTCGACCAACTGGCTGTCCGTCCGCAGCATTTGTTAATTGATGGAAACCGTTTTAATAAATATCCTGATATTCCTCATACCACAGTAATAAAGGGAGATGGGAAATATCTTTCGATTGCAGCCGCATCTATTTTAGCCAAAACTTATAGAGACGACTATATGAACCGTCTCCACAAGGAATATCCGTTTTACGATTGGAATCATAATAAAGGTTACCCGACTAAGAAACACCGTGCTGCCATTGCCGAACGTGGGACAACTCCTTATCATCGTTTAACGTTTAATCTGTTGGGAGACGGACAACTTTCTTTGGGATTCTAGGGCTATTTGTTCTCTCCGGACTTATAATTTCTACATTTTTTTGCAGAATAAGCACGATTTTGTTACACATAACCGTGATTTTGTCCTGTTTAGGATGAAAAGTGTTGTTTAGTGCTTTTAATTGTTATTAAAATGCTATATATTTGCAAACGGTAACAAGAATTAAAAAGTTTAAAATCATGGCAACAAACAAGCTATTATGCTCTTTTAGAATTATTGGGGTGTTTTCTATCATGTTGATTTGCGCTCTTTCTGCAAATGCACAGTTCTTACGTACTTCTTATTTTATGGAAGGTGTTCATTATCGGCAACAACTAAATCCGGCTTTATCACCGGGGCGTGGATACTTTAATCTTCCTGTAATTGGTTCTTTTAATGTTTCTGCATCTTCTAAATCTTTTGGATATCAAGATATTAAGGATATTATAGATAATAGCGAAGGAAGTGATTACTTTACGAGTGATGATTTTATGAAAAGACTGAAAGATGACAACCAGTTAAATATAAACTTAAATACAGATATATTGTCTGCTGGTTGGTATAAAGGAAGGAACTTTTGGTCTTTTAATGTAGGATTAAGGATGGATATGGGTGCTTCTATTCCTAAATCTATGTTCTCTTTTATGCGTGAAATGAATGGAGTGGATTTTGAAAGTCTTGATTGGAGCAATTTTGACCGCCAGATTGGGAAAGAAAGTTTGGAAATCAATTCTTATGCTGAAATTGGACTAGGATATGCTCGCCAAATAAATGATCGATTAACTGTTGGTGGTAAGCTAAAAGCTTTATTGGGTATTGGTAACTTGAAATTGGATGTTAAGAGTATTGGAGTGAACACTGAATTTAGTGGTGTAACTGCGGATACAGATTGGAGTAATTTGACTCCAGAACAGATTGCCAAGATTCATGGTACTGCCAATATTGATGTAGAAGCGTCATTGGAGAGTTCCTTCAAGGGATTGAATTTGCGCAAAGGTGATGAGGGGTATATTGATGATTTCGATTTTGAAACAGGTGACATGGGAATCGCAGGTTATGGTGCTGCCATCGACTTGGGGGCATCGTATAAACTGTTGGATAACTTGACGGTATCTGCTGCTCTGCTTGATTTAGGCTTTATTTCTTGGTCTAAAGGGAGCACAAGTGTGGCAAGAGCAAATACTGACGGCCTTTCTTTTGATAGTCGTAATGAAGGTGACATTGAGAAATTCGCGGATATTGTGTCTAGCGGTGAAATCTTGAACTATGACATGTTACATATGGAAATGGACGAAACAGGTGCAAAGTCCCGTAAGACTTGGTTGCATTCTACGATGGTGTTTGGTGCTGAATATGCTCTATTGAATAATTGGTTGGTAGTAGGTGCCCTTTCTACAACACGTTTTACAAAACCGAAAACGATGTCTGAACTGACTTTGTCTGCTAATATCCGCCCGAAAAATTATTTCAATTTTGCTGTAAGCTATTCTATGATTCAGAGTGCAGGTAAGTCTGTCGGTTTGGCGTTGAAGTTAGGTCCTCTTTTTGTAGGAACTGATTATATGTTCTTTGGAAATAATACAAAATGCTGTAATGCTTTCTTGGGAGTTTCTATCCCATTGAATAAAAGAAAAGTAAGTAAACAAGGATAAAATAGAATTTAATTTCTCTCTCTAAACATTCTCTTTTAATTAATTCTCTATCGAAGTAAAAACGTATAATGTCAGCCTGTTATCTGTGATTAGATGACAGGCTGTTTTTTATATCAGAACCACTTAATCTTCCGGAATATCACGAATGCCAGCGTAGATAATCCGATGGAGAAGAGTACAATCAGAGAGAAAGCGAAAGGTACTTCTTCCAAATGAATATCCACATTCATGCCATAGAAACTGGCAATCAATGTCGGAAGCATCAGGACTATTGACAAGCTGGTCATGCGTTTCATGATTGTATTCACATTATTCGAGATAATAGAGGCAAAAGCATCCATTGTTCCCGTGAGAATGTCGCTGTAAATATTTACCGTATTAAGCGCCTGTTTCAATTCGATAATTACGTCTTCCACTAATTCCGTATCCAGATAATCCGTATCTTGGAAAATCGTTTTTAACTTGCCTATCATTACTTCATTTCCTCGGATGGAAGTATTGAAATAAACTAATGTCTTCTGTAACCTCATCAGGCGAAGTAGGTCTTCGTTGCGAATACTGCGCTCCAACTCTTTTTCTGCGGCACTGATATCCAGATTGATTTGTTTCAGATATTTCAGAAACCATACGGCAGAAGAGTAGATAAGCCGGAAAATCAGATCGAGCTTATTACGGACAACGATTCCCTTTCTGCGGGTATGCTCGATAAAGTCCGGCAGTAAATCAGTGTTGTAATAACATACGGATACAATGATTTCATTATTTGTGATAATACCAATCGGTACAGTACCGAAAGGCAGACTGCCGTTCTCCTTGCTTTGCACAGGAATACGCAGAATGGTAAGCAGCCAGTTACCCTCCGTATCCGTGCGCGGACGTTCGTCCGTATCGGCAATATCATCAAGAAATGATTCGGGAACATTGAGTGTTTTAGTCAGAAATTCAAAGTCATCATCATTCGGGCATACTACATTTACCCAACTGTTGGGAAGCCATTGTGTCTTTTCCACAAAGCCGACCTCACAATAAAGATACGTTCTCATCTTATTGTCTCCTTTCGTTTGTTTAGCACGAGCAGAGACATCAAAATTCCAATGACTCTGTCCGCTTTAATTAATACTAGTTGTGCACGTTCGTGGGTTTGAATCGTCCATATTTCTATGATTTAATTTAAAAGCGGTGCAAAGGTAGGCAAAATCTAACCGATTATTTGCTTTGCGTCATCTTTTTATACTTTCTTTCAATACAAGCGAGGATTTTTCTGTCATATCTTATACAATTCATTCATATCTTACAATTCATTGGATTTCTTGAAATGTTTCTGTATATACTCCTCAAGCTCCCATGCTGTCGGAGGATTAATTGTCACACTACCATCTTTTTGTATCAATTCATAATGGGGGATGGCGTTGAACTTGAATAATTCGCGGAGATATATGAATTCACTCTCACTGATCCGGTATGAACTTTCTCCTTGCAGATTCTTTGCTACATATTCATCGTATGTTTTCTTCGGGGATGAACGTTCGTCCGTGATATAGATGAACTGGAATTGGGGATGGTTCTTATAGTCTTCACGTAATTGTGCGGTGGCTTCGATACCTTCCCTGCATCCGCCGCAACTTGTAGCCCAAAAGTCGATAAACAACATCTTGCCGGAATGTGCTTTGATGATATTCCGAAAAATTTCAGTAGCTTTTCCTTCCGCTAACTGATAGGTCTTATCAGCTTTCTTTGAAAAGATGTTGTCGAATATACGATTCGTTTCAGCAATCAGAATAGGGTATGTGAGATACTTATTCAGAATATTTATATGTCTCTTTGCTGCGGAAAAGGTATTATATGCTTTTAAATCGAATTGCAAACGGCGTACGAGCGTGGTTTGCCAAAGAAAGCTATTTGTCTGACCGCTTAACAGGTTGATTACTGAATCTCCTTTTGTCAGATATTCTTTGGCTTTATCAAGCGTTTGCCCATCCTGTTTCCTGTTCGAAATGTTCGGTCCCTCTTTGTCTGTAGAAGGAGAGAAAAACTTTTTTTCATAAGCATCGTTCTGAACTTCACGCAGTGGAGGCATGAACTCAAACCGATTGATAAACTCTCTATATCCCTTATCTGCAAGCAATGATTCGTCGTTCAAGGATATATCTTTCAGGAAATCATAATAATCATTTCCCACTTTTATCTTCAATGCCTGATTGGTGGTATCCCGTTCCGCAAAAGCACTCCTATATGCCATAAGGTTTAAAAGAATCTTCCCTTTCTCCAATGCTAACTTGTTTTTAATCAGATGAATCGCTTTGGGAGATGTTGTGTAGATTTGTATTAATGAGTCACCGGTCTGGTTGAGTTTGGCAGATGCAGCTTGTATCTCTTTCTTGAACAGGTCAGGTGAAAATCCGTTTCTTCCTTTTGTAAATACGTCATTATCGTATCTTATTAAATCATTCAGCCTATCATACATTTGTGAAAGGGCGGCAGAAGGTCCCATCATTTTAATGTTATCATAACTGCCTTTGTCATCAACATATATGGATAATGTCTGTCCGGGTTCTATATAAAATGAAATGTGATGGTTACCTATCTGTATGAGATTTTCTATCGGATAATTGAGTACAAGTTTACATTCAAAGCTGCCGTCAGGATTTATGTTGACTATCGTGGGGTAGTCTTCTCTTGTAAGTTCATTACTTATCAATAGGCTGGTAGTAGCCGTTTCAGAATCATGCTTGTCTATATAACCTTGTAGATAAGCGGTATCTTTGCGTATGAATTCTTTAAAGTCCGCTTCAGTTGTCATCAGAGGTTTGTTGTTTGTCTCTTTTGTGTATGGCAGTTCATCGGTGCCTTTGAATTTAATCAGATAATCTCCGTTTGGCTGAGGGGTGAATAATAGCGTCTCTATACCGGAATTTTTCTTGTCTTGTACAGTCAGTTCGATGCAATCGTCTCTTTTGTGTATGCTTTTATTGGTAAACATCCGGTTCTGTATGATGCATACGGAATCGTAGATACCATACTCCCATTGGTTAGGAATATCCGCTCTGAACCAGTTGCCTCTGATTGATTGGAGAGGAGATGTCTCATTTGTGAAATGGGCATTGCCGGTTGTTTGGGCAGGAGAACCATTAATGGTCTGTGCTGTTGAAACGACGGATAATAACAATGCAAAGCTTGCCAGGATTGTTTTCATAACTTTCATGTTTGGAGGTTGTTTCACAAAGAAAGGAAAATGTTTGAGACTTCCTTCGCTCAGCCATTGTAACTTAACATAGATTAAACGTTTACATAACCATCTTTTTCGTACCTTTGCGCCCGAAAATCAGAGTGATAATTTAAATATTGAAATATTATGAGCAAGAAAGCCCTTTTAATGATCCTCGATGGTTGGGGACTAGGCGACCAAAAGAAAGACGACGTAATCTTCAACACTCCCACTCCTTATTGGGATTATCTGACAACTACTTATCCTCACTCTCAGCTTCAGGCAAGTGGTGAAAACGTGGGTTTGCCCGACGGACAGATGGGTAACTCTGAAGTTGGCCACTTGAATATTGGTGCCGGACGCGTGGTTTATCAGGATTTGGTGAAAATCAACCGTGCATGTGCGGACAACAGCATCCTGAAGAATCCTGAAATCGTTTCAGCTTTCTCTTATGCAAAAGAAAACGGAAAGAGCGTTCACTTCATGGGACTGACTTCCAACGGTGGCGTACACAGCTCACTCGTTCACCTCTTCAAACTTTGCGACATCGCTAAAGAATACAATATCGACAATACATTCATCCACTGCTTCATGGATGGTCGTGACACCGACCCGAAGAGCGGTAAAGGCTTTATCGAAGAACTCTCTGCACACTGCGAGAAATCAGCAGGAAAGATTGCTTCTATCATCGGCCGTTACTATGCCATGGATCGTGACAAACGTTGGGAACGCGTAAAAGAAGCGTATGACCTGCTGGTAAACGGTGAAGGAAAGAAAGCTGCCGACATGGTTCAGGCAATGCAGGAATCATATGACGAAGGCGTAACAGACGAATTTATCAAGCCGATTGTCAATGCGAATGTTGACGGAACAATCAAGGAAGGCGATGTCGTTATCTTCTTCAACTACCGTAACGACCGTGCAAAAGAGTTGACTGTCGTACTGACTCAACAAGATATGCCGGAAGCAGGCATGCATACAATTCCGGGTCTGCAATATTACTGCATGACTCCGTACGATGCTTCTTTCAAGGGTGTTCATATCCTGTTCGATAAAGAAAACGTATCCAACACCTTGGGTGAATATCTGTCTGCTAACGGCAAGAGCCAGCTTCATATCGCCGAAACGGAAAAGTATGCTCACGTGACATTCTTCTTCAACGGCGGGCGTGAAACTCCGTTCGACAAAGAAGACCGTATCCTCGTTCCGTCTCCGAAAGTAGCTACTTACGACTTGAAACCGGAAATGAGTGCTTACGAAGTAAAAGATAAATTGGTGGCTGCCATCAACGAAAACAAATATGATTTCATTGTAGTGAACTTCGCTAACGGTGATATGGTAGGTCACACCGGTATTTACGAAGCTATCGAGAAAGCGGTTGTTGCTGTAGATGCTTGCGTGAAAGATGTTATCGAAGCTGCTAAAGCTCAGGATTACGAAGCAATCATCATTGCCGACCATGGTAACGCTGACCATGCTTTGAACGAAGACGGCACTCCGAATACCGCTCACTCCCTGAATCCTGTTCCTTGTATTTACGTAACGGAAAACAAGGCTGCGAAAGTAGAGGACGGTCGTTTGGCTGACGTTGCTCCGACTATCTTGAAAATCATGGGGCTGGAAGTTCCGGCTGAAATGGACGGAAACGTATTGATTAAGTAATTTAGATTTTTATAACCGGGAGGGCGGAGTAGTACTCCGCCCTTTTTGTCTCACATAAGTTTTAGTATGATACAGATTGGTGATGTAGTAGTATCTCTTGATGTTTTTCAAGAAAAGTTTCTTTGTAACCTGGATGCTTGTAAAGGTGAATGTTGCATTGAGGGTGATGCGGGTGCGCCTGTCGAATTGGAGGAAGTGGAGAAATTGGAAGAAGTGTTGCCGGTCATATGGGATGAACTGGCTCCGGAAGCTCGTACGATAATAGAGAAGCAAGGAGTGGTATATACAGATGAGGAAGGTGACCTGGTAACTTCAATTGTCAATAATAAGGACTGCGTCTTTACTTGTTATGATGAAAAAGGATGTTGTTACTGTGCTATTGAAAAGGCATACCGTGAAGGGAAAACTGACTTTTACAAACCAGTGTCCTGCCATCTTTATCCTATCCGGATCGGGGATTACGGGCCTTATAAGGCAGTGAATTATCATCGTTGGGATGTATGCAAGGCAGCAGTCTTACTGGGGAAAAAAGAGAATCTTCCTGTCTATCAGTTTTTGAAGGAGCCTTTAATCCGTAAGTTCGGTGAAGAATGGTACAAAGAACTGGAAGTTGTTGCCGAAGAGCTGAAGAAGCAACATCTCATCTAGGATTTTCGTCTCTTACGGATGCAATATACCTGATATAGCAATATGCACAAGGCTATTACTATTCCGCATGACGGTGCAACCCACGCTTCCGGATGAATGATAATCAGGAAAATACAAGTGGCGATAACGCAGGAAGTCAGAACAATAAGAAACAATCTCATTTTTGCAAGTAAGGGGTTGGGAATCGTAGTTTTCAATTTCATAGTTGCTGTTGTATTTCGTTTTTATGCAAGATAGTCATTTTGCCCGGAAAACGATTCTGTTGTTAGGTTTTATTGAGAGATGGCATTTTATTGGGCTGAATCTTCTATACATGTTAGCCGGTATCATCCGAGTTATAAACCTTATTCGGACTTTTTGTCCGGAAGGTTTTCTATTATTTCAATAAATCACTATTTTTGTAGTGAGCCTTGGGAATAGTCCTTTTTGTTATGCACTAACTTTTATTAATGATAGTCTCAAGTTTCGGGAGTGATATTTGAAAGATTAAGGAGTATTTAATGTAACGATTTCCTTTATTATGAAAAATATATTATTGTTGATATTGCTGCTTGTTGTTTCTGGAAATACTTATTCCGGGAACAAAGAAATGGAACTATTGCTTGTCCGGCTGGATTCTGTATTGGCAAACAGTGAGAAATATATTTTAGAGAAAGAAAAAAAGATAGGAGAATTGCGTAAGAAACACTCTTTGCCTCTGAAATTGGAAGAGAAGCTATGGCTTAACAAAATGTTGTATGATGAATATTATGTCTATAACGCAGACTCGGCTATGGTTTACGTAAATGATAATATAGATATAGCCGGCCAATTGGACAGGAAAGACAAAAAACAAGAGTGGATACTGAATAAGATTTTTCTTCTTACGGCTCAAGGCCTGCTGAATGAGGCTGAAAAGGAATTATTAAATGTCGATGTATCTTCGTTGAGTGAAGAAATAATGTATCAGTACTATGATACAAGAATCTATCTATACTCACATCTGGTGCAGTTCATCGGAGGACGTATGGAACTGATAAATTCTTATTGTAATCTCGAGACGGAATTAAGGTATGAGGCTAAAAATCATATAGCTCCGAATCATCCTTCGTACTATAGTTTTTGCGCGTCATTGCATAGAGAGTATCCCCGTTCTGCAGAAGGAGACAGCATTAAATTAAAATTAAGGGAAATCGTAGATAACTCATCACTGTCCACACGGATTGATGCCATTAATGCTTATATGCTTGCCATTATGTTTCGTAATGAAGGCGATGAATTTAATTATGTAAAATATCTTATTAATTCGGCCATAGCCGATATCAAGATTTGTAACCGCGACATAGCCTCATTGGAGGAGCTTTCCAATATCCTGTATTTGCAGGACGATATAGACAGAGGTTATGATTATATAAGTTATTGTCTTAAAGCCGCGTTGCTATATCCTAACAGGGTGCGTGTGATGAACATATCCACAGTGATGGACAAGCTCCAACAGGCTTACCGTAAAAGGAATGAAATGCAGGAAAGCAAACTGCGCAAGTCACTCTATACTGTGAGTGTATTGTCTGTTGTTTTACTCATATCCGTGTTGTTCATCTATTTTCAGTTCAGAAGATTATTTCAGTCCCGCAAAAAAATAGATGAGAGTAACAGGTTGCTTAATTTGCATGTCAGCGAACTTTCTGAAGCTCAGAGAATGTTAGGCAAAGTCAACGGAGAGCTTAGTGAGATTAACGAAAAACTAAAAGTGAGCAATGATGAGCTGCTTGAGTCTAATTATGTAAAAGAAGAATATATAGGATATGTATTTTCTATATGTTCCAGTTATATCACTAAACTTGAGGAATATAGAAAAAATATCAGTAGGAAGCTCAAGGCTGGTCAGATAGATGATATCATATCTTTGACTTCCAGTACCACTATGGTTCAGAGTGAATTGAAGGAGTTTTACCATAGCTTCGATGCTATTTTTCTTCATGTGTATCCCAATTTTGTGGAAGATTTTAATACTCTCTTGCGTCCCGAGGAAAGAATTGTCCTTAAGGAAGGAGAACTTCTTAATACAGAGCTGAGAATATATGCTCTCGTCAGATTGGGAATTAATGATAGCGTAAAGATTGCCGAATTTCTTCATTGTTCGCCTCAAACGGTTTACAACAATCGTTTAAGGACTAGAAATAAGGGAATTATTCCTAAGGAAGAATTTGCTGAAAAGGTACGTTCATTGGGGAAAATGCAGAAATAAGAAAATAATCCAATCATTTAATATCCGGAACAGTTTACTCTATTGAAAACTTATGTAGTTGATAATCAATACAGTGCAGATTGAACTGTTTACTTCTATTGTTTACCTGCATAAACATTATATATAATCCTATATTACCTTTGTCCTCAGAAAATTAATACAGTATTAACTTTTGGGAATTGATTAATGAAACCAGAACAACTAAGATTAAAGTAACTATGGGACACACATTTATGTTGGTCTCTGATGTCTTTTTTTCACAGAGTGCTAATTTGTTATTTTACTTACCATGAAAAATGTAGTAGTATTATCTTTGTTAATCCTTTTGTCTACTTCTCTTTGGGCACAAAAGGAAACTATTTCTGTTGTTAATGACCGGACAGGCAGTAAGTTGCTTGTCAACGGCAAGGCTTTTATGGTGAATGGTATGAACTGGGATTATTTCCCTATCGGTACCAATTTTTCCTATTCTCTATGGACAAAACCTGATGATATTATTAAGGCCGCCCTTGATACGGATATGTCTTTATTAAAGAATATGGGGGTTAATGCTATCAGGCAACATGCAGGTGTGCCGTCTAGATGGGTGAGATACATCTATGAGAAATATGGCATTTATACGATGATATATAGTTCCTTTGGGCGATATGGATTGGCATTGGATGGCGCATGGGTGGCTAATACGGACTATTCTGATCCGAGAGCCAAAAAGGTGCTTTTGGCTGAGGCTAGGGAATTAGTGGAAAAGTATAATGATACACCGGGGATACTCCTTTATCTACTTGGAAATGAGAATAACTACGGTCTGTTCTGGCAAGGAGCGGAAACAGAGGACATTCCTGTGGAAGACCGTAAATCCACCATTCAGGCAACTCATCTGTATAAATTGTTCAATGAAGCGACGGTTGAGATGAAGAAGATGAATGCTTCGGCTCCCATAGCCATTTGTAATGGGGATCTTCTGTTTCTTGATATAATATCCAAAGAATGTAAGGATGTGGATATCCTGGGTATCAATTGTTATCGCGGTGATTCTTTCGGTGATTTGTTTAGCAGGGTAAAAGCGGAATATGGAAAGCCGGTCTTGTTTACCGAGTTTGGCTCAGACGCATTTAATGCTATTACTCAAAGCGAAGCGCAAAAAGAACAAGCGGAAATCCTGTTGAAGAACTGGACTGAAATATACTTGAATGCGGCAGGGTTGGGTAACAACAATAATTCTCTTGGAGGTTTTACTTTCCAATTTGCTGACGGCTGGTGGAAATTCGGACAGACCACAAACTTGGGTGTACACGATACCAATGCCTCATGGAGTAACGGTGGATATGTATTTGACTATGTGGATGGTGAAAATAACATGAATGAGGAGTGGTTTGGTATATGTGCCAAAGGTGCTTCTGATAGCAGAGGATTATACGAACTTTATCCGCGTGCCGCATATTATGTATTAAGAGATGTCCACAAGATTAATCCCTATGCTTCAGGAAGCACTACTTCTTCGATAATAAGCCAGGTTTCTGATATAAATGTAATGTCTTCTGTCTTGTTGGCCAGAAGTGATAAAGCTGCCTTACAGGGTGAAACGACTAAGTTGATACGTTTAAGTGAACTTAGAGGTGACTTAACTACTTTCTATACAGGTGGGAAGAATACGACTACTCCGGGTGCCAGACCGAAAAATCCTACAAGTTTTCCTAGTTCAAAGGGCTTTGACCATATGGAATCTTTCTATGTAGGTGTAGCCTCCAAACCGGCCGAAAATGTACAGGCGGAAGTTACAGTGAATATTCTTGGAAATGTGGCAGAAAACCCGATAGACGAGATATTTTATGAGAATAGGGGACGTTCTAGATATATAGTGGACGGAAAAGGAGAGTTTGTAGATTTAGGACCGCTGGAACGCGTTAAGATTTACAGCGCTAGTTTTGACTGGGACGGTAAATTATTTAATATGAAAGCATTCTTCCGTAAAGGTCACTACCATTGGGGATATGAAGGAGACTTTTTCGGATTATATCCTGAAGCCAGCTACGGGGATTATATGGATATTTATGGCGGTGAAGCTTCTGTGGGGACTGAGATTGAAGGAAAGAAATTCTTTAAAGGCCTTAAAGTTGCTTTTGGTCCGGAACTGTGGTGGGGGGCAAACCCGGCTTTGCTTGTCAAGTACCAACGAAAGTTAGGTAAATTAGATGTGGCTGGTATTTTCCATTATGATATAGCTCAGCGTGAAGGAACTACAACGTCTTATGCTATTCCTTTGCCTAAGAATACTAGAGCTTCTCTTATGCTAGGAAGACATTTCGGACGTTTCGATGTTATGGTAGGCGGATTGTGGTCAGGAACCACTTTGGTTGGAAGAAATTTTCAAGCTACTAAGGAGTATAAGAGAGACGCTGTCGTATATTCGGATGTAGTAAAGACGTCCGATACATTTGGCGGTAAGTTGAAGGTAACTTACAGCGGAGGAAACTTTAACGCTTATGCACAAGGTGCGATGATGGGGTTGGTTGCTAACGGCGGAGTCGATTATACTCAGACCCTTACGGGATGGAGGCTGAAGGATAGCGGCAGTGGAAACCAGTCAAACTTTCTTGCCGGTTTTACCTATCAGATAGGCAATTTCCAGATTGCGCCCAATTTCTTGTGGCAGAAGCCACTTGTGGGCCCTATGCCTAATGGCGTAGATGCTCCTGGAAAATTGAGGAATATTATTGATGATCCTTTTGCAGTGAGAAGTAATAGAGAGACAACTGCCGGAGAATTATTGTTGACTTATGACCCCACACCTTCCACTTGGATGTATGATTGGGAGAATGACGACAATGAAGATGCGTCATTTGCAGCTTCGCTCGGTTTTATTTATCGTCATCATCCTACTTCACAAGATGCGGCTATAGGTATCATGGCCAACGGACGTTCTACCTTTGCTTTCGGTGGGGCTGCTCCTGCGCATGATTTATGGGAAACAAACTTGAAGGTGGCATCCAGAGTGTCAAGCGATTTTGGTATTATATCAAGTGTGTATTTTGGAACTGCCCAAGCTAATGGGGACGATGCCCGTCTCATTAAACGGGTAGGCGCGGATGCCAGAGTGATTTATAAGAAACTGAAACTGAATGCAATGGTCAAGTTCAACGACTGGGGACCATATGATTATCACCGGGATTTTAACCTTACTTTCCCTTTCCAGGGAATATTAGACTTGTCAACTCATCTTTCCCAACCTAAATGGCTTGGCAAAATATCAACCCGTGTCGGTATCAGAGGAACATACAGGACTCTGAACCAGTATTCTCCTCGTTACGTTGCCGGATATACTCCGGGCGGAGCCGGTAATTTTGAGTCAAATACGGATATCATCGGTACAGGCAATGGCAACGAATGGGAAGTGAGAACCTATATTACATTTAGTCTTTTTTAATCCATGAATCAATTAATAAGATATGTTATGAGTAACAAATATAATCTATCAGGTAAACTTTTGGTTGCCGCGGCTGTATTTTCATTGACAGGCTGTACGCGGGATATAGATACGGATGTTTTGGCAACTTATCCTGTTTTGTCCGACGTCTTTATTGATGAATTTGCGTCTGACTTGCAGTATCAGGCATGGGGAAAGGTGACAAATTTCAGTGTGGATACTGACACCAAGTATGATGGTACGTCGTCTATGAAAATAGAAGTTCCTAACCCGGGCGATCCTATGGGAAGTTGGGCGGGAGGAACTTTCTACTCTACAACGGGTAGAAACCTGTCGGACTATGATGCGTTGACTTTTTATGCAAAGTCTTCCATACCCACCAAAGTTGAAGTAGGATTAGGTAATTATGACAAAGTGGAGTATCTGGTTGAAGTCCAGGATGTAAAACTGAATACAAACTGGAATAAGATTATAATTCCTATCCCTAATCCGGCGAAACTGTTGTCGGAAAAAGGGTTGTTTTATTATTCTGCCGGTGCAGTAGACGGTGAGGGATATACGATTTGGTTTGATGAGGTACGGTTTGAACGTCTCGGCACATTGGCTCACGCAAAAATAGAAGATATAGAAATTCCCGGATTTCAGGGAAGGCTAAATGTAGGGACTCTCACGGAAATCATCAATCTTCCGAATGGGGTTAATCAGAAAATGTTGGTTTCTCCAAATTATTTCACTTTCGAATCGTCCGATGCCAGTGTGGCTTCAATAGCAAATAATGTCATAACGATTCAGAAAAAGGGAGAGGCTGTTATTTCTTTGAAGGAAGCCGAAGGGGAAATAAGGGTAAATTGCTTTGACCTAGCTCCGGTGCCACAGAGAAATGCCTCGGAAGTGCTTTCCTTGTTTAGTGATTCCTATACCAATAAGATTACTGCAAACTGGAATCCTAGATGGGAGTATTCGACTGCCGAATATACGGAAATAAATACCGGTGACAATCATATAGCGCAGTATAGCGGTTTGAATTTTGTCGGAATCGTATTCAATGCCGTAGCAGACTGCTCATCGAAGAATTATCTTCATTTGGATGTATTATGCATGGATGAGATTAATGCCAACTCAGAACTTAAGATTGAAATACATGACAGAAACGGCAATAATGTCGTGTACTTGGTAAGGCGGGACACGCATGCTGACTTTGAATCGAAGCAATGGCTTTCGCTTGATATTCCTCTAAACGAAAATGGCAAGCAAATAGCACAAATAGTATTGGCTTGCAGTGAGGATATTCCGAATATCCTTTTGGATAATATTTACTTTTATTAAAAATGATGACTTATGAAACGATATAAAATCATATTGCTTGCTTTATTGGGCTTTTCTTTGCCGCTACTGCTTGAAAGCTGCGAGAAA
The DNA here is from genome assembly GCF_902491285.1 of uncultured Bacteroides sp. Taxonomy (GTDB): domain Bacteria; phylum Bacteroidota; class Bacteroidia; order Bacteroidales; family Bacteroidaceae; genus Bacteroides. Next base: position 7,296 of record NZ_CABUHK010000065.1, on the reverse strand, counting down.
GAAGAAACAATCGAAAATACGGAATGGGTGCTGGTATGGTCGGACGAATTTAATATCCCGACTCCCGATAATAGGCCTGATCCTTTAAAGTGGACGTATGAATTGGGAGCTTCCGGGTATGGTAATCAGGAGTTGCAGAACTATACTGACAGGGTAGAGAATGCTTCTTATACAATCCACGAAGGACTGGGCTGCTTGAAGATAACCGCATTGAATGATAATTATGACGGAGTGGCTTATTCTTCTGCCAGGATTAAGACCGAAGGATTGTTTGAACAGCGGTATGGGCGTTTTGAGGCACGGCTGAAACTTCCGTACGGCCCTGGCCTTTGGCCTGCATTTTGGATGTTGGGAGCAAATTATGACACCAACGAATGGCCTGGGTGTGGTGAAATTGATATTATGGAAAATAAAGGGTATCAGCCCAATATCGTATCAAGTGCTTTGCATTTTCCGGGACACTCAGGCGGAAATCCTATAACTCAGACTTTCGGGTATGAGAAACAAAGATTTGACACAGGTTTCCATCTGTTTGCGGTGGAGTGGGATGAATCAAAAATTGATTTCTTTGTAGATAATGTACTTTATAAGAGAGTGAAGGCTGCTGATGTGACAGACGGGGAGTGGGTATTCGATCATCCGTTCTTTATTATCTTGAATGTAGCGGTGGGAGGTACGTTTGGCGGTAATCCTACAGGAGATACTGTATTTCCGCAAAGCATGTATGTGGATTATGTACGGGTTTATCAGAAATCGACATACGTGCAGCCCGGTTCCAACTTCGGAAACACTTCTTCCAACGGTTCAATTGGTGACTGGAATTTTAACGGGGCGGATTCAGACAAAGGACTTTTAGAGCCTGGACTTCAATAAATAACAATGTAACTGTTAAAGATTAGGATTATGAGATTATTCAATATACAAAAATATTGTTTAGGGCTTATGGCGGTAGTAAGCCTCGGAGCTGTTTCATGTACGAATGAGGCAGAATTGGACAGTGCACAGGAGAGGGGTGACGTTGTCTTCTCGGCTCAGGTGGATAAGGTTGTCACTAGGATAACTGACAATAAGTGGGACGGTGGTGAATTGGTGGGCGTGAAAGCGGGCGAAACGGTGAAGACTTATAAAGTGACTGCCACAGGAAAAATGTCTACCGAGGATGAACCTTACACATGGGACGGAACAAGCTACGATGTGCTGGCGTGGAGTCCATTGACTACGGAGCAGATAAATCTGAAAGATCAGACTACAACGGAGAAATTCTTTGCGTGCGATTTGCTGGTGAGCAGCGCCAAGGTAGAATCAAAAAATGTACGTTTTGCATTCGGTCATCAGATGACCAGAATGTGGTGGGAACTTCAGAAATTCGAGGGATATACAGAGTCACAGGTGAATGAGGCTAGAATTTCGTTTATAGGCTATGGGGCTGTAACGTATGCGGCTGGTGAAGTTACACCGATAGGTGATGCAGGTCAATTGATTTCCACCCGTAATTCCAAAGGGGAATATTACAGAAATGGAGAGGCGATGATGGTTCCGGGCGAGATGTGGGACAAACCACTGATACAGGTGGAGATTGGAGGGGATACGTATATCTACACTCCGAGCAAGGACAATCAGAATGATGTGGCTAAGAATACAGGAAAACTGCTTCCCAATACATGGCAAAGATATTATTTGTCTGTTAGCAAAAAGGGATTGACTGTGGAAATGGAAGCCGATGAAGTGGGCTGGGACAACAACAACATCAGTGGTGATGAAATTACCGATGCAATGTTTAAGGCTGCCATATCTGACGATGTATCAGCATTGCCAAATTACAAAGTTGAAGGTTTGGAGGCAGACTTTATCACTGATAAGGTCCGGGGTTTTTCTATTACCTATAAAGAAGAAAAAGCAAGTGGTGGCATTGCTTATGAAGGATTAGCGGACAGAACGCGTACAGTTGGCAGCGATGGCACTGTTACTTTCACTTTCAGTAATATTTGCTCGGACCTTAAGTTGACATATACGGAAGAGTATATGGAAATAGGTTATTACTTCTATAAAGATGGCACGTATGGGGCAAAGTATAAAGCTGATGGAACTGTAGGAGTCATCTACAAGGTAGGAAAGCATGAGACCGACGATGCTTCGAACTATGAAGGAACAGGGCTTAAGACTATTCACGGTTATGTGGTGGCGTTGGCAGACGAAGTTGACGGTGAAACACAATTCTTTAAATGGAAAGATGGCAGTGCAGGACTGTATGGGGCGGAATTTCCGGAAAATGGTCATATAGGGGATGGAAAAACAAGTCTATATATAGGCTATTCTAATACCAGATATCTCATAGAAAAAGCAGCAGCGGCAGAAGTAACTGCAGTACCGGCTGCATCGACCTCTACCCGAAAGAATGGCAGTGGGCTTATATCCGGCACATCGGGCTGGTATCTCCCCTCTCATACCCAGCTAAAGGATTTGGCAACTCTTGCAAACAAGGCAATCGAGAACTATCAGGTATTGAATGGAACTTATTGGGATAGCTCGTTTGATAGTGACCCGAATGCTTATATCGTCATTTTTGGTGAGAATGGGGCAATAAGCAGCCCTGATTTTTATAGAAGTGTAGATTCTACAAATAAGGTTCGTCTCATCCTTACATTTTAATCAATTATTAAGAAAAGAAAACTATGAAACAAGTATATTTACACCTCAGACTGGCAATTCTGTCGCTACTGGTGTTCTCGGCTTGTGCGCAAGACGAGGAGTTGGCTCAAATCGGTGAAAACGTCGCTGCTTCTGATGTATTGGCTATCCGGAAGGTGGACGTTGCAAATTTTACTACCGGAACTGCTACCCGGGTAATCAATGATGCTGTCACGGTGAGTTTCGAAGCCGGAAACAGTTTGGAGGATGCCAAAGGTGATGAAATCGGTATCCTGCTGATAGGCGATGATGAAAAAGGATTTGCTAACGTATCCTTTAAATACATCAACGAAAACGGGGCAAACAAATGGGTAAATAAGGATGGTGTGAGCTATACCAGCAAGATAAAGAAAGCTATTGCTTACTTCCCTTATGCCCGAATGATGAAAGACGGTGAAGAATTTATTCCGTCGTCTGTCGATGAACTGAAGGAATTTAAAAAGAAGGAAGAAGCTGCGGAATTCAAGGATAAAGACTTGTTAATAGCAGAAATCAGTGATATCCAATCTCCGCAGTTGACAATTGGTTTTAAGCATGCCTTCTCGTTGCTGACGTTCTCTGCAGAAGCAACCATTAAAATAGCCGGCGAAGAGATTTCTTATTTTCTGGATATTGCCAATATCGCTTTTTCTATTGGTGACAGGCAATATACTCCCGATTTGGTGGATAGCAAATACGTTTGCCTTATAGATGAGGCCGAATTGCCTCAGAACAACTTCCGCTATTTTTATACGATTGACAACACTGCTTATGTAAAGACACTGAAAAAGACTATGGCGCTGGTGCCCAACCAATGTTATGTTCTCCCTTGTCCTACATCGTCCGAAGGAACAGAAGGATTTGCCGTTGGTGATTTCTTCTGTGTATCTAACAGCACTGATAATATCGTAATAATTCCGGGTAATGCGGCTGCCATTCCGGAGAGCCTTACTTGTAAGGGAGTTGTATTTCATGTAATGGCTGGTGCTGCATTTGATAGTTACAAGGAAATAAACGGATTGACAGATGAGTTGCCGGGGTATGAGGGAAGTCACGGTCTGGTTGTTTCGATTAAGAATGGACAACCATTTGGTGCGAATAATGACATCGCTAAGATACAGGCTGCACTTGGGGCTGTTGCAGACTACAATAGCCTGGATGTTTCAAACGGTTACAAATTGACACAGGCGCTGAAAGGAGCTGAGGGAGTAAATTTTACGGCTTTGGATAATCATGCGGATGATGTATTAAAAAATGCCACTTCATGGTATGCACCTTCATTCAATGAACTTAAATACTTAATAAGAGGCAAGCAATATAATGAAGTATCGACTGCCGGGCAGGTCTATATCAATGGACAATTGGGCAAGATTAACGGCGTCCAACTGGGAGGCACTCTTCCTTCTGTCACTTATCGCGAAAGAGGAGGAGACAAAGGGATTCAAACTATGCAAAATGGGGTTGATGGCTGGATTGGCATGCCTGGCGAGTCTTTCATTCCAATTTGTGGTTTTTAATATGATATTGGGAAAATAAATTACTATAAGAATACGTAGTTATGAAGATAAGTAAACTATTATTCGCTACGGCTACAGTGGCAAGTCTGTTGACAGCCTGTGGCACAAAGAATGCGAGTGTTGATTCTGAAATAGAAAGTAGGGTAGAGGCATTGCTCGGCAAAATGACTCTTGAAGAAAAATTGGGACAGATGAACCAGTTGAGCCCGTGGAATCCGGATGAACTGGCAAACAAGGTTCGTAATGGGGAAGTAGGTTCTATATTGAATTATACAAACCCGGAAGAGGTAAACAAGATACAGAAAGTGGCGATGGAAGAGTCGCGTTTGGGTATTCCTCTGTTGGTGTCTCGTGATGTAATCCACGGTTACAAGACTATATTTCCTATTCCATTGGGGCAAGCTGCCACGTTCAATCCTCAGATAGTGGAGAATGGCGCGCGCGTAGCTGCTGTAGAGGCTTCTGCCGACGGTATTCGTTGGACGTTTGCTCCTATGATAGATATCTCGCGCGACCCTCGCTGGGGGCGTATCGCTGAGAGTTGCGGTGAAGATCCCTATTTGGCTTCGGTGATGGGTGCGGCTATGGTTAAAGGGTTTCAGGGAGATTCGTTGAATGATCCTACTTCGATTGCGGCATGTGCCAAGCACTTTGTGGCTTACGGTGCCTCTGAAGGTGGAAAAGATTATAATTCTACGTTTATTCCCGAAAGAACATTGCGTAATGTATATTTACCTCCTTTCAAGGCTGCGGCAGATGCCGGTTGCGCTACTTTCATGACTTCGTTTAATGATAATGACGGCGTTCCCTCTACGGCAAACAAGTTTGTGTTGAAAGATATCTTGCGTGATGAATGGAAATATGACGGCATGGTTGTGTCCGACTGGACTTCGATTGGCGAGATGATTAACCACGGTTTTTGTATGGACGCCAAAGATGCCGCTGAGAAAGCAATCAATGCGGGTGTTGATATGGATATGGTAAGTGAGGCTTACATCAAGAATCTTCGGCAGTCTTTGGATGAGAAAAAGGTTTCAATGAAATCGATAGATGATGCGGTGAGAAATATTCTCCGTCTGAAGTTCCGTATGGGGTTGTTCGAGAATCCATATGTTGTTACGCCTCAGAGTGTGAAATATGCGGATGAACATTTGAAGATGGCCAAAGAAGCGGTAGAACAATCGGTAATACTCTTGAAAAATGATGCTCAGACATTGCCGCTCACGGATAAGGTTCGTACAGTGGCTGTGGTGGGTCCTATGGCCGACGCTCCATATGAACAGTTGGGTACGTGGGTATTTGATGGGGAAAAAGAACATACACAGACTCCGCTCAAGGCTATCAAAGAGATGTATGGTGATAAAGTTAATGTTCTCTTTGAACCTGCATTGAGCTACAGCCGTGACAAAAATCAAAGTGGCATCTCCAGGGCAGTGAGTGCAGCACGCTGTGCAGATGTGGTTATTGCTTTCGTTGGCGAAGAGTCCATCCTTTCGGGCGAAGCTCACTCCTTGGCAAATCTTGCTCTTCAAGGAGCGCAGAGCCAGCTCATAAAAGCATTGTCCGCCACCGGTAAACCGTTGGTAGTGGTAGTGATGGCCGGGCGTCAGCTTGCTATCGCTGATGAGGTTGAGGTTTCTGATGCTGTGCTTTACTCTTTCCATCCGGGTACTATGGGAGGACCGGCCATTGCTGATATCCTTTTCGGAAAAGTGAATCCAAGTGCAAAAACGCCGGTTACATTCCCTCGTATGACAGGGCAAGTTCCTATATATTATGCACATAATAATACCGGCCGTCCGGCGAATCCTACCGAGATGCTGATAGACGAGATTCCTGTTGAGGCGGGACAAACATCGGTCGGCTGTCGTTCATTCTATCTGGATGCTGGTACTTCTCCGTTATATCCGTTCGGTTATGGATTGTCTTATACTACCTTTGAATATAGTAACCTGAAATTATCCTCCGACAAGTTTGCCATTAACGGTCAAATACATGTAACAGCGGATTTGAAGAATACCGGAAAGTATGACGGCACAGAAGTGGTTCAGCTTTATGTACAGGATAAGGTAGGTTCGGTAACTCGTCCGGTGAAGGAACTCAAAGCGTTCCAACGTGTGGAACTCAAGGCCGGTGAGTCAAAGAGTGTGTCATTTTCGCTGCCTGTGTCTGAACTGGCCTTTTGGGGCTATGATATGACTTACGGTGTAGAACCGGGCGATTTTAAATTATGGGTGGGAACGAATAGTGCCGAAGGTTTGTCTGCAGACTTTACTGTATCGGCCTTATAATTATTCTGTGTTATTCCGGTTTTATCCTATTCAAGCATAAAACCGGAATAGCTTCTTTCATCCCTTTTAGAATCTCCATATAAAAGAAAAACGCCGATCGAAGGATTCTCCTTCGCCATCGGCGTTTCCTCGTTGTAAGATGTGAGGTTGGTTTATAAAAACGTAATATGATAATTATGCATCGATATTTGCATACGTTGCATTCTCTTCAATAAATTCGCGGCGTGGTCCTACGTCTTCACCCATCAGCATGGAGAATACATAGTCGGCTTCTGCTGCGTTGTCAATATTTACCTGTTTCAGCATACGGTTTTCGGGATCCATAGTTGTTTCCCACAATTGCTGGGCGTTCATTTCACCCAAACCTTTGTAACGCTGTGTATGAACTGCATTTTCCGAACCGCCACCATACGTATCGATAAATTTCTGACGTTGTGCATCTGTCCAGCAATACTCTTCTACTTTACCTTTCTTGCAAAGATAGAGTGGCGGAGTAGCGATATACAGGTAACCGTTCTGGATAATTTGCGGCATATAGCGGAAGAAGAACGTCATGATCAATGTGTCGATGTGAGAACCATCGACGTCGGCATCGGTCATGATGATAATCTTGTGATAACGCAACTTTTCGATATTGGCCTCTTTGCTGTCCTCGTCCGTTCCGATTGTAACGCCTAGAGCTGTATAGATATTACGGATTTCGTCACTTTCCAAAGCCTTGTGATACATTGCTTTTTCTACGTTCAGAATCTTACCGCGTAGCGGAAGGATAGCCTGGAACATACGGTTACGTCCCTGCTTGGCAGTACCACCTGCCGAAT
>NZ_CABUHK010000064.1 GCF_902491285.1 uncultured Bacteroides sp. | reverse complement strand
AACTCAATTCTATCACTATATCTTTCCGCATTTCACTTTTTTGTAGTAACTTTGCTCCATAAACAATTCTAATATTCTTAATTTTAATTCGCAATTTAAAGAAATGGGTAGAGTTCTTATTATTGGTGCAGGCGGTGTTGGCACTGTCGTTGCGCACAAAGTGGCACAAAATGCCGATGTATTTACAGATATTATGATTGCCAGCCGTACAAAAGAGAAATGCGACAGAATCGTCGAGGCGATAGGTAATCCCAATATAAAGACAGCTAAGGTCGATGCAGACAATGTGGAAGAACTGGTAGCCTTATTCAACGATTTCAAACCGGAAATGGTGATAAACGTTGCTCTTCCCTACCAAGACCTGACCATCATGGAAGCTTGTCTGAAAGCCGGAGTGAACTATCTGGACACCGCCAATTATGAGCCGAAAGATGAAGCTCACTTTGAGTACAGTTGGCAGTGGGCCTATCATGAACGTTTCAAAGAAGCCGGGCTGACAGCTATTCTTGGTTGTGGATTCGACCCGGGAGTAAGCGGCATCTATACAGCTTATGCAGCCAAACATTATTTTGACGAAATTCAATATTTGGATATTGTAGACTGTAATGCCGGAAACCATCATAAAGCATTTGCAACAAACTTCAATCCTGAAATCAATATCCGCGAAATCACTCAGAACGGACGTTATTACGAAGACGGCAAATGGATAACCACCGGTCCGCTGGAAATCCATAAAGACCTCACGTATCCGAATATCGGTCCCCGTGACTCCTATCTTCTTTATCACGAAGAACTGGAATCGTTGGTGAAAAACTTCCCGACTATCAAACGTGCGCGTTTCTGGATGACTTTCGGACAGGAATATTTAACCCACTTACGTGTCATTCAGAATATCGGTATGGCGCGTATTGACGAGGTTGACTACAACGGAGTGAAGATTGTTCCCCTGCAATTCCTGAAAGCCGTACTACCTAATCCGCAGGATTTGGGTGAGAATTATGAGGGCGAAACATCTATCGGCTGCCGTATCCGTGGTCTGAAAGACGGAAAAGAACGCACTTACTATGTTTACAATAATTGCAGTCATCAGGAAGCATACAAGGAAACAGGCATGCAAGGAGTAAGCTACACCACCGGAGTTCCGGCAATGATCGGAGCTATGATGTTCTTCAAAGGAGAATGGAAACGTCCGGGTGTAAACAATGTAGAAGAGTTCAACCCGGATCCGTTTATGGAACAACTGAACAAGCAAGGTCTGCCTTGGCATGAAGTGATTGATCAGGATCTAGAGCTGTAAAACATCAATTCAGTAGAAATAAAGTTATGATTAACATTGGAGATAAAGCACCGGAAGTCTTGGGTATCAATGAAAAAGGCGAAGAAATCCGTCTGAGTGCTTACAAAGGAAGAAAAGTTGTGCTGTATTTCTATCCGAAAGACAGCACATCCGGTTGTACCGCACAGGCGTGCAATCTGCGCGATAATTATTCGGACCTGCGCAAAGCCGGTTACGAAGTAATCGGTGTGAGTGTAGACAATGAAAAGTCGCATCAGAAATTTATCGAAAAGAACAATCTTCCGTTCACGCTGATTGCCGATACAGACAAGAAATTGGTAGAAGAATTTGGCGTGTGGGGAGAAAAGAAACTGTACGGACGTGCATATATGGGTACTTTCCGCACTACTTTCCTTATTAACGAAGAAGGAATCGTAGAACGGATTATCACTCCGAAAGAAGTGAAAACCAAAGAACACGCCTCACAGATTTTAAATCAATAAATCCATTAATTATAAGAATAAGGTATGGCAAAGAAAGACGAACTTAATTTTGAAACAGATAATAAAATGGCATCAAGCGAAAAACTAAAAGCCTTACAGGCTGCCATGGAAAAGATAGAAAAGAGCTTCGGTAAAGGTTCTATCATGAAAATGGGTGACGATAGTGTTGAACAGGTAGAAGTGATCCCGACAGGCTCTATAGCCTTGAACGTGGCACTTGGCGTAGGTGGTTACCCGAGAGGTAGAATAATCGAAATATATGGTCCGGAATCTTCCGGTAAAACGACACTGGCTATTCATGCCATTGCCGAAGCACAAAAAGCAGGCGGTATCGCTGCTTTCATTGATGCCGAGCACGCTTTCGACCGTTTCTACGCTTCCAAACTGGGCGTAAACATTGACGAATTGTATATCTCTCAACCAGATAACGGTGAGCAGGCATTGGAAATTGCAGAACAACTGATCCGTTCTTCCGCTATTGACATCATCGTTATCGACTCTGTTGCCGCATTGACTCCCAAAGCGGAAATCGAAGGTGACATGGGCGACAACAAAGTAGGTCTTCAGGCACGTCTGATGTCGCAGGCATTACGTAAGTTAACCGGTACAGTCAGCAAGACGCGTACTACCTGTATCTTCATCAACCAGCTTCGTGAAAAAATCGGTGTTATGTTTGGTAGTCCGGAAACAACCACAGGCGGTAATGCACTGAAGTTTTACGCTTCCGTACGTATAGACATTCGTGGTAGCCAACCAATCAAGGATGGTGAAGAAATTCTGGGTAAACTGACAAAAGTAAAAGTTGTTAAGAATAAAGTTGCTCCTCCTTTCCGTAGAGCAGAATTCGACATCATGTTTGGTGAAGGCATCTCTCACTCAGGAGAAATCATTGACTTGGGTGCAGACTTGGGAGTCATCAAGAAAAGCGGCTCGTGGTATAGCTACAATGACACTAAATTAGGACAAGGACGCGATGCTGCAAAACAATGCATCGCTGACAATCCAGAACTTGCAGAAGAACTGGAAGGCTTGATTTTCGAAGCATTGAAGAAAAAAGAATGACAGACCTCTGTCTCTTTAAAATAGAATAGTACTTATAAAAGGTGGGAGAATATTCGTGTAATGCGATATTCTCCCATCTTTCCTATATCTATTATTTGTGATTCTTCCCTATACGAAATAAATATAAGCCAGCGTACTCAAACTAATCACTACCCAAAGCAAAACTCCCTGAAGTAACGGCTTAATCCCGACCGCTTTCAACACATCAATAGAAAGAGAAGCACCGATAAAGAACATAGTAATCGTCAATGTCTTACGGGCGATTCCGTTGATGGCAGCTCCTAACTGCGGCACTCCGTCAAGCAAGTAAGTATTTACCACCATTGCCAATACGAAGAAGAAGATAAACCAGGGAATACTGATTTTCTGTCCCTTACTCTTAAAGATAAATGAAGTAGCAAAAGCCATAGGTATTATCCAAAGCGCGCGAGTCAGTTTGATAGTAGTCGCTATTTTCAAGGCTTCTTCACCATAGGCGGCACCTGCACCGACAACTGAACTCGTATCGTGAATGGCAATCGCCGCCCATGTTCCGAATTGCTGCTGATCCATATTCAAGGCATGACCAATCATCGGAAAGATAAAGAGTGCGATTGCGTTCAGGATAAAAATAGTGCCCAGCGCAACAGACATCTCACTATCTTTCGCTTTCAGCACCGGCCCTACGGCTGCAATGGCACTACCACCACAGATAGCAGTTCCCGAACTGATAAGATAAGCGGTATTCCGGTCTATCTTAAACAGCTTACGACCGATAAACCAACCAATCACCAACGTACCAATAACAGATATTACAGTAAACTCCATGCCTTCCTTACCGGAAGCCAAAGCCGAATGAAGATTCATACCGAATCCCAACCCGACAACTGAATATTGTAATAAATACTTAGAGGTTTTCTTATTAAATTTCGGATGTGCCTGTCCGCAGGTCAATGCAAAAATTAGTCCGAGAAATAAAGCAACCGGTGGAGTCACCCATGCCGACCATGCTTCCAATCCCGGAATATAATCTAAAAAGAGAAAAAAAGTCAAAGTAGAAAGTAACGCGACGTAAATTGTCTTGTTATTCGTCTGCAACGTTTTTGTAGCTGTTGAAATCATATAATTTTATCTTTAATTGTTTTCGGGGTGCAAAGGTACGGGAAACAATCAAGACACACCAATAGTTTCTAATTATGCATTATAACTTTTAGTTATAGATAATCTACTTCAGACTATTTTCATACAGTTACAATATCCTTTCCAAAAGGAGACAACGCCAATGAAGCCAGTTTAAAATGCTGTAAACCAAATGGAATCCCAATAATAGTTATACACAAAATCGCCCCAAAGACCAAATGTGACAAACAAATCCAAATGCCACCCACGAATATCCATATCACATTCATCAGTATATAAAGGCAACCGTTGGAACGACTTCCGCTTCTCACTTCTTTACCAAAAGGCCACAAAGCAAGTCCTGCCAACTTTAACGTTTGCATTCCGAAGGGAATACCGATAATAGTAATCATCATTAATATACTTGAAATAAGGTATTCCACTGCCGTAAAAATACCGCCAAGCAACAGCCATAAAAGATTCATCAAACAACCCATAACAATAACATTTTATTATTTATCCAACATTCTTTTTGTCATCTCATCTGTTTTGCCCTGATAGTATTGTTCTATCACCTGCTGAAACAAACCGTCCGGAGCAACCTCATTAAAAAGCGTCATGCACGAAAGTACCTTCATCGCATCCAACGCGCCGAAAACATCCTGCGCCGTCTTACCTTTCAATTTCAGAAAAGCCGATGTTATTTCTCTTAGTCTTTCACCCAGAATCGAATGCGCCAGATATGCTTCAGCCTCTTCTTTGCCACTGATTCCATAATATTGTGAATTATAACCCATTCCCAACCCTTTCAGTTGAGGAAATATATACCAAATCCAATGAGAATGCTTCCGCCCGTTTCTTACTTCTGCAAGGGCACGTTCATAGTCGCCTTGTTGGGCATCAAGAAATCGCTGCAAGTTATAATCTACCATATCATAATTTTATCTTAAAGATTATCAGTTACTTGTTCTCCAACATTATCATCCATTTCCAAATGGGAATTACCTCTATTGTAAAACCATCCTGCTCAACTGTGCGTTCCTCATTACGAGTCACAATTTGCAACTTCTCCGCTTTTAAGAATTTTGCCGTTTTCAAAAGCCCATTCACTTCACGGGTAAAAGTTTGAGTATCAGAAATATTATATGAAGCTTGAACAAGCCATTTCTGATCAGGAATATAAAAATCAACTTCTACATTCTGATTATAGAAATATAGTTCTTTTCCAAAAATTCTATATAAAGAGACAGCTACTAAATTCTCCAACAACAAAGTTTCCGGATTAAAGATGAACAGATTCAAAATACCATTGTCTATAAAATAATATTTCCGGTTACTCTCTCTTTCGGCAAAACGAGCAGCATAATTTTCAACACTGAATATCAACCAAGTTTCTTCCAAATATCTCACATAGTCAATGACAGTTCGTACTCCCACGCTCTCTCCCGTTGAAGATACAATATTTTTAAGTCGATTGTAAGAAGAGGGTTGCATAACACTTTCCGCAAGTTTCTTCACCAACAAACTCATCGAATCCGAATTACGTAGTGCATAACGAGCTACCAAATCACCAAAGAATATTTTCTGATAAAGTCCACTCAACCAAGAACGTTTATCTTTAAATGCTATCAATTCCGGAAATCCTCCATTATAAAAATAAGCATCAAAAGTGCGTACCACTTCATTACGCAAACTTGGAGTATAAAGCCAGTTTGCCGTTAATCTTATATCCTGCGAAAGAAGGAACTCACGAAAAGAAAACGGATATACTTCCTGGATAAGAAAACGCCCGCCTAATGTCGTAGCAATTTCACTACTCAACATTTTCGCATTACTTCCAGTCACATATACACGATATTTTTTATCTACCAACCGACGAACGAACTTTTCCCACCCGTCTACAACTTGTATCTCATCCAGAAAGAAGATAGGCTGATAGGGAAAAGTCTCTTCATAAGCCAATTTTATATCGTCCAACTCTTCTGATTTCAAGCCGATAAAACGTTCATCCTCAAAATTGATATAAAGTATTTCTTCTATCTTATGCCCTTTCTTCAGAAGTTGGTGTATCCGCTGATACATCAAATAGGATTTTCCAGCCCGGCGAATACCTAAAAACACATAATTACCCGCATCCTCAAAAGTAAAAGGACGTTCCATAAATGTTATATCCTTCACAAACTCTTGATTTTCACCTATTATATGCCTTATTTGTTCCTTATTCATATCTGATATTATTTTGTATATGAAACACAAATATAGCATTTTTGTTTCATATACAAAACAAAATACATATCTATTTATTTCAGATAGAGGGATTGATTACGAATTATTTACTATTTTCTCTGTCGTTTCATCTGTCTTATCCTGATTATAGGTCTATCACTTGTTGAAACAGATCACCCGGCACGACTGCGTTAAAAATGCGTCATACATAAAAGAACTTCCATTGCCATCCCAAGAACCAAAAACATTCTGTGCCGTCTTACCCTTTAATTGCAAAAAGACCGATGTTATTTCACGAAGTCTTTTTACCCCAAATTGGATGCGCAAGATATGCTTCAGCCTCTTCTTTTCCGCTGATTCCGTAATACTGCGAACTATAGCTCATTCCCAATCCTTTCAGTTGAAGAAATATATACCAAATCCAATGAGAATATTTCCGCCTGTTTCTCACTTCATTTGGTTTCGCATATTAAACAAAATATGCAGCGATTTATTTTAATATGATTGATGTCACTTTTGAAAATAATACATATTCGCATCATCGAATACAACTTCATAACCATACAAATCGGTCAGTACCTGCGGCTTACCCTTAAACTGTATAGAACCGTAATCACGTGGAATTGTTTTTGTCAGCTTTACTTGTTTAAGATAATTCTGTGAAAAGCTACGATTATCTTTAGGATAATTTATAAGCTTATCATTATCCGAATTGACAGGCATTACAGATTCTAAAGGATAAAATGATAAAAATGAGCCTTTAATAATCCGAATAGAACTTTTACCCGAACACGCTTTAAATCCATTTAAAGAGCAAACTATTTCCTTGCAGAACAAGAAACTACTATCACCTCCATTGTATCTTATCAAAGCTTCTATTAACAAAGATGAAAATACAGGGTCACTCAGATTCATTTTTTTACAAAGTGGACTATATGCATCATAATATTCGGGGGCGTTCTTAAACAAAAGTTGCATAACTTCTGGCCAATAGCTGATTTTTATGATCGCCTCACCCTCTTTGTTTGTCGAATAAGTGTCAGCAGGAATCTCATATTGATAATAATCACACAAATATTTATACCAATCACCTATACACGGAAAAATTTCTTTATCAACATATTTTATGCATCCAGGATTAAGTCTATTGCCCCTGAAAGAATATATAAATGTTCCACTACCATCACACATTAGCATATATTTTTGCGGTCCCAACTTTTGAGCAAAAATGCTATATCGATCTGTCACAATATAACAAGAAAACGGTTTTTGCAGAACGCCATATTTTGTAGTACTAACTATTTGCCCATACTGATTCTTTTTTGTTTCAGGATCAGTTTTTATTATAAGTATAGTTGCAGGAGGAGTTTTCATATATTCATATAATATATCTTTTCCCTCCAACTCTGAAAGATTGGGCTGTGCATAAACTTTAAGGCAACCTACCAGCAATATGGTAAATATGAAAATCTTCTTCATAAATCAACAATTATTTAAGATTATATTTTTAGACGTACTGTTACATTTTATGCCCTTCTGACATATTCTCCTTAGTCTTCATTTTCCAATTCCGAAAAAGACTGAATCAAACTACTTTTAGGCATATCGTTTCTTTTCTTCGTATTAATCAATGAAAATTCCCGTTTGAGCTGTTGAGCGATGCAACTATTAACGTATTTCAAATCACCTGTAGAAGCCACACAATCTAAATAAGCCTTCATCAAAACCTTGTCTGATTGAACATACAAAAAGAATAAATCAGTAATCCCATTCCTAAACTCTTTCTTGAACTCGGGGAGAGCTTTCTTCATAAAATCTGTAATATTATCCATAACAATTTAAAAAATTGTGCTCGCAGATTCCCAAACCGAACGATTCGTTTATTAGAAAAGTAACTATCATGTAAAGAAAAAGCGCGGGAATCTGTACCATTCACTCGTCCCACGCATCAAGGCCTTCGAACTGCCCGTAGTAGTTGAACGAGCAACGCAGAAGCCCACGCCGATATGTATAATAACAAAGTACACTTTTCATTGAAAAGCATACCAAAGACATAAACATATCCCGCAGACACCTACTGTTGCTTTGTTCTGGCTACTACTCAAAGTGTTCGAAGTTTTGATGCGCCAAAGACAAAACGTCAAGTAAACGTCTTTCTTTATATAATACATCTCCCACACCATCCCTGACCTCACGAATTGAGGCATCGGCGTGAGAAACATTGCAAAACTATAAAAATAAAATTAAATATCCTATTTCATGCCATACAATTTTACCGAAGCAACTAAATAACATGAAACAACACTATCCCAAACAATAAAGAACAAGCTGCCCGAAGCTCATTATCATATATCCCATAGTAGTACAATTCAGCCTATCATATCTCCTATTACTCCTCCCCTAGTCTATTAACAAATAACTTCCTCTTTATTACTGATAAACTTCTTTTTATCAAATAGAAAACTTACCTTTGCATAAGAGTAAACTATAAACGCAAGCTTTGATTATAAAAACAAAAGCTTCATTTTTATAAATACAAGTTGCGTTTATAAAAACAAAACTTGCATTTACAGTTTATATTTAACGAAAAGGAACTTTGCTATTAGAGGAAAGAGAGTTTACTCTTAATACAAAAGAACTTATCTATTAATACTTTAAACAACAGATAGTATAGTATGGCACGATACATTATGGATGAGATGCCCGACATCCAAAAAACAGGCAAAAGAATTACTTACCCTAAATTTGCGCGGATAGATAATGCAAACATAAAAGAGCTGGCGCAACGAGTGGGCGACGTGAGTGGTTTCAGCGCAGGAGATATAGAAGGCGTACTGCTTCAGACAGCCATTGAAATGGCACGTCTGATGGCAGAAGGACGTTCGGTAAAGATAGACGGAATAGGGACATTTACTCCGTCACTTACTTTGGGCAGAGACAAGGAACGGGAAGAAGTGGAAGGCGGAAAACATCGTAACGCACAAAGTATCTTTATAAAAGGCGTGAATTTCCGGGTAGACAGAACAATGGTCAGAAACATTAGTGAAAGATGCCGACTGGAACGAGCACCTTGGAAGCGAAAACGTTCCTCAGAAAAATTCACACCAGAACAACGGCTGGCATTAGCAATAAAGTATCTCGACGAACATCCTTTCCTTACCGTTCTGGACTATCGCAGACTAACAGGATTACTTCAAACCGCAGCTACCAATGAACTGAGACAGTGGGGACACGAACCTGATTCCGGAATAGAAATCACAGGTAGAGGAGCACACAGAGTATATATAAAGAAGAAAACAGTAGAAGAGGGGCAATAAAAGAATGAGAAATACCTTAAAAGGGTATGAGAAACAACCATTTTAAGAGCCAATTTACTTGAAAATGATGAGAAATGCATTTCTTCAAAAGTATTTCTCATACAATAATCTATTGATTACAGGTGAGTTACAGCAAAACTATGAGAAATATGAGAAATGATTTTTTCTTCTCTGGGAGCGAGCACTGAATTTCTGAATTCAGCTAAGGCTGACCTTACAGGCTTTTGCTGTGATGTCCCGCAAACCGCATAAAGACTTGGGACAGCCCTCCCTCCTGCCCTTGCAGTTGCACAAAGTTAAATTCGCGCTGCATAGGCATTTCCTTAATCTCAATCACACGCAAATTGCCGGCAACAAGTTCTTTGTGTACAGAACGGATAGAGACAATCCCCATACAATCAGCATGTTCGATAAAAAGTTTGATGCTTTCCGTACTGCCGAGATACATCATTACATTCAAAGAAGACAGTTTCAGATTATGTTGCGACAAAGCACGCTCGAATACATCCAGCGTCCCCGATCCTCTTTCACGCAGGACTAATGGAATATTCAACAAGTCTTCCGGAGATATCTCATCCTGAATATCCAGTTTGGTATGCGCGCGTACTACTGCCACAAGTTCATCTTGCAGGAATGAGGTATATTTTAAGTTAGGCAGGCGGAAGATACCTTCCACCAGACCTAAATCTATCCGGTGTTCCTGCAAAGCAATTTCCACTCCCCGCGAATTTCCATTGATTAGGGAAAGGTTGACTTGTGGAAATTTAGCAATGAAGCTTCCCAATAAAGGGGGAAGGACATATTGGGCAATCGTAGTACTGGCGCCCAGTTTCAATTCGCCAATATACTCGTTGTGCAACAAATGCATTTCATATTCCAGTTGCTTGTAATCATCCAAAATCTTCTCACTATGCTTCAACAGCAATTCGCCGGCATCGGTCAGCGAGATTTTACTTCCCTGACGCTCAAATAAACGAGCCTGGTAATAAGTCTCCAATTCCTGGATATGCTTGGTGATAGCAGGTTGGCTGACAAACAGTTCTTGCGAAGCCTTTGTAAAACTCAAGTTCTTCGCCACACTCTGAAATACTTTTAAACGAAAATCGGACATGAAACTAAATTTCAAGTATTAGGTATTAGATAGTAAGTATCAGACAGAGGTTCTATTAAAGTTCATCAGCTTTAATTCCCAATGCCTGCATAATGGGGAAAGCCAGCATATCCCATTTATATGCCAATGGGACATCCGGTTCGTCCATCCGGAACTGAATAACTTCCTTTCCCTTTATTTCACTCAGCGCGTCAGTCACTTTCTTTCCGTATTCTTCATTGAAAGAAATCACAATCATTCTTTTCACATCAGCCGAATCGGCAACGATAGACAACAAATCCAGAAACAAATCTTCTCTCGACACCATTCCCTCCGAAGGAACACTCGCGAATGAATATTCACCATAAGGACTTTGAAAAGCAACTCCATTCAGTTCCTTCTCCAAATCGGAAGGCTGGCAGTGAACAAGTCGCCCTGACTCCTTATCGTAAACAAAAAGAAACTGCACTTCATTTTTTCCTTCCGTAATCCCTGCATCCAAAGTCAGACAGGTGGTCAGTATCGAAAGGTCTATCTCTTGTAAAGAACGTTGCAAAGTCTTTTCAAAGTATCCTTTCATATCTGTAATTACAAAGTTCAGAAAAGCCGCATCAATCAGCACTACTGTTTCGGACAGTTTTATTTGAGGTTTATCGTTCATATATTAATTATCATCCTCCTATCAGATTACTTTTTATTTTGAGACAAAGATAAACAGAATATTTGAAAGGTCAGGCAGAATGACACAAGATAGTTTCGAATAAGGATTTTAAGGCAAAACATGGAATTTAAGAAATATCCGAATTGGAAAAAGAAAAAATAAGGATTCGGGATATTTCATCAAAAAGTTGCATTACCTTTGTACAATTAATAAACCACTCAATTAAAATACAAAATGACTAAGAAACAAAACAAAACTCCGATAGATTTCGGTAAAGTAGTCAGAGAAGCGTTAGAGATGTTCACTCCCCAAGAGCAACAAGAGTTATTAAATCTTTTCCTAAACGATGGAATACAAGACTGTTACCGGCAATTAGAAGACATCTATTGCTACCAACAGCCTGATTATGCGCAAGAAGCCAAGCCCATCGCCCCTTTTCTGAAAAGGCTTTGGGATATGAAAAATTATGAAGATTATATAATAGAGGAACTACAGATGGATTGCGCATCAGTGCCTGTAGACGAACTTGAAAAAGAAGTGCGTAATTTCATCTTGAATTTATTCATTAATTTCAAGGAAAATGCCGAGGATGAAGAAGACAAGATATTGAAGTTGTTATATATTTATTGGATAATGGAACATTATCAAATGGAATCAAGCTTGGAAATAGTCCTGGAAATTATGCGACAAAGCCCCACTTTCTTGAGTTACTACTGTTCCATACCCGACAATATCACTCCTATCATTTTATACCAACTCGGAAAAAACCAGTTACCCGTATTACTTGACTTTATAAAAGAGCCCCAAACCCTTTTCATCGGCAAAGAGAATATTTGTAGTGCCGTCGCTCAAATTGCCATATCCAGCCCTGAAAGAAGGTTGGAAGTGACCAAATGGTTCTGCCAAGTACTGAACTACTATTACGACCACTTGGATGATGCGGAAAAAACAATGTCTCTATCATAGACTATATAGCACACCTGTTAAAAAATATACGCGCAGTAGAAACATTACCTATATTGGAGAAAATTTATAAGCGTTATGAAATTCCCACTATATTAGTAAAAGGAGGTATTAAAGAACTGAAAAAAGAAATGCCTCATGCTGAACAATCGGAAAGTTTGGATTTTGAGACTATAGAAGACCTTATAGGCGTAGTATACAATGACGAATGGGACGACGAAAACTTTGACGAGGACTTCGATGATGAGTTTGATGAGGACTTTGATGATGAGTTTGACGATGAGGATTCTTTTTACATTGAGACAATAACTCCCAAAAAACTCAAATTGAAAATCACTTTGACAGATTCCTCACCGGAAGTATGGCGTACTCTCGAAGTTCCTTCAAACATCCGTTTGGAAAGTTTTGCAGAAGTCATAGAAGTTGCTATGGGTTGGGAAGGATACCATCTGCACCTATTTCGAAAAGGAAAAAATATATATTTGCCCGATTACGAAAAAGACGACAACTTTTTACGGGAAGACAAGATTGAAAAGAGTTCTTCTGCCACCTCATTAGGAGAGGTTCTGCCAAAGAAAGGCTCACGGATAGAATATGAATATGACTTCGGCGACAGTTGGATGCACACAATCACCCTGGAATCACAGGAAGCTTATAAAAAAGACGACATCCGTAGTATCATCCTCATAGATGGAGCCAATGCTTGTCCACCCGAAGATTGCGGAGGGATATGGGGGTATCGCAGAATATTAGAAGCCTTAGAACATCCACGCACTAAAGCCGCACGCGAATACCGGGAATGGTTGGGAAAGGATTTCAATCCCCAAAAATTCAATATAAAGAAAGCAAAAAAAGAGATGAACGATTTTCCGATAGCAATCTCTGAATAATTATTTCTCCGCAGGATAACATACCATATTATATACGGTTGTTATTCTGCGAAGTATTTTGCAAATTCGTCAGTTCTTATCGAATAAAGAAGGTCATTTTGTCCTTTAACTCCTTAATAATCATGTTATTTTGTCATATTTTTCTACTTGGCAAATCTTTTGCGCCCTTTTAGGTGTTATTAAGAACATGAAATAAGAAAGGAGAACAACGATATGAATTTTAACAATTTTACTATCAAATCCCAAGAAGCGGTACAGGAAGCCGTAAACCTGGTAAGAAACCGGGGGCAACAGGCTATCGAGCCTGCCCATATCATGCAGGGAGTTATGAAAGTAGGCGAGAATGTCACCAACTTCATTTTCCAAAAGCTTGGTATGAACGGGCAGCAAGTAGCTCTTGTTGTCGACAAGCAAATTGATTCACTGCCGAAAGTGTCCGGTGGAGAGCCGTACCTGAGCCGCGAATCCAATGAAGTATTGCAAAAGGCAACGCAGTATTCCAAAGAAATGGGCGATGAATTCGTTTCATTGGAACATATTATACTGGCATTGTTGACCGTAAGGAGCACCGTATCTACCATCCTGAAGGATGCAGGTATGACGGAAAAGGAATTGCGAAATGCTATCAGCGAATTGAGGAAAGGAGAAAAAGTAACATCACAGTCAAGTGAAGATACTTATCAGTCACTGGAAAAGTATGCTATCAATCTGAACGAAGCTGCCCGTAGCGGCAAACTGGATCCTGTAATCGGCCGTGACGAAGAAATACGCCGGGTACTTCAGATATTGAGTCGCCGTACAAAGAATAATCCGATTCTGATTGGTGAACCGGGTACAGGTAAGACAGCTATCGTAGAAGGTCTGGCACATCGTATCCTCCGTGGAGATGTACCCGAAAACCTGAAAAACAAACAAGTGTATTCACTAGATATGGGTGCATTGGTGGCAGGTGCAAAGTATAAAGGTGAGTTTGAGGAACGTTTGAAATCTGTCGTTAATGAAGTGAAGAAATCAGAAGGTGACATTATTCTGTTCATTGACGAAATCCACACATTGGTAGGAGCCGGAAAAGGCGAAGGCGCTATGGACGCAGCCAACATTCTGAAACCGGCTTTAGCTCGTGGAGAACTGCGTTCTATCGGTGCTACAACTCTGGACGAGTATCAAAAATACTTCGAGAAAGATAAAGCATTGGAACGTCGTTTCCAAATCGTGCAAGTGGATGAGCCGGATAATCTGAGTACGATCTCTATCCTTCGCGGGTTAAAGGAGCGCTACGAAAATCATCACCATGTGCGTATTAAGGACGATGCTATTATTGCTGCCGTGGAGTTGAGCAGCCGTTATATCACAGACCGTTTCCTGCCGGATAAGGCGATTGATTTAATGGACGAAGCTGCCGCCAAACTACGTATGGAAGTAGACTCCGTGCCGGAAGAACTGGATGAGATTTCCCGTAAAATCAAGCAGTTGGAAATTGAGCGCGAAGCTATCAAACGTGAAAATGACAAGCCGAAACTGGAAATCATCGGCAAAGAGCTCGCTGAACTTAAAGAACAAGAAAAGTCCTTCAAAGCCAAATGGCAAAGCGAAAAAACGTTGATGGACAAGATTCAGCAGAATAAAGTAGAAATAGAGAACTTGAAGTTCGAGGCTGAAAAGGCTGAACGTGAAGGCGACTATGGGAAAGTGGCCGAAATCCGTTACGGCAAACTTCAGGCTTTGGACAAGGAAATAGAAGATACCCAGCAGAAACTTCGTGGGATGCAGGGTGACAAAGCCATGATAAAAGAGGAAGTAGATGCGGAAGATATCGCAGATGTCGTATCTCGTTGGACAGGTATTCCCGTCAGCAAGATGATGCAGAGCGAAAAAGACAAGTTACTACATCTGGAGGAAGAACTTCATCAACGGGTTATCGGTCAGGATGAAGCGATTGAAGCGGTTGCAGATGCTGTACGCCGTAGCCGTGCCGGATTACAAGATCCCAAACGTCCGATTGGTTCGTTTATCTTCCTCGGAACTACCGGTGTGGGTAAGACGGAACTGGCAAAGGCGTTGGCTGAGTTTCTGTTTGATGACGAAACGATGATGACCCGTATTGATATGAGCGAGTATCAGGAGAAGCACAGCGTTTCACGTTTGGTTGGAGCGCCTCCGGGATATGTAGGATACGATGAAGGCGGTCAGTTGACAGAAGCTATCCGACGGAAACCTTATTCTGTTGTGCTGTTTGACGAGATAGAAAAAGCTCATCCGGATGTTTTCAATATCCTGTTGCAGGTATTGGATGATGGACGATTGACTGATAATAAAGGAAGAGTGGTTAACTTCAAAAACACAATCATCATTATGACTTCAAATATGGGTAGTTCATATATACAAAGTCAGATGGAAAAACTGAACGGTTCCAATAAGGAAGAAGTAATCGAAGAAACGAAGAAAGAAGTGATGAATATGCTGAAAAAGACCATTCGTCCTGAATTTCTGAATCGTATTGATGAAACGATCATGTTCTTGCCGTTGACGGAAAAAGAAATCAAGCAGATCGTACTCTTACAGATTAAGAGTGTACAAAAAATGCTTGCAGAGAATGGCGTGGAACTGGAAATGACTGAAGCCGCATTGAATTTCTTATCCCAGGTGGGTTATGATCCTGAATTTGGAGCGCGCCCGGTAAAAAGAGCTATCCAACGCTACTTGCTGAACGACTTGTCCAAGAAACTGCTTGCCCAGGAAGTAAACCGAAGCAAAGCGATCATTGTCGACGCAGGCGGCGATGGACTGGTATTCAGAAATTAAAT
Source organism: uncultured Bacteroides sp. (assembly GCF_902491285.1). Taxonomy (GTDB): domain Bacteria; phylum Bacteroidota; class Bacteroidia; order Bacteroidales; family Bacteroidaceae; genus Bacteroides. The sequence continues at coordinate 18,363 of NZ_CABUHK010000064.1, read as the reverse complement.
ATCACCAAGCTAAATGAAAAAAAGTCGGCAGGCCTTCATCAGACCTGCCGACTTTTATATTTCTGTATATACCACTCTCCGAACTTCAGGCTGACAGTTCGGATGACTCATCACTAAAACATAAGTACCCTGTTTGGGAATTGTTATAGTAAGTGAAGGTAACGCAAACTGATGCCTCCCTCTTAACTCACCTTGAGAATCATACAAGAACACCATTGTACCTACCAGCAAACCAGTCAGGCATAATGCTCCTGCTTCTTTGTCCAAATGGACATTCACTTCTTTATTTGTTATCGTCTCCATCCCCATACACTACACTTTTGTTCTCACTATTATATTTATCCACGCCCAAATTCCGTGAAATTATTAACAATGGCAAAGATACATAAAAAAGCATCATTATTTACAATATAAGTAGAAGATATTTATTTAAAGAAAAGATTACCCAATATATACTAATTTTTTCCTTAACAAACAAGCATTTATATAAAAGAAAAACATGATAACCACTCAGTGATTATCATGTTCTTTTAATCTCTTCAAACAGGCTACATCAATTATTCTCCTGCAGATGCCTCTTCTTCTTTAGCTTCCTCCGGTTTAAATTCCGTAATTCCATTAGAAATCAACAGATTATACCAAGTAATCAACTTCTTGATATCTGCTATATATACGCGGTCACGATCAAAGTTCGGCAATACTTCCGCCAAATATTCACGCAACTGCTCAGGTGTAGCTTTCTTTGGTTCAATGGAAGCCGTTGCCGATTGCTCTTTCTCCTTAATTGCTTCCAGTACATCGTACAAAGGAACTTCTGCGTCGTCTGTGTACATTGCTATATCTGCCAATGAAATAATTTTTTCATTACCATAAGCGGGGAAACGTTTCTTCTCAGCATTGATTGATTCGACAATCAACATATTTTTTCCTTGCGAAATAAGTTTGTACAATCCCGGTTTGCCGGAGATAGACAAGATAGTCTTCAACATAGTATATATACTTTTGTTTATTAATTATTTTTTGCGGGGCAAAGGTAATGATTATTTTTAGATAGCAAAGAAATAAGCTCTAAAACCTGTGGAATTAACGGTGTTTCATCATCATTCACAATCACAAAATCAGCATGACTCCTCTTAGCCTCATCGCTCATCTGAGCCTCGATACGTCTCATCACCAGTTCTCTTGATGAACAATCGCGCTTTATGGCACGCTCCACCCTTATTTCCAACGGCGCATAAACCACAACCAGAAAATCGACTTCGTCCTTAAAACCGGCTTCAATAAGAATGGCTGATTCCATGCCAACCAATGGTTTATTCTCCTGCCGGATACTCCAGTGGCGAAAATCTTCCTTCACTTGCGGATGAATGATTCCGTTCACTTCTTTTACATGCTCCGGATGACCGAACATATAAGATGCCAGCAAAGGACGGTTCAGTTCTCCATTCTGAAACACCTCCCGACCGACCAAGGCACAAAGCTCCCGCCGAATCACTTCATTGGTATTCGTGATACGCTTCGCTTCTATATCAGAAATATAAACAGGAATTCCCATTATTTCCAGCAACCTTGAAACTACACTTTTCCCGCTGCCGATGCCTCCGGTTATACCAATCTTAATCGCCATTAGAGGATACTTGTTCTATCAAAAAATCAACTTGTTCGGGCACAATACGTATTTGATTGATGCCGCTCGGAAATGATTTCAACTTGACCGTATATTTATCAGAGCCTAATTTAAGCAATTCCTCATAAGAAACATTAATCACAAAATCGCTCGCTTTTATACTGCGGAAACGCTTCAGCCCTACCTGAAAAGTAATCTGAACTTTTGAAGGAAAAGCACGCAATACTTTATCCGCCGGAAAATTAATCCCATACAACGGAACTTCCACTGTTTTCTCCGTATATATATCCACCGGAAACGTCACTTCAACCGAACCCGGCACAAACTTCACTCCTCTTTCCGAAGCCAAAGAAATTCTCCGGCGAGTGGTATCCGATATATTCTCCAGATTTATCTTCTGAGTATAAGCAGTGGTTATCGTATCCAAAATCCCCTCCGGAGCATAGACCAATACAGAGTCAGGACTACAAATCGTATCCGACACATAATATTGAAGTCCGGCAGTCACTTTTCCTTGAAGGCGGACAGGTACTAATTTGGATTTCCCTTCGGAATAAATATAATCCAATGTATCGGGTTTAATAGAAAGAATCTTGGAAGACACATTCAACTGACTCAATATCTTTTTCTCAAAATCAGATGCATAAATCTTCACATGATTATTCTTTCCTTTATAATCAAGAAAACTCAGATTTACCGGAAAGAAACTTTTTCCCAGCATATAATTAAGGAGAACAGTACCTTTATCCTTCACCCTGACACGAAGTTCGGAAGGAGGTTCCGAAGTCAGCACTACGTTATTGGGAAGGTCTTTAATCCGCACCGGAATAGAAAATTCCGCCTCATAATCATTATTCAATGTCTGAAGCAACCAAAATCCACCGGCTATCAGGAAGAAAAATAAAAAAATTAAGAACTCCCTGCTCTTATCACTGAGCAGAAAATCCTTAATTCTCTTAGATAGTTTTAAATACGTATACCTTATTTTCCTACGATCAAACATAGGCATTTCCTTACCAACTATTTACTTAGATTGATTGCTAGCCGCTGAAGCGTCTGCAAAAATAGAATTCTTATCTATTTTAATCTTCACGTTAGAAGCAATCTCAAGCACGATATAGTCGTCTGTAATTTCTTTGATTACTCCGTGAATACCACCGGCAGTAATCACATTCTGATTTACCTGCAGAGATTTACGGAAATTAGCGATTTCTTTTTGCTTCTTATTTTGAGGACGGATCATAAAGAAATACATGATAACAAACATTGCTATCAGCATGATCCACATCATACTTCCACCTCCGGCAGCACCAGCTGGAGCTTGCAATAATACAGTCAATACGTTCATAAATAATCAGTTTTAGTTTCTATTATATATACAAAGGTATCAGTTTTTGGCCAACTTACCTTCTTTTTTCAATTGATTAACTATTCCATCCAATGTTCCGTTGATAAAGCTACCGCTCTTGGCCGTGCTATATAACTTCGCAATTTCCACATATTCATTTAACGAAACACTGACCGGAATGTTCGGGAAACTTAAAATTTCTGCCAATGCCGTCTGCATAATAATAACATCCATAAATGCAATACGGTCCAAATCCCAGTTTTTTGTATTCTCACTTACCAAGTGGCGGTAATAGTCGGAATTCAGAATAGTACGCCGGAACAGACGACGCGCGAATTCCTGGTCTTCGTCATCCTTAAATTCAGGAAGCAGTTCCTGGTTTGCACCCTTCTTCTCGTCAAAGCGTTTGATTGTCTTCAATACGAATGTATCTACAATTTCCTTATCATCATTCCAATACAAACTCTGATCTTCCAATACTTGATCGAGAGAATCATTATTAAAGATATATGTCTTATAGATTTTTCTCCATAATTCACGATCTGCCTCATACGATTTGTCATCAGAAGCCATATACTCTTTATAGATATCGGTCTCCACAATTTTCTCGTAGAGCTCTTTTACGAAATCCTGGTCGTTCACCCAAGTTCTCTTCTGATTGGCTATAAACTCGGACAATTGCTTATTGACTTCCAACTGGGCAATAAACTTATTGTCCACAAACTTCGTGTTGGGATATAACTCTTTGGCTGTGGGTGCCAGTTTGGCTTTTGCCGCGTCAATGCGCTTTTGTGCATACTCTGTCAATGCTATCATCAGCATTAGCAAATAGTTGTAAAGGTCATACGCCTTTGAAAGACTAAAGAATAACTCTTTCTCCGCTGAGTCTAGATTTTTGCTGCCATTCTGATAATAGGCATATACTATCTGTATAATCTTAAGACGAATAAGAACTCTGTTGATCATAATTCAAATTAATACTGTTGTTATCGAACTGCAAAAGTAGATATTTTTAATGAGTTTCCACAAATAAATCACATTTTTTAATGCAGTATTTGATTCTCTGCGCTTTTTCTTTTGACAGTTTAAAAAAAATATCCAATTTTGAAGCCGATTATAAACAGATCGTAAGACATGGAAGATTTAAAAAAGAAAATGAGCGCAGACATGAATGACAAAGAGATTGTATTCTCCAAGTCTATCAAAGCAGGTAAACGCATCTACTACCTCGACGTAAAAAAGAATCGTAAAGATGAGATGTTCCTGGCTATTACAGAGAGTAAGAAAGTGATAACGGGAGAAGGTGATGATTCTCAGGTTAGTTTCGAGAAGCACAAAATCTTCTTATATCAAGAAGACTTCCAAAAGTTTATGGATGGACTGACAGAAGCTATCGGCTTTATCAGCCAGGCCCCCATGAACAACTACACCGGTCGCCTGAACCAGAAAACAGACGGAGAAAGGGAGCAAAAAGTTGCCGAAGAAGTACAAGAGGACAATTTAGAGAGCGAAATCAAGATTGACATCGATTTTTAAGAAAGTAAATCTTTGATTATTCAAAAAAAAGACGTACTTTTGCACCGCTTTTTTGCAACATCGTGTGATAATCCACATCGTGTGATGGTGAATTAAGCAAACTAACTTAATTTAGAGTAACACATTTTTTTAAAGAAATGAAATCAATTGAAGTAAAAGGAACTGCAAGAACTATTGCAGAACGCTCTTCAGAACAAGCAAGAGCTTTGAAAGAAATCCGTAAGAACGGTGGTGTACCTTGCGTACTTTACGGTGGTAATGAAGTTGTTCACTTCACTGTAACCAACGAAGGTCTTCGTAATCTGGTTTATACTCCGCACATCTACGTAGTAGACCTGGATATCGATGGTAAAAAAGTAAACGCTATCTTGAAAGACATTCAGTTCCACCCGGTAAAAGATACTATCCTGCACGTTGACTTCTATCAGATTGATGAAGCCAAACCTATCGTAATGGAAGTTCCTGTACAGTTGGAAGGTCTTGCAGAAGGTGTTAAGGCCGGTGGTAAATTGGCATTGCAGATGCGTAAGCTCAAAGTGAAAGCTCTGTACAATGTAATTCCTGAAAAACTGACTGTTAAAGTTTCTCACCTGGGACTGGGTAAGACTGTTAAAGTTGGCGAACTGAGCTTCGAAGGTCTTGAACTGATCAATGCTAAAGAAGCCGTTGTATGTGCTGTTAAGTTGACTCGTGCAGCAAGAGGTGCAGCAGCAGCCGCTGGCAAGTAATCTGAGATTATCCCTGTAAAAAGAGATATACTGCAAACGCAGATTAATGCAGATTAAAGCAGATATTCAGTCTGCATTAATTTGTATTAATCTGCGTTTCTCTTTCTATATTAACGAACTGTTTTACCGAAAAGCAATGATAAAATATTTAATTGTCGGATTGGGAAATATTGGCCCTGAGTATCACGAAACCCGGCATAATATCGGATTCATGACGGTAGAAGCATTGGCCAGAACCAATAATGCGCCTCCTTTCATCGACGGACGCTATGGATTCACCACCAGCTTCTCTGTCAAAGGACGACAGTTGACACTACTTAAACCGTCGACTTTTATGAACCTGAGCGGATTGGCTGTCCGTTACTGGATGCAGAAAGAAAACATTCCATTGGAGAACGTATTGATTGTAGTGGATGACTTGGCTCTTCCCTTCGGTACGTTACGCTTGAAAGGCAAAGGAAGTGATGCCGGACATAATGGATTGAAGCATATCGCCGCCACCTTAGGTACTCAAAACTATGCCCGTCTGCGTTTTGGCATCGGAAACGATTTTCCACGCGGCGGACAGATTGATTATGTACTCGGACACTTCACCGATGAAGACTGGAAAACCATGAGCGAAAGACTGGAAACGGCAGGAGAGATTATCAAGAGTTTCTGCCTGGCCGGCATTGACATCACGATGAACCAGTTCAACAAGAAATGAAGATAGTGGTTAATGATTAGTGATTAAAGATTAGCCTGTTAATCGCTTACCAACCACTACCCGTTAATCACTTATCACTAAATAACTAATCATTAATAAAAAAATGGCTGAAGCAAGAATAGATAAATGGATGTGGGCTGTCCGCATCTTCAAAACACGCACGATTGCAGCAGAAGCTTGCAAGAAAGGACGTGTCACCATAAATGGTTCCCTGGTCAAAGCAGCCCGCATGGTGAAACCGGGGGATGTCATTCAAGTGAAAAAGCCTCCCATCACCTACTCCTTCAAAGTATTGCAAGCGATAGAAAAGCGTATAGGCGCAAAGCTTGTACCGGAAATGATGGAAAATGTGACTACTCCAGACCAGTACGAACTATTAGAGATGAGCAAAATCAGCGGATTCATAGACCGTGCACGTGGAACAGGACGTCCTACCAAAAAAGACCGTCGGGAATTGGAAGAGTTTACCACTCCTGAATTTTTGGATGATTTCGACTTTGATTTCGATTTTGATAGTGAAGAATAGCAAATGGGAATCTGATTTAGACATAAGAGCAAAAGAACATAAAGGCTGCGCTTAGAAAATTATTTCTACTGTTCATTAAACTACTGCAGTTTCATCTTTTGTTCCTATGTCTAAAAAGAAATTATTCTGTCATCAAACAAAGTATCATTTACAGATACACTTTTACAGCATCAATCAACTCCTGATACTCTTCATCCGTCAAGTAGACTTTCCCCGGATTCATTTGGAATATGCCGCCATAATCAGGACCATCCACATATTTCGGTGCTAAGTGAAAATGCAAATGAGACAGTTTATCAGAATAAGCGCCATAATTTATCTTCTCCGGCTGGAAAGCCTTTTGCATGGCACGGGTAACACGTGCTACATCAGCCATAAAAGCATTACGGTCTTCATCACTCAATTCATTCAAATCATTCACATGATCCTTGTATGCAACAAGGCAACGCCCACGATATGTTTGTTCCTTAAACAGGAATACACGTGACACACTCAACTGCGCAATCTCAATCATCAGATTATGCAGCGTCTCATTATTCTGGCAATACAGACATTCTTTCGGATCGCTCTTCATGATATTATTATTTTAAGTTTTTACCGGCACAAAAATAAGGATTCCATTCTTATCCCACTTGTACTTTTTCGTTTTTTTGATTGACTAATTGGTACACATTCTCTTTTTCGCCTACTACCCAAACCACGTCACCTTCTTTGAGCGGTGCATTTACATCGGGAACCATCAATGTCCCGTCTTCACTTTCCACCCCAGCTATCATGCAATGATATTTATCCCGGATACCCGATTCACGAATAGTCTTACCCCAAAAAACAGAATCACTATCAATGATAAACTGCTTCAGAGCCATCTCACTCTTTTCATATACCTCCCAGTCTATCTTCGCCCCATTCTGCATCGCTTCATTGAATACATTCAATTGTTCATCCGTTCCTATCACCTGTATCTTATCCATCGGAAACAGACGTACAGAACCACCCGGAATATTTATCCGTCTTTTTCCCCGAAGAATGGAAGCGACATGAACGCCAAACTTCTTTCCCAGATTCAATTCCAACAATGTCTTACCCGCCCAGTTGGATTCTCCCGGAATTTCCATATCCGCAAGATGCAGGTCATGCGACAATAAACGTCCGGCGTATTCCGGCTTTTTCTCTCCCAGATATTCCGCACGTACATCTCTGGAACGAAGATTCTGAAAAAAACGACGCTCAATCAATATGGATTGCTTTTTCAAGCGGCGCGACCATACCATCAACAGCACAACAAGCACAGCAACTCCGATAACCAACCCGATAGACGCCTTGAACAAGCCGGAAATAACAAAAATGACAAAGAGCGCCGCTATCATAATACGGATAACGATTGTCGACACCAAAGGAGCACGATTAGCCCGGCTATCATGCCACAAAGTCATAAACTCCGCCGAATGATTTTTCTTCACCATAATAGCCCGTAAGAAAGGAGCAATACAAAGAATGATAAACACTGCTCCAAGCAACGACGCCCAAAAATGCGGCAGATTCTCCCTAAAGAAAGGTACGACAAAGCGGAAAGAAAGCGCGATAATCGATATACTGACAATAGAATAAACCACCGTAATGCGCACCATCGCCAATATCAGCTTCTTCCACAAATTCTCATGGTTGAGCGCAGTCTGCGACCCGGAAGAGTAGCGCATCAGAAGTTTCCGCCACGAAGCGGGAAGATGGGCATCCACAAAAGAAGAAGCGGGTTCGGCAAGGCGAATCATATAAGGAGTAAGAAAAGTAGTAATGACGGAAACCGCCACCACTATCGGATACAGAAAGTCGCTCGTCACATGCAAAGAGACTCCCAAAGATGCTATAATAAAGGCGAACTCACCAATCTGCGTCAAACTAAATCCGCACTGCATAGCTGTCTTCAAAGGTTTTCCGGAAAGTATCACTCCAAAAGTGCCGAAGACAGACTGTCCCAAAATGACAGCCAGAGTAATGACAATGATAGGTACGGCATATTCTATAATCATTGCAGGATCGACCATCATGCCCACCGACACGAAAAAGATAGCTCCAAACAAGTCTTTCACTGGTTTCACCAACCGGTCTATGGATTCCGCTTCAATTGTTTCTGCCAGGATAGAACCCATGATAAATGCGCCGAATGCAGCAGAGAATCCTGTATTGGCTGCCATCACCACCATACCGAAGCAAAGTGCCAGCGATACGATAAGCAAAGTCTCTTCCCCCATCAACTTGCGGCAACGTTTCAAAAATTCCGGAATCAGATAAATACCGACCACAAACCACAAGATAAGGAAGAATACTAATTTGCCGATACTCTCCAACATCTCCGTACCTTCAAAATTGTGGCTCACCGCCATAGTAGAAAGCATCACCATCAACACAATAGCGAGAATATCCTCCAAAATCAGGATACTCAGCACCAACCCGGTAAATTGCTTTTTCCTTAATCCAAGATCATCGAACGCCTTATAAATTATCGTAGTAGAAGACATCGCAATCATACCTCCCAGGAACAAACTATCCATCCGATGCCATCCGAAGCCCATACCTACGCCTATTCCCAGCAAAATCATACAGAAGATTATAGTACAGGCAGCAATAATAGCAGAACCGCCCACTTTGACAATCTTCTTAAAGCTAAATTCCAGTCCAAGAGCAAACAGCAGAAAGATGACACCTATATCCGCCCATGTTTTGATATTCGCGGCATCCATTACAGAAGGTGTATAAGGCATATGCGGACTTGCCAGAAAACCGGCAACAACATATCCCAAAACTAGAGGTTGCTTCAACTTCTTAAACAATAAAGTCATAATACCTGCACATATCAGTATCAGTGCAAGGTCGGCTATAAGAGTAGGTAATTGAGACATTATTTCATCGTATTTGATGACAAAATTATAATAAATCTACGGTATAAACAACATATTAACGGATATGTTTTATAATAGCCAGCATAAAATCAACCAGCCCCGGATAAGTTCCGACCTTATCCGGGGCTGAATCAAACAAGATGAATTCAAATCTTATTTTCTGAAAGGTGGTTTTACTATTACTGCTTTTAATTTCCGTCCGCGCATGTCAATACAGATTTCCATACCCGGCTTGCTATATTCAGGCTTCACATATCCCATACCGATACCGATTTTGCGGGTAGGCGACATAGTCCCCGAAGTCACTACTCCAATCTTCTCCCCTTCCGGATTTACGAGTTCATAGCCATGACGAGGAATTCCCCGGTCAATCATTTCAAAACCGACCAACTTGCGGGTAGTTCCCTCCGCTTTCTGTTTCTCCAGCATGGGGCGGTTGATAAAATCCTTACCTTCTACAAACTTGGTAATCCATCCCAATCCGGCTTCTATCGGAGAAGTCGTGTCATCCAAATCATTACCGTACAGACAGAATCCCATTTCCAATCGGAGTGTATCACGAGCCCCCAAGCCGATAGGCTTGATACCAAACTCTTCCCCCGCTTCGAAAACAGCCTTCCAGATAGTGTCGGCAGCATCCGGATAGAAATAAAGTTCGAAACCACCTGCCCCTGTATACCCCGTATTGGAGATAATAACATTCTCTACGCCCGCAAACTTCCCTACTTTAAACGTATAATACGGAATAGCGGACAAATCAATATCCGTCAATTTCTGCAAAGCAAGAATTGCTTTCGGACCTTGCACGGCAAGCTGACCGATATTATCAGAAGAGTTTTCCAGCTCCGCACCTTCCGTATTATGGGAAACGCACCAGTTCCAGTCTTTCTCCATATTGGCAGCGTTGACTACCAACATATATTTTTCCGGTTCATACTGATACACCAGCAAGTCATCTACAATACCGCCTTCTTCATTAGGAAAACAAGTATATTGTATCTTGCCCGGAGTAAGCGCCGCCACATTATTGGAAGTCACTTTTTGAAGAAAGGTCAATGCATTCGGACCTTTCACCCAAAATTCTCCCATATGGGACACATCAAACACACCGACATTCTGGCAAACCGTGAGATGTTCGTCAATGATGCCAGAGTATTCAATAGGCATATTATAACCTGCAAATTCATGCATTTTAGCACCGAGTGCTATGTGCTTCTCTGTAAACGGAGTGGTTTTCATATTCTTTTTAAGTATTAAGTTTTAAGTATTAGCGATACCTGACTACGAAATCTTATCTGGAAGCCACCAGTTCGGCAATCTTCACAATGACTTTCATAGCCTTTTCCATATTCTGAACAGGAACGAATTCATAACGTCCGTGGAAATTCAACCCACCGGCAAAGATATTCGGACAAGGCAACCCTTTGAAAGAAAGTTGCGCACCGTCCGTACCACCACGAATCGGTTTCACGTTCGGCTTCACGCCAACAGCTTCCATTGCGGCAAAAGCAGTATCGATGATATGCATTACCGGTTCTATCTTCTCACGCATATTATAATATTGGTCGCGCAGTTCGAGAGTTACCGTACCTGCCCCATATTCCGCATTCATCTGAGCAACCAGACGTTCCATTTCTTTCTTACGGTCTTCAAATTTTGCACGGTCATGGTCGCGGATGATATAAGAAACAGTGCTTTGCTCCACTTCACCCTGGATACCTATCAGATGATAAAAACCTTCATATCCGGTAGTATGTTCCGGTCTTTCCTGTGCAGGCAGCATAGTGATAAACCGATTGGCAAGATAGATAGAATTAATCATCTTGTCCTTGGCATATCCCGGATGCACATTACGTCCCTTAAAGGTAATCTTAGCGGCAGCAGCATTGAAGTTTTCAAACTCCAGCTCCCCTACTTCACCACCATCCATTGTATATCCCCACTCACAGCCGAATTTCTCTACATCGAACTTATGAGCACCCTCACCGATTTCTTCGTCCGGATTGAAACCGATACGGATCTTTCCATGTTTGATTTCGGGATGTTCCTTCAGATAAACCACTGCCGATATGATTTCTGCAATACCTGCTTTATCGTCAGCACCAAGCAAAGTCTTTCCGTTGGTAACAATCAAATCTTCCCCCTTATGCTCCAGCAATTCCGGAAATTGTACAGGAGAAAGGATTATATTCTCTTCAGCACAAAGCACGATATCCGAACCGTCGTACTTTTCGACAATGCGCGGGGTTACATCCTTACCGCTCATATCGGGACTAGTATCCATATGAGCGATAAATCCGACAGTCGGCACTTCCTTATCTATATTGGCGGGAAGCGTGGCAAAAAGATAGCCATGCTCATCCAAAGTAATATCTTCCAATCCCAAAGATTCCAGTTCCGCTTTCAGATATTCGGCGAATATCATCTGTTTCGGAGTACTGGGAGTAAGCCCTGTCGATTCGTCAGATTGCGTATCGAAGCTTACGTACTTTAAAAATCTGTCTACTAAAGTCATTTTATTTACGATTTAACGATTTACTACTTACTATTTGATAGTTTACAATGCCGTAAAGGTAAAAAAAGAGCCGTGAATTACAAAGCAATTCACGGCTCTTTTTTATTGTATAATCTTTTTTAAAAGTGGCTACTGCCATCAAAGCAATGTGTACACACTTTACATTTGGGCAATCCGATAGCTTCAATCAGTGTTTCCAGCGTATTGAACTTCAAAGAAGACAGGCCGAAACGTTCGGCAATGATACTGACCATCTTTTCATATTCGGGAGAACCGGTAGTGGCATATTTCTCCAGATTCTTATTTTCGTCACCTTCCAGTTCCTTGATAATGCGGCGGGTTATCAATTCCAGCGCATTCTTGGAAGCAGAGAATCCCACAAACGGGCAAGCATAAATCAACGGTGGACAAGCGATACGCATATGCACCTCTTTTGCTCCATAATCATACAAAATCTTCACATTGTCACGTAGCTGCGTACCGCGGACGATTGAATCGTCACAGAACAACAGACGTTTTCCCTGAAGCATCGCACGGTTCGGAATCAATTTCATCTTAGCGACCAGCGAACGCATTTCCTGGTTGCTGGGTGTAAAACTGCGAGGCCATGTCGGTGTATATTTGGAGATGGCACGGTGATAGGGAACTCCCTTACCTTCCGCATATCCTAAAGCCATACCTACTCCCGAATCAGGGATACCACAGGCGCAATCAACTTCCGACTTATCCGTCTGCCCCATCTTCAATCCGCTTGTGAAACGGACTTCTTCTACATTCTTACCCTCATAGCAAGAAGTCGGGAAACCGTAATATACCCATAGGAACGAACAAATCTGCATATCCTCATTCGGTTCACGAAGCTGCTCGATATGATCGTCATACATACGGACTATTTCACCGGGACCTAAATACTTCTCAATCTCATAATCCAAATTCGGGAAACTGGATGATTCGCTTGTTGCCGCATAAGCACCGTCCTTCTTACCGATTACAATGGGAGTACGCCCCCATTGGTCACGTGCGGCAATGATACTTCCGTCTTCCGTCAGAATAAGCATGGAACAAGAACCTTTGATGTGCTTGAACACATTTTCGATGCCTTCAACAAAGTTTCTGCCTTGTATAAGAAGCAATGCGATAAGTTCCGTTTGATTGGTGCTGCTCGAACTAAGTTCGGCGAAGTGCATATTCTGATTGAGGAGTTCGTCTTCCAGTTGCTGGATATTGACTATTTTTGCGACGGTGATAATGGCGAAGCGCCCGAGGTGAGAGTTGATAATAATAGGTTGTGCATCTGTGTCACTGATGATGCCGATGCCGGCGTTTCCTTTAAACTTGTCCAGTTCTCCTTCGAACTTGGTTCGGAAGTAAGTACTTTCCAAATTGTGAATGGAACGGATAAACCCTTTTTCCTTACTATATGTAGCGAGTCCGCCCCGCTTCGTACCCAGATGTGAGTTATAATCTGTGCCGTAGAATAAATCAGTCACGCAACTAGTTTTCGAGACTGTTCCGAAAAAACCTCCCATGTCGTTCTCTTTATTGATGATGTTTTAAAAAAGATGCGCAAAAGTACAAAAAAGAATCCGTCTGATAAAAAAAGAGCCCCGCAAAGTTTTAGATTTCTTCGCGGGACAACAACTAATTTTTATTAAAAAAGGTGGTTTCGAAAAACAATCCTCTTACCTGAATCTTATTTCCATTTCTTTATTATCCTCTTGTCGCCCGGAGTTGTCCCAATCAAACTCAATGCAAATCCACCGCTACGGGCGAGTTTCGCGGAGATTCGGTTTCCCGCGGTTACAATTCCTCTCTTTATTTGATAAAAAGTCGGATTCCTTTCATAGCCAGCATCTTTACCATCTTCATAAAGTGTAGCCACATACTGTTTCCCCGGTTCGAGGAAGTCGAGTACAAAAGTAGAAGTTTTAGTGTCTGCCAAAGCAAGTCCATTCATTAACCCCGGATCATTTTTCATTTCCAGTCCCAGTGAAGAAAAAAATATAGTAGTCTTGTCGAATAAAGCAGAATAATTACATTCACATATCACTGTTTCTTCTTATATTTGCGAGTAATTACTTATTTTCTAAAAATAGCACATTTTATATTATTCAAGTTATGGCACAACACCTTAAATCCACCCTCTTATTCGTATTCACACTGTCCGCTTGTCATATATCCGCCCAGTCCTTACGAAAATTAATGGAACAACCATTCGGAATCATCGAATCAAAATGGGAAACAAATGTACAAGGCGGCAGGGAACTCAATTACTATAACAAAGATTATTGCGACTATTATCTATATCGCATGAACGACCGTTCCTACAATCTGACTCCCGGGAAAAATACAATATTCAAAATAGAAAAGAACACACCGTTCGAGAATCCGTTCAAAAGTTCATCCACTTACAGATACTACCGCGGCAAGTTCCCCAAAGATTTCCAAATCAACACTCCTTATGCCCTCCCCGTGAAGGACGGACAAAAGACAGGTTGGCAAACCGACCCGCGAGAACCTCTAAAAACACTCAACTTCCGTATAAAAGAAGGCGATACCATTTATGCAACCCGCAGCGGAATAGCCTGTACGACAGCCAATCCACGGCAACTGCTAATCTATCATCCCGACCAGACGTTTGCGGCTTATCTCGTGATGAACGAAAATTTCATTCAACCGGGCGAGGAAGTACAAGTAGGACAACCCGTCGGAAAAGCCGGATCTTCAAGAGTTTCCATCTCATTTTTCTTTCTGGATGAGAACAAGTTCAAAGGCGGAGAATCCTCGGGGTATCCTTACTCCCACTTTGCTCCGGTATTCCGTACAACAGAAGGAGACATCAAGCTCAAAGAAAAGACAATCTATCAGGCTGTCATCGACGATGAACTTATCACACAGGATATGACCAAACGCGACAAAAAGAAATATATGAAACATAAAAACCAGAAATAACAGCAACATCATCATGCGCACACTTTCTCTTCTCTTTTCTTTTTTGTTCTTTTGCAGTTTGCTCGATGCACAGACTGTACAAATTGAATATGCCGGCGACCCGCTTCCCGAGAAAGACCGGCGGAATATCGAGCAATTCATCAGTTATGAAGTCAATTTCTACACACAATTCGGACTGCCCGATACGCTGACCCTTCAACTGCATGTATTCGAGGATAAAAAAGAGGCTATGGAGTACCTTGAAAGCGTAAACATATCCCTGCCATTCAAAGCGGCAGGCATATATTCGCCCAAACTGCAGAAGGCAATCATACTGGGACGGGAGAAAGGACGGGAAAGAAGCCTTGCCATTATTTATCACGAACTTAGCCACCACTTTGTCCGGCAAATTCTTGGCAGATTTCCTCCCAGTTGGCTCAACGAAGGACTGTCAGAATACTTCGAGCATTGCAAGATAACGAAGAAGGGTCTCCGCCACACCTTCACCGAATATGAGCAAGGGAGAATCCGCACGATGTATATGTTGGGAGAAATCGATCTCCCTACATTTATGAATAGCGGATACGGCAAGTTTATGAAACGGCAGGCAACCGACGAGCAATATTCATATATTCTCGCACACGCACTTGTCACATTCTGGATAGAAACAGTCCCCAGAGATATATTGAAGAAGTTCATCGCTTCCCTGCAAAACAAAGACGACCTGTCGACTGTTTCCGAACAGATAGACTACGTCTACCCCGGCGGCTTCCGGCAATTCGAAAAAGATTTTGAAGCGGCCTACAAATAATGCAAATGTTAAAACCAAATGAGTAAAGAAATCATCTATATCTTTATCGGCGGCGGCACCGGCAGCGCGTTGCGCTATTGCGTCCAGTTGTTTATGCACGAGCGGATTGTGCCTTATCATTTCCCATGGGCGACGTTCACCGTCAATCTTCTCGGCAGTTTTCTTATCGGCCTGTTTTATGCACTTTCGGAACGGTTTCACCTTCCTTTCGAAGTACGCCTGTTCTTGACAACGGGACTGTGCGGTGGCTTTACTACCTTCTCTACGTTCTCCAGTGACGGCATAGGTCTGCTGAAAGGAGAATTTTACGGGACATTCATTCTATATACCTTATTAAGTATAGGAATAGGGCTGGCTGCCGCACTGGGTGGCGGATATATGGGAAAGCAAATTTAAATATCCGAATATAAAAGCTATCTTTGCGGCATGATAAAAAGAAACTCTGCAAAACCCGTCCGCGTAGTCCCTCCCATGATGGAAGAACAGGAAATCAGTATGCGCACCTTAGAGGAATGGCTCGACAGAGAAGAAACAGTATCCCATCTTCTGTTCCGTAAAGGAAGAGAGGAAGGTATCGACAAATCTTACAAGAGCTTCAAGAACTGCACATTTCAGCATCAGACATTCAGCGAGTGCAAGTTCCGCTCTTCCCAACTGACCGATGTGCGTTTCGAGAATTGCGATTTATCAAACATATCCTTTTCCGGAAGCGCTCTTTACCGGGTAGAGTTTGTCTCTTGCAAACTATTAGGAACCAATTTGTCCGAGACAACCATGAACCACGTCCTGCTGCACGACTGCAATGCAGGATATATCAACCTCGCCATGAGCAAAATGAATCAGGTACGCTTTGCACACAGCCTGCTTCGGAACGGGAGTCTGAACGACTGCCGCTTTTCATCAGTAGCTTTTGACAATTGCGACCTGGTGGAAGCTGACTTTTCGCACGCTCCGCTTCGCGGAATAGACTTGCGCACTTCCCGTATCAGTGGAATCACGCTCAATATTAGCGACCTGAAAGGAGCTGTCATTACCTCCGTGCAAGCAATGGATCTGCTTCCACTGCTAGGTGTTATTATCGAAGATTAAAATCCTGCCAAATTCGTTTCATTATACTCAAACAAAAAGCATCGTCCCGTTGTTATATAATAAGGTCGGACTAACGACATATAGGGAACAGGTATAAAAAGAATACCTATTTATAGTGATTTTCCACTCGCCGTCAAGTCCGTACTTTTGCAGAAATCTTATTCAAAAACAATAGAAACGATGAAAATTGAAAAAATTGTAGCTCGAGAAATTCTCGATTCAAGAGGTAACCCCACAGTAGAAGTTGACGTAGTATTGGAATCAGGCATCATGGGACGCGCATCAGTGCCGTCGGGTGCTTCCACAGGTGAACACGAAGCATTGGAGCTTCGCGACGGTGACAAACAACGCTATGGTGGAAAAGGTGTACAAAAAGCGGTTGACAATGTAAATAAAATCATTGCTCCGAAGTTGGTCGGAATGTCTTCACTCAATCAGAGAGGAATCGACTACGCAATGTTGGCACTGGATGGCACTAAGACTAAATCAAACTTAGGCGCCAACGCTATCCTCGGCGTATCTCTTGCCGTAGCCAAAGCTGCCGCCAATTATCTGGATCTTCCTTTATACCGCTATATCGGTGGAACAAATACCTATGTAATGCCCGTACCGATGATGAACATTATCAACGGCGGTTCACATAGCGATGCTCCTATCGCATTCCAGGAATTTATGATTCGCCCGGTAGGTGCTCCTTCTTTCAGAGAAGGTTTGCGTATGGGCGCTGAAGTATTCCATGCATTGAAGAAAGTTCTGAAAGACCGTGGCCTTAGCACTGCCGTAGGTGACGAAGGTGGTTTCGCTCCTAACTTGGAAGGTACGGAAGACGCCCTGAACTCTATCCTTGCCGCTATCAAAGCAGCAGGTTACGAACCGGGCAAAGACGTAATGATCGGTATGGACTGCGCTTCTTCCGAATTCTACCACGACGGTATTTACGACTACACCAAATTTGAAGGCGAGAAAGGCAAGAAACGTACCGCCGAAGAGCAAATCAACTACTTGGAAGAACTAATCAACAAATATCCTATCGACTCTATCGAAGACGGTATGAGCGAAAACGACTGGGACGGCTGGAAGAAACTGACCGAACGCATCGGCAACCGCTGCCAGTTGGTAGGTGACGACCTGTTCGTGACAAACGTTGATTTCCTTGCAATGGGTATCGAAAAAGGTTGTGCCAACTCTATCCTGATTAAAGTAAACCAGATCGGTTCACTGACAGAAACCTTGAATGCTATCGAAATGGCTCACCGCCACGGCTATACTACCGTTACTTCCCACCGTTCCGGTGAAACGGAAGACGCTACTATCGCCGACATCGCAGTAGCTACCAACAGCGGACAAATCAAAACTGGTTCTTTGAGCCGTTCGGATCGTATGGCTAAGTACAATCAGTTACTCCGCATTGAAGAAGAGCTTGGCGATTTGGCAGTATATGGATATAAGAGAATTAAGTAAATAGATTCTTATAATAAAGATGAGAGAGGGTGGATACGTTCAACAGGCAGCCACCCTCTATTTATAAGGAATACACTATCTTAAAGAAGCCAAGCAGTAAACTTAAAAATATTATAGTGGCTCAGTCTGAAAACTTGGGGGATTGCGTTAAAATTCTTATTTTTGCATCATGAAAACATCCTCTTCCC
>NZ_CABUHK010000063.1 GCF_902491285.1 uncultured Bacteroides sp. | reverse complement strand
TAATCAGAGGGTCCTTGGTTCAAGTCCAAGAGGAAGAGCAAAAAAGAAGCCACCTAAGAGGGTGGCTTTTTTATTTGGTATCATTTATGAAGTATCTTATTAAAGAGAATTACGTATAATCACCTTCGTCGGATTACGCTTATAGATTGTGTTTCTGTCCAGGATTACAGATGCAGCCGTTTCCCCCATCATCTCAAAATCTGTGGAGATAACAGTGATTCCCCCTTCTAATATCTCCTTCACAGCGGTATCATTATAAGAAATCAAACCTATTTCTTTGCCCAATTCATAGCCATTCTTCTTTGCCAACTTAATCAGTGCCACATCGTCCGTATCATACCGGCTAAACGTAATATAAGCATTCCCCTTACGGAAATTCTTCTCTTCCACATTCGATTCTATGGAATAAGGAAGTTCGCTCTTGACGCAATAACGCAGAAAACCATCAATGACCTGCTGCGCATGAATCGCTTCCGGACGTGCTATCAGAATCAGTTTCTCATAATTCTTCAATCTATCCTGCAATTGCAGAAGACTGCAATAAATATCATAGCCATAATCCTGATAGATGCAACTGTAGTTACCACTCAATCCCTGCTGATTATAATCTATGATTATTCTCTTCTCCGCCGGAATCAGGTTCAAGACATCCGTCACATCTTCTTTCAGGAAAGTAGCTATAATATAATGTGTATAATTACCCAGATTCTCCTTGATAAGCTTTTCAAAAACCTTATAGTTATGATGATGAAAGTAAATATCAATATCCCCTACATCTTTCAAAGCATTGAAAATAGAGCGATAAATCTGTTCACGCATCACGTTCATCTTATCCAATAACAAAAACACATGATAAGAATGATTTATAGATATTTTTTTCACAAAATACCCCTTCCTGTAAATCGCTTCGATGACTCCCATCTCCAATAAGTAGTTCAGCCCCTTCAACAAAGTCTCCTTACTCATGTGCAATTGTGTCTGTAATTGGTTCAATGAAGGTATCTGGTCACCTATCTGAAGAGTCCCGTCTTCAATCAGTGAATTAATATAATCCACTAATTGAAGGTACTTCATCCGTGAAGCGGGTTTCTTCTGTTCTGTTACATCAAGATTCTGGTTCTGCATTACTACCAAGACTTAAATAAATATTTAGCAAATATACTTAAATACCATGATAAAGCAAACGATTGAATAGACAAAATCATATTAATATCTCATTCAAAATATCTTGAACTATTCATAGCACTTCACCGCAAACAAAGCTGCCGGAATCATTTCTGAAGGATGCTCCAACACAATTTTAATCTCATCGGTCACCAGTTTCTCCGGAAATACAAACTCATTTATCGACTGATGGTTGTCTGTTTTCTCATAAATCAACCGGTTCTCTCCATCGTATATTTTATATTTCTCCACACAGAAAGGCATCTTATTCTCCGGATGCGTCATCTGAACCGTTTCCATCGGCTGGTCAAAATCCGTATCAAAAAAGAGAGACATCTTTCCGATATGTACAGCCGAGTCCCATTTGATGGTCAAAGCCGGAGCAGGGTCATCCAACTCTGCAACCCAAGCATTCGGCGACTGAACCGGACGGTCAATGCCATTATTAATATTTGAAACAGAAAAAATATGGCAGTCCTTTTCCAACTGGACAGCGATATTATGCCCTCCGGGTCTGCGCTTCGGACACCAGAACTCAAATTCCTCAATGCCGATATCTTCTTTAGGAGTCTGCTTCCCAAAATTGGATACAGCCTCATTAATGGTGTTAAACACAGACAAAACTCCAGTTATCCTTTCCTGAGTATATTGCAATTGCACCAGAGGATTTTTCTTGAAAACAAGGAAAGCATACTGTTCTTCCGGTATCACGGCTTCAAAAGTCAGCTCCAACTGTTGCCTGCCTTGGCACAAGGAGACTGTCTTCGCTTCCAAAGTAACATCCGGAGTATGATTGAACGGTTTGCTGCTTACACGAAGCTCTACTTCCAACTCTGTCGCTTCGGAAACAGCAAGTCCAACTTTCACCATTCCCAACACATCCCCTTTATGTAAAGGTATCATTTGAGCAACAGACTCATCCAAAACCTGCATCCCACCATCAGCCGGAAAACCCTTAAAACAATATTCACTGGATGCAGACAAAGTGGCTTTCGCTACCAGATTCTCCTCATCTTTTATAGCCATATCAGGGATATACTGACCCATTCTTGATAATTTTGCCTGCAATTCAGGCACTCTTCCCAAAGAATAGACTTCCCTCGGAGAGATATTCTCTTTCAGACAAATAGCCGCAGCCATCGCAACAGCCTGTGCACTGTGCGCAGAAGTAGCCATCACACGGGTCGAGCCGAAAGCGACGTGTGATGTACTTATGATTCTTCCGGCAAGGAAAAGATTGTCAATGCCCCTGCTGTAAAGACAACGATAAGGAATCTGATATACCCCTTTCGAGTGCCACTGGTTACAGGCCGACTCTTCTCCGAACACACCGGCTGCCGGATGCAAATCAATACTCCATCCACCATAGGAAACCGCATCCTCATGATGTCTTTGCTCTATGACATCCTGCTGAACCAGCATATAGTCGCCTTCAAACCTTCTGCTCTCCCGCTTTCCAGGAATACAGCCTACCCACTCCAGTGTCATAGTCTCCGCTTCCGGATATCTGCCCGAGTTCTTGATATAATCCCAAGCACCATAAATAACTTTCCACAGTTCCCACTTAATTTGCTCCGTATCATGCACTGTGTCCAAGTCGCCTCCGTATTCAACCCACCATAGTTTACAGCCATGTTCCTTTGCATTGAAACTACGGAACCGCGGAACAGTCTTCGTCACATCCATCGCATAAGAAGGAGCCACATATTTCACCGGATGACCGGTATCCTTTGTATAGAAGTACAGGCTGTGCCCCAAAAGCTCGCCATAATCCTCGGCCGGCGCAAACTTTTCGCCAAACTCCTCTCTGCTCTCCGCTCCCATGCGATAAGGAGCCCCAGAAAGGAAACCGACAACACCGTCACCGGAAGCATCACAAAACAAAGGAGCAGACACTTCGTACATGGTGCTGTTCTGGCTACAGAATCCCCGGACACTTTCTATTTTATGGCTGGAACTCTTTTTCACCTCATACACGCAGGTATTCAGCAATAAAGTTATATTTGGTTCGCTCACCACCTTGTCAAGCATGACAGAATCAAAGATTATCGGATTGCCTTCCGGGTTGCGGAACGTATTCTCCACCATAATCTCATCTATCACACCACCTTCACGTGCCCAGCGATTATTATTTCCCATGTGAGAAGTTGCTCCGAGCATCCACAGCCTTATCTCGCTGGAACCATTTCCTCCCAGTACCGGACGATCTTGTATAAGCACCACTTTCAAGCCTTGCCGAGCCGCGGTTATGGCAGCACAAACCCCTGAAATACCTCCGCCTACTATTACAAAATCAGTCTGAATCGTATCTGTATTAAATATTCTCACACTATTAAACTTATCAAGTACCATCTTCTCGTATCTAATTAATTTTACTTCTATTTTAGCTCTAAACCTACTTTTCTATCTTTATTACCTTACGTAACCGGATGTCATCGGACGCACTTCCAACAAGTATTTCATAACTTCCCGCATCATAATCAAAGTCTTTCAATTCCGTCTTGTAATAGGAGAAAGCAGCCTTGTCCAAAGTTATTTCCATTTCCTGCCCGGTGTTTTTTCTAATAAAATGCTTGGCAAACCCTTTAAGTTCCTTATAAGGTCTTTCGACTTTCGGATGGATAGGGCGAACATATACCTGGGCCGTTTCCGAGCCGTCATATTTCCCTGTATTCTTTACAGTAAACCTGACCTTAACCAGCAAGTCTTTGCCTTTCTCCCTGTTTACACGCAAGTCAGAGTATTTGAACGTGGTATAAGACAATCCATAACCGAACGCAAATTGAGGTTTCGTATCACTGACATCGTAATGCCTGTACCCCATGAAAAGTCCCTCTTTATACTCTACCCGTTTATCACCATCCGCATCATAGTAATATGGATAAGCCGGATTATCCTCCCATTTCTTTTCAAAAGAGACGGGTAACTTTCCACTGGGATTCACTTTCCCGAACAGGATTTCAGCAACAGCCGTCCCGCCTTCCTGACCGGCATACCACAGATGCAACAAGGAAGGAACCTTATCTATCCATTTCGACATATCCACATTCCCGCCGGCATTCAGCAGCACAACCGTATTCGGATTGGCAGCAGTGATACACTGCACTAAACTATCCTGATACTCGGGCAACTCGAAAGGCCGGTCATTACTTTCACGTTCACTGCTCTCATTAAATCCTATATTCACAATAGCCACATCGGACTTTCCGGCAATTTCCACAGCCTCATCAAAGAGTAGCTTATCCTCTCTCCATCCGAAAGAAATATCAACAGGATGCACATTAGCAAAATATTCAAGAACAACAGGATATTCCTTACCGGCTTCCATTGCCAATACAACCTCACGAGTCGTTATCCCCTGGTCTCTCCAC
Source organism: uncultured Bacteroides sp. (assembly GCF_902491285.1). Taxonomy (GTDB): domain Bacteria; phylum Bacteroidota; class Bacteroidia; order Bacteroidales; family Bacteroidaceae; genus Bacteroides. Next base: position 30,105 of record NZ_CABUHK010000063.1, on the reverse strand, counting down.
TCATTAATCACCATTTCCGTACCGACTTTCAAACGGAACCCGTCGAACCCTCTGACTATGAACCGATAATCAGCGCTTTTCTCCGGACGTACAACTCCACTCCAACGCATGGAACAGTGGTCATACGGAATGCCTTTATTCTCGGCAGCAATATGCCAGCCATTGCCAATATTGACAATCGTGTCTATCACAGTTTTTGCCGGTGTACCCTTCAAACGGATATTATCAAAATATTCGGCCTTTAGTCCTTTAGTCCGGCTTCCCGCTTCTGTGTAAAAAACTGCATTGGCAACCGTTTCTGTCAAAGTAGGCACGCCGGGCGCATAAGAAATCTGAAGATCCTGTCCGACATTCTTCAACCCCTCCAATACCGAAACAGAATGGAACGGGAATGTATAAGAACTCCCACCTCCCGATATATAAGAGTTCGCATTGGGGCCAATCACGGCAACCGACTTCACTTTTGAAGGGTTCAACGGAAGTAGCCCATTCTCATTCTTCAATAATACAACGCCTTCTCTAGCCAGTTCCAATGCCACTTTTGCCGCTTCCGGGTTATTATATGGAATAGAACTATCCAATTGCTCATTATCAAAAAAGCCGAACCGAAACATAACTCTCAGGATTCTCTTCACTTTCTCATCAATAGTTGCTTCCTTCACTTTCCCGGCTTTTATCGCAGGAATCAGATTCTCCTTATTCATCCACTTTCCACGCGGCATCTCCAAGTCCAGACCACCATTGGCCGCACCGACAGCGTCATACGTAGCCGACCAGTCACTCATTACAATTCCATCAAATCCCCATTGTTTTCTCAACACTTGATTATTCAAATAATCATTCTGCGTGGCATGAACCCCATTCACCGGGTTATAGCTATCCATAACGGCGCCCGCACCCGCTTCCTGAATGGCAGCCTTATATACGGGCAGATAAATTTCATGCAACACCCGCTCGTCAATGTCACTACTTACATTGTTGCGATCCCATTCCTGGTTGTTTGCAGCATAATGTTTCAGAGTAGCCACTACCCTCTGATCCTGCAATCCTTTGACATAACCTATTGCCACCTGAGAGTTCAGGTACGGGTCTTCCGTAAAATACTCAAAGTTTCTTCCACACAAAGGAGAACGAAGAATATTCACACCGGGACCTAATAATATATGTACGCCACGCGCCCTTGAGTCTCTTCCCAATTGTTTTCCTAATTCATATGCCAGTTCCCTGTTCCAGGTCGAAGCAGTCAGCACTCCTGCCGGATAAGCTGTCGACTTACCGTCTTTATGCGTACCGACAGGCCCGTCCGTCAGTTTTATTTCGGGAACGCCCAGACGTTCGATTCCCCTTATATAAAAGCCTTTATAACCTCCTATATAATCTAGTTTTTCTTCCAATGTCATGCGGTGGAGCAAATCATTCGTCCTGTCCTCCACAGAAGCTGTCTTATCTTTGTATATCTGAGCAAAGCCGCTCATAGAAAAACAACTTAAAATTCCAACGATCACTAAATGCTTCATCATTCTATTTTACTATTTGTTATTTAATATATTTGGAGATAACCTTTTTCCACACAGCGTACCCTTCGGCAGTCAGATGTAGCCCATCTTCCCGATAATGCTCCGGAAACAATTCTCCGTCCGCTGTAAACATCGGGGTATATATATCAGCGTAGGCAGCATTCGTTTGTTGCTCCACAAATTCTTTTATCAAGGCATTTGTCTGCTCTATCCTTTCCTTATCCTTCAATCTCCGTACAGACGGTTTGATAGAGATAAAGACAAGCTCCGCTTCCGGCTTTTCCTTCCGGAGAATAAAGAATAACCTCTTGATCTGAGCCAGTATTTCGTCTGGAGTCCATTTGTAGCCAATATCATTGTCCCCTTCGTAAACAAAAATCTGCTTAGGTTGATAAGGGCTTATCAGGCGGTCTTTATAATTAATCAAATCTATCGTCTTCGTGCCGGAAACACCCCGGTTAAGTACCGGCTTCCCGGGAAAATCATCCGCCAGGGATTTCCAGTTCTCCATCGTCGAGCTACCCACAAAAAGGATCAAGTCCTTTGCCGGCGGATTGACGGAATCCGCTTTCTCATAACGCCTCATCTTCTGATCCCACTTCAGTTGTTGTGCCAGTTTAGGCACTCCCTTTACGCGTTCACACGGAACAGGCTTGCCACGCAAAAGTATCCTGCCCAAATAGATTACGGACTGGTCATACTTTTCGGGATGTGCCGTTATATCCTCCCATTGCTTACTGCCGAGTATTTTTTTCTTGTCAGCCTTCTCCGAAGAAATCCGGACAGTCACCTGATGAACACCTTTATCTAACTTAATCACGTCATATTGTCCGCGATAGCGATTGTTACACCAGGAATTAAAACGATTCAACGTATAATTCCCGATACGGTCATTCGCTTCATACAGATGAAAACCTTTAGTACCCACCTCTTTCAACTGAACAAATTTTCCGTCAACCAGAACTTCCACCTGTCCTACCTCCGGACCGCCAATATCAAACAATCCGAGCATATCCCCCTCAAAGCCAAAGGAAAACGACGCCCCTTCCTTACTGCCGGTCATCACTGTATCAAACCATCCGGCAAATTTCTTTAAAGAAGGGTTCTCTGACGTATTCACTTCTTTCCATGACCTGTCAAAAGAAGCAATCTGTGAAGGAATATACATTTCGGCTTCTTCCCATTCCGAACCGATTAACGGTTCCGGAAGCCTATGTGCCTGCAAAGCACCATTTCCCTTCCGTATCTTCTCTAATCCGCGGGCAATGGCGGATGCATACAAATTTCCTCCCTCAGCGACAGGGTGAATCCCGTCATTAGAAAACAGAATCTTCCCGGCAGCCACCTCTTTATTACCTTTCCAAAGCAGCTTACCCGCCTTTTCGAGTGTTGCCGCCTCCATTCCCAAATGAATGGAAGGGAGTTGATAATGTGCGGCTATGTCTTCCAGTCCCTTAATCACCTGCGGAATATCCCCTTTCTGATAAGTAGTAATCTGGTTCGTATAAACCGTATAAATCAAACAAATATCCGTATGAGGATTCTCTTTTATAATCTTTCGGATCATCCCTTCCATGCCATCCGGATAACCGCCGTTTACTGCAAATTCAATAAAAATAAGATCCGGCTTGTATTGCAACACCTGTTCACGAATCCGGAAAGCGCCCAAATCCGTCCCCGTACCGGACACCCCGGCATTAATCCACTTAAAACGGGCATTGGAAAAAGCATTTTCCATATACCGGGTGGTTTGCAAACGATAGCAATATTCTCCTTGTGTAATGCTTCCACCGATAAAGGCAACTGTGACTTCCTGTCCTTTCTTTATTTTTGAATAGAAATTGGGAAGTCCCTTTCTTACTGTACATTCTTTTTCATTATAATAACCGCCAGGTTGTATCAATGGAATTTCCTTATCCGCCGTTGTGTACACCAAAGGCGAAGCTCCTCCCTGCGAAGCGGCAATCTTGTCCAAATCAGCCCGGCTCTGTCCATAAGCGCAGGGAAGTACGGTCATTAGCGCCATTCCTGCAAGAACAGTTCCCAGTTGTCGTATTTTTATCATCTTCATTTTGAATTAAGTATTATTTCCTTCGTTTTATCTGTCTGTCCTTTCGATTTCACCGTTACTTTGACAACGGCCTTCTCGTCCATCTTCAATTTATAAAAACTCCATTCGAACGGATAAGAAGCAACCGTGCAAGCCTGTCCGTTACATTCCACCGCAACGGACATTTCTCTATCCTTAGCCGGTGCAGTTTCAGCGAATCCATACACAGAATCCCATCCGAACGGAGAACGGATACGGAATAAGAACACCTTACCGAAAGGTTCTCCCATATCAACCACCTCCATTCCATTCTTCAATACAGGATAACGGGTCTCTTTGCGAGGTTCGGCCAAAGGAAACGCCAAAGCCCTGAAACCTTTTCCCGGAACAGAAACCTTAACCGTATTTCCAGTCCTGCTTATCTTTGCCGTTTTCCCCTTCTCCGTATATTGTACAATATCACCCTGACCTACTAATCCGGCAACCGCGTCCAAACGGACAGTCAATGATTCTTCCTGTTCGGACTCACCGGACAGAATCACCCAGAAATATTTATCGGAAACCGCAGTCAGATAATTTACTGTCGGATTATCCACTTGAACCAATCCTTTCTTTGTCCAAAGTTTCGCCTTGCTGTCTCCAAATATCTTCCCTTTCTCATTTCCGTAGATACGGTTTGTAAACCAGACAAAGCCTTCCTGCTTGCAGGATGGGAAATAGATATTCCCCCTGGAACGTTCTATCGCCTCAGACACCAGATAATCCCACGTAAATGCCAAATGGGGCGGAATATGATGGTAATAGATAGAGCTTACATCCGGTCCCTTATAAGGAAAATCCGGTGACAGGGTAATGTCCGTATATCCGGTGGCATAATATCCCGGATAATTTGTAAATCGCCCGATGACTCCATTCCGGGCATAAGTCTCATAAATAGGCTTACGAGTATATTGAAAGAGACGAAGCAGATGAGGAGCCCAGTTGCTCATAAAGACCGGACGCACTTGTTTCCCCTTTGTCCGCAGGAAATAAGTCGAAGGCTGTTCAAACCCCAGTCCGACCGGCGAAACAAGCCATTCCGGCACTTGCTTCTCCTGTGCATCATTCGCCACGCGGGGGAATCCCAGGCGGAATTTCTCTTTCCCTTTCCACCACAGGTTTGTATTTCCATCAAAACGGTTTCCCGGATGAATCGTCTGCGAACCTTCATTTACCACAGGGTAACTTCTGATACCCGCAATCGTATTAGAAGCGCCGTATTGTGCCGCTTTCAGATATTTCTCTTCTTTTGTCAACTCATACAGATCAATCAGATCCCACCACGGAGCATACACATTCGTATTATAAAAAGACATCAGACCTACCGGTTGGGATGAGTTCCTGTATATCTGCAAGTCTATATACCGGTCGGCTGTAGAAGTAGCCATCCGTTTCCATTTCTCATCTCCGGTAAGGTTATAGGCAGATATTGCCTGCACCCACGAGAGAACCTGCGTAGAATATCCCTTTGTTTTCCTCAAGGTATCACCCGGCAAGGCGATGGAAGTCAGCCACGGGTTCAGCCCTCCCAAAAGACGATGTAAGCCTTCGTAATAAGAAGTGTTGAACTGCGAATGAAAAGGATTGAGCCGGAGTGTCTCAAGCGTTTTGTTATATCCGCCCGGCACCAAGTCCGTAGCCCATCTGTATCCGCTCCGGGACAATGTATATTCTATTGTCGGCAAAGAGCGTGACAGATAAAACTCTTCATCTTCCGAGAAGACAGAAGCAGCGACAATAGCCAAAGGAGCAGCGTGCACTACCGTCGGAGCCGTTTCCGGATCTCCTTCAATATCATAGAACCCTTTAAGACCTGCATCCCAACCGCCATACTCTTCGTTACGCATCAAATCCAATATATTGAACATTGCTTCAGTCAGTGATACATCCTTTTGTTTTCTGTAATCTTTCACCTTATATACTTGCTCCGAAATATATTCCACCGCCTCATTCCAGCCCGTCGGAAGTATGCCCACCACAAACTTACGCTCAATCACCTGCCCTGCCTTCACGCGGGAGTCCTTCATCCCCATCACGGGAGCAAAAGCCACCGGCTGAACTACATTCTGTTCATTCTTGACGGAGAATCCCATCGGAGAGAAATCCACACTTCCCCATTCCTGCGGGAAAGTCGTATCGTCTCCGCATATAAATGACGACATCACTCCGCCCAAAGGCGTGGTAGATTCAGCAATAGCCAACGGTTGTTGCATCATCGAAGAAAGCATCATCACCGGATGTGAAGAAACACGCTTATACTGAAACATCGGCGGAAGAAGCAGGTTGCTCATATTCGGCTGGGGCACAGGTTGGAAAGCTGAAAGCCCCATACTGTACATTCCGTCTGTAGCCGGACGACAGGACAACCTCACCTCGATATGATTTCCTTTGGCGGGCAGCGTCCAGTAACCCGTGACGGTAGAGCCGTTCTTCGTGATATACTGTACTTCAATAGTCTTATTATCCTTGTTCACCGCTTTCACCGGAATGGCCTCGCTAAGAACTCCCGCCACATAAGGATTCAGATAATCCTCGTCAGACTGCACCGTGTATTCTTTCCCCCCTACGGTAAATGTCCTTTTCGATACCGCATTCTTCCAGGAAGGAAAGAATTTATCATTATCCACCGGACTTTGCTCCGCAGTGATAAGAAACACCTTATGATCTTCCATAGTAGACAGGAAACGGCGCCAGATTCCCTTCACCTTGATTTCCGTCCGGCAGGCAATCGCTTGGTTATTCGCTCCGGCTTTTACAAAACTCAACCGGATATCCGGATTCTCTATATTAGCCACCATTTCCGCATCAGGCGACAATAAAAGCGGAGTAGACACATTGTCGAAACCCGCTCCTTTCGTTTCTACCTTAACGGGATTTTTTCTCCACTTTCCAATCTCCTTCCTATCCATCTCATTGGGATTGACAGAATGATCTTTCACCAATAGAATCGCATCACACCGGCCGAAGTTCTTTTTCGTATCATGCAAGCGCAATAGCACTTTTTTTCTTTTCAACTGCACATTGCCCACATTTTCCCAATAAAATCCGACCTTACCGTGTTTCCCCGATTCTTTCATCGGTTTCTCATCCACACTCAAACGGAACAAGCGCGTCCCCGGCAATTTCTCATAATCCGCCGACCTTACCCATACGTTATAGTCCCCTTCTTCCATTATATTGACGACCGTAAGCGCATCAAACTGTTCATCAAGACTTCCACCACCGTTCAAACGAAGCATGGCACTGCCCATACAATCGGCCGATCTATCCGCTGACCATTTTCCTTTGAACTGAAAAGCCTCAGCTTCAATCAAATATTTATCTTTCTGTGCATACGTGTCTAGTCCTACGATCACAAAAAGAAGGGTGCAAACAAAGTTCTTTATTATCCGGTAATTTATGTCCATATCCTATTTATATTTAATCTTTAGAACTGTCAAGCCATACGCATCAGTCGTTACGTTCCAGTTTTCCACGCCATCCAAAGGTGTGGAACGGCCTTGATTATCCAGGCAAGATACGTCTTTCACACGGATCTTTTTTCCGAGGAACAGACATTCCGCATCCATTTCAATCAAAGAGGACTGCTTTTCATCATCATTGTTCAGCAAGATCAGGAAAACGATCTTCTCCTTCCCGTTCACAGCAGTCATATATTCCACGTAAGGATTATCCAGTTTGAATAACCCCGGACGCATTATCAAATCGGCTTTCGTACCGAATACGATGCCGGGCGCAAAGCCATAAGTCTGGTGAGGCCCCACTTTCGGAGTGATGAATCCACCCGGATAAGTTATCTTGCCATTTGAACGCAAGGATATTTCAGACAATAAATAGTCGGTAATCCATCCCACCTGCCACCAGGCATGATGAGGATAAGGTCCCGCCCCATTATTCATCGAATCCCAATAGTAAGAAGCGACTCCCGTTTTCAAGTCCACAAACGCATCTCTTCCTATGGCTGCGGCACGTGCCATATTCAGGAATAACGAGTCCTTTGTCAGCCCATACATCCGTACGAACATTCCGGCATGGCTGGCTAATAATATCGGTCCGCGGTGATTGGCTGAACCGGCCACCCCACCATGTTCGAAACTCAATCCCACCTGACTGATTTCCCAGTCTTTCCGGGCTATCCCTTTTACCTGTTTCACCGTTTCTGTCGGAATAGGATGCGTATAAACCGATGCCGTATAAATCTTAGCCGCCGATATAGCCGCTTCTTTATACTTCTCGTCTTTTGTCACATTATACAGTTCCAACAAAGCCTGTACACTTTGTGCTGTCGCAAAATCCGGCACGAAACGTGTGTCACCGCAAACACCCAGGAAATGTCCTTTCCTTACAGCGTTCTCCACATACCAGTCCGCTCCTTGTATGGCAGCTTGCAGATACTTCTTATCTTTCAATATCTCGTAAGCAATCAACAGTCCATAAAACGTAGGCCGCAAGTCCGCAATATCGGTAAAGATGGGTTCCAATGTTTTGTTCTCATAAGCCACTTCCCATTGTCCGTTAGGTTTCATCCATTCCAACAAACGGTCGGCAGCCAGTCTGACGTGCTGTTTCAGTTCCTTTTGCTGTGGTTCGAAAAGCAGGATATTGCCCATGTCCATCAACATGTAATAAGTAGTAGCAATGGGTTCCGTATAAGGTCCCCACTCTTCGGTGAACCGTTTACTCTTATACAAATAATACTGTCCGGCAGAAGAGCCATATAAGAAATCTTTCTCCGCATGTTGTTGCATCAGTTTAAAATTCAACGCATTCGGCAGTCTCTTCCGTGTCAGACGAGGATCATCCGTCAACTTTGCCAGCATCCACATAGCCCCGTAATCGGAGTTTTTCATGGCGTCTTTTTCCGAATCATACACACCACCCAGATAATCCTGTGCTCCAATCGTCACTCCCTTATATACGTGGTTGTGCCATTTGGAAGTACTGTCATTAGTAAGGTATGCGTGCATATCGTAAAGCCTCTGTGTCAATGAATACTTGGTCTGTTTCAACTTTAGAAAATCAGTGAAACGATAAATATCATTAATCGCATGTTTCAGTACAGCATACCAATCCGCTTTCCGGATGGTATAACGGAAAGAGAAAGAGAGACTGTCCCCTACATGAACCGATGAGTTCTTCTCTCCCAACACAGGATGATAAAGCGTAGGGGAGAACTCTCCTTCCCGGTTCATGACCGACAATCCGAGTTGCCATTCCGCATGCAACTTTTTATCCTTCGGCCAAGGATCCCTGCCCGTACCCGGTTCGGCTGTGACGGCAACGGTCACGCCCTTTTTGTCCGTTATCAATGCGGACAATGTAGAAGCGGTGCGTTCTCTTGCCACCACCGGTACATCGGGGATTCCCTGCCCATAACCATACGCTTGCACAAAATCCGTGTTTATGGCATTCCCCTGAAATATTCCAGGAACAGTAGCCCACTGAAAATTATATTTATCTATTGAAACCAGCGAAGGAGTTGCCAAAGAATAATAGCCGTCCCTCTTGGGATACAAGATGAAATCAACTTTAATATCATTCTGATGAACCGGATCCAGACACCACTTTTCTGTAATGCGCATCGTTTCATCTTCGTACCGGAAACAGAGCTCCGTATCGGAAATACGTTTTACAGAGGAAGGGTGAAAAACCAGATTCTCCCCTGCCTTATTCAAGGCAACAGCATTGGTATTCTGCTGCCATGAAGGGATAATGTAGCGATACTGTGGAGCTGGGAAAAGAATCTCTTTTCCCGTATTGTCATATAGTTTCTGCGATGTGGTTCCGGGTTTGGACGTAGCGTATAAAACGTTATGCTGATAGTTGGCAGTTTCCATAGAGTTCCATCCGTCGGATCCCTTCACTTTCAGCGTTTCCAAAGTATATCCGTCGGCATCCTTTTTCCACCTGAGTTCAAGTTGGTCGTTAGCCAATCGCACTACCGACAGTTCCTGGGCCGGTAAAGCGACAGACAAGCTTAGTGCTACACCTATAGAAAAATAGTTAATGAAATTCTTTGGCATCCCTTTCATTTTTATCAGTTATTCTTTTACTTCAATATTTAATTTCACTTGCGAGTAATTACTTCCGTCATACCAGTCGAATACAGCTTTATAAATGCCGGGAGTATTGTAAGTATGTACGTAATCTCTGGAAGTGACACTATTTAGAGAGACTCCCTTATCAGGAGTACCTTTTCTGAGATTAAAAGCTTTCGATATAGCCCAATCATCATTTTCCGGTTGGTTTGCCCCTCCGTCAATCAATATCTGACTGGAAGAAACTAAATTCCATGTTACAGCGGGATTTTTAAAATCGACAGCTTTCCACCCCATTGTAGACATCGCCGCCAAACTATTCCTTACGCCTTCAGGAGAAATCAAATCAAGGGTTATTGCTCTAACGATCCAATTATTCTGCCTGGGCTTTTCAGTATCCCTGTATCGGAAAGCCACATAAAGTTGAGCGTTCGGGTCATCACCTGCATACTCTTTCAAACTAACTTCTCCGGAAGGAGTGCGATCCACTCCTGACGAGAATGTAAACTTCTCAGACAAATCAACCCAATCGGCAGCCTCCACACTTTCTTCATCATAAATACCATTAAAATCATTAGATACCAGAAACTGCAGATTCTGATAGATCTCACCATAACGCACCCAAGTCGAGAAATTCACCACCATATCATTATCCGCATAGAATCTCTCCCTGAAGTCAAAGTTATGTCCGCTTTCTCCGGAATAGAAAACTACATTGTTGGCATTATTACCCGTCAGGCTAAACGTTACAGGCTCTCCCGCCTTACATTCCACCTTATCCGGCAAAACGCTCAACGAAGCGGGAATCTCTTCTTCCACCGTACCTCGCACCTCTACAGTCAGTCTTGTCAATCCATGATCACTGCCATTGTACCAGTCGGATGTCGTTTCAAATACAACCTCATAGATTCCCGGTTTAGTATATATATACTTATACTCATCCATCGTCGTACTGATATTCTTCAATGCAACCCCCGTATCGGGAGTGGTTTTCCGGGCATCAAAAGCCTGCGAAATAATCCAGTCCACATTCTTCGGCTGGTTATTTCCTCCATTTATCTGTATTTGGCTGGTAGAAGAAGTATTCCATGTCACAGCCGTATTCTCAAAATCAACGACTTTCCAACCCATAGTAGGCATCGTAGCCAAGTTACTTCGCACGCCTTCAGCAGAAACACAATCAAGTGTGATGGAACGGATAATCCAATTATTCTGTTGTGCCTTTTCTTCATCCTCATAACGGAATGCAACAAACAACTTGGCATCCTCGGCCGCACCGACATACTCTTTCAAATTCACCTCTCCGGAAGGAGTCTGATCATCTCCTACCGAGAAACGGAACTTATCGGATAAATCAATCCATGTAGCTGCTTCCACATTCTCCTTGTCATAGACTCCACTGAAATCAGAAGATACCAAGAATTTCAAGTTATGATAAATATCTCCGTAACGCACCCAGGAGTTGAAATTGACCAACAGGTCACCATCTGCGTGATATCTCTCTTTATAAGCATAGTTATGCCCGACCTCTCCCGAATAGAACACTATATTATCCGGATTTCCGTTCAGTTTGAAAGTCACAGGTTCGCCCACCTGATAGACTTGTTTATCCAGCGCCACCTTCAGTTCCACACTTGGAGCCTCATCTTCCACGCAGGAAACCAGCCCCACAAGTAACAAACCGCAATATCTTATTATATTTTTCATGTTCGATTATTTTAAAAAGGATAAAAATCAATTACCACCCCTCGTTCTGAGTCATCAGCTTGTTTACGGTAATCTCTGTATTCGGAATCGGGAAGAGCACATTACGGTCTGTCGTATTCTCTCCTACCCTGCTCGCATATTTAAATTCTGACGGAGCAGTCGTTGAAATTTCCGTTCCAAAAGCCTTCATTGTAGCTACATATTCTCCCCAACGAAGCAGGTCGAGTTTGCGCATACCTTCAAAGCAAAGTTCTCTGAACCGTTCTTTCTTCACTTCTTCCAAAAAATCCGTCTTAGCCAAATCCGCCGGGAGATCCACCGTTGCATCGGCGGTATGAACCGGTTTCCCATAGGCTCTTCTTCTCACCTGATTGATTGCGTCATACGCCTCATCGGTTGGGCCGTTGACCTCATTCTCCGCCTCAGCTTTCATCAGCAGGACATCACTGTAACGGATAACAGGAAAGTTGGTGGAGTTGAAGAGCCGGGCTTTCTGTCCTGTCTCGTACTCTCTTCTCCATTTTCCCGGATTACGATTATATATCTGAGTAGCCGAGAACATTACTTTTTTAGTAACCTGAACCACTTCTACCTCCTGGGTCTCTTCATTGACCTTTGTTTCTTCCACTACATTATAATAATAAGGAGCAGCATTCCAGTCCCTGCGCAAGTCACCTTCCCCATACGAGTCGTAGAGTCTTTTAGAAGCCTTCATCGCACCACCGGAGTAACCAATTGATTCGTCACGGCACAAGATGCCATTCTCCACTCCTACGGAACCTGCCAAATCGACCGTACCGATTTTATTGCCATACATACCCACTTCCCAAATACACTCTTTGTTATCATTGATATCTTGCGAATGATTGATAAAGATTTGCGCATAATCCGAATTCAGCTCATGCTTTGTCGAAGCAATCACCTTGTTGGCATACTCCAAAGCATCTTCATAGCGTGCCTCATCTTTCAACGGCTCACCCGCCATTTTCAGGAACACCCTTGCCAGGATAGCTTGAACTCCCGTTTTGGAGATTCGCTCATTATGGCCAAGCGCATCAATATCCAATACCAGTTTTTCCGCTTCCTGCATATCCTTTACAATCTGTTTGTAAATATCCGCCAGTGGCGATTTCGCCAGATAGTTATCATTGGCAGACATTGTCGGAGTAAGTTTCAACGGCACTTCACCAAAGAAAGTGGTCAGCAGATAATAGTAATATCCTCTCAGGAAGAGAGCCTCTCCCTTGGCAGCTTTCATCACATCCGTACTCAGTTCTTTGTCCTCAACGCTATATAGCAGAAGATTGGCTCTGTTCACTCCTTCATACAGCACTTCCCAAAAACGTCCGACATCCAAATCAGCGGCATCCATTGCACCCGCACGGATATTAGTGTTGTTAAAATTATTGGTATAAAAAGACTCATCGCTCAGCACAAAGAAGCTGAAAAGTCCCTTACTGTACATTCTTCCGTTTGTGTCAATCAGACGATTATACACTCCGTTCAACGCCTGCAACAGTTCGCTTTCCGTATTGTAATAATAATCAGGAGAAACGAAGTCCGGTTCTTTATCCAGTATGTTCGAGCAGGAAGTTGCCAACAGACATACGGTCATCCATAACAATATAGTATGCTTCATATATAACGTTTTGATTTTAAAGGTTTAAAAAGAAATGTCAACTCCTAAAGTGATAGTTCTCGGCCTTGGATAAGGAGACCAGTCGAAAGAAGGCGTCAGTGCCGTGGGACGGGTGGAAACCTCCGGATCCGGTCCGGAATATTTGGTCCAGGTAATCAGGTTCTGCGCAGAAGCATATACTCTCAACGACTTGATATTTATCTTTTTCAGCCATGCATTCGGCAGCCTGTATCCTAAAGCAACCGTTTTCAGGCGCAGGAAAGAACCGTCTTCAATGGTACGCGATGAATAAACAGCCGGTCCCTGTCCACCTATCCGGTAGAGTTCGTTCGTCTGGTTCTCGGGAGTCCAGCGGTTGGCAAAAGAAGCAAACATATTCAGTGAAGTACGGGCATTCGGGTCGCCACCTTCAAACTCAATGCGGTTAGCATTCAGCACATCGCCTCCGTAGCTCCATTGGAAGAATACATTCAGGTCGAAGTTCTTGTACTGGAAGTTATTGCCGAAACCACCGATATGTTTCGGGTTCGGGTTGCCGATAATAGTCAGGTCATAGTCGTTCACCACCCCATCGCGATTGATATCCTTGAACTTGATATCTCCCGGCTGAATCTTCTCACGTGCATTTCCATTATTGGGGACACCGTCTTTCAATATATACGATTCTCCTACCTTATCGAAATCGGTATATTGGTAAACTCCGTCAAAAATATGCCCGTAGAACATGGCGATCGGATGTCCCGGAATGGCGATATACGGATAAGCGTTGTTGAAGTTACCCCAGTTCACACGGCTTGCCAGGCTCGGCTCGTCATCATTCAGTGACAACACCTTGTTGCGGTTGAACGAGATATTGAAGCTGGAAGTCCAGGAAAATTCCTTCGTCTGTATGTTTTTAGTGTCAATAGTAAACTCAAGTCCTGAGTTGGAAACCGATCCTACATTCCGATAGGCGGACAAGAACCCCATGCTCGGTGCCAACGTAGCATTCAACAGCAAATCTTTCGTTTTCTTATAGTAATAATCTGCCGTGAACGAAATCCGGCTATCCAGGAATGACATATCCAATCCGATGTTGGTCTGCGCGGTAGTCTCCCATTTCAGTTTGGGATTTCCCAGCGTTTTCGGCACTACCCCTTTACCCGGCGTGTTGCCTGTGCTATATCCGGAATCTGCCGTTATCTGCAAGGCTGTCAATGCTGCATAATCCGTCACGCGGTTATTACCCGTCGTACCGATACCGGCTCTCAGCTTACCGCTGCTGATCCATTTGATATTTTTTATGAATTTCTCTTCACCAAATCCCCACGCGGCAGAAGCAGACGGGAAATAAGCCCAACGGTTATCTTTCGGGAATTTCGACGAACCATCGGCACGGAATGAAACGGTCAGCAGATATTTGGACTTATAATTATAGTCTGCTCTTCCCAAATAAGAAACCAAACCGTTGTCCGTCTTGCTGATAGTGGCGGAAGTCAGTTCGCCTTCATCCAGTCCGGCAATTCCCAATGCCTCATTAGGGACATTGATTGCTCTGATTTCATCAATAAACGTACTATTATCCTGCACGGTAAAGCCACCCAGAACTTTCAGACGGTGTCCCTTCTTTAAAGGAACATTATAAGTCAGTGTATTTTCATTCAACAGGCTTGTCCGCTCCGTGTTGGTGATCCAACCGTTCACCTTATTGTTGGTATGACGATGGCCTCCTCGCGAATTAGAGTTATAGAAGACTTCTTTGCGTTGGTGTATCTTGTTATATCCACCCGTAATCTTCAGGGTCAGATTTTTCAATATTTTATATTCCAAATAAGCGTTGCCAATAAAATTGTAAGTGAACAACGGATTATACTCATTCTCTGCAGCCATTAAGGGATTGATACGAAGATCGGTAGTCGGGTCAGTTGATTCATCATACAGGTCGTTCAGCAAGTCACCGTCATTGACACCTGCCACCGGGCGATACCCCCACAGAGCATACATCAAGCTAGCCGTAGGACTGGTCTGCGATTCAGATACAATAGTACCATATTTCTTTGAATATGTATAGTTGGCATTAATTCCCACTTTAATCTTCTTATTAATAGTCTGATCGAGCACGAAACGCCCCTGATATTTTTTGTAACCGCTATTCAGCATAATACCTTGCTGATCTACCAATGACCCTGAAACAGAGTATCTCGTCTTTTCAGTACCACCCCTGACAGCTATATTGTGGCTATGCACCAAAGCATCCCTATACACCTTGTCCTGCCAGTTGATACCTTCGATGTTGCGATAATCTTCCAATGTCCTTTCGCCAGCCAAATAACGCTTACTGTAAACATTGTAGTCCGCTTCCAACTGATAGCGTACAAACTCATAAGGATCAAGCATTTCCTGCTGCTTGATAATTTGCTGTACACCTACCCAGCCACTGTATGTCACGGTAGGCGAACTAACCTTTCCTTTCTTTGTAGTCACCAGAATTACCCCGTTCGCACCTCTTGCACCATAGATAGCCGTAGCCGACGCATCTTTCAAGATTTCGATAGACTCTATTTCTTCGGGATTCAGCATATTTCCCACCGCCATTTCCAGCGGAAAGCCATCCACTACATACAAGGGAGAATTATCCTGAGTTACCGAGTTATTACCGCGAATGACAATCTGCAAATCACTGCCCGGCTGCCCGTCGGACGAAGTTACCTGTACACCCGCTACACGCCCTGCAAGACTTTCTTCAAAGTTAAAAACCGGCGCTTTACGCATATCTTGCACATTCGCCTTTGCTATAGCCCCTGTCAAATCCTTACGAGGTCCGGAACCATATGCAGTAATTACCACTTCCTCCAGTAATTCAGAAACGGCACGCAAGCGAACAGTCAGTTTCTTTCCATCCGCTACCGTCACCGTCTGCTTCTCATATCCGATAAAAGAAACCTCCAGATTTATGTTATCGCCATCCACCCGGATAGAAAAGTTCCCATCCAAGTCACTGATAGTACCCACACTTTTCCCGGCGACTGCTATAGAAGCCCCGATAATTGGTTCTCCTGTTTCAAAATCAATCACCGAGCCAACTACCGTTCGCGTTTTTGCCTGTTGGGCAACCTCCACACTGTTTATTTTTGAAACATCTTCTGCCGAATATACTACAGAAGAAAAGGAAATAGATAAATACACAAGACTACAGCATCTAATGTACCACTTCGCTTTTGAAATAACTGCGTTCTTCATGGTGCAATACTTAATTTCTCGTTAACAATTTAAATGGAATATCTAAGTTTTCAACGCTAGCAACTGGTCTACTCTGGTCTGCTAGACTTTGCAAACATAGTGATTATTTATTAAACTCCAAATAAATTTAAAGAAAAAAGCATAATCATTCCTGCAGGATTCTCCAGAAAGCCCATAAACAAAGGGAAGTGCACTTTTATTTTTTTTTCATAAGCAGGAAAAAGAAAAACGGGACACACCTCTTTCATATAGAAAAAGGCTATGTCCCGCAAATTATACCTTCCGAGAAGGTCAAAGTTTCAACTCGTCTTTCTAAGAGACGATTCCCTGATATTCAGTTTTGCATCCAGGATGATTGATTTCGAGGGCATTTTATCGTCATTATTGATATTATGCTTGATTTGCTCCAATAACAACTGTGCTGCATTCCTCCCCATTTCAAAAGTCGGCTGCTCCACACTAGTCAAGTTAGGTTCCACAATAAATGCTTCCTTTGATTCGGAGAAACCGACTACTGCTATATCCTCCGGGATTCTAATCCTGTTTTTTTGAAGAGTTTTCATCGCCCCTATCGCCACCGGATCATTCACTGCAAAGATTCCATCCGGCAATTTTTCCATTTCAAGAATCTGGTGGGCAGCCATTATCCCTTTTTCCATCATTATTCCACAATCGATAATCAAAGCCTCGTCAACCGGCAATCCATACTTTCGCAAGGCATCCATATAGCCGCTCTTACGTTTCTGCGCAATGAGCAAATCTTCAGAACCCGCCAAATGGACGATCCGCGTGCATCCTTGCCGTATCAAATGCTCGACCGCAGAAAAAGCCCACTTATAATCATCAATAACCACATAGGGAGCATTCAATTCCGCACAAATCCGATTGAAGAAAACCACGGGGAAATGATTCCGAATCAAATCAGAGAAGTAACTGATGTTTTCTGATTCCTGGGTAACCGAAATCAGAAAGCCATCCACCATCTGCGCTTCCAACGCCTGCATATTCCGCAATTCATTCTCATGCGACTCATTAGACTGCATAATCAACACATGATATCCTTCAGGATTGAGCACACTCTGAATGCCCATAATTACCTCGGAAAAGAAGGAATTGACAAATTCAGGTACAATCACTCCGATAAACATAGACTGGCTCTGTTTCAGACTCAACGAAATCGGATTCGGCTTATAATTCCACTTTTCCGCAAGCTCCAGAACCGCTTTGCGCGTTTCCGGGTTGACATCCCATTTATCACACAAAGCTCTGGAAACAGTAGAAGTCGAAATCTTCAGCTCCTTGGCTAAATCCTTGATAGTCACTCTTAATTTACTCATAGTCTAATCCCCTTTCTTAAAAATTGCCCGAATATAATCAAATTCCCGTGATTGAGATGTTAAAACTCCAAGAGTTTAATTTCGGGAACGTTTGCGGTAACGTTCCCGATGATTTATATTCCGAATTGCTTGTTTATCTGTAGAATCGAAAATATATTTGCCGTCGGCTTTGAGGTTTTTCAAGCCTGTTTTGTTAACTAAATCATTTGATATGACTACTCTTGACATCATTACTATCGTACTATTTTCCCTTGGAGTTGTCCTCGTCGGACTGGCTTTCTCCAGAAAAGGTAAAAGCATGCAATCTTTCTTTGCCGCCAACGGAACCATGCCGTGGTATATGAGCGGACTGTCCCTGTTTATGGGATTTTTCTCTGCCGGCACATTCGTCGTATGGGGTTCCATTGCTTACTCCATGGGCTGGGTTTCAATTACCATCCAATGGACAATGGCTGTCGCCGGTCTCATTGTCGGAATGCTTATTGCCCCCAAATGGCATAAAACGGGAACGCTCACGGCAGCAGAATACATACACAAAAGATTAGGAAAGTCGACACAGAAGATATACACTTACCTGTTCTTGTCTATCTCTGTGTTTCTTACGGCCTCTTTCCTCTATCCGGTCGCTAAAATATTAGAAGTTTCCACCGGACTACCTTTAAATACCTGCATTTTACTATTAGGCGGACTATGTATTTTGTATGTCTCCGCAGGCGGATTATGGGCTGTTATCTCCACAGACGTACTTCAGTTCGTCATCCTGACAGCGGCAGTTATTATCGTAGTTCCTTTATCTTTCGACAAAATCAATGGAGTGACCGCCTTGATAGAGCAGGTGCCCGACACATTCTATAATCTTCTGAACGATGAATATACTTTTGGCTTCCTGATAGCCTTCGGTGTCTACAACACAATATTCCTGGGCGGCAACTGGGCATACGTGCAGCGCTATACCTGTGTCAAGACACAAAATGACTCCAGGAAAGTAGGTTATCTGTTCGGCGCTTTATACATCATCAGCCCGGTGTTATGGATGCTCCCACCAATGGTTTACAGGGTATATGATCCTTCTCTCTCATTGCTCGACGCAGAAGGGGCATACCTGATGATGTGCAAGGAAGTTCTTCCGAACGGACTTTTGGGATTAATGATCGGCGGTATGATTTTCGCAACTACCAGTGCGCTGAACTCAAAACTGAATATTGCTTCGGGAGTCATCACCAATGATATATTCAAAAATCTAAGACCGAAAAGTTCCGACCGTACTCTGATGTATGTTGCAAGAATCTCGACGATTCTTTTCGGAGCACTCAGTATACTGATAGCTATGCTTATTCCTAAAATGGGGGGAGTTGTAAATGTGGTTATCAGCTTGGCGGCATTGACAGGTGTTCCTTTATATCTGCCCATCATCTGGACGCTATTTTCCAAAAGGCAGACTTCGGCTTCGAATATCACCACTACTTTATTGAGCCTGGTTGTCAATGGTTTATTCAAATTCATCACTCCGCTGATGGGCTTCTCCCTCAATCGTGCCGAGGAGATGATTCTCGGGGTTACTTTCCCGATTGTATGCCTGACAATCTTTGAGATATATTATAAGGTAAAGAACAAGGAGTCTGAAAAGTATCAATCTTACTTGGTCTGGAATAAAGAAAACAATGCCCGGAAATTAAAAGAAATCGAAGAAAATGAATCGGCAGAGAAAGCGGGAAATAATTTCAGCAAACGGGTGATCGGTTATGGTATTTTCGCTTCCGGAGCCGGAATTGCGATATTGGGCGGCATGGCGGATAACGGACAGAGACTTATCATCACAACAGGCGTCGTTTTTGCCCTGCTCGGGTTACTGATGACAAGGAATCCAAAAAGGCAAGAAAAGAAAATATAGGCTGATATATCGAGATTCTCATTTAATGCTTATCTTCGTCTATATTTCATTTACAAAACAGCCGTACATCATGGATATGAATTTCAGAAGATACCCGATAGGAATACAGAATTTCGAACTGCTGCGCAATGACAATTACGTATATGTGGATAAAACGCCTTTAGTTTATAAATTGGCGAATACCAATACAACTTATTTTCTGAGCCGCCCCCGACGTTTTGGAAAAAGTCTGCTGATATCCACACTCGAGGCTTATTTCCAAGGAAAGAAAGAATTGTTCAACGGACTGGCAATGGAAACTCTGGAAAAGGAATGGACAGTGTATCCGGTGCTACATATAGATTTCAGTATAAGCAAATATGTAGTTGCCAGCAGTTTACGCGCATACATTAATTATCAATTAGCCATTTGGGAAAAGGTCTATGGGAAGTCTGAAGAAGAAGGGACATACAGCCTTCGCTTCAGTGGCATTATCCGTCGCGCTTATGAACAGACAGGGAAGCGAGTTGTGATATTGATAGACGAATACGATTCGCCAATGCTGGACAGCAACAATAATGAAGAAGTTCAAGCGGAAATCCGGAATATAATGCGGGACTTTTTCAGTCCTCTCAAGAGCCAAGGGCAATATATACGTTTCCTATTCTTAACAGGCATCAGCAAATTCAGCCAAATGAGTATTTTCAGCGAGTTGAATAATCTGCAAAATATCAGTATGTGGGATGAATATAGTGCAATTTGCGGCATCACAGAAGAAGAGTTGCGCTCCCAATTGCAATTTGATATCGAACAGATGGCTCAAGCCAACAACGAAACGTACGAAGAAGCTTGCACACATTTAAAACTACAATATGACGGATATCACTTCAGTAAGAATTGTACGGACATTTATAATCCCTTTAGTTTAATCAATGCATTTACTCAAAAGAGTTATGAGAATTTCTGGTTCTCAACCGGCACGCCTACTTTCTTAATAGACCTTCTGCAAGAAAGCGACTTCGATATTCGGGATTTGGATGCCACCACTGCCACAGCGGAACAGTTTGATGCCCCCAGCAATAGAATTACCGACCCGCTTCCGGTGCTCTACCAAAGCGGTTATCTCACGATAAAAGGCTACGACCCGAATTTTCAAGCCTATACATTGGGATATCCCAACAAAGAAGTAAGAAAAGGGTTTATCGAATCTCTCATGCCTGCTTATGTACATTTGCCTGCACGCGAGAATACATTCTATGTAATATCATTTATCAAAGACTTACGTATCGGGAAATTGAATGAATGCCTGGAAAGGATGAAATCTTTCTTCGCTTCCATCCCCAACAAGCTAAACAATAAAGAAGAAAAACATTATCAGACTATCTTCTATCTGTTTTTCCGCCTGATGGGGCAATATATAGACGTGAAAGTAGACACAGCTATCATCGGTAGAGCGGATGCAGTCGTGAAAATGCAAGATGCCATTTACGTCTTTGAATTCAAAGTGGATGGTACACCGGAAGAGGCGTTGGCACAGATTAACAGTAAGGACTATGCCATTCCTTATCAGGCCGGAAACCTGAAAGTAATTAAAGTCGGTGTCAACTTTGACAGTGCTACAAGAACCATAGGCGGCTGGAAGATTGAATGATTAATTTCTTGATTACAAGAGACTAATCACTCTCTTACATTCTCAAACTTTTCTCATAGTATTGAGAAAAGTTTCTCACCACGATGAGAAAAAATACTCATCGCTATGAGAAAATATTCCCATAGTGATGAGAATTAATTCTCATCACTATGAGTATTTCCCTCACTAATCTACCAATCATATTTGTCTATATAATCATCAAATACAGGCTTTGACTTAATTCCGTGCTTGCGGAAAATAGCGGCTATCTGCTCCTGTTCAACCGGATGCAACAGCCGTTCCTTATTAAGGATACGATAATACATGCTGCGTCCCATCAATGAATATATTTCTTTATGTATGGCAATGGCCGTAGCGTGTGGAATGTCATCCAGCAAATGGCTCATTCCGGCGGCAAAGCGTGTGGTTTCATTTAATTTAAAAAAGTCACAATTATTCTCATTTCCAGCTATGTGTTGCGGATTGACTGTCGTATAGTAAGGAAGTTTTTGTGAAATATCGAGTGCGACCTGATAACGAAGACATTTGCCACGACGAGGACATTTATCATGATTGCAATATAAAAAACTCTTAGGAACATCATTGTAACCAATCTTTTTATTCATAAATACATTGTTTTTTTAAACCTATTAAAGTACTTTTTTATCTCTATTTTGACAATACAGTTTTTATTCCGCCATCGCCAGCGTCAATATACTAATCCGTATTCCTTCTATATCTGTCAGGCAAGACGCACATTCCACAGTGGTAGCCCCGGTAGTCAAAACATCATCTACAATCAATATGTGCTTTCCGATCAGAGACTCCGCATGATTTAACTCGAAGATGCCTTCCACATTCTCCCAACGCTCTAAAAAAGATTTACGTGTTTGTGTTTCCGTATTCTTCCGGCGCACCACCGATTCCGTATCAATAGAAATTCCTGTCACGGCAGCAATTCCCCGGGCTATCCATTCGCTTTGATTATAACCACGAATCTGCTGTTTCTTTTTGTGTAACGGCACGGGAAGTATTACGTCAACTCCTTCAAAGAAACCGGATTCCAGCAATTCGGCTGCCATATAGCGCCCCATGATTGCTCCGATGCCTTTTTGTCCACCGTATTTAAGCTGGTGAAGAATTTGCCGGAAGTCACTTCCTTTTCGGTAAAAGAAGAAAGAGGTAGCCCGCTCCAAAGGAATCTTTCCCCAAAACATTTTTTCTACCGGATTGTCTTTTCTAAGATGATAATCTGTACGTGGAAGATTGATATTACACATTGTGCAAAGACATTCTTCACCTTTCGCCAACGTTCTGCCACAAACAATGCAATAACGGGGAAAAAACAAGGACAAGAATGAACCAAGCCAGTCTTTTATAAGGAGTGTGTGTTTCATAATAATAGTAAGGATTTTATAAGGAGATATTTTTTCTACATATCTAATGGTGGAACTTCCGCCAGAAGTTTCTGAAATAAAGGATGCAGGTGTCCGTTCGTAGCAATGATATGATGCCCTTCCATAAAGTTATCTTCACCATAGAAGTTCGTTACACGTCCGCCCGCTTCCTGCACAATCAAAGCTGCTGCGGAATAATCCCACTTCCCAAGAAAGGCTTCCGCCCAAGCATCAAAACGTCCGATAGCTACATAGCAGATTGCGGCAGCGGCTGAACCATTCATGCGGATACCGCCCACTACTCCATACAGTTTATCTATCAGATGAAGAGCAGTCTGTTTATATTGCAGATGATTATAAGGTAATTCCGTGATAACGAATGCATCTTTCGCGTCCTGAATAGTAGAGACATGAATTTCTTCACCATTCATAAAGGCTTTTCCATCTTTCCAGGCATAAAAACATTCATCCCGGCAGACTTCATAAACGACGCCTAAGAGAAGTTCGGTGCGATTACGCAAAGCAATACATACACAGTAGGGAGCCTCATCATGAATATAGTTCGTGGTTCCATCCAACGGGTCAATCACCCAGCAATACGGTTCATCCTGATAGGTGGCAGAACCTTCTTCGGTTATAAATCCCGCTTCAGGAAGTAAAGCAGAAAGAGCCTTCACCACTCGCACTTCGGATTCTTTATCTACATAAGATACGTAATCGTGCGCATGCTTTTCTTCAACACGTTCACGACGAAAGTTCTTCCGTTCTTCCTTCAAAAAATGTCCGGCGTCAGTTGCAATGCGGCATACTTCGGCTGTAAGTTGTTTCAAATCTAACATTTCTTCTTTTGTTATTTAGACTACCCACAAATCTATGCCAAAATTATTACTTTTTTTGATAGAAGTGAGAGTTTTCCTCGAAAAAGATAAGAACTTCCAAGGCATTAGATGGAAATTCCAAATATCTTCTTGTTCATTAATATAAAAAAATCCGATTCAGCACCATGCGAACCGGATTTTTAACGTACTTGAGATTTGCTTTTTCCACAGAATTTCCCGAATATTGTACCCGAATACTAATTGAAAGGGCTTCATGAAAAGAGTCGACTCCGTTATTTCCCTGATATACTCTTTATCAAAATCAGAAAAGAAACACTTTTCCTTGCAGGTCATCAAAGACAAGGAAGAGAAGGACTATCTTGTGATTTACGATATTATCACAAAGAGTAAACAGCCCAACGGAAATGCGGTAAAAGAAGAGTTTTATAAACGTAGACCGAAAGGTTCTTTTGAAGTATCCATTCAATATTTATATGAGAAACTGGTAGATACACTGCTCACATTAAGAAAGAAGAAAGACATCTACTATGATCTGCTGAACGATTTATGTAAAGCCCGTATGCTTTATGAGCGTTCCCTGTTCGAAGAGTGTTTTGAGATACTATCCAACACGATAGAGCAGGCGCAGTTCTATGAAAACAATGAGATACTGATGATTGCCCAGAAACAGGAACTGGAATATCTGTTGCGGCTGAATTTCCCCAATATGACCGAGCAGGAACTTTTCCATAAACATTTTATCCAAAATGATTCTTTAAAGAAAATTCGAAAAATAACGGAGCAATCTTCTCTGCACAATCTATTAAAATACCGTCTCTCTCATATCGGAGCTATACGAACTGCGAAGCAAAAACAAGATATGAACGATCTCATGGTAAACGAGCTTTATATAGCCGCTTCTTCAGACGCAGAAGGGAATTTTGAACTGACACGAAATCATAAACTTTTTCAGGCCAATTATCTGATGGGAGCAGGAGATTACAGAGCTGCCCTAAACTCATACAAAGAGCTAAACTCATTGTTTGAGCAGAATCAACAATTCTGGTCGAATCCACCTATTTATTATTTGTCGGTGCTCGAAGGGGTACTCGGCAGTCTGCGTTCAGTAGGCAACTACAACGAAATGCCGTATTTCCTGGAGAAATTAAAAAGGCTGATAGCGGAAGATTCATCACTTGAATTTAAAGTGAATGCTACCTGCCTGCTCTTTCAATACGAGCTGTTTCCCTATCTGGATAAAGGAGACTTCTTTAATTGTACAGAGCTCATGAATCGTTATCAGGAGTCGCTCTATGACAAAGAAGCATGGCTAAGTCCTATACGCAAAAGCGAGCTATTACTTTACACGACTCTCATACACATCGGCAATCAGAACTACAAAGCAGCAAAGAAATATATAAGTAACGCTATTGTCGACCACAACATTAAATATCTTCCGCTGATGAGAACCATTCGACTGGTTCGCCTTATCGCCTATTATGAGACACAAGAATTTGAATTAATAACACACGAATCACGTTCCATCACCCGAAGTTTGTCTTCTCCCAAAGAGCAGACCTTCAAAACAGAACGTACGGTTTTATGGTTTCTGAATAAAAGTAATCTACCTATTTTACGAAAAGACCGGGAAGCTTTCTGGGAAAAGCTATATCCGGAAATTCATGAATTATACAACGACAAATACGAAAATCAGTTATTACGCATTTTCGATTTTACTGCATGGATAGAATCAAAAATACGAAAAGAAAAGTTGTCTGAGGTTCTTAGACAACATACCAATGCTAAAGAAATCTAAAAAGATAAAGCTAATAAGCTATATTCACAGCACAAAAGCACCTTCCGCGTTTTCGGTTTATCCATTTGCAATTATATAAATCTGCACAATAAAACAATCCACAAACCACTTATAAAATAGGTTATTTCACACGAAATATCCTGTTTGAAATTATATAAATGAAATATTAATGTAAAAAACAAAGCATTATTATTCCTTTTATTTGCATCATCTTAATTATTAATATTATGGAAACTATATCTAGCAATCGACCCAAAATCGTAGTTATCGGAAGCTGTAATACCGATATGGTTGTGAAAGCCAACAGGCTCCCAGTCCCCGGAGAAACCATTCTAGGTGGAACTTTCTATATGAACCCCGGAGGTAAAGGAGCCAATCAAGCAATCGCAGCAGCCCGACTGGGAGCCGAAGTTACTTTCATTTCCAAAATCGGATACGACCTGTTCGGATTGCAAGCATTGGAAATATATAAATCGGAAAAGATTAACACAGAGTTTATCTTCACCGACCAGAAAAGCCCATCGGGCGTGGCGCTTATTTCCGTTGATTCTTTCGGAGAAAACAGTATTATCGTTGCACCGGGTGCAAGTCGCTCCCTCTCAGAAGAGGATATCAATAAAGCTGAAGAAAAAATCAAGGAAGCTGACATTATACTCATGCAGCTTGAAGTTCCGATAGAAACAGCGGAATATGCAGCCGCTATCGCCAACAAGTATGGCAAAAAGGTGATACTCAATCCGGCGCCTGCATCTACCCTGAGTGACACTTTCCTAGAAAACGTACACACCATACTTCCTAACCGGATTGAGGCCGAAATGCTGTCCGGTATTAAAGTCATGGATATAGAAAGTGCCCACCGGGCCGCCAAGACAATCGGAGATAAAGGTATCGAAAATGTCGTTATTACATTAGGCAAAGACGGGGCTTATGTAAAGGAGAAAGACAACTACGTCATGATTCCCGCCAAACAAGTGGAGACAGTCGACACTACCGGTGCCGGAGACGTATTCTGCGGTGCATTCAGCGTTTACCTGTCCGAAAAGCACTCGCTGACGGAAGCCGTCGAATTTGCCAATGCAGCGGCGGCTATTGCCGTTACCCGTATCGGAGCCCAGAGTGCTATTCCATATAAAAGAGAAGTCAACTTATAAAATAAAGAGAAGCCTAGGTCAATCACATAAATCTGATTCAAATGAAAGTAGTAGTTATTGGAAGTTCAAACATCGACATGGTTGCACAAGTCAGCCATCTCCCGGCACCCGGCGAAACAGTCGGAGATGCAAATTTCATGCAGTCCCTCGGAGGCAAAGGAGCCAACCAGGCTGTGGCGGCAGCCAGGCTTGGCGGCTTTGTGACGTTTGTCACCTCTTTGGGGAATGATATGTATGCGGATATTTTAAAAAATCACTTTAAGAAAGAAGGTATCACCACCGATTACATTATTGATGATGTCAATCATCCCACAGGAACCGCACTTATTTTTGTGGCCAACAGTGGTGAAAACTGCATTGCAGTAGCTCCCGGCGCCAACTATTCTTTATTACCCGGTTCAATCACTCATTTCTCAGAAGTTATTGACGAAGCTGATATTATTGTCATGCAGGCTGAGATTCCTTACGAAACAATTAAAAAAATAGCTTTATCAGCAAAACAAAAAGGTAAAAAGGTATTGTTCAATCCCGCACCAGCCTGCCTGATTGATGAACAATTGATGAAAGCCATTGATATACTAGTTGTCAATGAACTGGAAGCAGCATTCATCTCAGGAATCGATTATACAGATAACAATCTTGAGGAAATTGCTGAAACATTGCTGAAAGCGGGTACCAGCAATGTGGTAATCACACTGGGAAGTCAAGGTGTGTACATGAAAAATGAAAAAGAAATCATCCAACTTCCCGGTTGTAAAGTAAATGCGATCGACACAATCGCCGCAGGCGACACTTTTTGCGGTGCATTGGCGGTCGCTTGCGCAAAGAAAGAAATAGATCAGGAAGCACTCAACTTTGCCAACACTGCGGCAGCCATTGCAGTCACGCGCTCGGGTGCACAACCATCTATTCCTACTCTCGATGAAGTGAAGCACTTCATGATTGAAAAAGAATTAGCCTTATCGTTCAACTTTTAAATTTAATGAGCCATGAAAACCTATTTGAAACAACTACTCATCCCTATTCTATCGGGCTTGATAGTATGCAACTTTTATAGTTGTGATAGCGACGACGAACATATCGCTACTCCCATAGCGCCTATCCTAAAGGAAATAAAATTTCCTTCGGAGAATGATATCATCCCTGGTCAGGTTGCGCAAATCAACGGACTTGGTTTTGCAAAAGAAGATATAGTCTATTTAAGTAACGCTACCAACCAGAAGGAAAAGGTAGAAGTCACGGAGATTACAGACAGTTACCTGAAGTTTATCGTCCCGGTGGAAGCAGGCGGCGAGTATACCGTAACAATTGAAAGAGCGGGTAAACAGACCGTTTTAAACGGAACTTTTAAAGTGCCTTTCGTAGTTCCGATCATTGATATCGTTCTACCTTCAGGCAATGTGCAGCCCAAGAGCAAAGTCGAGATTCAAGGAAAAGGATTTGAAGCCGGGGACGTTGCCGTACTATATGCTTCCTTCTATCCGGCAGGCGTCGAATATAATTTACCATTAACTCTTAATGAAGAAGGAGTAGAATTTACACTTCCTGAAGGATTATACGGAGTAAACTCCATTATGATTGTCAGAGGAGAGCGGAAAAGTAATCTTGGAACAATCACTATCGAGACGAATGTCGGTGACAAACTCGGAGGAGGTGTTGTATTCTGGGTGGATGCAGCAAAAGCACACGGATATATCGTAAATATGAGCAACATCGGTACGGGAACAGAACAATTCGGTCCTGAAGTAGCTCCGTCGGATGCAGCCGGAACGAGTAAAAGTATGGGAAGCGGTTATACAAACACTCAAAATATAGTCAAGAAGTTTAATGCATTACAGAGTGCGAACAACTGGCCCGAATGGCAAGGAGTCAAAATTGCCGCCCAACTTTGCTTGGATAATAGTGTCACTGAAGGAAATGCCGTATATGCCGACTGGTTCCTCCCTTCCAGAGAAGAACTGATCGAAGTATTCAAAGTTAAAAGTTTATTAGCAGAGAAAGGAGTCAATATTCCGGCAAACAATTACTGGACTTCAAGTGAAGGCGACGGGGAAGCCGGCTGGTCTGCCTATTATGTGAACTTCTACGAAGACACTAATATCGTTTCTGAAATCTGCTCAAAAAGCGGTTGGAAAATTGGTGTTCTTCCTATCCGGGCCTATTAAATAACAATCCTATAAAATAAGCGTCATGAAAAAACACATCATATTATTTATAGCAATCTTTTTTGCCAGTGTATTACATGCACAGACTATCAGCATTAAAGGAACCGTCTCTGATACGAACAATGAAACATTACCAGGCGTATCTATAACAGTAAAAGGTACTCAAACAGGAACTGTAAGCGATGCCAATGGAAACTACAGCATCAAAGCCCAAAAAGGAAATATCTTAGAATTTACTTTTGTAGGTATGGTAAAACAATCGGTTACCGTAGGGAAACAGAATGTCATTAATATACAAATGGCAGCAGATGCCATTAACTTGGACGAAGTAGTAGCAATCGGTTATGGTATTGCCAAAAAGAGCGATTTGACAGGTGCCGTTGCCTCTATCAAATCAGAACATCTTACTAACTCCAAAGTAGGAACAGTGACGACTGCCCTGCAAGGACTTGCTGCCGGTGTGCAAGTAACTACCGGCTCCGTAAAACCAGGTGGGGATGCTTCTGTCGTTATTCGCGGAGTAGGTTCGCTCCGAGCCGGCAGCGAGCCGTTATATATCGTCGACGGTATTCCCGTACAAGGAGGTCTGCAGGATTTATCTTCCGGTGATATTGAATCTATCGAAATTTTAAAAGATGCTTCTTCCGCATCTATCTATGGTTCGAGAGGTTCTAATGGTGTAGTACTTGTGACTACCAAAAAGGGTACAAGCGGAAAAGCCAAAATCTCTTTGAATGCCTCTTTCGGTACGCAACGAATGTTGAACAAACAAGACTTGATGAACGCGCAGCAATATTATGAATTGGTATCCATTGCTCAACCTAATTACAAATGGACATCAGAAGAACTACGTTTGCTAAGTCGCGGTGAGTCGACCGACTGGCAGGACGCAGTTACCCAAAACGGGCAATACCAAAACTATAACTTCTCCATTTCCGGTGGAAAGAATGATATGCAACATTTCCTGGGAGTAGACTGGTATGACCAGAAAGGTACAATCAAAAACTCGTCCTTCAATAAACTGACTGTTCGATATAATATGGATGCCAAACTAAACAAGTGGCTAAAATACGGAGTACGTTTCAATGTCATTGAATCAAAACTCATGAATATCAACGAAGAAGCAGATTCGGGATACGGAACTATGTTCAGCGCCATTAGTTCACAACCGACAGCTCCTATTTATACCGAAGACGGAGAATATTTCGATGGTTTCCTCAACACGAGAGCAAATCCGGTGGCTATTGTTGACTTACTTGACAAAACCACACTCAAATCCAGATTCGTAGGTTCCGCCTACATCGAGATAGAACCGATAAAGAACTTGAAATTACGTTCCGATAACGGTGGAGAACTTGTCTTTTACAAAGTGAATACTTATGAAGACGGACGCATGGGACAGCATTATACGGCTGGCGGTCATGCCAATGTAATGTCGAACAAGAAAAGATATTGGCAAACAGAGAATACTGCCACTTATTCATTTGACATCAACAAAGAACATCAATTTTCTGCAATGGCAGGTTTCTCTGCTTCCCGAACAGATTATGAGGAAGTAACGGCTGACTCTAAAAAGTTGTCATCCATTCTCAAGTATTACAATTTGCAAGGAGCGGAAGAACACGGACCGAACTCTTCGTATGCAGTCCCCTCTTCTCTGGTGTCTTTCTACGGACGATTCAATTATAATTTCAGCAACCGCTATCTGGCAA
>NZ_CABUHK010000062.1 GCF_902491285.1 uncultured Bacteroides sp. | reverse complement strand
CTGACAAAATGAATCGAATTTTTCATGCCCGCATCGCCTGGTACCAGTATTTCCTTCTGGCAGTACTTACAGTAAATGCCGTCGGCGCTTTGTGGTGTAAATATATCTTGCCGGCTGTGCTGTTTATGCTCATGCTTATTGTAGTGATCGAACAGATCATACATACAGTCTATACGGTGACTACGGACGGAAATCTCGAAATATCCCGCGGGCGCTTTATCCGCAAGAAGGTAATTCCTATTTCCGAAATCACGACTATACAGAAATACCGTTCCATGAAATTCGGAAGTTTCTCGGTGACTGATTACATACTGATAGAGTATGGAAAAGACAAGTTTGCTTCCGTTATGCCTGTCAAAGAACGGGAATTTGTGGAACTGATTGAAAAGAAAATGAACTAAATAAGTTATATACTATGAAATACCAAGTGATTATTATCGGCGGCGGCCCTGCCGGGTATACGGCTGCCGAAGCTGCCGGCAAAGCCGGTTTGAGCGTGTTGCTTATCGAAAAGAAGAATCTGGGCGGTGTATGCCTGAACGAAGGGTGTATCCCGACCAAAACCCTGCTCTATTCGGCAAAAACTTATGATGGCGCAAAGCATGCGTCAAAGTATGCGGTAAATGTATCCGAAGTCTCTTTCGACCTGTCCAAGATTATTGCCCGCAAGAGCAAAGTGGTACGTAAACTGGTATTGGGAGTGAAAGCAAAACTGACCTCAAACAATGTTACGATACTATCGGGAGAAGCGCAAATCATAGATAAAAATACAGTCCGCTGCGGTGAAGAAACTTACGAAGGCGAGAATCTGATACTTTGCACCGGTTCGGAAACCTTTATTCCCCCTATTCCCGGAGTGGAAACGGTGAACTACTGGACGCATCGGGATGCATTGGACAATAAAGAACTGCCTGCTTCTTTGGTTATCGTCGGTGGTGGAGTGATAGGAATGGAGTTCGCTTCTTTCTTCAATAGCCTGGGAGTGCAGGTGACGGTAGTTGAAATGCTGGATGAGATTCTCGGCGGAATGGATAAGGAACTTTCCGCTCTGCTGCGTGCTGAATATGCAAAACGGGGCATTAAATTCCTGCTTAGTACGAAAGTTGTCGGTCTGTCGCAGACGGAAGAAGGGGCTGTCGTTTCTTATGAAAATGCAGAAGGAAGTGGTAGCGTGGTAGCGGAGAAGCTGCTGATGAGTGTCGGCCGTCGTCCGGTAACGAAAGGTTTCGGACTCGAAAATCTGAATCTGGATAAGACAGAGCGTGGTGCTATCAAAGTGAATGAGAAGATGCAGACTTCCGTACTTGGTGTTTATGTCTGCGGTGACCTGACCGGATTCTCTTTACTGGCACACACAGCCGTTCGTGAAGCGGAAGTGGCTGTACATTCTATATTAGGTAAAGAAGATGCTATGAGTTATCGTGCCATTCCGGGCGTTGTCTATACCAATCCGGAGATTGCCGGAGTAGGAGAAACGGAAGAGTCAGCCTCAGCGAAAGGCATTACTTATCAAGTCGTAAAGCTCCCGATGGCTTATTCCGGGCGTTTTGTAGCAGAGAACGAGGGAGTGAACGGAGTTTGCAAAGTATTGCTGGATGAACAGGAACGGGTGATTGGAGCACACGTGTTGGGCAATCCGGCTTCGGAGATTATTACGCTCGCAGGAACTGCCATTGAACTCGGATTGACTGCGGCGCAATGGAAGAGGATTGTTTTCCCTCATCCTACGGTGGGGGAGATATTCCGGGAAGCGTTGTAGAGTGGAAGAATGATAACAAAGTTATTTTGAGTGCGGCTATTAACCCATTTTAAGATATAAGAAAGGACTGTCCATTTTTGGGGGACAGTCCTTTCTTATCATAATTATTTGATGATTGGATTGACAAATGACAATATGCAAATATATCAATATGTGAAAATAAATGCTATAGCAATGCTTTTATCATTGCCGAGAGCTCTTCCACCGTCTCCTCATTGGAACCGGAGAAGCCGACAGGTTTAAACCGGATATTTCCTTCCTTGTCTATAATGAACTTAGCCGGAATTCCTTTGGCTTTGTAGCTCTCTATAATAGGAAATTTATTCGTGTTCGGGTCTTTTACGTCAAATACTACATTAAAAGTATATCCTTTATCATTCATATATTTACGTACGGTTTCCTGAGGATTCTTTTTACTTTCGAGCGTATTGATGAAAAGAAATGCCACCTCTTTATTGTTTGCAAAACGGTTGATTGTTTCCTGCATAGCGGGGAAAGATGCTTTGCAGGGACCGCACCATGTAGCCCAAAAGTCAAGCACTACTACTTTCCCTTTCAGGCTTGCCAGTGAAACTTCCTTTCCGTCCATGTTGTGAAGCGTAAAGAGTGGAGCAGGTTCATTCACCATATTCTGTGCAAGCTTTTCCTGTAAAGTATTGTGGAATTCCGATTTCAATTCATCCAAATATTGCTCGAATCCTTTTTCTTTACCGTTTTTCCGGGTATATGCTTGTTTCAGCCAGGCTATTTGCTGCGGAGTAGCTTTTCCTATGCGGACAAAGTTTTCCAGTATAGGGGTTGCTTCACTGAATTTCTTTTCAAATATGAGCGTTGTGGCGTAGCAATCATTGATAGAATAATCCTGCTTATTACTGGATTCGTATATTTGTTTGGCGTAAGGAATCGCTTCTTGTATGCGATTGTCTTTTATCAATGCTTCTACATAAGCAGTGAGAATTTGGTTGAGTTTGTGTTTCTCCTCTTTGGGAAGTGTATCTTCATCTTTTCCTTCGGTGGTCATCTTGATAGCTCTATTCAGCAATTCTGCTGCCATTTTAAAGCTACCATTCTCCAAACGATTGAATCCGGAGATAGCCAATACATCACGTTTGAATGGCGAATCCGGAATATTAGCCATATAGCCTTCGGCTTTTTCCCGGTTACCTTCCGCATAAAATGCCTCTATGGTAAATGACATCATCATATTTACCATTGGGTAAGCAAAGTCCGCTTTTTCTTTCTTCACTTGTGCCATGAACTTCTTCAGCATTTCTTCTTTTTGTGCTGCGGTATCAGCGTTCCTTAATGCCATCATAGCAGCTGTCGCTTTTTCTTTTGTCAGTGTGTCGGCTTCCTCTTTATTCAATAATCTCAGTAGTTGCTGATATAACTTGGGATCTGAAGGACGTTTGGCGAAAGCATCCACAATCTTTCCCTGTTGGTCGATAATGACGATGCGGGGAACGGAACGGATTCCGTAATGTTTCGCTACTTCCGACTTGAACCCGTTGGGTACGTTGAGTTGCAAAGTCGCTCCGTTTTTATCTTTCACAAGTTCTTTCCACGCTTTGAGCAACTGTTCTCCGGTGTCGAGTGACAAAGTGAAGAATTGAATGTTTTCTCCTTTCATCTTTTCCGCCAGTTTCTCCATATAGGGCATTTCAGCTTTGCAAGGGATGCAGCCGCTGAACCAAAAATCGAGTACTAGCACTTTTCCTGCGTAGTCGGCGGAAGAGTAAGCCTTTCCATCAATATCATTGGCTGTAAATACAGGTGCCGTATTTCCACGGGTGATGTTGCTGTATCGTGCTTTTATTCCATCGTATTGTTTTTCCAGTTGGGCTAATTCCTGAAGGAATGTTTCGCTATGCGTAGGTACAGATGCTTTTGCGATAGACAGATATGTCGGAAAATCATCGGAATAACCTGCTTTCAATATTTGTTTCAGATAACGTATCAGGAAAGCGGATTTCACTTCATTATTGGATATTCTTGCAGTATATTGAGCGAGAAAGTTTGTCGGGTCGGGCTGCCATTCTCCATTCTTTTCTAATATTTCCATTGACTCACGCATCACAGTAAACCATTTGGGATAATATAGCAGTGCAGCATCCTCATACCGGTTTTTTCTTACGTCATCATAATAATTTGTTGGTAAATCCAATTCCTTTTTCATGAACATACGCATCAGCCTCGGACCGTTCAGCAGTTGATTGAGAAATGTATATTGATAGTAGCATTCGTGTATGTGCTTGAATTCATCAGGCAAATTCGATGCTTTTAGTGCATCTATTGACTCTGCCAGCATTTTATGTTGGAATTCCAGCCATTCGTTGGAATATGTAGCTATACTATCAGGGCTTTTGAATATGGAAGAATGCTGTTGAATAAATTGATTGATTGCCGCATTGTCTCCTTCAAAAGATATTTTCCCGTCTTTCTCTTCGATACAGCTTGTTGAACCGGGAGTGACGAATACGGTCGAAATATTGCTGTTGGAGCCCATATAATAGTAATAGGCGGGTTTCTCCAGTTGCAGAGCTATCGTCTCTCCCGGCTTCACTTCCTGATAACCATAGATAGTATCACTTTCGCTCTGGAAATAGATTTTCTTTCCGTTGGTTTCTGCTTTGAAAGTGATATATGCTACTGTATTGTCGGAAGATAAAGCAAAACCCTCTGTATATGTGAACATACAGAGAAGTGTTGCTATAAATAAAGTGAATGTTTTCATTATTTGCTGTTTTGTATTAAGTTACTGTTTTGCATGGCAGATACAGGGAACGGGAATGTCAACAGGTGTGAATCTGGTTTGAGAGTATATGTCTTTCCGTCAACCTCCCGTGTCAATGTCTCGTTGAATTCCGTGCAGAAACGGCGCATATCAAAGAAACTGTTACTGGTGAATAATAGTTCGCGCTTACGCTCTTCTCGGACAATTCTCATTGCATCGGCAGCATCAGTAGCGGTGAAATCGGTATAATATTTGGTGATAATCCGATTCTTGCGTACGTCGTTTACGTATTTCATGGCGTTCTCCTTGTCACTTTTGCGGGCATAACATTCTGCCGCCATTAGATATACTTCGGAAAGTTTGATTCCGGCAGGATTCCATTGGTAGGATCCGCCTAAACTTAACATAATACTTCCGGGTTCGGCAGTAGGCCTGGTAGGGGTTGCTCCTAGATTGAAGGTATATCGTAAGTCGCTCTTTGGTGTATATAGGTCCATGACCGGCTTGCGTACCATACTGGGAGAAGGGTCAAACTGTGTTTGTCCATTTTGGGAAAGAAGATTTTCGGGATCTTCATATGGATGGGTGAAATACATTGCCGAGACGGACATACGGAACATGGAATACATAGGCATCCCATATTCTATTAAATCTTCCGACCATCCGAAAGTTTGTTTTATATAATTGACCGCTGCCTGATATTCCGTATTCATGTTCCACAATTTATGGCGTCCTTCCCTTTCCGCTTCCTTGATACAATCCAGTGAAGCTTGAAGTGCTTCGTTAAATTCCCTCTTGAAAAGATGTACTTTAGCTTTCAGGGCATAACCGAAAGATTTGTTGGGGCGGAACGTGTTCATAGCTACGTGCGGAAGATCGGGCAAAGCCTCTTCAATATCGCGTTGAATCAGGGCATAAGCGTCAGCCACAGTAGATTGTACTCCTACTGCTTCCATATCAAAGTCTTCACGAAGGATGATTCCCCGGTCTTGAGCTGCTGTTTCCGGATTGTAAGGTTTAGCATAAGTATTGATGAGGTAAAAATAAGCATAAGCACGCATAATCTTTGCTTGTGCCATTCCATAGCGTTTATCATCATCACTTCCTTCAGACTTGTTGATATTTTGGATAATGATATTGAAATTTGATATCTTTTTATAACACATGGTGTACATATCGCTACTTCCGGTGGCTGTCATATAGGAAGCGCGGTCGAAATCTTCATTCCAGTAGAATGCGGCTGAATTGAGCGGAGAGGAATAATTCTCGAGTAGTTCCATATTGTAAGAAGTGGCCTCTCCACATAAATACCATTCCGACTGAATGGGATATCCGTAGACGTCTTCGATTAATCCCAGATAGTCGCTGGTTTGGTTGAGCACGGACTCTCCTTTAGGGACGATGTCCAGATAGTTGTCACAGGCACTTAAGCTAAATGCTGCGGCTATGCAGCCTATAATAATATTTCGTTTCATACTGAGTCGTTTTAGAAGTTGATGTTGATACCTAATATGTAACTGGTTGCTTTTTCGTCACTCCGTGTACCGGAATTAGCATTGAAAGCTTCGGGGTCGATATCCCGTTTGTTGGCAGCCCAGTAACAAGGGTTGTTCACTTGAGCACGCAGGCTGATTCCCTTGAATCCCGCTTTACTTATCCATTCTTGGGGTAGCGTGTAGCTCACTCCGATATTACGTATCTTTATGAATGCGGCGCTTGCTGTATTATAGTCGGCATATTTCCAATGGTATTCACGGTCGGTGCTTAATCCGTAAACAGTCATTGAAGGGATATCCGTATTGGTATGTTCAGGGGTCCAGCGGTTGGCGATGTCTTCATGAATGGCACCTTTGTAAGTTTCTGAGCGAAGTCCGCTGTAAAGAGGAGTGGCATCTACCCGTAATGAATGTCCTGCATAGTAGACAATCTTGGTGAAGAAGTTGAGTTGCTTCCAGCGCAGGCTGATGTCAAGTGCCCCATTCCATTTCGGGTCGAGCTGTCCTACACATGTCAGGGCGTCAATTTCGTCCACTGGTTTCAGAGAAACTACGTTTCCTTCAGTGTCATATACAGAGGGATTTCCTTCGTCTGTCAGCCCTGCGTAGCGGTAGGCATAAAGCGAGTTGTAGGTATCGCCCTGAAGATAGAAACTACCCGGGTTGGTCAGCATGCTCTTTGCAGAGGTAGGGATATAACCTACTTTTTTTATCTTGTTACTGTTGTAGGCAGTGGTAAAGGTAGTATTGAACGACCAGTCCCGGCTATTAAGCCAATCATACGAAAGAGAAAGCTCTATACCTTTGTTTCGCATGGCTCCGTTGTTTACTCTTGCCGTTTGAAAACCTGTAGAGGGATCAAGATTGGTATTGGCAAGCAAGTCCGAACTATAACGCTGATAAAAGTCAAAGCTACCGCTCAGTCTTCTGAGAAGAGAGAAGTCCAGTCCGATATTGAATGTTGAAGTCTTTTCCCAGCGGAGCAATTTATTAGGTGGCGAAATGATAGTCGTCAGGTTGGATTGGCTATAAGGAGAGACTGCGTAACTTCCTAATAAATAGGGTGATGTGTTTTGGTCTACATTACCTGTGATACCGTAGGTAGCGCGAAGTTTGAGCATATCTACCCATGTGATGTCTTTCATGAACTCTTCATTAGAAATATTCCAACTGGCACCTACCGACCACAACGGGCGATAGCGGTATTTGGGATCGGTTCCGAAGAGGTCGGCCTGCTCAATGCGGACGCTACCATTGAGGGCATAGCGTGTATCGTATGAATAACCTGCATTGAAGTAGGCAGATACATAACGGTGATGTGAGTCATTTACGAACAGTTGTTCTTGCTTTTGAAAAGGATTGCTGCTCAATTGCCCTATGACACCTTTGTTCAATGTCGCCCAGTCTACTTGTTTGTAGACCAGCTTTTGTTCGTCGTAGCCATATCGCTCGCTTATTGTTTTACGATATTTGTCTTCACGGATTTCTCCACCTAGCAAGGCGGTAATCTCATGTTTGTCGTTGATAGTCGTTTGATAGTCGAATTGTGCGCGTAAGTTCATATATGACCAGCGTGCATGAGACTCTTCCATTCTTCCGCCTTCGGGGATATAGTAGGTAAATCCGCCTTGTGGATTGGTGGCTGCGTGTCTGTTAATCATGTTTCTCATATAATATGAGTCTTCCTCATCTTGGCGTTCAGTATTCTGATCCCGTTTCTCATATTGGAATTTCACACCGAAATTCAATCCTTTGAGCAGTTTGAAATCGGCATGTGTGAAGAGCTTCCAATAGAGGTCATCCGTATCTTGCATATTCTTGGTCGATTCTTCCACGGCGTTGTATCCCATAGGTTTCAGTCCTTCTGTCTGGTTCACTTTTTGAGAGTTGAAATAATTGTGCGGATAGATATAAGCATAACTGCCGTCTTCGTTGTAGAGAGTTTCGTATGGCATAGCTACTGTTGTCCCTTGATATCCTGCTTGTGAATAGCTGCTGTTGCCGATACCCACATTTGTTCCTACGGTGAGTTTAAACCACTTGGTCAGGTCGAGTTCGTTTTTCATGTAGAAAGTGAACTTATCAAAACTGT
The DNA here is from genome assembly GCF_902491285.1 of uncultured Bacteroides sp. Classification (GTDB taxonomy): domain Bacteria; phylum Bacteroidota; class Bacteroidia; order Bacteroidales; family Bacteroidaceae; genus Bacteroides. The sequence goes on along the minus strand of NZ_CABUHK010000062.1, from coordinate 27,539 downwards.
TGTTCTTGTTGTAGGTACTTTCATTTTCGTAACGGGCAGAAAAGAAGAAGTTGGATCTGTCACCCGCTTTGGAAAGAGAGAGATTATAGTCTTGTACGAAGTTCATTTGTTGCAGTTCGTCACGATAAGCTTTTCTATAATCATTCTTCCGCAAGAGGTCGAGTGAGGCGTTCAATTGACTTTCTGTGATTTCTCCTTTGGCGAGACGGTAATAGAGACGGTCTACTGTTGATATGTAACTGGGGGCTTTTATATCGTTCAGCAAATCGAAATAATCTAACGGATTTTCTTGATAATTAGGATTATTGGTCAGATAGTCTCTTTCGTAATCAATGATGTCACTGGTAGAAGCATAGTGGCGGTAGTCAAGTGATGGCAACGGATTCAGGTAGAAGTTGGCAGACACGTTGATGTTCGGTTTCTTGCCTGTTCCGCGTTTGGTAGATACGACAATGACACCGTTCGAAGCGCGTACACCATATAGAGAGGTGGCAGCGGCATCTTTCAGTACGGTTATTGTTTCGATGTCTTCCGGATTCAGTTCGTTAATGCCTACTCCGGTGACAGGTTGTCCGTCCAGTACCAATAGCGGAGTGGAGTTGATGGAAAATGAAGAAGTACCGCGAATACTCATTTTTCCGTTATAGCTGCTTAGCCCGGGAGTGGCTCCTTCCAGTTTGCTGCCTAAATCCGGAGCCTGGATTTTGTCAAGATAGTTGCTCTTGACAATTGTGGCCGCTCCGGTCGCCCGTTCGCGCGAGATAGTTTGGAAACCGGTGACGATTACTGCATCCAGTTGTTTCACATCCTCCACCATGACTACTTGCAGCAGTTGTTCACCACTGTAAACTACATCATGGGGCTTCATGCCTACAGAAGAAAAGTTCAGTACAGTTCCGTATGTCAGTGGTTTGGAGAACGTAAAGCGTCCGTCAATGTCTGTGATGGTTCCTTGGCTTTTATCTTGTGTGAAGATAGAGACACCCGGAAGAACGTTCCCGTCACTATCAGTGACACGTCCGTTTAGGGGTGTTTGGGCTATTGCTTTCTTGGGTATTGTAGTGATGACAATTGTTCTTCCCTTTATGGAATATTGTAGTCCGGTTCCTGTCAGGAGCGTTTTCATTACGTTGTTGATTTCAGCTTCCTGTAGAGATACAGACACATTGACTCCTTTCAATAAAGAGGCATTATAGAAAAACTGGTAGCCATATTGTTTACTCAGTTTCTCCAACACGTTTTCCAACGGTTTCTTACTTACCGTAACAGTGATCTTCTCCGGTTGGCTTGTCTGAGCATATGCCAACGGAGTGGTACAGGACAGGATGAGGGAAATAGCCAACATGAGTCCTTTGGAAATAAGCTTTTCTGTCATAACTATGTGAAATTTATAATATTAGATGCTATTATTCATTCTTTTTCTCTATTGCGTCTATTCTCCTGTCCTGATGGATTTTGAAGTCTAGTTCATTTGTCAGGTGCAGGATATTGAGTATTTCTGCGAGTGGCTGTTTACGTGACAATATGCCGCTATAGCGTATATCTTGTATATCTTCGCTTACATTGATGTCTACATTATACCAGCGGGACAGTTCATTCATGATAGTACCGATTGTCTCGCTATGGAAGACGAACTTATCTTCCGTCCAACCAATGATAGCGGATATATCAGCTTGCGCTGTGCTGTAATCGCGTGTCGTTTTATGGTAAGTGAACTGTTCGCCTGGAGACAATGTGGCGAGAATCTTCTGTCCTTCGCGTACGTTGACCGAACCTTCAACCAAAGTGATGGATACATTTCCTTCTTCTTCATAAGCCTTAATATTAAAGGTAGTTCCTGTGACTTGTACATTCAGCGTGCCGAGCAATACATTGAAAGGTTTTTCCGGATTATGCTTAACTTTGAAGTATGCCTCTCCTTTCAATTCAACCTGGCGTATATGCTTTTTGAAATGGGTAGGAAAGAGCAGTTCGGAAGCTGTATTCACTTGAATCTCTGTTCCATCCTCCAGCGTCAGTTTGTATTCTCCACCTGTCGGAACGGATAGTTTGTTGAACTGGTTGTCGGGCTTCAGTTCGATAGCGACATTTCTTTTTCCGTCCAGCGTGCTTCCAATCAGTTGGTTGCCTTGGACAGTCAGATTGCTTTCTGCCAGTTCCACCGGCTCGTCATTCTGCGCGATAAGTGAAATCTTGGCAGGTTCGGGTACGGATGCCGCCCATTCAGCGACAATTTTTTCACTGTTTCTCATCCATAACCATGTGGCTGCCGTTCCGAGGATTAACAAGAAAGAAGCTGCAATACCTATATTATATATAATACGTCTGCCGAATCTTTTTGTCGGAAGGGTCAGTCGGCTGCTGACTTCTTCCAACGCCTGTCGGGTATCAATGGAGTCGTGGAAGGAGATTTCCTGCGACAGGTTCTCTTGCTTCCGTATTTCTTCGTATAGTTCGGGTGACTCCTCTTTCCACTTCTGAGCCAGCAGTGAAGTCGAGGGCTTGCCGGTGCAGATTTCTTTAGCCAATTCTTCGGCTATCTGCATACTTTCTTTGAGCTTTTGGTCTGTCATTTATATAACGAAATTTGTGTTATTCTATAAGTAAAACAACACAAGATGGATGTAGTATGATATAAAATTCAATTTTTTATAAAATAAGTAGCAGAAATCTTAATTCTTCCAGTTCGGCGCGTAGTCGGGCGTATGCGTGCATCTTATGTGTCTTTACTGTGGGGACCGATATCGACAGCAATTCAGCTATCTCCTGGTTGGACTTATTTTGAAGGGAAAGAATAATAATTTCCTGCTCGCGCGGAGTGAGTTCCTTGATTTTCCGCCGTACCATAAAAGATACTTCCTCACGGATAATATTTTCCTGGATGAATTCCTCGCTTTGCATGACCTGTAACTGGCTTTCGGCATAGCGGTCTTTCACATCCTCATGTTTCAGGTGATTGAGGCAGCGGTTGGAGATGGAACGATAGAAAAAGGCCTTGATGGTTACAATGGAAGTGAAATTTTCCCGTTGCTCCCAAAAAGCGATGAAGACATCCTGAACAATGTCGCGCGCCTCTTCCACATCCAGGCGATACCGGCAGGCGAAAGAAAGAAATAGAGTATAGTATTTCTTAAAGAATAAATCAAACTCTTTCTTGTTTTCTACTCTATTTGTTCCGAAGTGGTCGATATTATTTTCTTGAGGTATTATCATTCAGTTATACTGTTCTGTTTTAAAAAAGACTGTATATACACTAGACTTTTTTAGGGCATCCTCTTCTCTACGTGCTACAAAAGTAAATATTTCCTTTTATCAGATAAACTTTTTTGGTGTTTTTTTCTGTTATTTTCTTTTCTGCTGTCATTTGTTTTCCCCGAACACTAACTATTTGTTACCAAGCTCTCTCTTTTGTTTTTTGTCGGATTCCAGGCAAATTCGGTCGGGAAGTGTTATATTTGCGGGGGTGATTCGATTCATAAACCGTTTTTGTATGAAGAAAGTTCTTTTATTAGTCACGTTGTCCGTCTGTCTGTTGCCCTTGTGGGCACAAAGGGATTTTTCGCAGATAGATTCGCTTATTAAAAAGATGCTTCCCGAAGCATCCGAAGTCGGCATATCCGTTTATGACCTGACGGCGAAGAAGCCGTTGTACAACTACCGTGCGGAGAAACTTTCCCGCCCTGCTTCTACCATGAAACTGCTGACGGCTATTACCGCCCTCTCCCGTCCCGATGCGAACGAGCCTTTCCGTACGGAAGTATGGCACGATGGCGTGATAGAGCATGATACACTTCAAGGCAATCTATATGTCGTGGGTGGATTCGACCCCGAATTTGACAGTCAGGCGATGGATTCGTTGATAGAAAAGGTAGTCACTTTCCCTTTTTCCGTGATTAACGGGCAGGTGTATGGTGATGTTTCGATGAAAGACTCCCTCTATTGGGGGCATGGATGGGCGTGGGACGATACCCCTGCGGTCTATCAACCTTATCTGTCCCCGCTCATGTTCTGCAAAGGAACGGCGGAAGTCTCTGTGATTCCCTCTACCCTGCAAGGAGATACGGCAAGCGTGTCCTGCAAGCCTGTCTCTTCTTATTATACCCTGACCAACCGGACAAAGACACGTACTTCTTCTGCCGGAAAGTTCTCTTTCTCAAGAGACTGGCTGACGAACGGGAATAATCTCGTTGTTTCGGGCAATGTTGCTTCCATCCGAAAAGATAATGTCAATATCTATGATTCTCCTGCTTTTTTTATGCACACTTTCCTCGAGCGTCTCCGTGCAAAAGGTATCATCGCTCCCCAATCTTATGCATTTGCGGAATTACCGCGCGACAGCGTTCATGTGGAGCGGATGGCAGGTTGGAATACATCGGTACAAAAAGTCTTGAACCAATTGATGAAAGAGAGCGACAACCTGAATGCGGAAGCATTCCTCTGCCGCCTCGGGGCACAGGCGACGGGAAAGAAACAGGTGGCTGCCGAAGACGGAATCGTAGAAATCATGAAGTTAATCCGCCGCCTGGGGCACGACCCGAAAGACTATAAGATTGCGGACGGATGCGGGCTATCCAACTATAATTACCTCTCTCCCGCCCTGCTGGTCGATTTCTTGAAATATGCATATTCCCGGACGGGAATCTTTCAGAAACTCTATAAGTCTCTCCCCGTGGGCGGTGTGGACGGCACATTGAAAAACAGGATGAAAAGTGCGCCCGCTTATCGGAATGTTCATGCCAAGACAGGCTCGTTTACTGCCATCAATGCGCTTGCGGGCTATCTGCGAATGAAGGACGGGCACGAAGTGGCGTTTGCCATTATGAATCAGAATGTACTTTCGGCTGCTAAGGCAAGGGCGTTTCAGGATAAGGTTTGTGAGGTGATTATCGGACGGTAACCCCATGTCAATACATTAATCCAAATAGCCAAAGTGGAATCTCATTGTTGAATCCTATTTCTATATTATCAAGAGCCAGATAACCGTTCTTCACTCCGGTTAGTTGTTTCTGCGTTTTATTTTTGCCGCCAATCTCGAAATTATATGTTTCATTCAAAGTAAAGTCTATTTGGGAAGAATAGGTAACTTTGCATTTTACGATGGTTTGATTGAAAAAGAATGTTTCCCGGACATTTCCTATATCCGTCTTTTCTCCTCCCAATGCATAGGTATAATTAGTATTGCCTAGATATATCTTTTCTGGTTTTGCCAGTTGTTTGATGCCGGAAGCCTCTTTGTCAAGTAGCAGGAGAGCTTGGGCTTTTTGGAGATAGGATAGATAATTCAGCAGGCTGATGCGGCTGACTTCTATCTCTTTGCTGAGCATTGATATATTGGGGATATAGGTAGGGCACAAGACCGGCAAGAATGGCAAACAGTTTTTTTATTTTACCAATGGAGTAATAATCTATTTTTTCAGTAGGAGGTAAGTCTACGTCCAAAATTGTATTCAAAGTGGTGAGCAGTTTCTCGTGATATAATATTTTATCTTCTTTATAAAAAGGGTAATAGCCGTAAGTCAGGTATTCATTGAATGCCACAAGCGGTTTATGTTCATGGCTATTTCGATATGTCTTGTCAGGATGTCGGGAAGTGTAAGTGCTTCCATTTTTATCCATATTCAAATTGTAGGAATTCACGAAAAGAAAGGCCGTGCAAATGATAGGTGACAGCTCTTCTTGAGAGGTCTGCTTCACCTTTGTGTATTTCCAATAAGGAAGACCCTGTGAATACTATTTTTATATCCGGATAACTGTCATAGATGTTCTTTATTTCCCTTGACCAGGTAGGGTATTTGTGTACTTCGTCCAGAAACAAAGCTTTTCCTCCCATTTTCTGAAACTCGTCAGCCAGTTCGAATAAGGAGTGGGTGGTGAACCATATATTGTCTAATGAAACGTAGAGCACTTCGTTGCCATAACCGGGATAATGCTCTTTTATATATTGGAGCATGAGAGTTGTTTTTCCTGTTCCGCGTGCGCCTGTTATGGCTATCAACCGGTTGTCCCAGCGAATTTCATGATACAGGTATCTTATGAAATCCAATGAAACCCGTTCCTTAAGTTGATAGAATGTGGTGAATAATTGTTTCATAGAAATAGTTTGTTGATTCTTCTACAAAAATACAATTATATCCGTTTGACCAAGAATCCTGTAAATTCTATATTCTTTTTTTATGAGCATATTCATAATCTATTATTATTGCAAAATTAATCGACAGCCTTTGCCGGGTTTCTACAGGGCGGCTTCGTTGGATGGCGGGTTTCCAGTTTGGCATATCCCGGATGATTCTTATGGCTTCTTCATCTAAAGCGGGAGATACACCTTTGACTATCTTGGGATTTTTAACGGTTCCTCTTTTGGTGATAGTAAATTCAACGGTGACCTGCCCTTCCTCTCCCTTTAGAAAAGCTTCTTCAGGATATTGTAAAGCTTCGGTAAGATACTTTTCCAACCCTTTCGCTTTGCCGGGAAATTCGGCATTTTGTTCTATTATTTCAAAGTTATATGTGTCATCTTCAAAGACGTCCGTTGTATCGCACATGGTGTAGCGGTTTCTGACAATTGTTATTTCGTGAAGATTGTAAGGTTCCGGCTCCATTCGTATAATTAGTCCCGATGACTGATTTTTATCTAATTGCAACTCGGTCTTTTTCATTCCCATATGCGAACAGTAAATAGTTTCTTTGTCTTTTGCCATAATGGCAAACTTCCCTTGTTTGTCTGATATTGTTCCCCTTGGAACGCCCGGTATATAAATATTTACTGCTGATATAGCCTTGCCTTCGGAGTCAATTACTTTTCCGCTGAATTTTTGGAATTCTATTTCTTGGGCAAGAGAAGGCATGATATTGGCGATACATAGCGAAATACATAATAGCAGTCTGTTGATAGTCGGTGTTTTCATGTCTATTTCAATATGAAATAGGTTCGGTTATATCATATTGATTATAAGCCGAACCTATTTAACGTTTTATATTTGCAACATTTTCTTACCTGGCATATTCAGCCCAGTCCGTATTCTTCATGTCACCGCTCTTAGCCAGCTCTGCGTGCATGCCGAGTGCAGCCTGGATGGCGTGCGGAGTCTGCGCCTTGCCGCCGGCCAGCTTGAGATAATCCCAAAGCAACTGCTTGTAGTCAGGATGCGCACAGTTTTCGATGATGGCTTGCGCGCGTTCTTTCGGGCTCTTGCCGCGAAGGTCGGCAACACCTTGTTCGGTGATAACGATGTTGACGTCGTGCTCCGTGTGGTCGTGGTGGGATACCATCGGCACGATGGCGCTGATTTTTCCCTCTTTGGCCACCGACGGACAGGTGAAGATAGAGATGTACGCATTGCGTGTGAAGTCTCCTGAGCCGCCGATACCGTTCATCATCTTCGTACCGCCGATATGGGTTGAGTTCACGTTGCCGTACAGGTCAACTTCAATAGCTGTATTGATAGAGATAACACCGAGTCGGCGCACGATTTCCGGGCTGTTGGAGATTTCCGACGGACGGAGCACCAGCTTGTCACGGAAGAAATCCATATCATTGTAAATGCCTTCCAGACAGTCGTTGGTGACAGTCAGCGAGCAGGCACTTCCGAATTTGATGCGTCCTTCGCGAATCAGGCCGATTACGGAGTTCTGAATCACTTCGGTGTACATTTCGAATGCGGGGATTGTCTTGTCACGTCCCAGTGCGCCGAGCACGGCGTTGGCGATGTTTCCTACGCCCGATTGCAACGGAAGGAAAGAAGACGGGATGATGCCGCGCTTCATGTCCGCAGCGAGGAAGTCGGCAACGTTCTGCCCGATTTTGTCGGTCAACGGGTCGGCGGCGGCGAAAGAACGTGCTTCGTCCGGCCAGTTGGTTTCCACTACACCTACGATTTTCTTCGGATCTACTTGGATATAAGGCAGTCCGATGCGGTCGTTCGGTTTGTAGATAGGTATTTCGCGGCGGTAAGGCGGGTCGAGCGGTTCGTACACGTCATGCAGTCCCATGCAGGATTTGCTGTGTGCGCTGTTCAGCTCCACGATAATCTGGTCGGCCAGACGGCAGATAGTCGGGGAAATACCGCCGGCAGCCGTCAGGTAAATCTTTCCGTCCGGAGTCACTTCGCAGGCTTCGATGATGGCTACGTTCACTTTGCCCATGAATCCGTAGCGCACTTCCTGCGCCATCTGTGAGAGGTGTATGTCGTTGTAGGCAATCTCTCCGTTGTTCACGGCCTTGCGGAAATCGGAATTTGTGGTATAAGGAGCACGGTAGCGGATAGCTTTTACACGTGACAGCACGCCGTCGCAAGACTCCCCGGTAGACGCACCTGTAAAAATACCTACCTGAAATGGATTTCCTTTGGCATGTTCCGCTTCCGCAATCTTTGCGAGTTCTGCTGTAACAGCCTTGGCCGTTCCTGCGGGAGTAAATCCGCTCAGGCCGATGTTGTAGCCATGTTTGATAAGGCTTGCAGCTTCTGCTGCCGAAATAAGGTTGAGTGACATAAATAGTATAATTTCGTGTTAAAATACAGTTGATATTTTATGGTTAATTATTCGCTTTATTGTAAAGGCTTCATGTACGGGTTACGCTACTTTCCCGTGCCTGAAACATGCCCTCGTAATTCCGGTCAGTATTTCCGTTGAAGTATCTCTCCCCATATAATAGCCCGGCGGGCTTCTTCAGCCGAATGAATGGTGAAGTCTTCTTTCTTGTCTGATGATTCGTGAGGAGCGTCGTAATGAGCGCCTTGCCTGGTGTTCAGTGCATCCTGTGCGGCGCTGTTCGCTATGGATGCGGCAACGGATACTTCTTCTTTTTTCTTTTTCTGCTTCTGCTTTTGCTTTGGTGCCTGCCTGAAAGCTTGTTGTGAAGACCTTTTCGGAGTCGGCGGTTCGACGGGTATGGGGCGGAGCAATTCGTCCAGCGACTTGGGGCTGCCCCACGCTTCGGGCATGGGAACATCGTCCGGCTCTATTTGAGTAGGCGACGGTATGGGGGAAGCGGGGCGTTTGTTAGTAGCTTTTTTTGATTTACTATTCTTATTCACCTCTTTGAATATTCCCACAAGAATGACACCTGCTATCAAGAGAAATTTCAAGAAATCTTCCATTGTGTTTCACTGCTAATTAGTAATCTGCCAAAGATACGTATAAAATCCGGTTCGGACTAACTTTTTATTATGAAAAAAGGGCAGCTTCACAGCTCCCCTTAATTTTTTTAACCTAAACCTTAACTATGAAAAAATCTAATGTTTCTTTCATTGCACAAATGTGAAAAATAAAATTAAAATTGCCAAGAATATCACCGGAAAATGTTTATTCCCTTAACATAAATTACAAGTTAGCATTCTAAACCATAAGTTTTTGCGTTATTTTTGTGCCAATTTACCACTTATTGAAAGCGAAGCCGTATCTTTGCAGCCGAATCTTTAATTTATAATTTGAATATGAACGAATTAACGGGAGCGGACTTTAAATCCGCAACTGAAACGACCGATGACAACAAGAAGTTGTTTATCGAAACTTACGGCTGCCAGATGAACGTGGCCGACAGCGAGGTGATTGCCTCAGTGATGCAGATGGCGGGATACTCCGTAGCCGAAACGCTCGAAGAGGCCGATGCCGTGTTTATGAACACCTGTTCCATCCGCGACAATGCGGAGCAGAAGATTCTGAACCGCCTGGAATTTTTCCACTCGCTGAAGAAAAAGAAGAAGCACCTGATTGTAGGTGTATTGGGATGTATGGCCGAGCGGGTGAAGGATGATTTGATTACGAATCATCATGTCGATCTCGTAGTGGGTCCGGATGCCTACCTGACCTTGCCCGACCTGATTGCTGCCGTAGAAGCCGGCGAGAAAGCAATCAACGTGGAGCTTTCCACCACCGAAACCTATCGGGACGTGATTCCCTCGCGTATCTGCGGCAATCACATTTCCGGTTTTGTGTCCATCATGCGTGGCTGCAACAACTTCTGTACCTATTGCATCGTCCCCTACACCCGTGGACGCGAGCGCAGCCGTGACGTGGAAAGCATCCTCAACGAAGTGGCGGATCTCGTGGCGAAAGGTTATAAGGAGGTCACCTTGCTGGGACAGAACGTCAACTCCTACCGTTTCGAGAAGCCGACAGGCGAAGTGGTCACCTTTCCGATGCTGCTCCGCACCGTTGCCGAAGCTGCTCCGGGCGTACGCATCCGTTTCACCACCTCTCACCCGAAGGATATGAGTGACGAAACATTGGAAGTAATCGCGCAAGTGCCCAACGTATGCAAGCATATCCACCTGCCCGTGCAAAGCGGCAGTTCCCGCATACTCAAACTGATGAACCGTAAATATACCCGCGAATGGTATCTCGAACGGGTAGCCGCCATCAAGCGCATCATTCCCGACTGTGGACTGACAACGGACATCTTCTCCGGTTTTCATTCTGAAACGGAAGAAGACCATGCCCTGTCCCTCTCCCTGATGGAAGAGTGCGGATACGATGCCGCTTTTATGTTCAAATATTCCGAGCGTCCGGGAACGTATGCTTCGAAACATCTTGAGGACAACGTGCCGGAAGATGTGAAAGTCCGCCGCCTGAATGAAATTATCGCCTTGCAGAACCGCCTGTCTGCCGAATCCAACCAGCGTTGCATCGGCAAGACGTATGAAGTCCTCGTGGAAGGCGTCTCCAAGCGTTCGCGCGAGCAACTGTTCGGCCGTACGGAGCAGAACCGTGTCGTAGTGTTCGACAGGGGTACGCACCGCATCGGCGACTTTGTCAATGTACGTATCACGGAAGCCAGCTCGGCTACACTGAAAGGGGAAGAGGTGGATTAACGATTAGTGGTTAACGGGGTAGTGATTAGTGAGTCCGTTAATCACTAATCACTACCCCGTTAACCGTTATCTTCACATCATCATGTGTCTTCTGATGGAGAATTTCACGATTGCCATCGCATTGATGGACGCGAATGGGATATCCATCGGTTCGTGATGCGTATTGTAACTCACCAGTTTGATGCATCCTTCCTTCTCCGACCGGTTGGCGTATTTCACCGCCAGATACTCGTCTCCGTCAATCATGAACGACACCAGGTATATTTCCCCGTAGATGACATTGTCGAAACTGCTGATTTCCTTATATCCGATGATGTCCCCCGATTTCAGTATGGGATACATGCTGTCCCCGCTTACATACACCGCCCCGTCGCAGACGGAAATATTCGGAATCAATATCTTTCCCAGTGCGTACTGCTGCTTGTTGGTGAATAATGTCTTCAGATTTGCCGCTGCTGTGATGTCGTATAGCATCACGCTCCGGTCATCTACCGGTTCTACTGTTTTAGGATTGTGTATAATCTCCACTTCTCCCCTTGCCAGTTCGCTTTCGCAGAATCTCGGCTGGTGCTTCGGATTTCCTTTTCCCAATAGCAGCCAGTTGTAGTCCACCGTATTCCCCAGCTTATTAAGCAGCAGGCGGAAATCTATGCTGTTTCGTGCGCACCAGTTGGATACTGTGCCACGTGAAACACCTAAATATTCAGCTAATTCACTGTCGTTTTTGAAGTTCAGAGCCTGTTTGGCACGCTTCACGATTCCTGTAACATCCAGAAATGTATCCATTCTATTATCGTTTAATTTTGATGTAAAAATTCATAAACTCGCTAATTGCTCATTGATAATCTGTTATCTACTTTTTGAAAATTAATTTCTAAAATCTTTTGTTTTCTATATGAAAACTATCTTATCTTTGTAGCGAAGAAATCAGAAACATGTTTCAAAATTATAAATTTAAAATAGAAAAACCATGAGAAACTACAAAAAGTTTACGAAAGGTTGTAAAATACCTCATCCACCGCCTTTCTAAGAAAACCGTGCCGGATGGACGGAAGCAATATTGAGCCCGTTTGCAGCATCTATATATCCTGCGTGTAGCATCTATATATCCAATGTGCAGCCGATATATCCCCAATATACAGCAACTATATGTCCTGTGCGCAAGCTATATATCTCCAATATACAAACAGAAATTTAAATATGAAAACTATAAAAACAGAAAAGCAGTATGGAAACCATCATGAACCAATCTCTGTACATCTGCGGATGTTGCAAGCGGGAGCTTCCACAGGAAGCCTTCTATATGAGCCAGCGTACCCGGACTCCGGACAACTACTGCAAAGAATGCCGTAAGGCAAACGCACGCAGGCATCGTAATCAGGACAAAAGTATATCATTTGAAAACAAACCCCTTTCCTATCCGGTGATAACCGAGGTGAAGGATTATGCTTTACGTATGTTTCTCATCCGCCATGCCCGGCAAGTGGTGGCGGACAGCATCCGCCGGAAGCAGGAAAAGGAAAAACTACGCGCACTATGGGAAGAATAAAACGGGGACTGGATTATTTCCCCATGAGCACCAGTTTCATGCACGACCGCATGGTGCGTCGTGTCATGAAACGTGAAGGTGACGCCGCTTTTGCCACATTGGTAGAAACGTTGTCGTACATCTATGCCGGAAAAGGGTATTATATCTCTGTCAATGATGAGTTTTACGACGAACTGACGGACGGCCTTTACAGTACGGATATGGATGATGTGAAACGTATCATCGCCTTGTCCGTGGAATGTGGGCTGTTTGATGCCGGGCTTTTCCGGCAATACGGCATTCTTACTTCCGCAGACATTCAGCGGCAGTATCTCTTTATCACCAAGCGCCGCAGCAGCTCGCTGATAGAACCGGCTTACTGCCTGTTGGAAGCAGAAGAACTTGCATCCTACCAATCTTCTCAAAGTGGCAAGAGCAGTGCGGATGATGCTGTTAACAAAACAGCTTATGATGTAACGTCAACTGGTGATTCTGTAACATCAAGCACCGGTTCTGCAACAATGGAAGCCGAAATTGCGACATCGGGTACACAAAACAAAGAAAAACAAACAAAAACAAATCAAAACAAATTAAACCACCTCTCTGACTCTCCTCAAGGAGAGGACGGAGGAGGAAAAAATTTGAAAAGAAGGAGGGTGATGACGCAGGAAGACATTGACAGTCTGCAACCACCGTGCGACGGCATGCAGCGTAACTTCGAGGGACTGCTGGAGAGCCTTCGCTCTTATAAGATTCCGCCTTCCGAGCAATATGCCATTATCCTGAAAAGCAACTTCGGAGCTATCGGACACCCGGTGTGGAAGGGTTTCAGCAACATCCGGGGGAGTAATGGGAAAATCAAATTGCCAGGACATTATCTTTTGAGCGTAATTAATTAATTTATGAACGCACTTTGAAAAAATGATTGGGTCAGTCTGAAAAATACCCGTATCTTTACAGTGTCATTAAGCTTAAGGACAAAACTAAACTAATTTATCAACACAAAAAACTATTACAATTATGCCAGTATTGTACAAACCCTTCCAGTCGGTTCTGGAAGACAAAAACAAAAAGAAACTATTTCATCCCCGTGTGATATACACGGCCAACGTGACAACTACCCAACTCGCCAAAGAGATAGCCGCTTACTCGTCTCTCTCCACGGGTGACGTGAAGAACACGCTTGATAACCTGGTGACAGTGGCTGCACAGCACCTGCAGGCATCGGAAAGTGTAACGCTTGACGGCTTCGGAACTTTCCGCATGGTGATGAAGTCCAACGGAAAAGGTGTGGAACTGCCGGAAAAAGTATCGGCTGCCCAGGCTTCCCTTACCGTCCGCTTCCTGCCCAACTATACCAAGAACCCCGACCGTACTACGGCTACCCGCTCTTTGGTGACAGGCGCCAAGTGTGTCCGTTTCGACCTTGCCGATACCTCGGCTTCGGGTGGCGGAAATGGCGGTAAACCCGATGGTGGCGGTTCAGACGGTGATGGCGGGGAAACTCCGGACCCGGATCCGGCAGCATAAACTGTCTGTATGGCGCAACACAAACACGAATGACTGACTAACTAAACGAAGTTTTAACTAGACTAGTAAACTAATTATCCACTAACATGCGAATTATCAATTTAATCGTGGTGCATTGTAGCGCCACGCGGGGGGATTCTACACTCTCACCGGAAGCTTTGGACTTGATGCACCGGCGTCGCGGGTTCAATGGAACAGGCTATCATTATTACATCCGCAAGGATGGAACGTTGCACCTCACCCGCCCGCTCGAACGCATCGGAGCCCACGTGAAAGGCTTCAACACTCACTCGATAGGTATCTGCTATGAAGGTGGTCTGGACTGCCGGGGACGCCCGGCAGATACCCGGACTCCGGCACAGCGCTCCACGCTCCGGCAGCTCGTCGGGCAGTTACAAGAGAGATTTCCCGGCTGCCGGATATGCGGGCACCGCGACCTGTCGCCGGACTTGAACGGAAACGGTGAGATAGAACCGGAGGAGTGGATTAAACAGTGCCCGTGCTTCGATGTGGCGAAGGAATTCAAGGATTTCGGAGAATTCACAGCACAGGCGGAGAACACGGAAGAACACAGAGTGACACAACACACTAAAGAACAGAAAGGAGGTAAATTATGGCAATGAAGAAATCAGTATGGGATATGATCCTGAAAGTGGTTATCGCAGTGGCTTCGGCTTTGGCAGGCGTTTTGGGCGCTAATGCGATGAATTTGTAAGAGAGTGTTTTGATTTATAGGGGATTATAAGAGAGCAAATATTTATATAAAACTATTTTATGGATGTTGGTTGTCTTGCAATTTGAGGTCAACTATTGGTCTCTTAAATCCCCTTCAATTATTAATAAAATATTTATTTGTATATGAGATATTTAAGTTTTTTATTTTTTTTCTTACTGAGTTCTTGTGTTGTAGTAAATGCTCAAGAAAGAGTCTCTAATGCGAGGACAGTCAGTGGAGAGCGTAATATTTTTGCAGAACCGCATACTGTTGTGATTCCTCCCTCTCCACAATCTCAAATATTTGAACAGTATATTAATCATCGAGTGACGGAATATAACGGATTACCCGAAATCAATATTCCTTTGTATACAATTAAGATTAAAGGACTGGAGATTCCTATTATGTTGTCTTATCATGCTTCAGGTATCAAATATAAGCAATTCGATGGAGATATTGGGGCAGGTTGGAGTATTAATGCCGGTGGGTATCGAGTTAGTCGTACCATTTATGGTCGGCCTGATGATGAATACGATTTTTATGATAGTGAATTGTTTCACGACCGTTTGCTCCATCGTACTTCTTCTTATAGTACTGATTCGCTTGTTGCAAGTGTTTGCTTGGGACCTGCAGAAGCTCAGGATGTGGAACCACATGTGAAACCACACTTGAAAGATAGTGAATATGACCAATTTGTGTATATAGCTCCTACCACTAGTGGTCATTTTATTATTAATGACAGGCAAACGCATCAAGTAGATGTTTTGAGTGATAATCCGGACAAGGTAAGGCTATTTCATGATACCCGCCTACGTCATATAGATGTTACTGATGGTAATGGCTTTTCCTATTTATTTGGTTATTCAGATATGTCAGGTGCTGCAGGAGAAGTTGTATATGATTCAAAACTTGGATATAATGTAACAACCGGATGGGCTTTGTCAAGTATACAATCCCCTTATAATGAGAATGTATTATTTAAGTATGGTCAATATCAAGCTTATACAGCACGTTATTTGGCTAAGTCTTATACATTGACAGATGCACCTGAACATTGTTCGCTAAATTATCCATTGTTTATGAATCCTAATCTCATTACTTGGAATGGTTTGAAATGGGATAATCAGGCTGACTATTTCAAGCCTTCCGATCTTTTGCTTGTTAATTCAATTGAGACAGATCAAGTTGTGGTTTCATTTACTCGTGGTAGAAAATATTCTTGCTTTGACCATGGGGAATATACTCCTTCTGTTTGCGGTGAATATGTCTTGACAAAAATAACTGTAAAAGACAAAAACAGTGGGAAGTATCTCAGAGTGATATCATTTGATTATGGGCTTTCTCCTCAAAATGCTGATGACTCTACGGATTTAAAGCCTTGGCATCGTTTGTTGTCTTCGATTTCAATAAAAGATGGCATGGATAAACCAATACAAAAATATAAATTCGGGTATAATGATGCCCCTGCTGGTAGTGGCTCTTTTCCTGATCTTTGGGGGTATTACAAAGAAGATCCGTATAGAGAAAATGAAGTAGATGGTTCATATCGTGATTTATTTTTTGATACCATATTCAATAATGATCAAATAGTATCAACCATATCTAACGGTTGGATAGTTTCGAAAATGAAATTAGGTGATATGTATGATGGTATTCGGAGATACAATCGCTCAGTAATTGATAAGGTCCCAGATTACTTCTCATTGAAGTCTATTCAATATCCAACTGGAGGAATAACCCGGTATTTTTATGAGAGTAACGAATATAGGAATGGAATAAAAGGTGGAGGATTGCGAATTAAAAAGATTATTTCTGAAGGAGAAAAGCCTGTTACTACTGAATTTTTCTACGGTAATGGTGTATTGTCAGGTGGTTTCTCTGATTTTAAAAGATGCTTTGCTGAAGAATATCACTATTTTTCAACCTATATTAATACTTTTGGTCAACCAGAACCTTATCTTTTAGGAACCTCTCAGTCTATAAAAGTTTATGGAGGTAACCCTTTGGATATGAATGCAGGTCTATTTATGAAGATATATTATGATAAGGTAATAACCAAACAATATGATCAGGCAACTCAAGCTTACATTGGGCAAACAGAGTCTCAATATTTTAGACAATTACCGGAATATGAACTTAGCTATGAAAATTCCATGCCAAATTTTAAAGCTAATGGGACGTTTCATGTAGATAACTATGTTGGTTATGGGAGGGAGCATGTACAAATATATCGGTTTGGATTAGAGCCTAGATTATTATCTCGTACAGTCTACAATCAGGATAGTGTAATGGTCAAAAACGAACAGTGGGAATATTCTATTTTGGAGCGTTCCTCAAGGGAGGGGCTTCATGCAAAACAAAAAATATTCTTTGAAAATTATCCAGGACAAAGTAACTCTCCAAGTAATTATGAGCATTATAAAATTATTCCTTATATATTCGATTCTGGTTTTTATAATATTGAATATTGTAAAGAGAAACCTGTCTCTTATACACTAAAGCAATATGACCAAGATGGACAAAACCCTGTAGTTGTTTCCACCAGTTACGAGTATGATTCAATAGGTCGTGTGAAAGGAGAAATAACCGATTATGGAAATAATAGTCAAAAAGAAGAATGGTTTACCTATCCTGCTGTTAACAGCTATCTTTATAATCGCAATATGTTACAAACCATTGTAGAGAAGGTTAATAAAGAAAATCAAATAGAAACGGAGAGATGGCGTTATCATTTTCCTGATCATGTCGTATATCCTGATAGCTTATTTCATTCTAATGGAGCAGAGATGCGTTTAGAATTTACATTTGATAAGTATGATTTTTGCGGAAATTTGTTGCAATACACACGTCTTGATGGAGTGAAAGTTTCTTATATCTGGAGTTACGAGCATAAATATCCAATTGCAGAAATTGTAAATGCCTCTTTGGAAGATATTTATGCTTATATATCTTCATCGACCTTGGAAAATATAGCTTATAAAAGCGAACCTTCAGCAGGTGATTGGGAAACTTTAATTTATTTGAAGGAACAGCTGAAATCGGCCCATATCACTATTTATAAGTATAAGCCATTGGTGGGAATGACAGAAAAGATAGAACCCTCCGGATTTACTACTTGCTTTCATTATGACAATTTCGGTCGTTTGATACAGACTGCATTTAAAGAAGAAGGAGTAGAACGTATGGTTCAATCTTATGAATATAATTATAGCATACGATAAAATTATGAAACAACTATATATACTATTTATTTTTATGGGGTTGCTATACCCTGCAATGCAAAGTTATGCACAATCTAGTTTTAATTATTTAAGAACAACTAGTGCAATCTCGGATGATGGTACGGGGCGTATTAGTACTTCCTATTATGATGATTGGGGGAGATTATGGGAGGATGTCCAACAAAACGTAGGTCCGTTTAATCAAGATCGTATAACTTATTATGAATATGATTGTAGAAGTCAATTGGAAAAAGCATGGAAGCCGGTGATTGTTAATTATAACTTTGGTAATATTTATCCTACTAGTTTGCTGAAAACGGCATATAAGAATTACTATGGAACTGATGAGATACCTTATTCGCTTACTACCTATGAGAATTCTCCTCTTTGTCGCTCTGTAAAAAACATAGGTGCCGGAGCTCAATGGCATAATAATGATAAGGCTCAAAAGACGAGATATCTGACGAATAATAGTGATTATCCATGTCGGGCAATTACTACAACAGAAGATCGCCAATTAATTCTATTAAATATTGGGCAATTATATTCTAATGGCGAGCTATTAGTTACGGAATCGGAAGATGAGGATGGCAAGTTGCAGTATGAGTTTAGAGATAAGCGAGACCGTGTAATAATGACAAGGCAGCTAGATAACGAAGAGGCTTTTGATACCTATTTTGTTTATGATAGTTATGGCAATTTGCGTTCTGTGCTTCCTCCTATGGCTGCTGATGTTTTGGTGGAAGATTCGATATTGGATGAATCTAATGAAATTATACAAAAGTATGCATTTCTTTATAAATACGATGCTCGTAACCGTTGTATTGCAAAGAAGCTTCCTGGATGTGAATGGGAATATTTTATTTATGACATGTCTGACAAACTTATCTTTTCACAGGATGGAAATCAGCGCTCACAGGCTATTCCCAAATGGACTTTTTATCTCTATGATGTTTTTCAGCGAATGGTATTAAAAGGTGTATGTGTATGTTCGAATGGTCAACTTGGTGATATTGTCTCTACACTCGTAACCTGTGTTTGGGATGGAGAGGAAGGTATAGATCATAGTGGGTATACAGCAAATATTGAACTCAATTCGCCTGAAGTACATATTGCTAATTATTACGATGGTTATGAATTCTTAGCTCGTTCAGGTTTTTCAGCCTCTCATTTTCCTGCGGCGACCATAAATGCTAAGGGATATTTGACAGGAACGGTAAGCCGTATATTAGGAAGTGATGTAGATTCTTTCGTTTACAAGGCTTTGTATTATGATTTGCGTGGACGTGTTGTGTCTCAGGTAACTAATAATTGGGGGAAATATGATCTGATTCATACTGATTATACGTTTACAGGAAAGCCTTTGCATGTACGAATAGAGCACTTGCACGGCAATGCGGTACATACGGAGCAATATAGTTATACCTATGGTTATGAAGAGCGCCTTGATAAGGTTGAATATCAGATTGATGACAGAACTCCTATTGTAATGAGTGAACAACATTACGATGATTTAGGACGTTTGTCAGAGAAGTTATTTCATAACGGTATGTATTTAAATCATTACACTTACAATATTCGTGACTGGCTTACCGGTATTAATGGTACTCATTTTTCACAGTCGTTGCATTATACGGATGGTATTGGCAATCCTTGTTACAATGGAAATATCAGCAGCATGACATGGAGTACGGATTCTCTGATAACCAAAGGGTATACGCTTACGTATGATGGACTTTCTCGATTGAAGAACGCCGTTTATGGTGAAGGACCGTTATTGTTTGACAATCCGAACCGCTTTAACGAACAGGTGACAGATTACGACAGGAATGGGAATATTCTCGGCCTGTTACGTTGCGGTCGGACTTCTACAGATAGTTATGGTTTGGTAGATAATCTGAATCTTGTCTATGACGGCAATCAGTTACAATCGGTATCCAACAACGTTATCCTTTCCGCTGCATCCTCCGGAATGGAATTTAATGATGGAGCCCACTCGTTTACGGAATACGTTTACGATGCCAACGGTAATTTAGCGAAAGATTTAAATAAGAAGATCATTGATATCCAATATAATTGTTTAAATTTGCCATGTCGGGTTAAGTTTGAGAACGGAAACAGTATCTCTTATCTTTATGATGCCAACGGAACGAAGCTTCGCACCACGCATGTGATAGGCAATGATAGTACCGTTACGGACTATTGCGGTAATGTGGTCTATGAAAATGGAACTCCTAAGATGCTGTTGACCGAAGCCGGCTATGTTTCGCTGAATGATAATAAGTATCATTACTTCATCCAAGATCACCAGGGGAACAACCGTGTGGTTGTAGACGAAGATGGAAAGCTGGAGGAAGTGAATGACTATTATCCGTTTGGAGGACTGATGGCTTCTTCTTCTGGTGGTGTTCAGTCTTATAAGTATAACGGCAAAGAATTGGATAGGAAATGTGGTCTGGATTGGTATGATTATGGTGCAAGACATTATGATGCTGCGTTGGGCAGGTGGCATGCGGTGGATCCGATGGCGGAGAAACATTATTCGATTAGTCCGTATAATTATTGTGGCAATGAACCTATTGGTAGAATTGATCCCGATGGTGCAGATTGGCGTGTTCAAACACACTACAATGAAGAAACTAAAAAAATAGAATATCATATAACTGTGAATGCTGTGCTGTATAACAATTCCAATATGCGGAACGTTGATATGCAAAAACTGGCGACCAACATAACAGAACAGATAAATAGTACATACAGTATAAATGATAATGATTTTGTTTCTAAAATGGACTTCAAATTGAGAGTGGTGAATTCTGTAGACGAAATTAATGATTCAGACCATATTCTTCAGATTGTGAATCAGCGAGATTTTAGAAACACCGGATTGAAAGAAAATAAGATAGCTGCGGATTCTTATCTATCCGGATTAGGTATCCGGTTAGGAACTGATCTTATAGCAGAGATGCAACAAGGTAGAAATGGTAGAACCGTTGCGCATGAATTGGGACATACCGGGGGACTAGGGCATCTGAATGATGATCCACGAGATAGGAATAATTTAATGATGCAGGCTTATTATGTTTGGCTATTTAAAGGTGATTACAACAATGCTACTCAGCTAAATCATGATCAGATAAGAATGATTAGAGATAATTATATTCATAAACGCCTACACCAAGGTTCTCCTTTACGAAGAAATTGGTGGGGTAAAAAACAATTGAGGTGATGAAAAAGATTCTGATTTTTATTACTGTGCTATTACTATTATCATGCTGTGCACATGAAGGAAAAGATGTATTTTCTATTTATGTAAATTTTGTAAATAGAAAGCCAAATGATCGTAATGGTGAAGATTACATTAAATTGTGGGTAAATGATACACTATTATTTAGTGATACTTATTACACAAATTGTGTAGAAAGTACAATGACTAACATGATGGATGCCGTAAGAGGCATGCATCTTGCTGACATTGAGAAAAAGAATAGAGACTGTTTGAAAATCAGAATCCGTGCCATATCTTTAGATTCCATATTATTTGGAAATAAACGTGTACTGGATTCTACTTTTTATTACAGAATTGATCGTATTTCAGGAATGGTAATTGTAGACTCGAGGATGTGTCCGGAGGGAGAAAGAGATTCTTTTCGTCTTTTTGACCCTGATAATAATTTCTTTTGTTGGTATATTGAAGATTTGGTAGTGGGAGGAAATTAATTTTTCGGTTTTAAAAAGTAAGATTTTATCTACTCCCTGTTTGTGTCTTACCCTGATATAAGTTGACTGAGAAAATAGTCCATTTGTGTCAGGGTATTCGTATTATTGTAATTACTGCCTTATTGGTATTAACTTTTTCCACTTTGGTTATATCGAGGAGTTATGTATGAAATTTTATTGCCGATTTATGGAAAAACTACTAAGGCAATTTTAGTAGGAACAACTGGACTTACTTCTTGGAGTAAATATAGTTTTAAAACTCGATCTTATTTTATTCTTTCAGTGAGAAGGGAAAATGTATGAGTATAATGTAAATATTGGGGTCGATGACTCCTTGTATCATTTAGGAGATACGGTTGATATCTTATATTTGGAGGTGCTTCCTTTTATAAATTCTCGCATTAAAGATGTTAAGTAGATTAATAGTTCTCATTAACCTGACTTTCTAATCTTCTATTAAAAGTCCTTAATAAAAGCCCGCTACATCACTTTTTATTTGTTTCTTTGCACCAAATTCGGGTATAGTGTTGTCTTGTGGTTTGAGGCAGCACTTAATTTTGCTTAGAAATTAATGGAGAAACTCAGTATAAATGCTTGTCCGGTGTGTGGCAGTACGCACTTGAAACGCGTCATGACTTGTACGGATTTTTATGCTTCGGGCGAACAGTTTGAACTGTATTCGTGTGAGGACTGTGGATTTATATTCACGCAAGGCGTTCCCGTAGAGGCAGAGATAGGCAAGTATTATGAGACTCCCGACTATATCTCCCACACGGATACGCGCAAGGGCGCGATGAATAGCATTTACCATTATGTACGTTCCTATATGCTGGGTCGCAAAGCGCGCCTGGTAGCCAGAGAGGCGCATCGTAAGACGGGGCGCTTGCTCGATATAGGTACGGGAACCGGTTATTTCGCTAATACAATGGTGCGCCGTGGCTGGAAAGTAGAAGCGGTGGAGAAGAGTCCGCAGGCACGCGAATTTGCGAAAGAGCATTTCGAACTGGAGGTGAAGCCCGAATCGGCTTTGAAGGAGTTTGCTCCCGATAGCTTTGATGTAATCACCCTTTGGCACGTGATGGAACATTTGGAACATCTCGGCGAAACTTGGGAGATGCTTCGTGAATTGCTGACAGAAAAAGGCGTGCTGATTGTGGCAGTGCCCAACTGCTCTTCTTATGACGCGCAGCGTTACGGTGAATATTGGGCGGCTTATGACGTTCCCCGGCATCTCTGGCATTTCACACCGGGCACTATACAGCAGTTGGCTTCCCGTCACGGATTTATTATGGCGGCGCGTCATCCGATGCCGTTCGATGCGTTCTACGTATCCATGTTGAGTGAGAAGCACCGCGGCAGTTCGAGTAGCTTTCTGAAAGGAATGTATGCCGGAACGCTTGCCTGGTTCAATGCTTTGGGACGGAAAGAGCGGAGTAGTTCTATGATTTACGTATTCCGGAAAAAGAGATAGCGCATGGGAAGTAAAAACAAATATAAGTCAGGGTCGGTTTTCGACATGCAGTTCATTACGTCGAGTATCAGTACGACGCTGGTGTTGCTGCTGTTGGGGCTGGTTGTCTTTTTCGTGCTTACGGCGCATAACCTTTCCGTGTATGTCCGTGAGAATATCAGTTTCTCCATTCTCATCAGCGATGACATGAAGGAAGCGGATATTCTGAAACTTCAGAAGAAGCTGAACAAGGAATCTTTCGTGAAGCAATCCGAATATATCTCCAAGAAGCAGGCTTTGAAAGAGCAGACGGAAGCGATGGGCACCGACCCCGAAGAGTTTTTGGGATATAACCCTTTTACCGCTTCCATCGAAATCAAGCTGCACTCCGATTATGCCAACTCCGACAGCATCGCGAAAATAGAGAAGCTGATAAAGAAAAACTCCAATATACAGGACGTGCTTTACCGGAAGGAACTGATTGATGCCGTGAATGACAACATACGGAATATCAGCTTGGTGCTGCTCGCTTTGGCAGTGGTGCTCACTTTTATATCCTTTGCCTTGATAAACAATACGATAAGGCTTGCCATCTATTCCAAACGGTTTCTCATCCATACAATGAAACTGGTGGGGGCGAGCTGGGGATTCATCCGGGGGCCGTTTCTCCGGAAGAACGTATGGAGCGGGATACTGGCAGCCGTGATTGCCGATGCCATATTGATGGGGACTGCCTACTGGGCTGTGACGTACGAGCGGGAATTGCTTCAGGTCATCACTCCCGAGGTCATGCTGGTTGTATGTGCGAGTGTATTGGTGTTCGGGATTGTAATAACGTGGCTGTGCGCCTATTTCTCCATGAACAAGTATCTGAGAATGAAAGCGAACAGCTTATACTATATTTAATTCAAAAAGAAAAAATAAACTATGTCTGACAAGCGGAAATTTGCCTTTGATAAAGTGAACTTTATCTTGCTCGCGATAGGAATGGCGATTGTTATTATCGGTTTCCTGTTGATGTCGGGGCCCTCGTCGTCCGAAACGGTTTTCGAACCGGATATTTTCAGTGTACGCAGAATAAAGGTGGCGCCCGTCGTTTGCCTGTTTGGTTTTTTGTCTATGATATACGCCGTATTGCGTAAACCTAAAATGACCGAAGTGCCTAAAATTAAAGAAGAATAAAAAGAAATTATGAGTTGGTTAGAAGCATTAATCCTTGGACTGATTCAGGGATTGACTGAGTATTTGCCCGTAAGCAGCAGTGGTCATCTGGCCATCGGGTCGGCATTGTTCGGGATACAGGGTGAAGAAAATTTGGCATTCACGATTGTGGTGCATGTGGCTACGGTGTGCAGCACACTGGTGATTTTATGGAAGGAGATAGACTGGATTTTCCGCGGGTTGTTCAAGTTCCAGATGAACGATGAGACGCGGTATGTCATCAATATATTGATTTCAATGATACCGATTGGTATTGTAGGAGTGTTCTTTAAGGATTATGTGGAAGCGATTTTTGGTTCGGGACTGCTGATTGTGGGTTGTATGTTGTTGTTGACTGCCGCCCTGCTGACTTTCTCTTATTACTATAAGCCGCGCCAGAAAGAAAAAATCTCGATGAAGGACGCTTTGATTATCGGTATCGCACAGGCTTGCGCGGTCATGCCGGGGTTGTCTCGTTCGGGTTCTACCATTGCTACGGGACTTCTGTTGGGTGATAACAAGGCGAAACTGGCACAATTCTCTTTCCTGATGGTTATTCCGCCTATCCTGGGGGAAGCGTTGCTTGATGGAATGAAGATGATGAAAGGCGAAGATGTGGTAGGTGATATTCCTGCGTTGTCGCTGATTGTCGGCTTCCTGGCTGCTTTCGTGGCAGGTTGCCTGGCTTGTAAGTGGATGATTAATGTGGTGAAGAAAGGAAAACTGATCTATTTCGCTATCTATTGCGCGATAGCAGGATTGGTAACGATTATATTGAGCTGATGAATTTTAAAAAAGGAGAAGTACTGTTTTTTAATAAGCCTCTTGGCTGGACTTCATTTAAGGTGGTAGGGCACGCCCGCTATCATATTTGCCGGCGGATAGGGGTGAAAAAACTGAAAGTCGGTCATGCCGGCACGTTGGATCCTCTTGCGACAGGGGTAATGATTGTATGTACAGGCAAGGCTACGAAGAGAATAGAAGAGTTTCAATATCATACGAAGGAGTATGTTGCTACGCTCCGGTTGGGGGCTACCACGCCGTCGTACGATTTGGAGCATGAGATAGATGCCACCTACCCTACCGAACATATCACGCGGGAGTTGGTGGAAGAGGTGCTGATGCGCTTTATCGGTACGATAGAACAGGTTCCTCCTGCTTTCTCCGCTTGTATGGTGGATGGAAAGCGTGCTTACGAACTGGCGCGGAAAGGCGAGGAAGTCGAACTAAAGGCGAAGCAGCTTGTTATCGACGAGATTGAATTGCTGGAATGCCGCTTGGATGCTCCGGAGCCGATGATTCAAATACGTGTCGTATGCAGCAAAGGAACGTATATCCGTGCATTGGCACGCGACATTGGCGAAGCGCTTCATAGCGGAGCTCATCTAACCGGACTGATTCGTACCCGTGTGGGGGATGTCCGGTTGGAAGATTGTCTGAATCCCGAACACTTTAAAGAGTGGATTGACGGACAGGAAATAGAAAATGAGGAAGAAAATAATTAACGTAATAAGGAATAGATATGAAATTATCACAATTCAAATTTAAGTTACCCGAGGATAAGATTGCCCTGCATCCTACGAAATATAGGGATGAGTCTCGTTTGATGGTGTTGCATCGTAATACAGGTAAGATTGAGCACAAGATGTTTAAGGAAGTTTTGGACTACTTTGATGACAAGGATGTGTTTATATTCAACGATACGAAGGTATTCCCAGCTCGTTTGTATGGTAACAAGGAGAAGACGGGTGCCCGTATCGAAGTGTTCTTGTTGCGTGAGTTGAATGAGGAACTTCGCTTGTGGGACGTATTGGTAGACCCTGCCCGTAAGATCCGTATCGGTAACAAGTTGTATTTCGGACCGGACGATTCAATGGTGGCCGAAGTTATTGATAATACTACTTCCCGTGGACGTACGCTCCGTTTCCTTTATGACGGACCTCACGACGAATTTAAGAAAGCTTTGTATGAATTGGGTGAAACTCCCCTGCCCCATACTATCATCAACCGTCCCGTAGAGCCGGAAGATGCGGAACGTTTCCAGTCTATCTTCGCTAAGAACGAGGGTGCGGTGACTGCTCCGACTGCCAGCCTGCATTTCAGCCGTGAATTGATGAAGCGTCTGGAAATCAAGGGTGTGGACTTTGCGTATATTACTTTGCATGCAGGTCTGGGTAATTTCCGCGACATCGACGTGGAGGACTTGACGAAACATAAGATGGATTCTGAACAGATGTTTGTA
This sequence comes from uncultured Bacteroides sp., assembly GCF_902491285.1. Taxonomy (GTDB): domain Bacteria; phylum Bacteroidota; class Bacteroidia; order Bacteroidales; family Bacteroidaceae; genus Bacteroides. Next base: position 1,122 of record NZ_CABUHK010000062.1, on the reverse strand, counting down.
GACGAAGCAGCGGTGAAAACCGTTAATCGTGCGAAAGATACCGGTAAGAATGTGTGTGCGATAGGTACAACGGTGATGCGTGCTATCGAAAGCGCAGTCAGCACGGACGGTCATCTGAAGGAGTTTGAAGGATGGACTAATAAGTTTATCTTCCCGCCATATGAATTTACCGTAGCCAATTCAATGATTTCCAACTTCCATATGCCGCTTTCTACATTGTTGATGATCGTGGCTGCTTTCGGCGGTTATGAGCAGGTGATGGATGCTTATCATGTAGCATTGAAGGAAGGCTATCGCTTCGGTACATACGGAGATGCAATGCTGATTCTGGACAAATAATGGCAAAAGTATATATAGGGCTCGGCACAAACCTGGGAGACAAAGAACAGAATCTCCGGGATGCCGTGCAAAAGATAGGAGAGCAGATAGGGAAAGTGGTTTCCCTGTCTGCTTTTTACGTTACCGCCCCTTGGGGCTTTGCTTCAGAAAACAGTTTTCTGAATGCGGCGGCTTGCGTAGAAACTGAGTTGTCCCCATTAGCTGTATTGCTGGAGACGCAAGTGATTGAGCGGGAGTTGGGGCGCACGAAAAAGTCAGTCAATGGTGAATATAGCGACCGTCTGATTGATATTGACCTGTTGCTCTATGAAAACTTGGTGTTGTCTGTGACCTCTCCGTCCGGAGCGGAACTGAATCTCCCTCACCCTTTAATGACAGAGCGTGACTTCGTGATGCTGCCGTTGGCGGAGATTGCGCCGGATGTGGTGCACCCGGTATTGGGAAAAACGATGAAAGAACTTATTTCTTCTTCCTGTCGGCAATAAATCGCGGCAAGTATGCCAGACAGCCTATCAGTATTGCATACAGCAACTCAATATCCCGGAACTCACGGTTGATGAAGTGACAGACAATGGCGTAAATAGCAATCGTGAATCCGACATAGAGTGCCAGCACGAAGAGAGTTCTTACTTTCTTATTTAGAATCATTTTAAATTTATTTATGTGTTAAATACGGGTCAAAGATACTCATTATCTCCGAAATCTCTTTATCTTTGCAACCGAAATGGAAGTGTGGACAGATTTGAGTAGCTTGCAACCACGGAAAAAAATGCTAAAACACGT
>NZ_CABUHK010000061.1 GCF_902491285.1 uncultured Bacteroides sp. | reverse complement strand
AGTATATTCAATTTCCATTCCCCCTTAAACTCCGGGAATCTCAAATTTGGAACATCTAAAAAATCAAAAACAAAAAAGGAAATATCCCTTCATAAAGTCCTTAATCCTTATCTTACAAGAATATTAATCTATTTAAATTATGAAAGCATGACAGCAAAGAAAACAATTAAAGAAATTACCATTATGTGGAAAGAAGACAAACGTAAATATGTGAAAAGCTCAACATATTCAGCGTATGCCCTAATCTTAGAAAATCACATACTTCCTATGTTTGGAAATAAGTATGAGTTACTCGAAAACGAAGTACAAGAGTTTGTCTTACAGAAACTTCAGAAAGGACTAAGCGCAAAAAGTGTAAAGGATATACTCATTGTACTAAAAATGGTAATGAAGTTTGGAGTAAAACTTGGTATGTTGTCCCATCAGGATTGGTGCATCAAATTCCCGACACCACAGGAAAACAAACAACTAAATGTACTCAACATCGCTAATCACAAAGCAATATTGCAGTATATAAGTGAACACTTCACTTTCCGAAATTTAGGCATCTATATTTGTCTGACCACAGGAATGAGAATAGGTGAAATCTGCGCACTGACTTGGGATGATGTAGATATTGTCAATGGAGTAATATGTATTCGAAAAACCATTGAACGAATTTACATATTGGATGGTGAGAAAAGACATACGGAAATCATTATCGGCACACCTAAAACTCAGAATTCAATTCGTGATATTCCTATGAACAGGGAATTATTAAAGATGCTACGCCCATTGAAAAAAATCGTAAACGGCAAGTTCTATGTACTTACTAATGAAGAGAAACCAACCGAACCACGCACCTATCGCAACTATTATAAACGAATGATGGAACAACTCAATATTCCCCCGCTGAAATTTCACGGACTACGTCACAGCTTCGCTACACGTTGTATTGAAAGCAACTGCGACTACAAAACTGTAAGTGTAATACTTGGACATTCAGATATCACCACTACATTAAATCTCTATGTTCATCCAAACATGGAGCAAAAGAAACGGTGTATTGATAAGGTTTTTAAATCTATCAAGTAATTAAAAATAGGATAAGGCTAACAAAGTATAGCACTTATCCTATAATCTTATATTCCTTAGAAGATTTTATTTCATAAACACAAAATACACCGCCGCAATCAAACAAACGAACGCCGCCAAATGATTCCAATGCAACGCTTCACCCTTGAAAAATACAGTTGTGAACACTGTAAAGATAACAAGCGTTATCACTTCCTGGATAACCTTCAATTGCATCAATGAAAAAGGGCCACCGTTGCCGATAAATCCGATACGGTTCGCCGGTATTTGACATGAATACTCAAAGAAAGCAATCGCCCAACTGAAAGCAATCACACCTATCAACGGAAGAGCGGCGAACCAGCTATATTCCTGTTTCATTTTCAGATGTCCGTACCAGGCAAATGTCATAAAAACATTAGACACGATGAGCAACAAAATTGTATATATCCCTTTCATAACAATCTATTCAAATTTATCTATTCAATCTATTTTATCCGGTAATAATTCTTCCTGTACATTCGTCATGCTTCCCCAAAGGCTATAGCGGGCTTCCGGGTTCATCGCTTCCAGTTGACGCAAAACACCTTTCATATCACTCCGGCTGGATTGCGATTCGTAAGGACAATTCTTCACCTGTTTCCGATAGTCACGCAAAGCTGCCAATTCTATTAAATCCGATTCGTGAACCATGCACATCGGACGGATGATTGTCATATCAAACTTCTTCATCACCAACCGGGGCGGCATAGTGCTGAACGCACCCTGATAAGTGATATTCATCAGCAATGTTTCCAGAATATCATCCATATGATGCCCCAAAGCAATTTTATTGCACCCTTGTTCCTTGGCAACCGTAAACAAGGCTTTCCGACGATTCCACGAACAAAGGAAACAGGGAGACTTGCGTGTATCCGTAGAGGGGTCAAATGAAGTTTCGTATTGGAGAAAAGGTACTCCGTATGCTTCACAATGCGCTTTCAGATACTCTGTATCGCTTTGATAAGGAATATTTTTCATCACTACATGGACGGCAACGACAGAGAAACGAGGCTTGTAGATACGTGCGCGTTTGCCCAACAGTTCTACAAGCGCCAACGAATCTTTCCCACCCGACAGTCCGATAAGGATTTTATCCCCTTCTTCTATCAGCCCATATTGCACCACTCCTTTGTTGAACCGTCTATCAATGCGGCGAATGGTTTTCTCTTCTTCTGTAAATTGTGCCATATCTTCAAAAATCGGCTGCAAAAGTAAGCGAAAAGAATGATTTAAAGAAGAATTAACATAATAGAATCTCTGAAAAAGGGTTTATTTCTAATAAATTTGTACTTTTGAACAATTGAAAAATTGACAGATGCCCGGAAGTAGCAGTACTTTCAAACAATCCGTCACTTATAAACGATAAATAACGATGAAAGGGAAATATATTCTATTTTTATTTTGTAGTCTCTTCCTTTGTGAAGTTTCTGCGCAAACACTGGAACAGGCACGCACCTTATTTACAAAAGGTGATTATGAAAAAGCCAAGCCTGTATTCAAAAAGTATGCAAAATCCCAACCTTCCAACGGAAATTATAATTATTGGTACGGCGTATGTTGCCTGAAAACCGGAGAAGCCGAGGAAGCGGTAAAACCGCTCGAAATGGCAGTAAAGAAACGCGTTGCCAGCGGCCAGCTATACTTGGGGCAGGCTTACAATGAAACTTATCGCTTTGAAGACGCGGTAGAATGTTTTGAAGAATACATCGCCGACCTGAAGAAGCGCAAAAGACCGACAGAAGAAGCTGAGGAGTTGTTAGAAAAGAGTAAGGCCGACCTGCGCATGCTGAAAGGCGTAGAGAACGTTTGCATTATCGACAGCTTCGTTGTAGATAAAGCAACTTTTCTGAATGCTTATAAAATCAGCGAAGAATCGGGTAAGCTATTCACGTTCAACGATTTCTTTCAAACAGAAGGAAATCATGAAGGAACTGTCTACGAAACTGAAATCGGAAATAAAATCTATTACAGCGAGAAGGGCGAAAGAGGAAATTTAGATATATTCTCAAAGAATAAGTTGCTGAACGAATGGAGTAACGGGCGTCCGCTCCCCGGCAGCATCAACGCTTCCGGCAATGCCAATTATCCGTATGTAATGTCGGACGGCATTACCATTTATTATGCAAGTGACGGTGAAGGGTTGGGTGGATATGATATTTTCGTCACCCGCTACAACACGAACAACGACACTTATCTCGTACCGGAAAATGTGGGTATGCCGTTCAATTCTCCATACAATGATTATATGTATGTCATCGACGAATATAACAACTTGGGTTGGTTTGCTTCCGACCGCTTCCAACCGGAAGGGAAAGTCTGTATCTATGTATTCATCCCGAATAATTCAAAACAGACTTACAACTACGAAGCGATGGATCAGGAACAAATCATCCGTCTGGCACAAATCCATTCATTGAAAGAGACTTGGAAGGACAAACAGGCAGTCGCCGAAGCATTGCAGCGTTTGGAAGCCGCTATCAGCCATAAGCCGAAAGAACGTCGTGTCGTCGACTTTGAATTTGTCATTGATGATAACACAACTTATTATCTGATGAATGACTTTAAATCCGCCAAAGCCAAACAGCTTTTCCAACGCTACCAGCAGATGGAAAAAGACTATCAGCAACAGGAGGAAAAGTTGAAGAGCCTGCGCCAGCAATATTCTACAAGCAACAAACAGGGAAAGGAAAGAATGGCTCCTGCCATCCTCGACCTGGAGAAACGCGTATTGCAAATGTCGGGCGAACTGGACGCACTTGAAATCAATGTACGTAACGCTGAAAAAACTAAATAAATTAATAACACCAAACTATGGATATACTCATTATCGCCGTTCTCATCATTGCCGCAGTCATACTGTTTCTGGTAGAACTGTTCGTCATCCCGGGCATCAGCCTGGCCGGAATTTCTGCATTGGTTTGCATTCTTTATGCTAACTACTATGCATTTGCCAATATAGGAATGGCAGGAGGGTTTGTCACTTTGGGGATATCGGCTGCCGCCTGCATAGGGTCGCTAGTATGGTTTATGCGGTCGAAAATGCTGGACAAGCTGGCATTGAAAAAGGATATCGACTCGAAAGTAGACCGCAGCGCAGAGCAAAGTGTGAAAGTCGGCGACACAGGCATCAGCACTACCCGCCTCGCACAAATCGGTTATGCAGAAATTAACGGCAAGATTGTGGAAGTCAAGTCAATAGACGGATTCCTCAATGAAAAGACACCGATTATCGTAAGCCGCATCACCGAGGGCACAATCATGGTTGAGAAACACAAAAAATAATATTCACTTAATACAATTATCAATGGATCAATCTCTTTATTTACCTATCTTCTTGATAGCGGGAGGTATTATTTTCTTAATACTGTTCTTCCATTACGTGCCGTTCTTCCTCTGGTTGTCGGCCAAAGTATCGGGTGTCAACATCTCGTTGATACAACTGTTCCTGATGCGTATCCGTAACGTTCCGCCGTATATCATCGTGCCAGGAATGATTGAAGCTCATAAAGCCGGATTGAAAAACATCACACGTGACGAACTGGAAGCCCATTACCTGGCGGGAGGGCACGTGGAAAAGGTAGTTCATGCCTTAGTGTCCGCATCGAAAGCAAATATCGAATTATCATTCCAGATGGCAACAGCCATCGACCTTGCCGGACGTGACGTTTTTGAAGCTGTACAAATGTCCGTGAACCCGAAAGTTATCGACACTCCGCCCGTTACGGCTGTAGCGAAAGATGGTATCCAGTTGATAGCCAAGGCTCGTGTAACGGTACGTGCCAGCATCAAGCAGTTGGTTGGTGGTGCAGGTGAAGATACGATTCTTGCCCGTGTAGGCGAAGGCATCGTTTCGTCCATCGGTTCTTCTGAAAATCATAAGTCAGTACTCGAAAACCCGGACTCTATCTCCAAGCTTGTACTCCGCAAGGGATTGGATGCAGGAACCGCTTTCGAGATTCTGTCTATTGACATCGCGGACATCGACATAGGTAAGAATATCGGTGCCGCTTTGCAGATTGACCAGGCTAATGCGGACAAAAATATCGCTCAGGCGAAAGCTGAGGAACGCCGTGCAATGGCTGTCGCTTCCGAACAGGAAATGAAGGCGAAAGCGCAGGAAGCCCGCGCGAAAGTTATCGAAGCGGAAGCGGAAGTCCCCAAAGCAATGGCAGAGGCATTCCGCAGCGGCAATCTGGGTATCATGGATTATTACCGGATGAAGAATATCGAGGCTGACACTTCAATGCGCGAAACTATTGCCAAACCGGCAACCGGCAATACGGGCAATCAGCCATTGAGTAAATAAGTTACTGTAAACGCCGGAACCCGGTTTCATTTCAGTTTCAAGACGTATCCTCCTTCCCCTACGGAAAAAAGAAGGATGCTTCTTCTGAACTTAAATCCGGTTCCGGCGTTTCTATTTACAGATACAATCATATTGTAAAACTAAAACCTTTCAATAACATGAAAAAGTACTTTCCATCCTCTGAATTGATTATCAACGAAGACGGTTCGGTATTCCATCTTCACGTAAAGCCTGAATGGCTGGCAGACAAAGTTATTCTGGTAGGCGACCCCGGACGTGTAGCACTCGTAGCTTCTCATTTCGAAAACAAAGAATGTGAAGTGGAAAGCCGCGAATTCAAAACGATCACGGGCACGTATAAAGGAAAACGGATTACCGTAGTTTCTACGGGAATCGGGTGCGATAATATCGACATCGTGATGAATGAACTGGACGCTCTCGCCAACATCGACTTTAACACACGGGAAGAAAAGGAACAATTCCGCCAGTTGGAATTAGTGCGCATCGGCACGTGTGGCGGCTTGCAGCCTAATACTCCGGTGGGTACATTCGTTTGCTCGCAAAAGTCTATCGGCTTCGACGGGTTATTGAATTTCTATGCCGGACGCAACGCGGTATGTGACTTGCCGTTTGAGCGTGCTTTTCTCAATCATATGGGTTGGTCGGGAAATATGTGCGCTCCCGCTCCTTATGTGATTGATGCCAGCGAGGAACTGATTGACCGGATTGCCAAAGATGACATGGTACGCGGTGTGACGATTGCCGCTGGTGGTTTCTTCGGGCCGCAGGGACGTGAGCTTCGTGTACCATTGGCAGACCCGAAACAAAATGACAAGATTGAAGCATTCGAATACAAAGGCTTCAAGATTACCAACTTCGAGATGGAGAGTTCGGCTTTGGCAGGACTTAGCCGGTTGATGGGACATAAGGCAATGACTGTCTGTATGGTGATTGCCAACCGACTGATTAAAGAAGCCAATACCGGATATAAGAATACGATTGATACATTGATTAAGACTGTTCTTGACAGAATCTAAAAAAACAAAATGAGGGGGGAGAAAAAAGTCTCTTCCGGCTTTAATTCAGGCACGGATTACATGGAGTACCACAGTTTTATTTAAATCAGAACTGTGAATTTCACGTAATCCGCACCTAAACTTTATAGATAATATCCTTTTCATCAATAGCCAATCGTGAATCTTTCCTGATGATGTTTCGGATTCTCCAGTTCATCAATCATTGCAGCAGCATAATCTTCTACGGAAATATGGCTATTCCCTACGATATCCACAATCATATCATCTTTGCCAAGACGATAACGCCCGGTACGCACTCCCGATCTCATGTCCGCTGCCGGAGAGAAAAACACCCAGTCTATCTCCTTTTCTTTCTTCAGAAAGTTCAGATAAAATTCTCCCAACGCTTTCACTCCGGGCAAAATATTTTCGGGTACCTCGCCGGAATCCATCAACCGCAATCCCGGAGCAATGAATAAGGAACCGGCACCACCGACCATCAGAAAACGGTTAATCCCCGCCTTCTTCACTCCGTCAATAATAGTCAGATAAACTTTGATAGTCTCATCATATATATTGGGATTATTCCATCCCGGATTGAATGCGCTGATTACGGCGTCCGCTCCTTTACAAACCTCCGCCACCTCGTCGAGCGAAGACACGTCTGCCTTCACGACTTTCAGGTTCTCATTTTCTATCTTTATCTTTTCAGGATGACGAACCACGGCGGTCACTTCAAAGCCGCGGTTCAAAGCTTCATTCAGTATAGCCGAACCCACAAACCCGCTTGCGCCTATGAGGACAACCTTCTTTACTTTCTTCATATTCCAACAATTTTTAGGATGTTATTACTGCTCTAACAACACTACAACAACCGGAATGTTGCTTTGCTTTTGGATATTTAATCAACCAATATAAGATTCTACCCTCCCTTTCATTCTATTTTTTACTCAGAAACAACTATCTTTGCACCATCCAAAAAGAAATACAATGAACCAAGATACTATCTGTGCTATTGCTACCGCCCAGGGCGGTGCTATCGGAAGCATCCGTGTTTCCGGTCCGGAAGCTATTTCCATCACCAGCCTTATCTTCAAACCGGCAAAAGCCGAGAAACGGCTCTGTGAGCAGAAGCCATATACTTTGACTTTCGGTCATATCTACGATGGGGAGGAGATTATCGACGAAGTACTAGTCAGTCTTTTCCGTGCTCCTCATTCATATACAGGTGAAGACTGTACGGAAATCACTTGTCATGGTTCTTCTTATATTCTCCAACAGGTGATGCAACTGCTTATCAAGAATGGTTGCCGCATCGCTCAACCGGGGGAATATACGCAGCGTGCATTCCTCAATGGCAAGATGGATTTAAGTCAGGCAGAAGCTGTGGCGGACTTGATTGCGTCTTCATCCGCTGCTACTCACCGACTGGCAATGAGCCAAATGCGTGGTGGCTTCAGCAAGGAACTGACTGACTTACGCAACAAGCTATTGAACTTCACCTCTATGATTGAACTGGAACTGGATTTCAGCGAGGAAGATGTTGAATTTGCCGACCGTTCGGCATTGCGGAAATTAGCTGATGAAATAGAGTTGGTCATCTCCCGCCTGGTTCATTCTTTTAGCGTAGGCAATGCCATCAAGAATGGCGTCCCCGTAGCTATCATCGGTGAAACGAATGCAGGAAAATCTACGTTGTTGAATGTTTTATTGAATGAAGACAAGGCTATCGTCAGCGATATTCACGGAACAACTCGTGATGTAATTGAAGATACGATTAACATCGGTGGAATTACGTTCCGATTCATTGATACTGCCGGTATCCGGGAAACAAACGACACAATTGAAAGCTTGGGTATTGAGCGCACATTCCAAAAGCTGAATCAGGCAGAAATCGTTCTTTGGATGGTAGATTCCGTGAATGCTGCATCGCAGATTGAACTGTTATCAGAAAAGATAGTTCCACGTTGTGAAGGAAAACGTTTAATTGTTGTGTTCAACAAGGCTGATTTAATTGAAGAAAATCAAAAAGAAGATTTATCAGCTTTATTAAAGGATTTCCCAAAAGAATCCACAGAGCATATTTTTATTTCAGCAAAGCAGAGAGGGAATACTAGCGAGTTACAAAAAATGCTTATTGATGCTGCGCATTTACCTACGGTTACCCAGAATGATATAATCGTAACAAATGTAAGACATTTCGAAGCTTTAAGCAAAGCTTTGGATGCTATTCATAGAGTACAGAATGGACTGGATATGCATATATCAGGTGATTTTCTTTCGCAGGATATACGTGAGTGCATTTTCTTCATTTCGGATATTGCGGGGGAAGTTACGAATGATATGGTACTTCAGAATATTTTTCAACATTTTTGCATCGGTAAGTAGAACCTTATCTGGCATCAATCGTATTTTTACTTATCAATCAATATATGACGACAAGTACAGTTCCTGAAATATAGAACTAATAATATGTGGAAACAAGTAGAATTTGAATTACAGTCACGCAGACGTGGCTTTCATCTTATAACCGGAGAAATATTACGTAATCTGCCACCATTACCCAAAGTCGGATTATTGCATTTGTTTATCAAACATACTTCTGCCGGATTGAGTATCAACGAAAATGCCGACCCTGATGTTCGCGTCGATATGGAAAGCATTTTCAACCACTTGGTGAAAGAACGTGAACCATATTACCAACATACCTTAGAGGGAGATGACGATATGCCGGCTCATGCAAAAAGTTCAATCATAGGCACGTCGATTACAGTCCCCATCACAAACGGAAAGCTGAATCTCGGAACTTGGCAAGGCATCTATCTCTGTGAATTCCGGGATTATGGTGGTAATCGACGAATCGTAGCCACCATTAGTGGAGAATAGCAATTTTGAATTGCTATCCTATTTTGTTATAGTGGCAATTTATGTTATCAGCAAATAAAGATAAGTTTGTAATGTACTCATCTCAGGATTGCGGAACACGAAGTTGCCAAAAAGCAACAGCCGCCGCAGCAGCTACATTGAGCGAATCAACGCCATGCGCCATAGGGATACGGACTACATAGTCAGCCTCAGCAATCGTATCGTACGAAAGTCCGTCCCCTTCGTTGCCCATTATGATAGCCAATTTTGATTCATTCGCTAAGACAGGATTATCAATAGAAATAGAATTGTCCGTGAGTGCCATAGCAGCCGTACGAAAGCCCAAATTCTTTAGTTCAGAAAGAGAGTCATCCATCCAAGTCCATGGTACAAAAAACACACTTCCCATAGATACTCTGACCGCACGACGGTTTAACGGTTCACAAGAATTGCGTGTCAGTAATACGGCATCAATTCCAAGGGCAGCAGCCGAACGGAAAATAGCGCCGATATTGGTTGCATCGACAACACTTTCGATTACAACAATACGCCGGGCTTCCCGACATACTTCTTCCATACTACGTGGCATAGGACGACGCATGGCACAAAGCACACCACGTGTCAGAACATAGCCGGTTAGCTCAGCAAGTAATTCTCTGCTACCCGTATAGACAGGCAGATCACTACAACGTTCAATAATATCAGCGGCGTCGCCGGTAATATGTTTCTGTTCACACAAAATAGCCAAAGGTTCATAACCGGCATCCAAAGCCCTCTTGATAACCTTTGGACTTTCTACGATAAAAATACCCTTATCAGGTTCGATGCGATTACGTAACTGTATTTCAGTAAGAGTACTGAATACTTCAACTCCGGGATGAGATAAAGATGATATTTCGATAATAGGCATACAATTATTTATTACTTTCGATTAAACATATGAGCATTTCATTCACTGAACAGGTCATTTATAAATAGCTACCTTAATGACGCCATCCAGTCTGTTCTCAAAGACACGATAGGCTTCCTCTATTTCATGGAGTGGAAATCTGTGCGTAATAAGAGGAGTAGTATCTATCTTGCCTTCTGCAATCAGATTTAGAATCTCCGCACAGTCACAACCGTCGACTCCGCCAGTTTTAAAAATTAAGTTCTTGCCATACATATCAGGCAAAGGGAGCAGTTGCGGCTCGTCATAAAGAGCTACAATAGTCACAATAGCATTGGGACGGGCACATTCCCACGCCAAGCGAAAAGTATCCTCACTGCCAGCCACCTCCAAAACAACATCAGCACCACCATGCTCACTGTTTTGAATCACAAAATCCTTGCAGTTTTCAGGTTCCACTACCAATACGTCAGGATAATGTTCACGTACGAACCGGATTCTTTCAGGAGACTTTTCGCAGACAATGATACGCCGCGGTTTCTTCAACATCACACACAATAAAGTACAGATTCCGGTAGGCCCGGCACCAATAATAAGCACAGTATCATCTTCGGAAATCTCTGAGATACGGGCCGCCCAAAAGCCTGTCGCAAGCACATCACCCACAAACAAAGCCTGTTCGTCACTGACTGTATCAGGAATACGGTTCAGTCCCTGGTCAGCATAAGGAACTCTGACATATTCTGCCTGACCGCCGTCAATGCGGCAACCCAAAGCCCAACCGCCATTTGGGTCAGTACAGTTGTTGACATATCCCCGCTTGCAAAAGAAACACTCTCCGCAGAAAGTTTCGACATTCACTGTTACCCTATCTCCGGGCTTGACAGAGGTGACATCAGCCCCTACCTCTTCTACAATACCTACCATCTCATGCCCGACTGTCGTTCCGGGTATGGCACGCGGCACACTGCCGTGCTTGATATGAAGGTCACTGGTACAAATACTGCCAAGAGTCACTCGCACGATTGCATCCCGTGAATCTATTATTTCCGGTTTCGGCTTCTCCCGTAATTCAAATTTTCCGTGTTCAACGTATGTGTATGTAAGCATTATATCCTCTTTGTTAATTAATAGTTCTATTCCCTTGCAAAGATAATGATTTCATCAGGAAACACAGACCTTATATCACATTCGATTACATGAAACGAAATCGCCCCTTACCCAATAGCAATAAACGACCTGATAAAGTAGTTTTGCATTTTTTCTGCTTCTATTTTGGGTATTCAAGAAATTACTCTTACTTTTAGCTGCGAAATAACCGATAAATAATAAGAACATCAGCACAAGTTAATCACATCCGTCCATAAGCCTATGATAGACACTTCCGAAAATCTCATTATCATAAAAGGTCAAATCAAGACTGCCGAAATAGAGAGTTGCCAGAATAATAACGGCAATCACAGCATCATATTCCGAAATTCTTCCAGCGTCTATTCTTACAAAGAAGAAAATGTTATCTGGCTGACTCATCCTGACAAACCGGATCCTGCCAATTATCAAATAGCCACTAAAGAGAGAACTTTATCAAACATCGAGACACTATCCGTTTTTAAGAGCGGTTCGGAAAGTTACTGGCATATTCGTTTCCAAAATGGGAAAGAGTATGATTATAAAGGTAAAGATTTACAAATCATAAGATCATGCCTGGCAGAAACTTGTTCAAAAGACATATTCGGATATTTGAAAAAAGTAGCGGAGGTGAATGAACTGAAAGCTGACGACGGTACGAAACTACTGGCTAAACAATATGAAAAGATAAACTTTATCGCGGATGACAGGGCTATTGCCGTATATTTGAATCCTCAAAAGTATAAATTGCAGACTCAAAATACATCGACCCTGATTTTCCCTTTCGGTTGTAATGCCAGCCAACAAAAGGCAGTCCAGACAGCTTTTGAGAACCAGATAAGTGTTGTACAAGGTCCGCCGGGAACCGGAAAGACGCAGACTATCCTGAATATTATCGCCAATATTCTGGTGCGTGGCAAAACTGTTCAGGTTGTATCTAATAATAACTCCGCCATTGTAAATGTACTTGAGAAGTTATCCAAATACGATATGGGATTTATCGTTGCATTGCTCGGCAGCACAGCCAACAAAGAGAAATTCATAGAGACTCAAGAAGAAAAACAATATCCGGAGAATTTCGAATCGTGGCATAATGCGGAAGCCGATCAGCCCTTGTTTCTCGATAAGATACATCATCAAACGGAAGAACTCAAAAGCATATTTTCCAAACAGGAACGTCTTGCCATGGCAAGACAGGAAATACAAGCCTTGAAAATAGAATGGCAGCATTACCTGCAAGAATTCGGCACTAAAGAATCTGCTATAAAACTACGTGGAAACTCCAAATCTGCCGCTCTTCTGAACTTATGGAACGAATGTCAACAATTTGCGGAAAAAGAGCAGACATCAAGTTTCCGAGGAATCTCAGCTTTTATACAACGGTTGAAATGGCTGTTCTTCAGATTCAAAAGTAAAACGGTTTGTGAAATCCCCGACAAGAATTTCTATAAGCGGGAGATGACCTCGATTATCGCTGACTTCCAAATCTTATTCTACCAGACAAAACATTCAGAACTGGAAGTTGAGATAGATACATTAGAAAAGGAACTAGCCAACAAAGATGCGGTGGAAATGGCTAAGCAAATGGCTGATGCATCGATGAAATATCTGAAAAACAAGTTATTCCATACTTATGGTAATAATCATGACAAACCAGTCTTTACTTTAGAAGACCTGAAAGATAATTGGCGGGAAGTACAGAAGGAGTATCCGATTATACTAAGCACTACATTTTCATCATTAAGTAGCCTGCATCGGGATACCGTATATGATTATCTGATTATGGATGAAGCTTCACAGGTTTCGGTAGAAACAGGTGCTTTGGCATTGTCATGCGCTAAAAATGCAATCATTGTCGGCGATACTATGCAGCTCCCCAATGTAGTCACGGAAGAAAACAAGGAAAAGCTGGACTTTATCGCTAACGCATGTCTGATTAAGGCAGAATATGATTGTGCCCGTATGAGTTTCCTGCAATCTGTCTGCAAAGTGATTCCGAATGTACCGCAGACTTTATTACGGGAGCATTATCGTTGCCACCCTAAAATCATCAACTTCTGCAATCAGAAATTTTATGGCGGAAATCTTGTTATCATGACACGTGATAAAGGAGAAAAGGACGTAATCCGTGCCATAAGAACCGCCAAAGGCAACCATTCCCGCAGCCATCTGAATCAACGGGAAATAGATGTTATCAAAGAAGAAGTGTTACCTGCCCTATCCTATGATACGGATGAGATAGGTGTCATTGCCCCATATAACAAGCAAGTAAATGCCGTTAAATCCGCACTTGAAGAAAGTATTGATGTAGCAACAGTCCATAAGTTTCAGGGAAGAGAGAAGGATGCTATCATTATGACTACGGTCGATGACACCATCACGTCCTTTTCCGATGATCCGAATCTGCTGAATGCCGCAGTTTCCCGGGCCAAACAGCAGTTCTATCTGGTCGTATCAGGAAACGAACAGCCCAAAGATTGTAATATCAGCGACCTGATTGCCTACATCGAATACAATAACGGTACAGTCATCGCCAGTAAGATTCATTCCATATTCGATTATCTATACGAACAATATACGGATGCCCGAATCGCCTATTTAAAGAAACATAAGAAAATATCCGAATATGATTCCGAGAATCTGACTTTCGCCTTGATAGAAGACATTCTGCAAGAGAACATCAATATGCGTCATTTGAATATCATTTGCCATTTACCTCTTTATATGTTGATTCAGGACTATTCTCTGCTAAATGCTGAAGAGAGCAAATATGCTGCAAATATTAATACCCATATCGACTTTCTGATTTATAATCGTGTGAGTAAACAACCGGTATTGGCTATTGAGACGGACGGTTATATGTATCATAAATCTGGGACAAGGCAGGCGGAACGTGATGTTAAAAAGGATCATATATTGGAGTTGTATGGTATTCCGTTGGTGAGATTGTCTACTATTGGTAGTAATGAGAAGAAAGTTATTGTAGATAAGTTAAACGAAGCATTGCATTTACAATAGGAAGTCAACACATAGATTAGTATACAGAAAGATAAAAACTTCCATTATTACAAATCAGAAGAAGTATAATAATATGCAACTATCTGAATTTTTCAGATAGTTCAGTTAGAGGAAAAAGAGTTTTATCCCGAACGCCAAAACATAACTTTTAGAATTGTACTCTGCCATAATTATTAAACCATATCGCACGCTTCATTACTCAATCAATACGATAAGCGATACATAAAATAATAGTCATATTGCTAAATCCCCCCATTTACAAGGTCATTTGCGAGGTCATTTACAGGGTCTTTACAGAGTCAAGTTTTCTAGATCAATTATAAGAAAATACGGTCCTGCTGACCCGTTGCATTACATATCTATGCCGAAGCCTAGGATACAGTGGGGGCATTAACCCTCCACACGGGGACAGAACCGTAATATCGCGAAACTACGAACATATTTTTAATATGTTCGTAGTCGTTTACGACTAAAGGCTCCTTGGCTTCCAGTCGGCAAAATAGACATGTAATGCCCTACAAAGATAAGACTATTTCCTTATAAAGCCAATAAAATCAATGTTTTATTATAAAATAATACAGAATGGTATATAAAAATATCAATAAAAAGATACGACCCTGATCCCCCGCTGCATTACAAATCTATTAGCCGCAGCCTAGGATATGAGTGGGGTAATTAACCTACCACACGAGGAACACAGAGCCGTACTATCATTAACTGCAAAGTATATATATACCTGCAACTGACGACAACTAAGGATCTCCTAAGACATATAAACGACTTAAATATTGTAATGCAATACAAAGGTGAACATAAAATCCGAGAAAACCAAAGCACCAAGCATTATTCTTATAGCAAATGCACATTATATATCGCCTAAGATAAAATGACTGATATTTTAAAGAATTGAATCTAAACAGAAAAATCACCTTTGAAACACAATGTAACAAAGGTGATTTATTTGCACTAATTTCATTTCAAGATATTATTCCCGAAAGCTACTCTTTATTTTTCTGCGGTACTTCAATCCCCTCCGGCCATATAGCAGTTGTATAAGCCACAGCATCATTTCCATTACCGGTCAAGTCTTTTGCAATGTTATTTCCTTTACCTTCGTTGAACTTCCAGTAAGCTTTCAAACCAGTAGTTCGGGGATCAACATCATACATATTCCTGTAAATCTCTTCTTGTGAACGGAGCACATTCCATATACGTACTTCACAAATCTCTCCATTTAATTGCCGACTCATATCGTCGGGGTCTCCATAAGAGTGTCCTATCTTAAACATAAAGTCTCCTTTCTTCTGTTTTCCAAGGTTTATGGCTTCCCCATTTCCGTAATCGTCAACGCGGCTCTGCTCTTTGCCATCTACATACATAATAGCAGCCTTTGTCTCTGTGTCATAAGTAACGGCAACATGATACCACTCACCAGGTTGCAACAGCTTACCATCATTAGCATTTGGAAATTTCATTTCATTAGCCGCAAATTGCAATTGCTGTCTAGGAAAGCCAGAATCACCAAAACGTAACAAACAATATTGCTCAATACCCATAATGGATGAGATTTCGGTAAGAGGATCAAATCTATTCACTCGAACAACAGCTTCGAAAGTAAGTTGCTTCAATCCGTTTACTACATTAGCAGTAGGACTACCGGCAACAAATCCCGGTATCTCAAAATAATTGTTAGCAAGACTGACAGCAGTAGTTATAGCACTGGAACGACGCACTATGTAACAGATATTTTTAGATCCGCCCAATATACTCATCCCTCCTGATGCTTCTCCAATAGTAACAGGTAATAGAAAGCTAGTGTCAATATCCAAGTCTATCAGGTTGGAAAATTCAATAGTGACCATTTCTGAATCTACATTTCCTTTAGGAATGACAACGTGCTGGGTAGAAAACTTATAATACTTAGCATCCAACATTGCATAATTATTCCCTAAACGTGCATTATAATAACTTATCAATGAAGGATCTGTCCGAAAACTGACATCTATATCCTGTTCGGCAGGATATGCCAGTACAGCAGAAATCTGTTGCTGTCCATCCTGTTTAAGATTATTAAATGTAAAATTAGCTATATCCTTCACTTTCGCCGCATCAATATATACACTATTACCAAAAGGAGATTCCTTACTATAATCTTTGTTGTCACAACCTGTTATTAATAACAGGAAGACTATGATCAAACAATTGTTCTCTATTTTCATTATATTCTTTGTTTTGAATTATCAGACTCATTGTATCTTAGTTTCAAGATCTATCTTCTCACATTCCGGACGGACGTACCCATCCTTTTGAATACACATTATACATCTGGCGCAAAAGCCAGTCCAATGGTTTATAAGTATAAGAATACTCACCGGAAATAAATCCCCAATCATAAGGAGGATAGATGGATTGCCCCCAATAAGCACCATCATCCATCATAGCGTTAATGCCATCTCCTATCGCAATATCATTCACCATTCCTTCATACATATTTTGCTCA
Source organism: uncultured Bacteroides sp. (assembly GCF_902491285.1). Taxonomy (GTDB): domain Bacteria; phylum Bacteroidota; class Bacteroidia; order Bacteroidales; family Bacteroidaceae; genus Bacteroides. Next base: position 18,835 of record NZ_CABUHK010000061.1, on the reverse strand, counting down.
TTGGCTGTAAGATCAAACGCATATACAACAATGTTATTTTTCTTACGTTTATTCATTTTCCAATCCACCATCCTATATTGCGATTTATCTCTCAAAGGATTTTCTCCTTTTTCATATAATGGAATAACCAGACTTCCATAACATTCCGGCGCCAGCCCTACAATAGGTTTACGAGTATATTCACTATAAGGATGCTCTGCGTCCCATGGTTCTATAATCTGTACCACTTCTTTTCCACTATCATACGCATGCCACGCATAGTCTATATATTTACCTACCTCAATGCCACCACATCGATTTACATCATAGAAATATTCAGTAGCTTCTCCTTTATCAACAACTGTCAGCAACTTTTCAGGAAGTGCATCCCGCAATGCTTTTATTAGTTTAGGATAAGAGACTGTATTCATAGCAAACATACCTTCCTTGTTATAAGTACTCACTTTATCCCAAAGATTTATTCCATCCAAACGATAAAGTTCTACCACATTTTTCACCTGTTGAACAAAATCTGCAAGCTGCATATCGTTTAAATTACAAAAGCCAAATCCTTTATTACCATTTTCAATGCTAAGACATACTTTACGTCCGTGTTCCTGAAGCGGACGAATAAACTTATCCGCCTTTTCCAACACATCACGTATGTCACTACTCAAATTGAGCAGTGCACGTCCTGTTGCAGACTCATAGTCCATTGTCACAATTCGTAGATTCACGATACTACCTATATTATGTAAAGTTTGAGTATAATCTATCTGATTAATTTTTTGAATTCCATAAACATCAGCTATCAACGGTTGATAAGTTGAAGTATTCACATAGAAAACAACAAATGCATCAGGTAGCATTGGCGGCATATCTATTTGTTCATACTGGTTATTAGGATAACAAGTCGTTATTCTTTTCCGAATATTCACAATATAATAAAGCACCTGTTTCTTAGTATCCACCTTTACTCCTGTAGGTATTTCTTCCATAGTTAATGGCAAAAGATATGGAGTATCAGTATTCAGTCCAGCTGTGGATATAGTAAATTTGATTTTGGCAGATTTTTGTTCTCCAGCATCTATTAAAAGAACTCCGCCATTTTCGAACTGCACATTCCCAGCCGGCAATGTATTCAATTTAGAATTGTTTTCCTCATTATAACCTTCTACAAGCTTCTCGTTTACAACGGCTGTGACAGTCAACCTGCTTCCGGCTGATTGTGACAGTGAATAGAATATTTCCTCTGTGGCAGATTCGTCCCCTTCCGTCAACTCAATAAATGCTTTATTAGTCAATGTAGTTGTGTTACGCAGGACACCTGCAATATTATCCATAGCCGTCTCGTCAGGCATTCTGTCCGCATTCATTGAGATAGTCTCTTCGGTACACCCTGTTACTCCTATTTTCAGTAACAATACTAATATAAAATGTATGATAAGATTCTTTTTCATATTAATTCTTTTTTATTTCGATGGGTTCATTAGTTGAATAGCCGTTCGTGTAATCTCGTAATTCCTTATCGGGCTATAATAATCATTGCCTATAGCATAAATTCCCAATCCAGCTAATGGACCAAGAGCAACCACACGGTCAGTCATTAAAGTTACAGCCTCTTGTTTTACACCAGTCTCATCAATTACTTGTCCGCCCATTTGAACAGATAACAATAATTTATCTTTAGACAATAAACTATTGGCAAGAATCCCCGTCACCTGCAATTTCAAATCGGTAACATTAGTCAACTCTGCAGTATTCAACACAATATAATTCAATTTGTCAAAGTCTGCTTCATCAACGAAAGCCGGATTTCCTTCCAATACCAATAATTTATCCTGTCCCGTAGCAGTAGATAATTTAGAAACAATCAGCCGTGATTTCTCTTTATACGATGCCAATTCAGCATCAGTTCCATTATAGAGCGGAAGAGCGGTAAAAGCAAATCCGTCCAGATTGAGTTCGGCCGACGTAGCAATTTCTTTATCCAACCAACTATTTAATGCCGTGATATCTGTTAAGGAAGAGGCGTGAGCTACATAATCTATCAAATAAAGCACCCGAATACTCTTTTCCTGCAATAGAGGGATATCCTCCCGATCATAATCAGAGATTTGATGAGAATTACCCAAGGTCACAATATCCAACGAATCCGGCAATGACCGAAGATAACTACCTTCATTTAGCGATTTTTCCGGAGAATTATCAAAGTGCGCATATGACAAGTAATGTTCACTTTGTTTGTAGGTACGTAATGCCTGCATATAACGCGCCCATAGTTCCGGATTCTGTTCTTTCGCACTATTAATATCAATATCTACAATTTCAGGTTCATTCCAGTCATCACAAGCAACAGGCAATAAAAAAGCCGTTAAAAACAGAAGACTATAAATGAATTGTTTACATATTATTGTTTTCATATAAATTCTTTTTCATTCTTTTATTCGTATTCAAACTCTCTCGTCAATTGAGATAAGATTTCTTATCCCACCACAATCTCGTTCCCCCATTGTCAGGACCTCCTAACATACCTATCGCCAAATTGATATTCGAAAGATTTTCAGTATATTCTGTAGGCGGATACCACAAACGACGGATCATATGCTCGGAACTGATGCTACCACCACTTTTGTTTTCTATAACCGGCATAAGATGAGGATATCCTGTACGGCGGAGTTCACTCCATGACTCAACACCTAAAGGGAAATTAGCAATCCATTTTTGAGTGATGATACGTTCAAGATTACGTTCAAAATTATCCGCACCATCTTCCCAAGCAATAGTAATAGTACTTCTCGGACCTTCCCAATCAGTATAAGCAAATGTCGGATCATTGTACGCTTCCGGAGTGTCAGTCGAATTCTCTGCATAGGTTTCAGAGCCCGACAGACCATATTGTTCAAAAGAAAGGGCTATCGCCATATTATATAAATCTTTAGCTTCCCCACCCATATTCCAACCTCGCAAGGCACCTTCGGCACGTAAGAAAGTGATTTCTGCGGCATTCATCCATAAAAAAGGACTGGTACTGCTGATAATCGGTATGCTGTATGCATTTACCATCTCATCCTTGGTAGTCACATCAATGCCAATACGAATACCCGCGTATCCATCAACCTCTTGCGGTTGGAAGTTTTCATCATATACAGTCATTTTCACTGTAGTGAACATCTTTTCCCGACGCGGATCTTTATAACCATTCATATATGAGATAATATCAGCCCCCGCACGCTGGTCATTCCAGTCATTAAAAATCATAGCAACCCTATTTTCTTCCACTTTCAAGAAAGCGTTATCATTTATTTCCGTCATTACGCCTGCCGTTACAGCTTCTTCGGCTATTCGTTGTATTTCCGCCTGCATTTCCGGTACATAAGTCAAGCGCATGGCCATACGCAATTTGAGTGAATTAGTAAATTTGAGCCATTTGGAAAGATCGCCTTGATATACATCATCAAATTTACGAAAAGCTTCCGCACTCAAATTGAGATTATCCCTAAGGACATCACTCACTTCGTCCAATTCACTGAACATTTGCTTATATACCTCTTCCTGCGAATCATAAGGTACGGTAAGAGAAACCTTACCTGTTTTAGAAATGATTTTTGAATAAGGAATCGGACCGTACATATCTGTCACACGCTGCATGATGACTACACGAAACAGTTTTCCCAATGCCAACGCCACAGGATCATCCGTTTCGTCCAACAAGTCCCGATAAAACGGATAAGTACGGGTGACTAAATCTGAAAAAGGAGCTTCTTGCCAATCTATTGGTGGATTATACGTTTCAAACTTAGCCGTCCATTCTACAGTACAACCAATGTAACCGGCAAACGCACCTGCGCCAAGTGCTTCAACAAACTGATAGAGATGTTCTTCCGTAGGAATCACCAACCCTTGTAATCCTTTAAGACTGGCGCCTACGTTATAACTTTCACGCCCCAGCTCTTCTTTGTCAACCTGATAATCCTTCCGGTTGATTTTATCGAAATTATCCGTACAAGCGTAACCGACAATAAGCAATAGTGCTAGCGAAAACAATTTTATGATAGATGTTATATATTTCATAGTAACTACTTTTTATCTGTTAAAAGTTGATTTTCACATTCAAACCGACATTACGGGTACTCGGCAACATGAAAAAGTCGATCCCTTGATAATAGTTACCAGTCGTTGCAACGGCTTCCGGATCAAAAGGAGCTTTATTATAAATCATACAGAGATTGCGTCCCACAACAGACAACTGAATATCGCATACATCATGCAACCATTTACGTGGAAGCGTGTAACCGATAGCCGCCTCCTGCAATCGAATATTGGTAGCACTATAAGTATAATACTGTGGCAGACCACTTTGTGAACCGATAGCCGTGAACCATGTCTGTGCATCCACTCTATTACGTCCATTCACTAATACCCCACCATTATCACGGGCAACCGCCGAACTTTCAGACACCCCATATTGATCCATAGCCGCTGCAGTAGCCGAATAAACAATACCGCCTATACGCGCAGTAACTAAAGCACTTACATTAAACCCTTTCCATGAAAACTGATTGTTCCATGCCAAATTACATTTAGGGAAAACACTTCCTAATTTAATATCAGGTCGATTATTCACTGTTACTAATGTACCCGCAGGAGAAATTTCTACCATTCCATTGTCGTCCCGCTTCAAATCAGACTGTGTGTAAAGGTCACCCAGCGAACCTCCTGTTTTCAATATGAATCTGGCCTTTCCGAGTCCGCCTACATCCAGCCGATCTTTATTTATAGGCTCACCAGTCTCCGGATGTATATAGTCCTTTACCAATTCTATAATTTTGTTCTTGTTATGGCTTAATGTAAAATTACTTTGCCAGCGAAAATCTTTCTTCCATGTATGTCCGTAACCAAATGAAAGCTCTACTCCCTGGTTACGTACATATCCTGTTTGAAGGTAAATGGTAGTATATCCGGATGATACGGAAATTTTCGGATCGAACGTCTGATTAAACGTATTAGCCAAATACCATGACAAACTGAGATTAAAGTCCTTGAAAAGCCGCATATCCAAGCCAAATTCCCATGAATCGGTCCGTTCAGGTTTAAGGTCACCAATGGGATAATGTGTTTTCGGCTTCCACGTTTGAGTAGTTTCGTCATACTCAAAAGTAGGCGATGTCAAGTTACGAGGATAAGGCATACCCACCGAACTAAACGAACTGCGCACTTTCAGATAATCCACGAAAAAAGGTAGTTTCACCATTTCAGAGACGACAGCCGAAAGTCCAATTGACGGGTAAAAGAAAAAAGTAGAAGATGAGTTTGCCAACTGTGACGCCCAGTCATTACGGCCGGTCAGCGTAAGATAAAACATACTCTTCCACCCTACTTCAGCACTGGCAAATATAGACTGCGTCTGCTCTTCCCATTCATCCTGACGTGCTTTCTTCTGAGTATTGTCAAGATCAAACACATTAAAAACATTGGGAATACCATTGGCACGTATCGGTCCACGATAACTCAATTCGTCATACTTATTATCTACGATGCTCGCCCCGATATTGACCACAATAGAATAATCACCCAAACGTTTATTTATATTTGCCAACGCATCAGCATACACTTGTGTTTCGTCAGGTTTAGATATAGCATAAAATCCCTGCGCACTACCTTCAGTAAGAGTAGTATTGGAACTTGCATATAATTTTTGTTCATATTTGGTACTGGAATTATCAACCCGAACACGCCCTGAAATATTCAGCCAATCTGTAATATCATAACTTAAAGAGGCAGACAGCATATAACGCTTCTTGTCATTCGTCCGTAAATTGCGATAAGCGATCCAATAAGGATTCTGCATCCGCAAGTCTCCTTCCCCTTGAGGCCAAAACATGGTTTTAATCTTACGGGCCGGATCCCAACGTTCGAACACTTTTATCAAATTAAAGTCGTCGCCACGTGGAAACAAATAAACAGGAACTATCGGATTTGAGTAAGCACCTTGATTAGTCATATTGCGGTCATTCTGAATAATATAACTTGCACCTACATCAAGCTTCATCCTGTCATTCAGAAAGTTTGTAGTGTTACGGAAGGTGAAATTAAAACGGTTGTAACGGTTGTTCGGTACAATCCCTTCCGAATTAACCGCAGCAGCAGAAAAGAAGGTCTGATTCTTATCTGTTCCCGTTGATAATGTAACGGAATTGGTATAAGTTATCCCCGTATCAAAGAAATCACGTGGTTCATAGTTTCTACGAGATGCGTCATTTAATAAAGTCCCCCAACTCAACGTAGTAGAATTACCTGCTTTTCCCGAACTGCCTGTACCATAGCGATTTTGAAAATATGGAAGTACGAATGGCTTAGCGAATTCGGTATTACTAGACACAGAAACCTGCAATTTACCAACTTTGCCACGTTTCGTATTAATAACGATGGCTCCATTTGCCGCATTACTTCCATAAAGGGCGGCAGCTGCTGCTCCAGTTAGCACTGAGATACTTTCAATGTCATCCGGATTGATGTCGGCAATGCTTTCAGTCACTCCCTGTGAACCATTCTCCATACTACCGCCACCTCCGAAATTAAACATGGGAATACCGTCAATAACATACAGTGCATTACTGCTTTGTTCTATCGACTTTGTACCACGCATCACCACCTTGCTAGCTCCACCTACTCCTGAAGAACTACTGTTGATATTAACTCCTGCGACTTTGCCATTCAGGCTATTAATAAAGTTTACATCCTTGACATTTGTCAACTGGTCGGATTTTACCTGTTGTACATTGTAACTCAGAGCCTTTTGTTCCCTCTTGATACCCAAGGCAGTTACAACGACTTCATTTAGCGCCTCTACGTTAGCAGACATTTGTATATTGTATACATTCTTATCTGCTATTTTTACATAAGACGAAATATAGCCAATATAAGTAAAGCTTAATATACTACCTATAGAAGCTTTTATGACGTACTTACCCTCCAAATCAGTAACAGTTCCATCATCAGTCCCTTCTACCCGTATATTTACTCCTATCAGAGGTTCATTTTTCTCATCAACAACCCTGCCTGTTACCTGTTTAATAACCACAGCTCCTGTTTTGGGTTGAGGAATAATATTAATATAATTTCTTTTAATTCCATAAGTAAATCCTGTTCCTTTAAGGATAATCGAGAGGGCTTTTTCCAAATCAATATTTTTCAAATTGAGATTGATAGCCGGTTTATCAATTAATTGCGAATCGTTATATCCTACTGAAAGCTTTGATTGCTTCTCCACTTCTTTCAGTGCTTCAATAACAGTTATATTTTCTTTTTGAATAGTAATTTTCATACCACCTTGGGCAAAAGCTGTAGCTTGTATTACAACCATAAATAAAAACAACACAAATCTTATCCCTTTTGCCTTCTTATCATTTTTCAATGTATAACTGTGTAACATGAATTTTAAGTATTAGTTTGCTAACTTTTTTATTCGCAACACATGTCTATCTGTTTTAATTTTCGATTTCATATCCAATGCAGAAAGATTTCTGGCATAGATACTTTTTCACATATATCTTTATTATTAAGCAGTGCCTATCAACAAATGAAAGGCATCTGCAGTTTGTATATTCAGGTTAATTTATAAAAGACCGGAAGTGTCCTTCTCTGAAAGTCTATCACTTCCAGTCTTCAATTCATTCACATGGAGCGTCCTGATATCTTAATAATTCTTCGCATAGATAGTCGTCGTACGAGATACGGTCTTGCCTCCCCAAACTCTTGAAGCAAAGTTATTCATTAAGCTTGTTTGACCAGACTCGCGTAGATTGAACATCATAATGGCGCCATAGCCACTATAATTTGCAGCGCTACTTTGTATCACACCTGCACTTGGCCTACCATCCGTACAGTGTATTGACATCTTTGCCCATTTGCTATTCCCTAATCCGGCCGGAGTACTCCAATCCGCTCCGAAATCAGGCCACATGTAACTAATGGCGTTCATTGTAGTCGCATCAAAATTTGTATAACCACCAAAACTGAATACTGTAATCAGCTTATCAGGCAACAACTGACGCACTCTTTTTACAAGATTTCCAAAAATCGTAGTACTTGGTGAAGGCAAATTAGAAGGTGCCTTCCAATAGTCTGCATATTCATCGTCAAAATCCACACCATCTAAATTGTATTGCTTAACACAAGCGGCAATCTGTTGTGCAAAACGTTCAATCATGGCCGGTGTCAAGTTACAGAACCCCACTCCGGTGTGATCACCCAACAGCCCTAAAGAGACTCTGATACCTTTCTGTTGTAAAGGAGCGATAAGCGTACCGGCATTGGTCAATATATGAGACTGATTATTGTTATGATACAATTGAACAGTACTAGCCGTACCCCGAATATTAGAAGCAAACAGAATCACATTATCAATCACCTGCTCTTGCGGATCCGTACCTGTAAAATAGTACTCTCCTGCATTTAGAGGATTTACATCATTAGTTTCAATATAAGTAGTCAACTTCGGCATCTTGTCGCTGACGCCGCGAGTAGTTGGCGAAATACCTTGTTGTTGTGCCTCTCCCATGTAGTCATCACTACTGCAACTTATGATCAAAGTTCCTGCCACCATTGCTACAATGAGTAACAAGAAGTGTTTCAAATTTTTCATATAGTATTACTTTTTATATAGTTACTATTTCGCTTAGGTAATGCGTTCTAAAAGCTTAATAATTCCTCCTTTCTCCGTTTTAGTTATTCGACATACCTTCCACCGCTTTAACTTTCTAATATCAAAATTATTTCTGCATAATATAGCATTTATCATGTTCTATCTTAAAACATAAATCTCCTGCTACATCAACAATAACATCCATAACTTCAGACAAAGGTGGATTATCTTTAAACCTGAAACTATAACGATCATTCTTTAAGCTATGCTGATTATTAAAGAACTTACAATCGTACTTACGTTCCAATATCGTTATAATCTCCGTTATAGTCTTTCGATTAAATACCAACTCACCTTTTTGCCATGCTGTCACATCTTTCATATCAGGATAAGTCAGAGTATCTTGACGTCTCTTCCTATTATACACCAATTGTTCATTTGGCTTAAGCAACTTCTTTTTGCCCAAGTCGTCAAATTCCACAAGAACACTCCCTGTTATTAGAGTTGTAAAAACATTATTATCTTCAGTATATGCGGATACATTAAACTCGGTTCCCAAAGCTGTTATTTGAAAATCATTGGTTTTGACAATAAACGGTTTGTTTTTATTAGCTTTTACTTTAAAATTAGCTTCGCCAATTAGAAAAACACTGCGATACTTTCCTGTAAATTGTTCGGGATATAATAACATACTCCTCGAATTCATGCTTACCCGACTTCCGTCAGGCAAAAAAAATGTCTTCATCTGAGTGCCCGATATGCATTGCTGAGTTATTCCTGAATCGTCTTTCTCTGCCTTACAAAGCAGATATCCTAAAGATATAGATACTATTAATAATATAACAGCTACCGATTGCCACAATCGCATAAACAGTTTTTTATCGGACTTTTGTTGAGGTTGAACATGTGTAAGATTGTTATCTAACTTCCAACGTTCCAGTGATTTCTCCAGGTCGAATACTTTTCCTTTTTTTCTTGCTTCTAGATAAAGTTCCTGTAATGCTTCATCCTTTTCTTTTTCATATTCATTATCAACCAACCACCTGTAAAACATTTGATTTGTTTGTTCCGAATAATTATGTCGGGCAAAAAGGGATAATATTTTCTGAAAATAATTCTTCATGTTATCGTTATATTAGATTTTGGAATTTCATATATAACGATTGAAACATTCCGACTACTTAAAGAAAAGACAGGAAAAATAAAATTAAAATGATTCTCTTTAAAACTTGAAGCGACAAATATATCTGATGCTCTATTGTACGAACAGAAAGATGTAAGGATAATGCAATCTCCTGATTGCTCATATTATTGAAACGGCTCATCTCAAAAATCCTTCTGCGACGTTCAGGAAAGTTTTCAAGAGCCATTCTTATTATTAGTTGCATTTCTTTATAATAAAGCGAATTTAACGGATCTGATAAGCCTAACAAATCCTTAATTGTACTTTTCTTTATTTGTTCCTCCCGATAATCATTTTCCAGTCTTTTGTGCTTGATAAAATCAAATGCAACATTTTTTGCCATAGCGTATATATACCCTTCTTTTCCATCATCATTTTGCCACGTCTCAAAATTAGTCCATAATTTGGTAAATACATCTTGAGCCAAATCTTCCGCATCTGCTTCCGATTTAAGAAACATATTGATAAAAAACTTCACTGAAGAGAAATGAGCTCTAAATATCATTTCAAACTGTTCTACTAAACAATGGTCTTGATTCATATAAGGTTACACTTTTGTTTGTGTTACCTTACAAAGATAGAGTAACTTATCTAGAATTAAAAGCAATAATGGTTTTATTTTCAATAAAATATAACTGGAATATTTCTTTGTTATGCCATAGGTGGCTTTATCCCTTCTTTGATTATCTTTGCAAACATTCTATGACCTTTTTCAATACAATAAAATAAAGCCTAACATTCATATTTATCAAATAAAAATCAATCCAAACGTTCTCTAATTAAACTATTATGAAATAAATTAATACTAAAAACGTTTCTTATTTCGTAATAAACAATCACCTAAATAAGATTATAGCAAGAATGCCATATATGCAAAAGACAAGTTATGAATAACTGCCACAAATACTATCGCACAAATGGAAGAAAATACAGAGAAGAACAAATTAAGATACAAATAACATACATGACTAAACAATCAAACGAAAAGATACAGTCATTTAAACAATATACTTTAGCGAATACTTATGCTTTACACAGAATTTAACTAAGTAGAAAACTTTCACATATACAATCCTCGATACTAAAGCTAGAAGAAGTCGTTTTTTCAATTGCCACAATCAACTTATCAGACATTGATGAAGACCTATACATCTTGCCATTAAGTTGACGGAAGTATTTATCTACAAAATCTTCTAAAGTCATACTAATTGGAGTAACAGTATAGAAGCAATAATTTACATTGAAAAAATCAATCATCCGATCTCGGAACTGCTTCCGAGCCTTATTTTTAAAACTCGCTTTCATCAAGCTACTTCGTGAGGTATATGCATAGAGAACAAATAGAAAGTTTATATTGTATCTTTGAATAAGTAGTGTATCCCTATCAAATAATCTTCCTTCAAAATGGTATTGAAACTCAGTAGTATTCGATCCTTTCTCTTCATTGAGTCCATCTTTAAAAAAATCAAAATTTGGATCCACAAAAGCACAAATAAAAAAGTTCGGGGTTATATTATATCCCTCTGTTAATGGATCTCTATATCTAATCCCGATAGGCAAGTTATCTTTATTAAAAAGGTTGATATTATATTGAATAATGTTTCTAGCATATGTGTATTGCTTTTCTACCGAATGCTTCCCTATACTATTTCCCGGTTTATAGTATTTACTATCTCCCACGAAATATATTTTATCGTTCATTATTAAAGACTGGTAAAGATAGAGATGATCTACACGTTTGCCATCCAATTGGTCACTAAAATAGCGAGGAATATCGCTATTCTTATCTCCAATAAGATCATCAATCATATCTTCAAAAACAATATTGAAGCTTTTAATAAGCAGAACTTCCTCTTGTATTTTATTCGATTTTTTATTAGTCTCCGAATGCTCAAAGAATGTATATAATAATTTCCATAACGCCACGAATTTATCTGTGAAATATCTGTTTTTGATTACTTTAAGCTTACGAGTACCATTAACCAATAAACGTTCAAACTCACGTCCTTTGATTAAATCATAATTTTGATTTAAAACAATATTAAATCCAAATGTTATCCTTATGTAATTGAGCACAGAGTAAAATAATACAATCAACTCTTCATCAAAATCAACAGTTTTCTTCTTTGCAGCTACATTAGAATATATTGGCGTATTGTCACATAAATACGGTGTATACTTAGATACAGTCTTGTTCCAAGCAACTTTTCTCCCCATGTGATTAAGCTTTGACACATGCGTAAATAACTGTTGATTTTCTTTATGAAACTTGATTAAACTCAATATAATGTCAAGCTCTGTATTGTCTGAATCGCCAAAATTTGATATAATATTATTTATCTCCTCATTCTCTATAATTGAGGTTTCTTTTTGTCTTTTTCTAAACTGAATAATGGCTTGGTAGATCCATGTTGATATACTAAATAATAACTTGTCACTACCATCCTTTTTAAATTTTTCTTTTGTAATCGCGTTAGGAGATAAAATATCTTGAGGAGAATATTTACCAAAAGCCAATCCATTCTCATATATAAACACTTTGGGAAGTATTATAACAGGATCATTGATTTGTGAGTTATAATAATATCCTACATAGTCAACAATCGAATAGAACGGATTATTGGCTGGTGAAAAGAAACGACGATTTAGATAAGTTTCTAAAAACGAGGTTTCATATTTACTTCCCTCAAATATAATCTTCATTGAATATTTATTTAGCTTACACCACCGCGTTATTTATGTCCTCATTCTCCGTTGCAATCGTATTAATCGGACTAACTTTTAAGAACGCCATGAATTTCTTGATTATATCAATGGCATTTGACTCAAATAAATCTCCAAACGAGAAACCTTTACTATCATCTTCCGTTTGCTTAAATATAGAGTCTCCAGTTCCCGCTTCATCTTTATATATATCGAACCACAAATAGAACATAACTTTTGAACGGAATTGGTCAAAAGAAATAATATCATCAAGAGTTTTTACAAAGAATGTTCCCAACTGCTTATCCTCAGAATTGTTAATTTCCTTAATTCTTTGATTAACTACCTCTATAAACTCCCCCCAATTATATTGTACTCCACCAATATCAATTTTAATCTCCTTAGCCTTGTCATAGTCTATTGGAAGATATTGCCAATCCCAACGTCTCTTGAATGCACTATCCATTGGGAATAGAGATTGATCGGAAGTATTCATAGTTGCAATAATGTGAAGATTTGCAGGAAGAGCAATTTTCGCAAAAGAGAAATTCTCCTCCAGTCCTGTATCTTTAGACAGTTCCATTATCTTTTGGGGATAATCAGACACGCCTGAAAGTTCTTTTTTAAGATAGTCTTCAAAATCTTTATCCACATCAATTACGTAATCGGAATACCCTAAGGAGTTTCTATCCAATAGTTGAAATATATCCCCAAATATTTGAGCACAATTACCTCTGTTGATTTCTTCTATTACCAAATAGTATTCCTTACTTGTATCCTTCCAAGCATTAACATAAGCCTTAGCAAAAGCTTGTGGGACAAAGTTATATGTTATTGTTTTACCATCTTCATGCAATGTAGGTTTATATGTCCCAACAAATGACGAATAGTCAGTATCTGGATGAAAAGTAACAACAGTCTTACTTTTACCTTTTGTAATCTGCTTAACTTTATGAGATTTTCCGGTACCCGGAGCACCATAAAATATCTGTTGCAGACAATGATTTGTCGAATTACAAAACTCATTTTCTTCTTCCTTTGATATATATTCCAGTTGAGTTATTACAGTTCTTTTAGGAATAATATCAAGACTATTTGAAACTAATTGTTGGTAACTTTCGAACTCTTCATTCAATGGCATTTTAAGTTTAAATCCGCACGTTCTATCCTCCTCAACATATGGATGTAAGCCTTCCTTAACATATGATTTAAAAATCCGATAAGGACCAACCAGTTCATGAATATCATTACTTTCAACAGTATTATTTTCAACCAGCCCTTTGTATATGCCCTCTTGTTGGAATGAGATTTCACCTGCACTGGTTCGTATTTTAAATTGTGTCTCTTCTGAAAATATTGTCAAAATTTGCTTTAAACCCTCACTAACTGTATTGTCACTCGGGTCCTCATTATTTATCCATTTATTTGGTTCTTCGTCAAATTTGGTGGTAAGTTTTTCTCCGCTCATTTAGCTAATTCAGTCAGTGCCTATATTTTCTTATGAAAGTGAGTAAAAAGGGATAATTATTAACTTGGAAATAAAGAGATAAAGAATTTACCACCAAATTTGACGAAGAACCATTTATTTAACAATTCTTCTTTTTGCAATTCAGTATATGCCGACAAATATAAGTCAATTAACTTAATATTAGTTCCAAATTTTATGGCCTTATTAAATCTGTTACCACCTGTACGTTCGGACGAAGCTGGATGACCACCAACAAATGTAACTTTTCCAAGCCTAAGAAATAACTCTATTCCCACCTGAAGAGCCTCCATTTGCGACGTAAAAATAGGAACTCTATCTATACTATCATTACTAATTCTCGGAAATAAAGAATTTAACTTATTTCTTAATTCATTATTAAGCGTGATTTTTGTTTTCCCTTCATATATATATTCTTGAGTATATTCAATGATTGCTTTTTTATCACTGGCTAAATAAATTGCATACAACATTGCTACTATAGATCGCAAATCATTCAATGAAGATTTTATACCTTGCCTAAGATTTAATTCACCTCTTTCAATAAGAGATGCAGGAGTTATTTTCATAATTATTTAGTTTTATTCTCGTTATTCATAATTACTTTTGCAATCTCATACGCCAACATAGGAGGAACAGCATTTCCAACCTGCTTCATTTGACAAGTGCGAGAACCTTCAAATATAAATGTGTCTGGAAATGACTGGATTCTTGCAGCTTCTCTTACAGTTAAACACCTATTTAATATAGGATGAGTAAACCGTCCCGATGACGGAGTGTCAAATCGAGTTGTAATAGTCGGAGCTATTCCATCTTCTAATAATCGTGACCAAGTGCCACTATATATTGACTTAGTTCTATGTTCCTTGGGCAACACCTCTTTCCCCTTCCCCTTTGGTATAAGAGCCAGTCGTTCTAAAGCTTTTAAAGAATGATTCGTAGCAACATGATTATATAATTTCTTAGCACCGTTTCTCATTACTTGTTGAAAACTACTAAACGGTTTTTTATCATAATCAGCGACTTCTAATCCTGCGCCTGAATTAATGAACGGAAGGTCGTAAATAGCATCTTGTATAGTCGTTTTTAAACCATTGGGGACTGGTAATCCAATTTCCAAGTGCCCTAATTGCCCAATAAATATAGCTCTTCGTCTATCTTGAGGTACACCAAAATCAGATGCATTTAAAACTCCACAAACCA
Organism: uncultured Bacteroides sp.; assembly: GCF_902491285.1. GTDB lineage: Bacteria > Bacteroidota > Bacteroidia > Bacteroidales > Bacteroidaceae > Bacteroides. Next base: position 3,634 of record NZ_CABUHK010000061.1, on the reverse strand, counting down.
CCTGATAACCTAAATATTCAAAAGCATTAATAATTTGATTTTTAAAGTATCCATTTGAGGTCGTTATAATATTTGGGACATTCTCCAATACGAAATACTTGGGCCTGAATTCCTTAACAAACCACACGAACTGTTGAAATAAAAAATTTCTAGGATCGTCTATACTCATGCGCTTTCCCTTTTGAGAATATCCTTGACATGGCGGTCCACCCATTACAACATCAATGAAAGGGTGTTTTTTTATAATTTCGTTAATATCAATATCACATATATCTTCAGCATACACAACTGTATTTTTATGATTAAATGCATATGCTTTAGCTATTTCTTTGTCATATTCCACAGCAAACTCTATCTCAAAACCTGCTTTAATAAACCCTTGAGACAGACCACCTACCCCTGCAAATAAGTCTGCAACTTTCATTTTTTAGCTTTTAATCTATCACTAGCAATGGAATAATAATTTTCATCTAACTCTATTCCATAAAATTGTCTATTTAAAACCTCACAACCTACTCCAGTTGTTCCACTACCCATGAATGGGTCTAACACTATATCACCTTCATTTGAAAGTAAATCAATGAAGTGACATATTAGTGTTAATGGTTTTTGTGTAGGATGTCTGCCATATTTTCGTTCGGAAATGTTAATAGTGGAAGATTCTACAAAATCATGAATAACTTTCCCTCTATTATTAAACACTCCTGTAGTAGCATCATTTATAAAATATAGCCAGCTTTCTGTTGAATTAACAAAATGTAAATTCATATTACGAGGCATTGGATTAGTTTTATGCCATATCCCCACTGTTTTATAATACAATTTATTTTTAACAGCCAAATTAATTATAGTTTCAACTTTAATTATAGACATAAATATAATCAAACTGCCACGTTTTTTTAATATTCGATGACATTCTTGAAGAAATAATTCCATCTGTATAGACCAACTTGCAAAATCAAGGTCATCCCAACCAGAAAAAGCAAAGTGATTATCTCTCATACCTTTAATATTAGTCCCTCTATTTTTCATAAAGAGCCCTAAATTGTATGGCGGATCAGTTATGATCAAATCAATACTCCTATCAGGCAATAGCTTCATTTTTTCAAGACAATCCCCAATTACTATCTTGGATAACGGGGTTATATTTACAAAATATTCTTTAGATATCTTATCTTTCTTATCAATCATAATGCATTTATTCTGTCAAGGGCCATCTTTAGTGATTCTTCTACAAGAACTTCATTCTTTACAACGTCACATTTTTCACCCATTAACCATATTATTAACAGTTTTTCTTGGCTAAAGTTACGCACCTCAGTTGCTTTGATAATATTCTCCCTTTTAGTTAAGTTTCATCATCTTAACAATATTATTAAACAACACCAAACAATGCAACCTCTATTAAAGCAAGTAACCCTTTCCTCTCTTAACTTTCTAATATATGGACCTATCATTCATCTATATATTTTTGTATGGTCAACTTTTGGCAAAGTTAATAAATCCCCACCATATATTAGTATAAAATCGACTTTAATTTCACAGCAATTATATAGTAAAGAATGACAAAATAAAAAAATGGAATAGTCTCGTTTTCTTCATCTGTTCAAAAGATTGATAGTCTAAAATCCTTTTTAATGTTCTCAGCCTTTTTGAAAGCTAGTCCACACTTCATAACATTTTCTACTAGCCATTCATTCTATCAACAAATTGTCATACCCAATTCATAAAGGGAAATAATATTAACTATTAGAAACAGTAACCAATCATAAATCCAATTCAACACAAATTATTTGTTCCATTTCTATGCAGGATACGATAGTTTATTCTATAAATATCCAGAAGCCTATACTAACACATTAATAACCAAAACTAACAATGATTTTTAGGGTTCACTAGTTTTCTGTCCAAAAGAGAATAATATTTGTCCTAACACTTCCCATTCCCAAAATAAAGCCCTACTTTTGCGAAGAATATTTTCCCGTATATTAACGTATTTACAACAGTATCTCACAAATAAAATAAACCCTACAAGATGAAAGAAGAATCCGACAGCCCGTCTGTCCCCTACAATTTCTCCCGGTGTTTCAATGACCAATGCCCACAAGCCTCGAAATGTTTGCGCTACATAGCTGCACAAAATGAAACAGCCGATTACCTTTATATCTCCATCGTTAATCCGGCACGTTATCCTGCGGATGGAAACCAATGCGAATGTTTCAAGACTGCTGTCAAAGTTCATGTGGCGTGGGGACTAAAACGGTTGCTCGACAGAATCCCTTATGAAGATGCAGTCAGTATCAGAATACAATTGGTAGGACACTATGGGAAAACAGGATATTATAGGTTTTATCGAGGAGAACGGGGGCTTATGCCTAAAGACCAAGCCTACATCAGACAACTATTCCGCAATAAAGGGATAAAAGAAGAACCAACTTACCAACGCTACACAGAAGAATATATTTGGTAAGTTGCTGTCATCTGTCACTGTTTAGGGGTTAATAGTTTAGTAATGAACCGATAAGACTGTGACAGCAAGAGGTGACGGCAGGGTGATGGCATTTTTGCCATCACCTGGTTATCAGTCTTACAACATGATAAAGTGTACCGCTACGCGTATGTTTGGAAGGTATTTCTTGCTTTTTCAGTATTCTTCCGAAGGAATTAACCCTTTTGACAGACATCGGGATTGAACTGCCTTTTTGAATATCTTCCATAATCTCGGCAGGAGATAGCCACTCCCCTTCTTCAGACTGCGCAGCACGGAAATAACGGAAGAAAAGTTGTTCTTCCGGCGGGACTTGTTCAAATTCACGGTTGTTTTCCATCATAATCTTTTCTTCCTCCTGGTCGAACCAATAACGTTCGCCATGCTCCAGTTCGTACATAGCTTGTGCATAAAGTTGCTCATAGTCTATCGGACGGTTGGTGTCAATCACTCCGGTCACCTCGATGCAAATAAAACGACGGCTGCCGGAAGGGTCGGTCAACAGGTCTTTTTGGTTGCTTGTGGCTATAAATGAAGCATAACGGCGCATTTCAAGAACGGCACTGCCATGAGGTTTCTTCACATTCAGTACAGGCTTTTGCAGAATATGTTTCAGGAAGCCTTGTTGTGTCGAACTCACCTGGTCAAATTCATCAATATTGATGAGAGCAAAACGATTGAGGTAAAGTTCGGCATCTTTCTTTCGGGAGAAATCAATACTGTCGGTATAGTAGGAACGTTCGGAAGGGGGCATTATGCTCCGGCAAAAAGTGGATTTGCGTGTTCCTTGCGGTCCGACAAGTAAGGGCGAAACACTGTTCGCATACTTTTTATTGCTTCCTCTCCAATGGGAAACCATATTGAGAAACCAACGATGGAATAAATCCATCCAATACGGATTCTTACAGGGAACGGTGGCTGCCAGTGCACGGATACGGTCTTTGCCGTCCCATACCGGAAGCCGGTAGAGAAAATCTTCCAACGGGTTGAATACAGGCACGCGGTTGGAATAGATATAACGGCTGATATCCCTGTCCCACAACGGAATGCCTTCCATCTGCGCATCCAGGGCAACGCTGTTCAGCGCACGCTTGTCGAGAGGATTGAAGCGGAAACGGAAAGAAAGCCTTTCACGATATTCTACCT
>NZ_CABUHK010000060.1 GCF_902491285.1 uncultured Bacteroides sp. | reverse complement strand
GCTTATTGGGGAATGTCGGAATTGAACGGTGGCTTTAAATTTACCGCACAGCCCTATTGGCCGGATGGTTCGAATGGCGGACTTGATTATGGATATGACTATTTTACCTCGAAAGAAGGTATGACAAATGATGGTGGAAACTTATCTTTACCACAGAGCATTTATTACATTGTAGTCAATTTGGACGACAAATACGTCTCTGCAACAGAAATGACATCTATGGATATTATAGGTACAGCCACAGGCGGATGGGAAAACGGTAAAGAATTAACTTATGATGCAACAGAAAAATGTTGGACTGTAAAGACGGAAATGACAGCAGGTGAATTTAAGCTCCGCGTTAATTCCAATTGGGATTCTGGCATTAGTTTCGGGGGAACATTAGATGCACCTAGTCCTTTTACAGGAGATAATATTGTAATGGATGTAACCGGCAACTATACTATAAAATTCTATCTGAACGGTAGACTAGTCCTCATTAAAGAATAATAAATGGAAAATACATTATGAAAAAAGATATAAGACATATGTTCTGGATGTTGCTCTGTCTATTCACGATAGTAGCATGTTCCGACGAAAATCACGAGATGTTAATCACCGGTCCGGAAATCCCCGAACTGGACCACGAACCGTCTATCGAAGAATTGGTAGAAGGAATTAATAATTACCCTACTAAATTCAAAGGCGACAAGCAAGGAAAAATCTGGTATAAAGCAGCAGCCGGTGACGACTTGTATGGATACGAAGGCGATGTATATGTTCACATCGGCATCAATGACTGGATGTATGTTCCTACGGAATGGGGTGTAAATGAAGATAAATACAAGGCAGAGAAAGTGGCGGATAATATTTGGTGCTTTACGCTTGCCCCGACAGTACGCGAATGGTTTGGTCCGGAAAATGCAGCAAACATTCAAAATGTCTGCATCCTCTTCCGCAATGATGAAGCGTTGACTGACGAAAAGAAAACCAGTGACTTCTTTATCACAGTCACCGGAGACAAGACTTTCACACCGGCTCCGGTAGAGATAGCCGCCTGCCCGGTTGAAGAAGCAGGTATTCATCCATCGGCTGACGGAACGTCTGTGACTTTCGCACTGTACGATTTGGATACGAATAACAATTATAAGGATTACGCCTGCCTGATTGGCGATTTCAATGATTGGGAACTTAGTACTGAATATCAGATGAAGCGTGATAATGACAAACACTTCTGGTGGTACACCGTTACGGGCATTGACCCCGCCAAAGAGTATGGCTTCCAATATTATATGGGTAGCGAAGAAGACGGCAACGTTCGTATTGGCGACCCCTATTGTGAAAAGGTGTTGGATGGCTCGAACGATAAATATCTTGTAGAACAGGGAGTTTATCCGGCTAGTGCCATACAGTATCCGAATGGAAAGACGACAGGCATTGTCTCTGTATTCCAAACGAAACCGGCATCCTACAACTGGCAAGTATCTGATTTCAAGATTGAGAATCCTGACAATATGGTTATTTATGAGTTACTGTTCCGTGACTTCACACAAACGGGTTCCGAACTTGCTACCGGTACAATCAAAGAGGCTACGAAACATTTGGATTACATCAAAAACTTGGGAGTGAATGCGATTGAGTTGATGCCAATACAAGAATTCGACGGGAATAATAGCTGGGGATACAATCCATGTTATTATTTTGCAATGGACAAAGCATATGGAACGAAGGAGGAATATAAGCAATTCATTGATGAATGTCATAAGCAAGGTATCGCAGTATTGTTGGATGTAGTCTACAACCATGCCACAGGCAGTCATCCATTTGCTAAACTTTATTGGAATTCGAAAGAAAGTAAGACTGCCAAGAACAATCCGTGGTTCAATGTCGACGCTCCGCACCCATTCAGCGTATTTCATGACTTCAACCACGAATCACCGCTCGTACGTGAATTTGTAAAACGTAACTTGAAGTTCTTGCTGGAAGAGTATAAGTTTGATGGTTTCCGTTTCGACTTAACTAAAGGATTTACTCAAAAGTCTAGTGATTCCAATTCATCCGGCAATTACGACCAGTCCCGTATTGATATTTTAGCAGCCTACCATGAAACTGTAAACGCTACAAACCCGAATGCCGTAATGATTCTAGAACACTTCTGTGACATATCAGAAGAAAAAGTCCTAGCTGAAAAAGGAATGAAGCTGTGGCATAACATGAATAAGAGCTATCGTCAATCCGGAATGGGAGAATCCAGTGAATCCGACTTCTCGTACATGCGGAATAGCGGGATGCCTGCCGATGGATGGGTCAATTATATGGAAAGTCATGATGAAGAGAGAGTTGCATACGAGCAAGGCGCTTTTGGCAATCTTAAGGATGCACCTCTTGCTACCCGCATGAAACAACTGGAAACAAATGCAGCCTTCTTCCTGACCGTTCCCGGTCCGAAAATGATTTGGCAGTTCGGCGAACTCGGATATGATTATTCCATCAAGTATAAATACGATGGCACAATGGGTTCTGATAAGAATACGGATGCCAAGCCTGTGAAATGGGATTATTTCACTGAACAATATCGGAAAGGCTTATATGACACTTATAGTACTTTGCTGAAATTACGCAATGATAATCCTGAGCTATTCAGTAATGATGCTTTCAAAGCTTGGAACGTCAGTGTTTCCGATTGGGATAAAGGTCGCTATCTAAGATTGGAATCCACTACAAAGAAATTGGTTGTAGTAGGTAATTTCAAGAATGAGCAGATTAATACAAATGTGTACTTTGGCAACACGGGAGATTGGTATGAATTGAATGGCAAAACATTGAATGTAACTAACAGTGATGCACAGTCTGTTACTATACCTGCCAATAGCTTCAAACTATACACTAGTTTTCAAATAAATAATTAATTGTGCGATTGTTATCAGAACTACCATAGAAGATAACCTATGATAATGTAATAAATCCCTGCTTCACAGTGCTGAAGCAGGGATTTATCGCTTTAATTATTTCTTATCGGTAGAGACTTTTCACTTCAAGCATGAGCTCTTTTTCCGTCCATTTAAGCGAGTTAGTTGTTTCATGCCTTGAAACAGTTTGTTTCTCACCGAGAAACGAAGTGTTTCACACCGAGAAACCATTCGTTTCACACCGGGAAACTTTTTGTTTCAAACCGGGTTGGAACTTTTTGTTTCAAACGGGGGTGAAACTATCCGCCTCAGACTTGCGTCTCGCCTTCTATATATTCTTCAAGAAAAAGGTTCTCGCCGTCGAATACGGCATAAGAGAAGAAATTAATCCAGTCTCCGAGTATCAGCACACGTGAAGTGGCACTTAGCATCAAATCCAGTTCAATATGACGATGCCCGTAAATAAAGAAATTGATATTCGGATGGCTTTTCAAATACTCTTTGGTATACAGTACCAGATGTTCCTGATTCTCACCCATATAGTCCGGTTCCTTTCCGTCAGCCCGTTTCTGTCTGCTACGTTTCGCCCATGACAAACCCAATTCTACACTCCAACGGGGATGAATGGCAGAAAATAGTGTCTGTAATGTTTTGCTGTGGAACATGGAACGAAGCAATTTGAACTTCTTGTCCGGGTCGCCCAATCCATCACCATGAGCAAGATAGAACTCTTTTCCATAAATTTCGGTAGTCAACGGCTCACGATGCATGATGACGCCACATTCTTTGGTGAGATAATCTCCACACCAGATATCATGATTGCCTATAAAGAAATGTACTTCCACTCCCATATCCGTCAGTTCGGAAAGTTTCCCCAAAAAGCGGGTATAACCTTTAGGAACCACCAACCGGAATTCATACCAGAAATCGAACATATCTCCCAGTAAATAAACAGCAGAAGCCTTATGCTTTATACTATCGAGAAAGTTCACCAGACGTCGCTCTTGCGTACGTCCATGCTCAATGGCACGGGAGCCAAGATGGGCATCGGAGAGGAAATAAACGTTCTTCATAAGTTTTGAGTTATTAGTTATAAGAGATTGGTTATGAGATTATCACTCGTAACTAAAGAAAGCCTAGTTCGAGCTTTGCTTCTTCACTCATCATATCCTTATCCCATTCCGGTTCAAACACCAGGTTAATGGTAGCCGAGTTCACTCCTTCCACTGATTCCACTTTCTGACGAATATCTTCCATGATAAAATCAGCAGCCGGACAATTCGGTGCTGTCAGAGTCATGTCAAGCACCACTTCCCCATTATCGGAGACATCAATCTTATAAATCAGTCCGAGGTCATATACGTTTACCGGAATTTCCGGGTCGTACACTGTCTTTAGCATGGCTACAATCTTTTCTTCTATTTCAAACTTTTCCATACGTCCTTATTTATTATGTATCGCAAAGATAGAGATAAAATACGAAAGACAAAAAATTAGGCACGGAATGCGTATCCCGTGCCTAAAGAATATTACATTACTCTCTATCTCCGGTTAATTAAAAAACGTACCGGAACGGCAAATTGTTGCAAAAGGAGTATCAATTCCTCTTTTCGCCAAAGTCTGTCTGTTGGCGTTCCACCTCTTTCAGCTTCAGTTCATTCAGTTCACGGCGCAGGCGTTCCAATTCCAATTCTGCGTCATTCTTTTTGTCTACCGAAGAGGACTCCACCTGTTTGATTAGACACTCTTCCGCTGCATCAAATACCAATGGATACATGGGAGCAGAAGAAGTCAGTTCCAGTTCTCCGCTTACAGGCATTTGGGAGCCTTCGAACAATACACTGGCTCTGACCTTTATCTTGCCCGGTTTCGTGGTAGACTGAATCAGCACCGGAGCACTTCCCCATTTCACAGGAGCGGGATTCGCCATTACAGCGGCATCCCCAAGGATACGCCCTTCACCTTCCACAAAAAACTTGATATAATAGTTGTTCAGACGCTTCACATTACCGTTCTTATCGGTAACTTCGGCTATTACAGTTACAAAGTCGGAACCATCAGCGCGTAAGTTTACACCTTCGTTATCTACCCTCAAGCGAATTTGTTCGGCACGGCGAGCCGGCAGAACTTTGTGGGTAGCCACGACCTTACCATCCATAAGCCCTTCCGCCAGCATGTAAACATCTTCCCCATGTTGCTCGCGGGTTAACTTCTTGTCCGTCATAAAATCGAATACACCCGGGAAAGTGATAACCGGAGAAGGCATTCCTTTCCGTGCCTTATCTTTCTTATATGTATATACCTTTCCGCCTTTATTAACCGTCAGGCGCACCTCATCACAATTTGAATAGACTGTTACGTCCCTGTTAGAAAACGGTGTCATCTCATGAGCAATATATACCATCGGGCCGCTTTCCGCCAGACCGTCGGAAGCCTCAGCCGGACGTTGCGCCTTAAACATATAATAAGAATATTTCGGCTGGCGGAATACGTCCATTACTCCCCCATAGAAAGGGTCGGGATGATAACCGCGCTGATGGTCGAACGAATGCCACAGGCAACCGCCCACGTGCCACGGAGATTCCTTATACAAGGCATCATAACAAGTATAATCGTAATAAGGAGAAGCATAATGCGCAGCTTGTATCAGCATGGGCTGTTCACCCCAGTTACGGGCTGTACGGCTGGGAGAGTTGTGAGCACTCCAGTCATCCACATTATCGCCCCATTCACGGGTAAAGTAAGTAATCTTAGGGTCACGTTTCGACACTTCCATCGGATGACTGAACTGAACCGAGAAATATTGCGCTCCTTTGGCTTGCGCATCACACCCCGAATAACAAGACGGATAAGGATATTCCTCATCAACGACTCCCTTCGCATGCCCGGCAAAATCCTCCGGATACCATGTCTCGTTCAGAATAGGTTCCCACAACCATACACAAGGATGGTTACGGTCACGGCGAACCAGATTACGAATATCATTATACACCCGTTTCGCAAAAATCGGTTCATCATTCCAAAACTGCCATCCGGGAGTATTCACTATAACAAACAGACCAAGTTCATCACAAGCATCCATAAATGCCGGGTCTTGCGGACAATGAGCGTTACGAATCACTTCCAGTCCCAAGTCTTTCAGTTTCTTCGCATCACGCCAGTGAATGCTGTTGGCCACCGCATTTCCTACTACTGCAAAATCCTGATGTCGATTAGCACCTATCAATGGCTTTCCATACGGTTTTCCGTTCAGCCAGAAACCGTCTTTTCCTTTGAATTCGATGCTGCGGATGCCGATACGGCGGCGATAACCGTCTACGACATTCCCATTCTTATCATAAATACGGATATACAGATTGTACAGATAAGGTGACGAAGGAGTCCACAAATGAGGTTGTTCCACTTTCATCTTTCCATTACGGCTTATCGCAGCACCTTTACGAATACTTAGCTTCATATCCGATGATGCCACCTCCTTACCGTCACGGTCGACTAACGAATAAGTGATGTTTCCGGTAAAGCTCCGTGTATTATCATTACGTATATGCGCTTTCAACAGAATATCCGCCGATTGCTCCGAAACATTGTCAAAAGCGACAAATAATCCGCCACCGGCTGTTTCATTCTCATAATTCGGGTCGGTGATAAACACATGATTGTGCGCAATCAGCCAGCAGTCACGATAGATACCGCCAAAGTATGTGTAATCCAATACGTCCTGCGGTTTTCCCGGAGCATAAGTAGGGTCATCGCTATTGTCAGCCCATACGGCTATTACATTATCTTCCCCCCAGTTTAACGCATTTGTCACATCAACCGATACAGGAAGGTAGCCACCAAAATGCTCTGCGAGCAAATTACCATTCACGTAGATTTTGCTTTTGCCCATAATGGCTTCAAAATGCAAAAACAGTTTCTTCCCTTTCAAGACATCTGCCGGAGTGAAATGTTTCCGGTACCAAATCTCTCCCTGGTAGTTGATGCAACCACTGGCTTCAGTGGGAAGATACTCGATGCCATTCGGCAAAGAGACTACCTGCCAGGCTTTGTCATTAAACTCTTTCGCTTCGGCACCGACGGCGCTTCCTTTATGAAAACGCCAGGCGGGATTCATCGAATATACGTCACGTCCCGTATCCGGCAATCGGAAAAAGCCGGCAGTCGAGAATTCCGGTTCGTAGGCGTATGCCATGAAAACCAGTAATAAAAACATTAAACTGACTGAGATTCGTTTCATACTATAATCACTTAATTTATTAAAGTCTTGGCCTATTGTATTTCAGAGCAATCCTTCATCCGCAAAGCTGTAAAAGCCTTCTTCACAGACTATCACATGGTCTATCAAATGAATATTCATTGTATCCGCCGCTTTGCGGATATGTTCTGTCAAGGTCTTGTCAGGTTGACTGGGATGAATATTGCCGGAAGGATGATTGTGTACCACGGCTATTTGTGTAGCTCTTTGCAAGAGTGCTTCCCGAAGAATTGTACGTACATCTGTATATGTCCCGTCTATTCCACCGGTACTTATGCGGACTTTATCTATCAGTTTCGTTGCCTGATTGAGTAATAAAACCCAAAACTCTTCCTGTTCCAGGTCACACATAAGAGGTTGGAAAATCTCGTAGATATCTTTTGAGCAAGTGATACGAAGTCTTTCTTGGATGCTTTGCAACTTTCGTCGCTTGCCTAATTCAAGAGCTGCCATAACTGTTATACTCTTTGCAGGTCCCATCCCTTTAAAACTGGAATAGTCGCACACTTCCCACTTCGCCAGAGAATTCAGGTTATTATCACAAGACAGGAGCAGGCGTCTCATCAGTTCGACAGCACTCTCTTCCGTATTTCCGGAGCCGATTAATATAGCGAGTAGTTCGGCATCACTCAATGCGGCTGCTCCCTTCTCCATCATTTTTTCCCGCGGGCGGTCTTCCAGTGCCCACTGGTTGATGGATAGTTTGTGTTTACTTTCCATAATCTTTAATTTGGGAGTGTAAAGGTAGGACTTTTAAAATAAAGTCACTTCCCTTTTAAGCAAAAAAGGAATGCCAACAGACAAATAAGAATTTGATTACTTATAAAAATTCTTTTGGAAAGCCTCGAACTCATCTTTCCCTCTTACACAACGCTGCCACCATGCACGCCAAAAGCCTGTTCCGTAGCCAATAAGTTGAATAAATGCGGCGGCAATGGAATAAATGCCGATAGGCAGGCTCTTATTCTGAATAGTAGAATCAATGCATACCAACAGTACATAGAGCATTATCGGTGTAAAACTGAAAAGACAAAACGGAGTTCCTAACAGTAGAAGCGCTACTCCCAACGTAAATACGGCAGGCAACAAATGAACCAGTTTCAGAGAATCCGGGTATTTCTTATAAAGGTTGATACGGGCAATGCCGGAGTTGTGCACTTGTTTGAAGAACTTCTTCAGGTCAGTCCGACGTTTATGATACACCCAGGCATCCGGGAAAAGACGGCAAGTATAGCCATTCTTAAAGATACGGATACTAAAATCAATATCCTCGCCAAAACGCATCTTGGAAAATCCCCCCAAAGCTTCGTACACTTTGCGGCGCACTCCCATATTAAAGCTACGGGGATAGAATTTATCCATTTTCTTTTTTCCGCCACGAATACCTCCGGTCGTGAAGAAAGAGGTCATGGAATAGTTAATCGCTTTCTGAATATCCGTAAAAGAATCATGCGCGCGGTCGGGACCGCCGAAAGCATTAGCGGGAGAAGTGAGAAGCTCCGCCTCTACGGCATCAAAATATCCTTCGGGTAGAATTACATCAGAATCTAATATAATAAGGTATTCCCCTTCGCTGCGTTCGGCTCCGTAATTACGGGTCTGTCCCGGTCCCGAATTGGGCTTAGAGAAGTATTTGATGTCCAGCCGGTCTGTATATCGTTCTGTCACTTCTTTACAGGGAATGGAAGAACCATCTTCCACTACAACGACTTCAAAATCTTTAAAGTGCTGCACAGTGAGACTTTGTAATAACTCGTCCACTTCGTCGGGACGATTGTAAACGGGGATTATGACGGAGTAACGCATGATAAAAACGGGATATAACTATTTGACCTGCAAAGTAAAGCAAAAAAACTGATACTTATAAAAGAATGATGAATTTCTATACATCAAAAAAGGCGGCACCATGAGGAGCCGCCCTATCCTATATAAAAGTCTATTTATTACTTCTTCAGAATATCCATTGTATCCGAAGCAATCAACAGCTCTTCGTCTGTCGGAATCACTACTACCTTCACTTTAGAAGCAGGAGTAGAAATGATAGCTTCTTCACCGCGAACCTTCGCATTCACGTCGTTATCGAGTTCGATACCCATGAATTCCATATCCTTACAAACCTCACGACGGCATTCCATCTGGTTCTCACCAACACCACCTGTGAACAGAATGATATCTACACCACCTAATGCAGCAGCATAAGCACCGATGTATTTTTTGATACGGTAGTAGTACATTTTTTCTGCAAGGATTGCCTTCTCATTACCGGCAGCACAAGCAGCCAACAGTTCACGCATATCGCTTGACACACCGGATATACCCAATACACCGCTCTTCTTATTTAAAAGGTTGGAAACACCGGTTGTATTCAAACCTTCTTTTTCCATGATGAACGTCACCGCGCCGGCATCGATGTCGCCACTACGAGTACCCATCATCAAACCTTCCAACGGAGTCAATCCCATAGTAGTATCCATACACTTACCATCTTTGATAGCAGCAATAGAACCACCATTACCGATGTGGCAAGTGATGATTTTCTTTCCTTCAGGATTAACACCCAGGAATTCGCATACACGTTTTGATACGTAGCGATGAGAAGTTCCGTGGAAGCCGTAACGGCGTACACCATATTTCTCGTACAATTCGTAAGGAATAGCGTACATATATGCGTAATCCGGCATTGTCTGGTGGAAAGCCGTATCAAATACGCCCACCTGAGGAATGTCAGGAAGAATAGCAGAAACTGCATTCACACCTTTCAGGTTGGCAGGGTTGTGAAGCGGAGCCAGGTCATTGCAAGCAGCGAAAGCCTCCAGAACTTCCTTGCTCAGCAATACAGATTCGCTGAAACGTTCGCCGCCGTGCACCATACGGTGACCTACCGCATTGATTTCATCCAAAGACTTGATAGCTCCATATTCAGGGCTAATCAATGTATTCAGGATAAATTCCACACCTACTGTATGTTCAGGAATATCTTTTTCGAGGATTTTCTTTTCGCCGTTCGGCAAGGTCAGTTTCAGGAACGAGCCTTTCAGGCCGATTTTTTCGATACCACCTTGAGCAATCACCTCTTTAGTGGTCATATCGAACAATTTATATTTAATAGATGAACTTCCGCAGTTCAATACCAGAATTTTCATACCGTTGTCGATTTAATACTTTATACCTAATACTTGTAGTTACTTGTTTGCTTTTGCAGCAATGGCCTGATTGGCTGTGATAGCAATCATGCGATATACATCTTCGATAGAACAGCCGCGAGACAGGTCGTTTACCGGACAAGCGATACCTTGAAGAATCGGGCCGATAGCGTCAGCATGTCCCAGGCGTTGAACTAATTTATAAGAGATGTTACCCACTTCCAGACTCGGAACAATCAGTACGTTTGCCTTTCCGGCTACAGGAGAACCCGGAGCTTTGCTTGCACCCACTTCAGGAACAAGAGCGGCATCCGCCTGTAGTTCGCCATCCAAATCAAGAGTCGGAGCCATTTCCTTGGCAATCTTAGTTGCTTCTACCACTTTGTCAACAACTTCGTGCTTGGCAGAGCCTTTCGTTGAGAAGCTCAACATAGCCACTTTCGGATTTTCGATTCCGGCAACAGCCTTTGCAGTCTGAGCTGTACAAACAGCAATCTGAGCCAATTGGTTAGCATCAGGAACCGGAGTCACAGCTACGTCACCCATTACCAGAATTCCATTCTTGCCGTATTCGGGAGCATGAGTCAACAACAGCATAGCACCTGACACGCAAGTGATACCCGGAGCTGTCTTGATAATCTGTAAAGCAGGACGCAATACATTGCCGGTAGTGTTACGGGCACCCGCCAACTGACCGTCAGCATCGCCGCTCTTCATCATTAAACAACCAAAGAACAAAGGATCGTTCGTCAATTTGCGGGCCTCTTCGATAGTCATTCCTTTCTTCTTGCGAAGTTCACACAGCAATTGTGCATACTCTTCATGTTTCGGAGAAGTCTCAGGGTCAATGATAGTAGCTTTACTGATATTTCCCAGTCCCCATTTTGTAGCAAGTTCATTGATTTCAGCCGGATTTCCTAATAAAATAAGGTCGGCTACTTCGTCTGTCAAAATCTGATTGGCAGCTTTCAATGTGCGTTCTTCAGTTCCTTCGGGAAGAACAATACGTTGGCGGTTTGCTTTCGCGCGTTCAACGATTTGGTTGATTAAATTGAGCATAGATATATTGAATATTATTATAAAACCTACTTACGATTTGTTATTTGCGGTGCAAAAGTACTCAATTTTGCAATATCCACATTACAAATTCGTTCGTTTTTTAGCCCCAAGTCTAAAATATTATAATATTTAACACTGTACTCCTATTTTTCATACCTTTGCAGCGTTTTCAAACAAAATCAATAGGTTATTAGTATATGATACGTCAGTGCGCCATTTTATTTGGCTGTTTGGCTTTGGGTGAATTAATAGTTTATCTTACGGGTATCAAGCTCCCCTCCAGCATCATCGGTATGCTGCTGCTCACCCTCTTTCTGAAATTAGGTTGGATTAAACTGCATTGGGTGCAAGGATTGTCCGACTTTCTGGTAGCTAACTTAGGTTTCTTTTTTGTTCCGCCCGGAGTGGCGCTTATGTTATACTTCGATGTTATTGCGGCAGAATTCTGGCCGATAGTGATAGCGACGATTGTTAGTACCGCCCTTGTGCTGGTTGTCACGGGATGGGTTCACCAAATTGTCCGCAAGTTCAGATTGGCGCACCAAATCAAGCTGGCACGCAAACTGCACCTCACAGATTTCCATCTGCCGGAAAGACTTCACCGTAAAGAAAAAAAACAACTTAACTGATAAAGACAAATGAGTTTCCTAGAAAATAATTTCTTTCTGTTAGCCATCACCTTCGGGGTTTTCTTCTTTGCCAAGTTGCTTCAGAAGAAAACAGGGTTAGTATTACTAAACCCGATATTACTGACTATCGCCGTTCTTATTATCTTCCTTAAAATGACCGGTATCTCTTATGAGACTTATAATAAAGGAGGACATCTTATCGAATTCTGGCTGCGCCCGGCTGTGGTTGCCTTGGGCGTACCTTTATATCTTCAGTTGGAAATGATTAAGAAGCAGTTATTGCCGATTCTCCTGTCGCAATTGGCAGGATGCATTGTCGGAGTTATTTCGGTAGTGCTGATTGCTAAATTCATGGGAGCCTCACAAGAAGTAATTCTGTCTCTCGCTCCCAAATCTGTGACTACCCCGATTGCAATGGAAGTGACGAAAGCCATCGGAGGAATTCCGTCACTGACGGCGGCAGTTGTGGTAGCTGTCGGATTATTGGGAGCTATCTGCGGTTTCAAAACAATGCAGATAATGCGTGTAGGCAGTCCCATTGCCCAAGGACTATCTATGGGGACAGCCGCTCATGCGGTCGGAACCTCGACTGCAATGGACGTCAGCAGCAAATACGGAGCATACGCCAGTCTGGGATTGACACTGAACGGAATATTCACCGCATTGCTAACACCCACCATCCTTCGATTATTAGGCATTCTGTAAAAACAAAATCGCCCGATTTTCCGTTATATAAAGAGTTAAACGCAAAACGCAACCTTATGATTCCATTTAAAGATATCACATTAGCAGATAAAGACACGATTACCTCATTTACAATGAAAAGTGAGCGACGTAACTGTGATCTGTCATTCTCCAATCTCTGTAGCTGGAGATTCCTGTATGATACCAAGTTTGCTGTTATCGACAACTTTTTAGTATTCAAATTCTGGGCAGGAGAGCAACTGGCATATATGATGCCTGTAGGCACCGGTGACCTGAAAGCTGTATTGAGAGAATTGATAGAGGATGCCGGGCAAGAAAACCAGCCATTCTGTATGCTGGGAGTATGCAGTAATATGCGTGCCGAGCTTGAAGCCATTCTTCCCGGACAGTTCACTTTCACAGAAGACCGTGATTATGCAGATTACATTTATCTGAGAAGTGACCTTTCCACGCTAAAAGGCAAAAAGTTCCAGGCGAAAAGAAATCATATCAACCGGTTTCGTAATACATACCCGGATTATGAATATACACCGATTACTCCCGACCGCATCCAGGAATGCCTGGATTTGGAAGCAGAATGGTGCAAAGTGAATAATTGTGACCAACAAGAAGGAACGGGTAATGAACGCCGTGCCTTGATTTATGCCCTTCACAACTTTGAAGCCCTCGGTCTGACCGGCGGCATTCTTCATGTGAATGGAAAAATCGTAGCTTTCACTTTCGGTATGCCTATCAACCACGAGACATTCGGTGTACATGTAGAAAAGGCAGATACTGCCATCGACGGTGCTTATGCCATGATTAATTATGAATTTGCGAACCGGATTCCCGAACAGTATATTTATATCAACCGGGAAGAAGACCTGGGTATCGAAGGCTTACGAAAGGCCAAACTATCCTATCAACCGGTGACAATTCTTGAAAAGTATATGGCTTGCCTCAAGACTCATCCGATGGATATGGTTAAATGGTAAATTCCCGGCGAACGAATATGATAATAAAGGAACAAGTAAAAGCACTATGGAAAATCTGCTTCGAAGATAGCGAAGAGTTTATTGAAATGTACTTCAGACTACGCTATAAGAACGAAGTGAACGTTGCCATCCAAAGTGGTGACGAGGTAATTTCTGCGCTTCAGATGCTTCCTTATCCAATGACTTTCTGTGGGAAAACGGTGCAGACTTCCTATATTTCAGGAGCCTGTACACATCCTGATTTTCGTAGCAAGGGAGCTATGCGCGAGCTTTTATCACAATCTTTTGCCCGGATGTTGGGGAATGGGGTACATTTCAGCACACTGATACCGGCAGAGCCCTGGCTGTTTGATTATTACAAACGTATGGGATATGCCACAGTTTTTCAGTATTCGAACAAGGAGATTACTCTACCAGAGTTTATCCCTTCCAAAGATATTACTGTCGATATCGTTTCCGAACCTCAAGATGAAGTCTATTCCTATTTAAACAGGAAGCTGTCCGAACGTTCTTGTTGCATTCAGCATACCGCAGAGGATTTTCAGGTTATTATGGCAGACCTCCCTATCAGTGGTGGAAATTTATTCGTTGCCCGGCAAGCTAATGAAATAAGGGGGATAGCCATTATATATAAAGGGGACAAACGTATTATTACCAATGAACTCCTAGCAGAAAACAAGGATACAGAGTACAGTTTATTATATGCCATTAAACAATATACCGGATACAACCGTATAACCCAATTGCTGCCACCTGATGAAGAATTACCTCAACATTCACTAGGAATGGCCCGTATTATCAATGCTAAAGAAGTATTGCAAATTTACGCATCAGCCTTCCCAGAAGATGAAATGCAATTGGAAGTATCAGACAAGCAGTTATCGGTGAATAATGGTTGTTACTATCTGTCTGACGGGAAATGCAGATATAGCGCCGAGCGGCTGTCCGGCGCACATATGCAAATGAACATAAGTGAATTAACAGAGAGGATACTCAAAAAGTTAAATCCATCTATGAGCTTAATGCTGAATTAGGGCACAGATTATTTATTCAGATAACGTACCCGTTCGCAAGCTGCCAATAAGAAAGCTCCAACTCCAAAATTTGAAGTAGAGTTTGCATCCACTACCTGACCGGGTATCGCTTTCTCACCAATCGGCTGCACATAGCCAATCTTTCCATCAGGCTGTAAAGCAACGGTTGACAGGTATTTCCATGCTTTTTCAACTATGGGCTGGTATTGTTCGGAGTTAAGCAAACCATTGTTTATGCCCCACTGCAAACCATAGGCAAAGAAAGCTGTTCCACTGGTTTCCGGCCCCGGCGCATGTTCCGGGTCAAGCATACTGCGTGTCCAGTAGCCTTCCGGTTGCTGACAGGCAGCAACAGACTGAGCCAAGGTACAGAAACGGTCTGCATATTCCTTACGGTACTTATCTGTTTCAGGAAGTTCCTTCAGTACTTTTGCCAACCCTGCCAATACCCAGCCGTCTCCACGTGCCCAAAAATCTTTTTTACCGTTCACGCTTTTGTGCTTGGGATATACATATTTACCGTCCCGATAGTAAAGTCCGGCTTCTTCATCATACATGATACTGTCGGCATAAGTAAGATATTCGTGCAGTTTCTCCAGGTAAAGCGGATTCTTCGTGATGTTGTACATCTTTGTCATTACAGGCATTACCATATACAAGCCGTCTGCCCACCACCAATAATCATGGTTAGGAGTACTCATCTGATATTCCATCACTTCACGGGCACGGGCTATCTTCCGTGTATCCGGTTCTAAATTGTATAAATCGGCATACGTCTGGAAACAAATCTGATAATCCCCGAAAAGTACATAGTCGTCACTTTCCCCATAACTATACTTCCAACTGGTCTTGTCGTCCGATTTGGCTCCTTTCCATTGGTTGTGTTCCGACCAACCTTTCGAATATTCCAAATATTCAGGTTTCCCGGTCAGGAAATAGGCTTCCATATTCCCGGTATGATAGGCGGCGTTGTCCCAAAAAGAACGTCCGTGTTCAGGGTGATTTGTCTGCCAATACCCATTCACCTTATGAATTATCTCTATCACTTCTTCCGAAGAATCGGTTTTCTTGTCTGCACAGCTTGCGCAAACCATACCGCCCAGGAGAAAAGCCCCAAAAAGAGTTACGTATAAATTCTTCATATCTTTATTTATTTGTATTCATATCCATTTCCAGCACATACACCATTTGAGGTTCAATCTCTGCGATACGTTCGCCGTCCCCCTGGCGGGTGTGCTGCACAAATAGATGCAGTTTTCGTTGTTTCTTCCAAAGTTCAGTGTCGTGTGACGGTTCCCAGGCATCTACCGAAAAGTCGGTTAAATCCGTTATCGTCCATTTACCGGTACCGGCATCGGCAGCATGAGCCATGGAAACACAGCTTCCCCGTTCCTCGTCGCGGAAGATATAAAATACTTCTCCCCCCTCTACAACGATACGCGGGCGAGCAATAGGAATCATCTTCGTGCCACCGCCTTTCAAGCTAAAAGGTGTTTTACGGTCGGTTACCTGACGGTGATACCATACTTTTCCATCATTCCATACAATGCGATATTGCGGTACGTCACTGTCGGGAGCTCTCCAATACGTAGCTATATAAGGATTTCCACCCGCATCGGCACTCATACTTGTCTGATTTATCAATTCGCAGTTCTGCGGCAGACGGCAAGCGTATTCCGCGTTCGAAAGTTTAATCGGAAGTTCATATTGTTCTCCACTGGATTTGTACCAGGTCACTCCATTATCAAACGAACGGGCATAACAAATATCGTGGTTTGTCTCTACATGCCAGGTTTCACGCCACACCCATGAAAGATGGATAGTTCCCTGTTCGTCAACGTATAGTTGCCAATAGGCGTTTCGTTCATTTTCTCCGTCAATCAATACATCCTGTACACGAGTCCACTTCTGTTCTTTCAATGAATAACGGTTCATTACCAGATTACCACGACCGGAAGAACCGGAACGGTAGGCAAACAATAAATCTCCGCCCGATAAAGGATAAAATTCGGGATAAGTAACATTTCCTTCATCTACTCCGGTCATTGGCATTTTATCTCCCAACTCCAAAGAACCGGGAGCAATGCCCCGGCAGTAATTCAATTTATGACCGTGATGGTCAAAAGATACGTGCACATACCCCTCTCCGTCCACCATCATACTGATGATATTATGGCCGTCCTTCACATTTCCCTGATATTGGGTACGATGCAGCGTCCATTGTCTGGAGTCCAGTTTACGTTTTCCCAGTGTCAGATAACCGTCAGCATCATAATAGCTGATGTACTGCTCATCTCCATGAGTAACCAGGGAATTATTACGGAACACCGCAGTGTTGACTGAAGTACAGCTATACCCCTTCCCCACTTCCACCAAATGTTGGGAGTAACATAACACAGGAACCAGCATAATCCCGCAAAGTAGTAGCAATATCCGTTTCATGTTCATATATCAATCTTGGTTAGTTCATTATTAATGAAAAGCATGGTCTTTCGGGAAGTCATTCCCTTCCCAGGCTTTTTTACTTGTCCAGTCTTCAGCAGGAGATGTCCAGAAGGGATGGTCAGCCGGAAGTCCGAGCGGCAGGAAAGCAAGTGATGCCATATATAAGCTACCATTATTTGTATACCAGTCGGATATATTCGGCTGCTTGCCATTGAAACCTAAAGTAAGGAATCCTTTTTCATTGAAATTGCGGTCATCGCCAAACATTCGCTTAATAACTGCTGTCATGGCTGCACGCACTTGTCCGTTCGGCAATTCCTTGGGTAACCATTCTCTCCATGCCAGCAATGCTAAAGGCTGCAAAGTCCCTGTACGATAGGTAATAGAACGACCGAAAACAGGGAGCGTCCCTTCGGGAGAGATGAACCGTTCCAAAATCATTCCGAAACGTTGCATCCGTTTTACCGCACGGTTGTAATCACAGTCCGGCATATTCCAGACTTTATTCTTTCCGGCGTTGGTCATTATTCCCAGCGGTTCTATATACATGGGATGCAATACAAAACTATTGTAATAGTCGAAAGCAAAGTCCTTTCCATCCGAATACCAGCCGTCACCGACGTACCATTCTTCCACTTTGCGCAGCGCCGAAGCTATGCGGTAAGTATCACTTGGCGCACCCGCTTTCCGCAGAAAGGCTTCTACGGTAGCAGAGAACAATAACCAATTCGTATAAGGCGGGTCTACCCGGCGAAGCTGTGTAAACTCGGTGATATAACGCTGTTTTGTCACGCTGTCCAACGGAACCCATAAAGCATCATATCCTCTTATGAAACTTTCCGCGATATAAGCGGCATCTACCAGGGTTTGGCCTTCCTTTCTCCACAACAAATAATCGGAACTTTCCGGGTCGACTGCCTGCGCATAACTCTTGAGCGCCCATTCACGCAGTTGTTTGCGTTGACTACCTTCAACCGTGTCATCATCCGGCAATGAAATCCAGGGAGCCAGTCCTGCCATCAAACGTCCGAAACATTCCATATAAGTAACCTTTTTATTTCTTCCGTCCCATGTCGGGCTTAACTCTACCAACATATTTTCCTGTAGCTTGCCTTCACTCATATTACTAAGCACCGGTGCAGCCATCCGGTACATCACTCCCGCCCATAACTCACGGTCGGTCGGTTCTTTCACTTGTTTCTTCTTTTTTGCCGACAGGTCTTGTAACGGAATCATCAAGATTGCCATAAGCAATAGTAGTACGCAATGTCTATTCAAGTTCATGATATTATTATAGGTTTTTCGTTTACAAAGATACTTTATACTCACAAGAATAACGTCTAAATTTGTGTCAAAAAGGGATACCAAAAGACCAAATCTCATACAGTTACAGTTATATATACGAAATTAATAAGGTTTCCACCTATCAATCCATTCTATAAAAGGTATTCCTTTTTCATTAAATTGAATAGGCAGCCAGATATAACGTGAATCCGACAAACTCTCCGGACGCCAGCCATCTGCCATAAAAACAAACCGGTCTTTCTTCCCTTGCAAAGGGAGAATATATGTGCCTTGTCCCCCGAACGTCTTATCCGCTTTCTCTCCGACGCATGGATTCGGAAGTTGTTTCCATTCTCCAAGAATCGAAGTAGCAGTTAACAGCCGGGCTTTATTAGGCTCCCATCCCGTACAACCGGAAGTTATCATCCAGTATGTTCCGTCTTTCTTGAAAATAGCAGGGGCTTCATTATGTCCACCGGGGAAGATACGTATATACCTGCCCGTATGACCGAGATAATCATCAGACAATTCAGCAATCTGCAATGTCAGGTTATCTTCCGAAGAATAAATATGATAGCCTTTCCCATCATCATCTACAAACAAGGTCATATCCCGGGACATCTGCCCGCCTTCCATATCTCTTTTCACAAACAATCCTTTTTCAATGGCACTATACCATTCCGGGGTCCACCATTCCTTATATTCAGAAAAGTCCCATTCGATTTCCTGCTCCTCAGTGCCCATATTCAACGGATAGATACCCGGATTGACACGACCGGAACGGATAAACCGGTAAGGCCCGGCAGGAGAATCACTAATTGCCACCGCAGCCCGCGCAGGTTCATATCCCATCCCTTTCAGTTCCAGATGGAACCACATCACAAACTTTCCGGTTTTCTCATTATATATCACTTTCGGGCGTTCCATGATACATCCTTTTTCAATATCATGTCCCTCTTCACCGGAGACCCCCAAAGCAATTCCTTCATATTTCCAGTCGCATAAGTCGGTTGAAGAATAACAGTTTATTCCCTTCTCTGTGACAAAACCGGATGCAGGGCGGTTTTCGCCGAACCAGTAATATTTCTCTTCATGGAATAGCAGACCGCCACCATGTGCATTAATAGTATCTCCATTCATATCTCTCCACACTTCGCCGGAAATGATACCTTTATCTCCATCCGTAACCAAGCCACAACCCTGAACGGAAATGCCGAACAATACACCTAGAGCAAGAAGTATGTACACGAGTCTTTTTTTATAGTCTTGTTTCAACATAATCATATGCTTTTCATCATTGCAAAATAACAGGTATCCCGTATTATTCAAAGATTCCGAAAAGGGTTTGATAATACGGGATAAGCTGAAATGACTATTTCTGATAAACCCTTACATAGTCAACGCAATATTCTAACGGGAATTTCGCTTGAACAGGTCGCCCATTGATACCACCAATCGCAAGATTCAGCATCATCAGTTGACCGAACCCATCAAAATTATTTGAATAGGGGTTGATATATCCACCGTCTCCCGCACCATGGTCACCTTTATTAACGGTTGTGCTTAAGTCCGTCTCATTCAATAAAAAATCATCCAAATAAATACGGATATACTTCTCATCCCAATCCATTCGCCAAATATGATATTTATCTGCCCATTCAGAGTCGGCAGAAGTAAATTGGGTAATCGGATAATTCTTCGAGTTCCACGTACCGCTCCAACGGGCAGAACCTCCCCAACACAGGTTAGCATGAATCTTTTCCTTATAAAATTCCAAGATATCAATTTCTCCACCCAACGGCCATTCATACCAGTTTCCTGTAGACCAGATAGCCGGCCAGGCTCCTTGCTCAACAGGTATTTTAGCACGCACTTCTATCCTTCCATATTTAAAGGCATAATCACCTTTCGCTACGATACAGGAAGACGTGTATTCCGCATATTCACGAGTCTGCTTCCATGCATTTCCGCCTGTTGCTCCTGCATTATAATTAGGATTCTTCACACGCTCCTCTTTGGCTGTAAACACTAAGGCACCTTTATTCATCCTGGCATTGTCCGACTGATACCACTGGTCTTCTTCATTACGCTGGAAACCTTCTTCAAAACGCCACATATCAGGATTAGGAATGCCTGTACCATTAAATTCATCATGCCACAACAGCTTATATCCTCCCGCCAGTGTATGGTCGTCAGGCACACCTTCCATATCCGGCTCATATTCGGGGCCGGATGGTACGACCTCCGGCACATACGTTACAGTGAAGAAAAACATCATCGTATTCGTTTTCTCATTAATAGCATAAGAGGATGAATCCTTGATTTTCAACGGTAACACAAAGTTAGCGCTCTCTTTACGTTCGTTTACCAACGTAGTCAAATCCGCCTGATAAACAATCAATTCCACCTTATCTGATTCAGCCTTTCCGGCAGACAGTTCCATCTTATCCGATGAGAGAATGTAATAGTCCGCAGGCAGGAGTTCCGCATTTGCATATACGCTGTAGATACCTCCTTCGTCTGCCCGGGCTGTCGCTTTGGTTAACGTGTCCGCATCGACTGTCAGACCTACTACAACATCTTTTTCCGCTTTCCTGTTCTGATACAAGGCAAGGCTCAAATCATAGGAGAAATCGACAACAACAGAATCCGAATCAAAGGCATTCTTTATATTGCACTGGCTTCCGTCCCATATCTCCCGAGCTTGTTTCAGTCCCAGCAAGTTCAAGTCCAAATTCCCATTGTAACTGAAATCCTTGTCATCGTCACAGCCATACAGACCGTTGACGCTAGCCGCCACCATACAGGCGACCATCCATATCTTATTCCTTTTCATTTTTACGCTTTATTTTAAATTAATCCAAAGAAACTGTTTCGGGGTCGTAGATATCGACCTTCGCATCATAAAAAACAATCTCCCCGATGTGGAAATAGTTTTTGCTTTGTGAACTCGTCGTTACGTTGAAACGGAAATGCTTGAACTTCTTGCCCGGCATCATAAATTCCGTAGCATACCGAGTCTTGCGTACAGCCGGCAATCCGCTTAAAGCAGAAACCGTTTCCCAATTCGTTCCATCATTACTAATCTGTAGTTCGGCAGATGTCGGATAACCATCCGAATTACTGGTATCACGTGTGTAATACTCAAACGCAAAGTTCTCATGCTCTTCATTAAAGTCTATTTGT
The DNA here is from genome assembly GCF_902491285.1 of uncultured Bacteroides sp. Classification (GTDB taxonomy): domain Bacteria; phylum Bacteroidota; class Bacteroidia; order Bacteroidales; family Bacteroidaceae; genus Bacteroides. The sequence goes on along the minus strand of NZ_CABUHK010000060.1, from coordinate 15,080 downwards.
ATATAATGAGGCAACGGTGCTTGCGGAGAATGCCAGTTGGTATGAAAAAAAGAACTTGACCCTGTGTCACCATCTATCAAATACTTAAAGATACCTTCGGAAGCATCGGGATAATTACAGGAAAGTTGTTCCACCGTTAAGTTTACTTTCGTGCGGGATACTTCCGTATACACAGCGGGAGCAGCTCCCGAAGCAGCTTTTATCTCCGTCACGGCACTCCCCTGATTGGCGGCATTAAATGTCTGGAAGAAGAACGAATAATCTCCGAAACGTGCCCGGGTATTGTCTATCAATAATTCAGATGTTCCGTTGGAAGCAACCAGATAGATTTCCTTCTTTTGCAAAGGGTCATAATACTTTATCTTCAGATACTCATAAGCTCCTTCGACAGGCTCCCAAGACAGATTAATCTGTCCGGGCAGCGCTTGCGAGCTAACAGTAGACGGGGCAATGGCAACAGGTGCAGCCGTACTTCCCACGACCTCAAAGGTTTCAAGTTTATCATCACACCCCGCCATGCAAACAAGTAAGCCGGCCGCAATTATATATTTAAAATTCAATTTCATAGTTTCTCTTTTTAATGAATTAAACACGTATGTTCTTTTACCAACCTGCATTTTGAGTCAGATTTCCATTCTTCCGTATCTCCGAATCGGGTATCGGATAGAAATACATCTTATCCTCCCAAACCAGCGGCTTCGTCGTTTTGGTGTAAGTCAATGTCTGGTTGGCATTCAAGGTAATTCCCATTCGTGAAATACTGGTGATACCTCCTTCTTTCCAACGGCGAATGTCCCAGAAACGATGACCTTCAAATGCAAGTTCCACCATGCGTTCTTTTTTATAGCGAGTCCAAAAGTCAGCATTACTCATTCCTGACGGAAATTCCGGCATATTCACTCCCGTACGTTTACGTATTTTGTTAACTGCTTCGCGTGCCGACATATCAAACTCACCGGATGTAGCATCCGCAGAACCCAGATACTTGAATACCGCTTCCGCATAATTCAGGTAAAATTCTCCCAGACGGAAAGTTATCCAACTATGGCGTTTGCCGCCGGTGCCATCGCTATCACTGATGTCGATAGAGCTATCCAGGTATTTTTTCAGATAGTAACCGGTCGGAGTCGCATACGAAACAGGCAGTCCGTTTCTTCCCCCGTAGTAAATTTCCAATGGATAAGGATTGGCATCAGGCCACTTATCTCCGTTCACCGCAATCGTCATTCCCATACGCGGGTCTCTTCCCTCATACGGATTACTTGGGTCAGGGGTGCTGCCGTCTTGCATTTCATAAGCATCTACCAACGTTTGTGTGGGACAATTACCGGAATTGGCGTTTTCCATACCAATCGGGAAATTATACCATTCGGGGCTGTTCATATCTCCAAGACGGCGTGCAAATATCACTTCCGCAGCCTTATAATTGTCTGTTCCCCACAAAGCGGTGTACGCTCCCAGGGTGATTTCATTCTCGTTGCAATAATCAATCACAGCTTTGGTAGCCGTTGCAGCTTCCTTCCAAAGTGTCTTATCTTCACTTTCGTTGAATAGCTTGCTGGCACGATAAAGCAATGTACGGGCTTTCAGCGCCAAAGCGACTCCACGCGTCACACGTCCTGTTTCGGGATTATCGGCACCACCGGCAGCATCGTTATCCAGACCGGAATATTTCACCGGAAGTTTGACAGCTACCAAGTCACATTCTTTCACGATAAAGTCGAAAATCTCCGAAGCAGGCGTACGGGTGATAGAATTGGCTTCCGCTTCGGTAAGCACCTCCGTAGTGAAAGGAACATCTCCATAGGCACGCACCAACAAGAAGTAGTAGTAAGCACGCAACAGGCGGACTTCATACGGATAGCGGTTGTACCGGTTCATCTGCGACTGATAATCTATCTGAAAACGCAAGTCGTAAAAGTCCAGGCCGGTTCCTTCTTTCAGGAAATAGTTAATCTCACGGATAGCAGTATAGTATCCCCATTGCGATTTGGGATTCAAGGCACTCCAGTTGCCGTTTGTGTAGTCCAGCACCGAAGAGTAGGTAAGCGCCATCTCGGCCTCATCACAAGCGGACGCCAAAGACGTAAGACCCGGCAAATCAGCATCCAGATAGGAATAGATATTATTCACGAATCCGGCGGTGCGGCCAAAGTCAGAAAAGACATATTCCTTATCATAAGTAGTATATTCGTGGTAGTCCATCTTATCGGCACAGGCCGACAAAGCTGCCACACAAACTATACCGAGACATATATTCTTTAATTTCATATCGTTGTAAGTTTTTAAAGTTCAAGATTTAAAGTTTCTTTTAAAGCCCTATCGACAAACCGACATGTACGGAGCGGGTAGCAGGATAAATGTTGTTCCCCATAGCTTCCGGGTCAGTCAGGTCAATGCTGTCGATACTGAACAAGTCAGTTCCTCTAACGTACACCTTTGCATTTTTCATCTTAATCTTGCTCAACCAGGAAGAAGGGAGTTTGTAGTACACCTCACAATTGCGCAACTTCAGGAAAGAGCGGTCGGTCAACCATATCGAACTAGTCTTCAAGTTATTATCCACCGTTTCAGTGCTTAGGCGCGGGAAACGGGCATTCGGGTTTTCCGGTGTCCAGCGGTTATCATAGGCATATTGGGAGATATTCGTATTGTCAACCAACGGAAGATACAGATTGGATGACAGAACAGCAGTATAATTACCTACTCCCTGGAAATAAGCATTGAAGCCCAGCCCTTTCCATTCCAGTCCGACATTGAATCCGTAATAGATTTCCGGACAAGTAGAGTTATATCCCATCGGTATATAATCATTCTCATTAATCACATTGTCGCCGTTGATGTCTTTGTACTTAATGTCACCTGCCCTTACCGGTCCGAACTGTTGTGGAATACTGTTTGCCACATCGGCATCATCCATAAAATAGCCCGTTGCCTGCAAGCCGAAAATCTGTCCGACAGGTTTGCCCGTAGAACGCAGATAGTCATATGCCTGCGGTGATTCCATCATTTCAATAATCTTACTGCGGCTATAAGAGAAGGTACCTCCTGCACGAAGTTGGAAATTACCGATTTTCTTTGTATAATCCAAACCAATCTCCGTACCCCAGCTATCCACGATACCTGCATTCACGTAAGAACTCGATGCACCCAGTACGGCTGAATTTTGTCCGGCAGAGCTTACCCAGATATCCGAACGTCTTTCATAAAAGCCGTCGACAGTCAGAGTCAATCCTTTCAGAAGAGACATGTCTAAACCCAGATTATACTTATATGCTTTTTCGGTAGTCCCGTTCAGAGAAGGAAGTCTTCCTTCCGTCCAACCGCCATCGCCTGTAAAATCGGCTCCTACAGGATAACTGCTTCCGCCTACCATTGTCGTATGCCAATAGCCGTCGGCAGGAATATTATCCGTCCGGATGATACCGAATGAAGCGCGTAGTTTCATAAAGTCAATGACACTCTGGTTCTTCATGAAACCCTCATTAGAGAGTACCCATGCCAGGCCGACTGTAGGCGCCAGTCCCCAACGGCTGTCCGGGTCCAGTTTATTGGATGCAGAAGTCATCAAGGTGAAATCCGCGAAATAACGGTTGTTGTATCCGTAATGCGTATACCAACCTGCATTTTGAGTGTACAAAGAATTGTTCGTTCCATTGCTGTTATCATATTTGTAGGTGTACAATAACATACTATAAATATCATGCTTGCCGAAAGTACGCGACCAGTCCACATTCATCTGAAAATTGAATGAACGGTATTGCCTGTCAAGTTTGGCATTATCTCCTGCCACACTGCTCACCGAACCTCCCGTGAAGTCTGTCAGCGTTGCCGGCTCTCCATTAGTCCAACCCGCCACAGATTTCATTCCATATTTATAGTTCACCGTATAGTTCTCCCAATAAGAAGCGATATTATCATATCCCATGCGCACGGAAGCACTTAAACCTTTAGTTACGGATGACAAGTCCTGACTCAACTTCATGTCTGCATACAGAGCACGTGTATGTCCTTTGGAATATCCACGTCCCTGCGTCAGGGCAACCGGGTTATTATAACCGTCCCAAGTAGAGTTACCACCCCATAATCCGTCTTCCGTCTGGATAGGAAAAGCTGCCGACGGCACGGAGACAATCTTATACATCAAATTGTCACTTCCCAAACCCGGACGGCTGAACTCATTCAGTACTCCCATAATATTGGCCTGCATACGTGTTTTCGGACTCAAGTCAATATCCAGATTGGTACGGAAATTAGCTCTTGAATATTTGTTCTGAGTAGAATAACCGTCATTCGTACCGGTATTATCAATAAAGCCCCGGTTATTCTGCAAGTTCAACAAAGTGAAATAGCGCATCTTCGTAGAACCGCCACGGAAACTTAACGTAGCAATATCCGATGCTCCCTGGTCCCGGAACACTTCGTCAGCCCAATTCACGTTCGGGTATAAGTAGGGATATTTGCCGCTTTTATAAGCATCCAACTCATTCTGCGAATAGCGGGCGGATTTACCGGCATTCGTATAAGCCTCGTTCACCGCACTGGCGTATGTATAAGCATCTGCCATTTCCGGAACACGCGTCTGAAAGTCGAAAGAATGGTCGTAGGAGAAATTGATTTCTCTCGTTTTATATTTACCGCGCTTGGTGACGATGTTGACAACACCGTTGATACCTCTGTAACCATAAAGAGCCACCGCCGCAGCGTCACGGAGAACACTTACCGACTCCACTTCTTCGGGAGTAATATAATTCAAGACTTGCCAGTTATTATCACGTTCCAGTCCGTCTACTACCAAAAGAATGCCGTTATTACCATTCAGGGTTTGCAAGCCACGGATAGTCATGGAAGGAATCTGGTCCCACACTGTGCCCGTCTTTTGCATGGTAGTCAGTCCCGTCACATTACCATATAACGAATTTCCCACACCGAATGAAGAACGGTTGTCTATCTGGTCGGCATATACAGTAGATACGGCTCCCGTAGATTCTGCATTTGTCTGGTTCAATCCGAAACCGACATTCACTTTCTCGCCGGAAAAGTCGATAACAATAGTCATTGCTTTTCCGTTCGTCACCGGTACTACTTTCGTGTCGTCCCGTCCTGTCCGTATTCTTAAAAGATGATTTTTATCCGCAGTGATTGCAAACAGCCCGTTTCTGTCAGTCGTGACCTCCTGTATCAACGGATTGTTTTCAATGGAAACCAATGCACCCGCCACCGGATTGCCCAACTTGTCAACCACCTTTCCGGTTACACTGTTTTCTTCCTGCGCCATACCTTTCAGGCTGACGCAAGCTAACATTGCCAAAGCTATTATTTTATATTTTTTCATATTGTTCTTTCTAAAATTAACCGTTGTTTCTGTCCAACATTACCAACCCGGATTTTGTGTCAATCCATATCCCTTGTTCACTTCGGAAGGCGGGAAAGCCTGCAAATACCACTTCGGGCTAAAGTTGCTCCACCACGAACGGGCGATACTCCGAATCGTGAAAGGCTCATACTTGAAATCCGAAGGTTTATTCGGGAAGGACGCACTGTTGCCACTCGTACCCGACCACGGAGTATTACCACCGCCGTCATTACGGTAAATCATCAGTCCGTGCAACGGAGCCCTGAACAAATCGGCACGTTTATAGCGAATCATGTCAAACAGGCGGACATCTTCCAATCCCAGTTCACAAGCGCGTTCCCGGAGAATTTCTTCCAACAGGGCATCGGCATCGCCAGTCAGGTTCTTACCCGGATTACATTCTGCCAAACCTCCCAGACCTACACGGGAACGTACCGTATTCACCTGTTTGATAGCTCCTGCCAAATCATTCTTTGCTTTCAGGCAGGCTTCCGCATAAATCAGATATACCTCGGCAAGGCGCAGATAAGGCCAATGCGGATAAATGCCGGAAAGGGAACCTTCCTTATAGAATTTATAAAGACGGAATCCGGTAGCTGTCGTGCCCGTTTCAGTGCTCGTGCTATTCTCATTCTCACGTCCGCCTGTCCATAGTTCGGCAGCGTGGTCACCGTAGCTTGCTCCATTCACCAACATAGTTTCATACAAGCGTGGGTCACGAACCGGTTTGTTATAATCATTATCTGTGAAGAACGGGTCGCCGCCATCTGCCAGGAGAGCATCCGTAAACGGAGTTCCATCACTCATCGGGAACATTTTCATATATTCCAGTGTCGGAGTATATCCACCGTTGCCAACGAAGTCTGTCCATTGGAACCACCAACTTCCATGCTGTCCGGAGACACGGGTTGAAATCAAGACTTCCGTATTATTCTGGCGAATAAAATAGGCTTTATTGAAGGCGTCGCGATAAGCAGCGCTGGTAGTGCCGCTGGCTTCCATCAATGAATAACCGCCACTGGTTTCCAACTCGGTAAAAAATGCATTGCAAGCATTCCAACAGCGTGTCCACCAATCTGACTTGTAACCGCCATACCACACCTGATGATTTGTCACCGCTTCTTGAGGAGATTCCGTGCAATACGGTTCATTATCATTGAACAACGGACTGGCCGCAAACAGCAACACTTTGCATTTCAAGGCCATAGCAGCAGCTTTGGTGAAACGCCCCTGCCAGTTGACGTCATCTGCTCCCAAGCTCCAGGGAAGAGACGGCGTATCGGCAGCTTCGTCCAGCATACGAATCATAAATTCTGCCGTAGCTTCCGCAGTAGCGCGGGGTAGCTCATATTCTGCCTGAACATCGTATGCTTTTTCCAACAACGGAAGACCACCGAAATGGCGGAAAAGGTCAAAGTAACGGGAAGCTATGACAACCTTCGCTTCCGCCGTGAGACGTGCCTTCTCTTCATCATCCATATCAGGCACAAGGTTCACATTCTCAATAAATGTCAATGACTGGCGGATAGCCTCCCAACATCTGTCTTTTGTATAGCTGAAACGAGTCTCATTCGAATCATCTTCATCACTGGCCTTGTAAGCACCCGAGTAATATAAACGATTCACACCGTCCCAACTGTTATGGCTATGCCAACAATCGGACATCGTTTCAAACATACCGGTATTCATTCCTTTATTCCAGGAATCCCAGTAATAAGGCAAACCGAAATAGAGTTTGTTGTAAGCATCCCAAAGGAATGCACGGGCATACTCGGCTTTTCCAAAAATAGAGTCCTTATTCAATTCACCCGAAGACGGTGCTTTTTCAAGAAAACTATCGCCGAATTTTATTTCATCGACACAGGATGCAGAAAAGATTGCGATTCCTGCAAAGGCCGTTATAAACCATTTAGTCAAATGTTTCATATTCTTTTTGTTTTTAAGCTAAAATGAAGATATTAGAATCCTAACTTCAAACCGATATTAAAGACACGGGTGAGCGGATAGTTAGGACGGTCACTCTGACGGTTTTCCGGGTCGCCCCAGTCATATCCCGTAAAAGTCAACAGGTTGTAGCCATTCACATACAAGCGACAATCGCTTAACTTGAGTTTCCTCATGAAAGGGAAATCGAAGTTATAGCCAATCTCTACATTTTTCAGACGCAAGTAACTCGCGTTAATCAGATACAAATCAGAACCGGCATAGTTATTCTTCGCATGGCTTTCCGTTATACGCGGGAACTTTGCGGTGAAAGTATCTTCGGAAGAACGCCATGTGTTTTCGTATTGATAAAGCAGCAAACCTTTCTGCTGCGTATCACCCAGCGGTTGTCTGAACTCACTCAACATACGGTCTACATTCCAGGCACCCGTCCACTGCATGGAGAAATCGAAATTCTTCCATGAGAATCCTACATTCAGACCTGCCGTATATTCCGGCACATCGGTGAAACCGATATTGCGTGTATAGTCATTACCATTTATTTTTCCATCACCATTCAAGTCTACATACACTGCATCACCCGGTGATAAAGTAATTCCATGGTCGGCAATGGCGCGTCCGAATTCTTCCTGATGACGCATATCAGCCGTTTCATCATAAAATCCCCAGAATTTATACATCGAACGCGAACCGATACGGCGTCCTGTCTTATACATCCACGGTTCATCCTGAGCTACTTCATTCATATATACAATCTTGTTGGTTGCATAAGAGAGGTTAAAGTTAGCCCAATAACGGAACTCTTTACTTAGATTATCATTCCACTTCAATTGCAGTTCAATACCTTCATTCTTCGCCTTACCTACATTGACTACCGGAAGTGTCATACCCAATATAGAAGGAAGATAATCCGGTTCAACTAGAATATCCTTACGGTTTTCTACAAAATAATCGGCGGAAATACTCAAGCGTTCATTCAAGATTGTCAGGTCAATACCATAGTTCTGCTTGACAGAAGTCTCCCACGTAGCGTCCGGATTTGAGTTAGTAGCCTCATACGCACCGGGCTTGATGGCATTTACGTTCTGTCCGAAATAATATCCGTGAGTATTCTGATTGCTTCCCGAACCGTAACCATAAGAACCGGGCAGATACAAGAAGCGTTTATCTCCCATCTTGTCGTTACCTACCATACCTACTGACGCACGGACTTTGAGATAATTCAACGCTTTCTTCAAAGGGGCGAAGAAAGGTTCTTCACTGACTACCCATCCTATCGAACCTGCCGGGAAGAAACCATAACGCTTGCCGGGAGCAAAGTTCTCGGAACCATTGTAACCGGCGTTGAACTCCGCCATATAGCGTGTTTTCCAGTCGTAAGTGACACGTCCTACAAGACCTACATAGCCTGAAGGAATATAAGAATACGTTCCGCCCGGATAATATTTCTTCGATTGATTGTAAAGCATAAGTCCGCTTACATTGTGGTCGCCAAATTTGCGGTTGTAGCTTAAAGCCAACTCCATATACCAGTTACGCGCCTTGCCGAAATCGCCATCACTATAACTCAACTGACTGTCGCTTCCTTCTTTACGGAAGGTAACGGCGCCCTTGTCATCAGTAACCGGCACATAGTAGGCTATGGAAGAACTGGCTTTCTTTGTAGTCGCATATTCTGAATTGTATGACCCTTTCAGTTTAACAGAAAGTCCCTTTGTTATAAAATCCAGTTTCTGGTCGAGAATTAAGTCAAGATTCAACACATTGGTTGTCAATGTACGGAAACCTTTACCATAATAAGAGTTCAACCCATCGGCGCCTGTGAACGGAAGATATGTCGAGTTGGACACCACCCGGTTGCCATCTACGATACCGGCACCCGCAAAAGGAACTGCCCAATAAAGTTTACGAAACAACTGGTTTTGGTCTTCTCCCGATTCGGGAGTACGCTTCACTTCGATACGACCACCGATATTCACTGAAAGCAGTGTGGTCTTAGTGACATCAAAATCTAAGTTGGCACGATAATTATAACGCTTATAATCGAAGTCGAAATCCTCACCGGCATTGAACTGCTTGAACATACCGCCTTGGGTAAACATACCTGCGGATACAAAATAGCGCATATTGTCCGTACCACCGGAGATGTTGACATTGTGTTGCGACTGGAAAGCAGCCTTATTCATACAATAGTCAATCCAGTTAATGTCCGGATAGAGCAAAGGATTGGTCTGGTCACGAAAAGTCGTGAGTTGGTCATCTGTGAAAACAGGATTACCGCCATCGCCGACTTTCATCATATTATAATAAGAAGCATACTGGTAGGAATTGGCAAATTCCAGTTCCTTTGTACGCAAGTTCACACCGACGGAAGTAGAGAAAGAAACTTTTGCCTTTCCCTGCGCACCACGCTTGGTGGTGATAAGAATTACACCATTCGCACCACGCACACCAAATACCGCCGTAGCTGAAGCGTCTTTAAGAATAGTCACGCTTTCAATTTCATTGGGGTCGATTTGCGACATATCACGTTCTACGCCATCCACCTGAATCAACGGAGAGGCATCTTGCCATGTAGCAATACCACGCACATAGATATCGGCAGCATCGGCCCCCGGCTCACCGGAATACTGCACGGAAGAAATACCCGTCACCTGCCCGGACAGGATATTGGAAATAGAACCGGCAGGAGTTTTCAACAAATCATCTCCTTTCATAGAGGAGATAGCACCTGTAATGGATACTTTCTTCTGCACACCGTAAGCTACGACTTCGACTTCTCCCAATGACAACGCGTCTTCTTCTAATACTATATGGAGACTAATACCTTTTCTGACCGTTACTATCTGGTCTTTGTAACCTATAAAACTAACTTTAATTTTCGCGCCCGGCGCCGCATCCACAGAGAAGTTTCCATCCATATCGGTAATCGAGCCACTGGAAGTACCCACTACCGTCACATTCGCTCCAATGACAGGCTCCCCATGAGCATCTTTCACCGTACCTTTCACTTTGGAATTTTGTTGCATTACCTCTGGCATCGGACTTTCGTCACCATAGCCTTTCAGAGGAATCAAAAGAAATAAGAACAATGAGAGCACTACCGGAATCAACCGATATTTATTTCCCACTTGTCTTTCATGGAAGGTCTTTTGTTTTTCCATTTAGTATAAACATTAAGATTAAACATTAAATAAACTACGTGGTTCTTCTATCCCGAACAACCACTGCAAACATAGGCAATCGCCCTCCAACCGGACTCCAATCATACTTATTCGAGGTTGAATTTTAGATATTCCACTAAATTGAATGATAATTCGACATAAAAAGCCCTCTCACGACGGCAATATACCGGACAAATAAAAGAGAAGGAATCAATCCTTCTCTTCATTCTGAATAAAACGTTCGATATATTCGGAAGGTAACATTCCGAATTCTTTCTTGAAGCAGGAACTGAAATATTTGGGGTCATTAAATCCTACCGCATACGCTAATTCGGATACACGCACTGCCGTTCCTTTTTCTTCCATAATCCGGCAAGCCGCTTTCAGGCGAACGTTACGGATAAAGGCAGATGTGTTGAGTCCCGTCAAAGACTTCAGTTTCTTATATAAAGTAGATTTACTGGTTCTCATTTCTTCGGCAAACTGCGGCTGGTCGAAGTCGCAATCATCCAAATGATTATTCACACAGTCGATAGCCCGTTGCATAAAATCTTCATCAAGGCTGGTGTAGTTCAAGTCTTTCACCTCAAAAACGAGTTGATTTTTGAAGTCATGCGCCATTCTTTCCTTATACTTCAACAGATTGCGGATGCGGGCATGCAGCACTGCCAGATTAAACGGTTTGCTGAGAAAAGCATCTGCTCCCACTTCATAGGCTTCCGCACGGTCTTCTTCCTTATTCTTGGCGGTCAGTAAGATGACCGGAATATGGCTGATTTCCAATTTCCCTTTCACATATTTGCAGAACTCTATACCGTCCATCTCAGGCATCATCACATCCGAGACAATCAGGTCGATGTCCTCATTCTCTAAAACGACAATGGCCTCTTTCCCATTCTCGGCAGTGAAAACATTGTAATCACGCTTCAGAAGTTTCACCATCAACTGCAACAATTCTTCATTATCTTCTACCAGCAGAATTGTGTTTTCTTCATTGCCGGCAGACGGAACATGAACAACTTCTTCCGGTTCTTCATAATCAATCACTTTCTGTACGGGAAGAATCGCTTCATCATCTATCTGCTCTTCTTCAAAATAAGAACGGTCGATAGGCAGCATGACAATAAATTCCGTACCTCTGTCCATTTCACTTTCCACGGTGATTGTCCCGCCGTGCAACTCCACCAGGTCTTTGACCAATGAAAGCCCGATGCCCGTACCGATAGTATTCGACCGTCGGTAATCACCTTCGTAGAAGCGTTGGAAGAGGGTTTTCTGCTTTTCCTTCGCGATTCCTTTTCCATTATCTTTGATGCGGAGAAGAATAAAATCCTGATTGTCCGCATAAGAAAGGTTTACCTGTATATATCCGTTCTCACGGTTATACTTGGCTGCATTGGAAAGGAGATTATAGATAATCTTATCCAGTTTGTCCGGGTCGAAATAGCCAATGACGGAATCCGGGTCACAGATAACGGAGAAGTGTATTTTCCTCTTTTTGATTAATGGTTGGAAACTCTCGGCTTCGTTCCTGACAAAAGCCGCAATGTCACCCGGCGATACACGGAGTTTGAGATTGCCTGTCTCTGCCTTGCGGAATTCCAGTATCTGCTGCAAAAGTCGAATCAGCCGGTGAATATTACTGCTCATTACAGAATAGAGGTCGTCATGGTCGGGAGCCTGAACTTTCAACTCGTCTACTGTGGCGGAAATGATAGTCAGCGGCGTCAGTAATTCATGAGTAATGTTGGTGAAGAACTGCAACTTGGCATGATTCAGCTCTTCCGCTTTTGCCTTTTCCATTTTACGCAAGCGAAGTTCGTTTCGCAATAATATACGATTCTTGGCTGCACGATACAGATAGAAGCCTATAATAAGTACGATGGTTATATAAATAAGGTAAGCCCACCAAGTCGCCCACAAGGGAGGAAGTACCACGACGGTCAACTCGCGGATATAGCCGCTCCACATTCCGTTCTCGTTGGCAGCCTTCAACTGGAATTTATAAGTTCCGCTTTTCAGGTTGTTGTAGTAAGCAAAACGCCGTTCGGCATTGGTATATTGCCACTCCTTATCGAAGCCATCCAGTCGATACGCATACTGATTCAGTTCAGGATTTTTATAAGTGAGCGCGGCAAATTCTATACTGAAATTATTGTATTCATGCGGCAGTTCTATCCGCTCGGTGAAAGAGGGCATATAGGGAGAAATCCGCTGTCTGACTTCCTTAGGAAGTGTATTGAAAGAGCGATTGTATATTTTAATATCCGTAATCAGGAAGGGAACTTCGCATTGACGGTCTTCCATATGGTCGGGGAAGAAACTATTATATCCTTTGTATCCACCGAAGAAAAGCTCTCCGTCCCAGTTGCAGGAAGATTGCGCGATAAAAAAATTATCCTGCAATCCGTCGGCTGCCGTATATACCCGGACAGAAGGTTCTTTTCCTGCTGTCTGTACACTCAACTTCACGAGTCCCGCATTCGTACCCAGCCAAAGATTTCCTTTCTTATCTTCTTCAATGCTTCCCACCATATCGCCCGGAATGTTATATTCACGGTTCTTTTCTTCAAAAAGCTGTTTTTCACGGTTGTAGAGGTATAGTCCTCCCCCTTCCGTTCCGGCCCATAATCTGCCAAGCTGGTCGGTGAAAAGACACAGTACGGTGTTGGTCAGTAATTTACCATTACGAAAGCTATAATTGGCGTACTTCAATGTGGAAGGCTGGTTGAGGTCACCTGTAATATGGATAATTCCGAAGTTTGACGTGGCTATCCATATATTATGGTCTTTATCTTCTATAATATCTTTCACAAAAATCCAGTTCGTAGAATAACCGTCGCCGAAGTCCATCCATCCGAATTTATACCCTTTACCGTCTGCCATTCTTATCCCAAGACTTCCGCGGGTACCTACCCAACAATTGCCGGCTTCGTCTTCGTAAAGCGCGGATACACATGAAGTGCCTATGAAGTCACAATCATCAGGAAGCAGATTCTTTACTTTCTCGTCTTTGCGGTAAATGAAAAGTCCGCCGTCATAAGTTCCGAACCATATTTCTCCGTTTCTCCGTTGGATGATGGAATTTATTGTCGGGACGGATGCTATATCGGCAAATTCGGGCATATGCGAATAGAGCGTCAACTCTCCTGTGGTATAGTCCTGGCGAGCGAGTCCATAAGTTCCTATTCCCAGCCAAATATTACGTTCCGAGTCTACAAACAAGGCTTTCACCGATGTGGTGGGAATGTCTTCATCCTGAAGATTAAGACTATGGCGGATAAATAGAGGTTCATAAGTATCGGTCATCAGGATACCGCCCCCAATGGAACCGAGCCACATATTGCCAAAGCTATCCCGGAAGATAGAATTGATTTCATCACAAGGGATATGATAAAGAGAATTCTTCGAATTGTAATTGATAAAGACTCCCGGTTTTTCCTGTTCCATCACACTAAGGCCGCTACGCGTACCAATCCACAATGTGTTTGCATAGGCATCTTCCGAAATATCATAAACGATGTTGTCCGACAGGGAGTTCGCGTCGCCTGTCTTGTGCGTATAGTTGACATAAGAAACGTTCTCCATGTCTTTAGGATTCAAGACTTTGAAAAGCCCCTGCGCCCAACTGCCTACCCAAATATTTTTATAACAATCTTCATAGATTACATGGGCCGAATTACGGTCGCTTATTGCAGGATAAGCATAAAACTTTTCTTCACCCGGAGAATAGCGGTAAAGCCCCGCTTCCCAGGTTCCAATCCATAAGTCTCCATCCGAATCTTCGTAGAGTGACTTGATGGCTGTGTAGTTCAGCACTCCACCGGTTGCTTCTGCCTCGTACACTGCAAAAGAATCACGTTCGGCTATATATCGGCAGAGTCCGGAATCAGTTCCTATCCAAACACTATTATCCCGGGTCACCAATAAACAGGAAACTATATTGTTAGGAATGACGGGGGACTGGAATTTACGTATCTCACCGGTTTTCTTGTTCAGTACGTTCAATCCTTCCTGAGTACCAATCCAAAGATTAAACTCGTTATCATCGCCCAGACAATAAATATTATTATTGGTAAGCAAGCCGGGAGAATACAGGTTGGATTTATAAAGCGTAGTCCGATAACCGTCATACTTAAAAAAGCCATAACGGGTGGCAAACCACATAAATCCGTCCTTGTCCTGATAGACTTTCTGTACTTCATCCGTGAGAAGGCTATTGAATATGGTGAGCTGCTTAAAATTAAAATGGGAAGTTACAGTATGAGGTATGGCAGCATCAGACACCTCAACCATTAACAGTAAAACAAAAAATAAAAATGCTCTCTTAAAGCAAGCATAAATCCTTGTCGTATTTTTCATGTTTTTCAAAGATTAGTAACAGTCACAAATGTAGAATATTTTATTTATCCGAATGTAGAATTATCGGTCGTTTTTGTCTGTATAGAATGCAAATAATGTTCTTTAAAGAGCATCTGTCCCTCTTTGAATAGATTATTTAGTTCTCTCATATTCGATTAATTATTTCGTATTACTAAAATGGCAACCAGAAAAGATTTTTGGTTCTTCGTCAAATTTGGTGGTACTTCTTCTATTGTGAATAAAGAATCTTGGCT
>NZ_CABUHK010000059.1 GCF_902491285.1 uncultured Bacteroides sp. | reverse complement strand
AGGATAGCCTGGAACATACGGTTACGTCCCTGCTTGGCAGTACCACCTGCCGAATCACCCTCGACGAGGAACAATTCGCATTTAGTCGCGTCTTTGTCCGAACAGTCCGCCAGCTTGCCCGGCAGTCCACCGCCTGACATCGGCGACTTGCGTTGTACCATTTCACGGGCTTTTCTTGCAGCGTGACGTGCGGTAGCAGCCAGAATCACTTTGTCAACGATTGTTTTCGCTTCCTTCGGATGTTCTTCCAGATAATATGATAAAACTTCACCTACTGCTTGATCCACAGCTCCCATCACTTCGTTGTTACCCAACTTCGTCTTGGTCTGTCCTTCAAACTGGGGTTCTTGAACTTTCACGGAGATTACGGCAGTCAGACCTTCGCGGAAGTCATCTCCCGAAATGTCGACTTTCACCTTTTCCAGCATCTTGCTGTCTTCGGCATATTTCTTCAGCGTACGAGTCAGTGCACGACGGAAACCTGCCAGATGCGTACCACCTTCGATGGTATTGATATTATTGACGTACGAGTGAACGTTTTCAGAGAATCCGGTATTGTACATGATTGCTACTTCGATAGGAATCCCCTGTTTTTCCGAATTCAGGTAGATAACGTCGTTAATCAAGTGTTCGCGGGAAGACTCGATGAATCGTACGAATTCTCTCAGACCTTCTTCTGAGTAGAACTGCTCGCTCTTGAAGCTGCCATCCTCATTCACCACCCGGCGGTCGGTCAGGGTGATACGCAGACCGGCGTTCAAGTAAGCCAGTTCGCGCAGGCGTGAAGCTAGTATCTTATAGTCATAGACCGTTTCAATAAAGATGCTGCCATCCGGCCAGAACTGTTGCTTTGTTCCCGTGATGTCAGCCGTACCGACTTCCTTTACAGAGTAAAGCGGTTTACCAATCTCGTATTCCTGCTGGTAGATCT
Organism: uncultured Bacteroides sp.; assembly: GCF_902491285.1. GTDB lineage: Bacteria > Bacteroidota > Bacteroidia > Bacteroidales > Bacteroidaceae > Bacteroides. The sequence goes on along the minus strand of NZ_CABUHK010000059.1, from coordinate 36,040 downwards.
TACCGTTGCGGAATACTTGCGTTGTCATGTGAGTCGATAATGCGTTCACACATGACATACCCACACCGTGCAGACCTCCGGATACTTTGTAAGAACCTTTGTCGAACTTACCTCCAGCGTGCAAAACTGTCATGGCTACTTCCAATGCCGACTTCTTTTCTTTTTCGTGATAGTCAACCGGAATACCGCGTCCGTTGTCCTGTACTGTGATTGAATTGTCTTCGTTGATAGTCACTTCGATATGGTCGCAGTAGCCGGCCAGTGCTTCGTCGATAGAGTTGTCAACGATTTCGTATACCAAGTGGTGAAGTCCCTTTACGCCGATGTCACCGATGTACATCGCAGGGCGTTTTCTTACTGCTTCAAGACCTTCCAATACTTGGATACTATCCGCAGAATAAGACCCGTTATTGGGAGTGATTTGTTCTTCGCTCATAATTGCCTTTCTAACTTTAATAACAGAGCAAATATAGTGAAAAATGTCGATTTGGCGAAGAATAAACCGGGAAAAATGACGAATGAAAGTGTATTCTCTGCTTTCTTAACAGAACTGATAGTCAGATGTTTATAAACAAGAAAGGCCGAACTTTTAAAGTTCAGCCTGATGCTATGTAGAATTATTAAATTCTTGTTGTTAAGCGAGCTTGTTGATGTAGAGAGCCAACTTAGATTTCAGATTGTTAGCTTTGTTCTTGTGGATCACATTTGTTTTAGCTAACTTATCCAACATCTTTGTAATGCCCGGATACATTGCAACTGCTTCTGCTTTATCGGTAGTTGCGCGAAGCTTTCTAACAGCGTTTCTCATGGTCTTGCCATAATATCTGTTGTGAAGTCTTCTTGTCTCTTCTTGTCTGATTCTTTTCAGTGATGATTTATGATTTGCCATCTCGACTAATCTATTTTTTTAGTTCTTTATTCTTTTAACTTGTAGCCCGTGGGGGAATCGAACCCCCCTTTCAAGAATGAAAATCTTGCGTCCTAACCGATAGACGAACGGGCCATCCTGTTGTTGCATTTCTGCTTTTGCTTTCTCGAATCAGTGTTTGTTTCTCGATTGCGGATGCAAAGGTAGGAACTTTTTTGAAACTGACAAACAATTTGCGAGAAAAAGTAGAAGAAAATTTCACTTTTCTTCTAAACGTACTCTATTATATGCTGATATTCAATGGGATAAATAGTATTGTTTTGAATGAAAAAATTTCGTTCTCTTGAAAGAAAGACAGCAGATATGTTTTCACATATACCTTATTATATATAGGAAATGAAAAAACTTCATATTTGTGTCTTTTATTTATAACTAAATGATTATTTTGACGACTAACGGGGCAAATACCCGCAAAAGATGAATGACAATAAAGAGTTTATAGACATACTGCTGCAAAACAAGCGTTTGTAGAAAGCAGGCAGATTGAACAGATGCTCGCTAAAAAGAGAATGACCAATTATAAGAAGTAGTTGTGCTATGAAGGCATCTCCTTAGGGATTCCGACGTTTTTATATTCGGACATCTCTCACAGCTCCTTATGTAAAACCAGTTTCCAGCCTTTAAACACTAAAACGATACTCTTTAATTCTGTGGTTCCCTTATCTTGTAGAATCCATTCACTTGCTGCATACTGTTTCAGTTGTGTTTTGGCATCGACTGTCAATTTCTCTATTTCCATATCGGTGGCATCACGTTTGGCATACTTAACTTCGATGCAGTAACTGTACGCCATGTCGGGAAGTTGCAGCAAGCGGGGTTGCAGAAATATATCTGCATATCCTTTGTTGCTTTCATATTCGGGGCGGGCGATATAGTAGCTGTTCAACCCCAGATAAGCGAGAATGAAAGCTTTCACGTGTGCTTCTCCTTCGATAAATTCTCGGATACTGCTTTGATTGTCCAGCCGCTCGGCAATATGCTTGAAATAGGGTTTCCAATTACCTTCGTAAGCCATATCGTACATTAGGAAATTCAGTTTATCTAAGTCCAGACTGAGGTTTGTCGCTTGTTGATAGATATCGACCATATATCCATAGAGTTGCTCGCGCACAGTCTGGTTGGGAATGGAAAGTATATTCATCGGTCCTCGTGTCCCATGAATGGTGAGCATGCCATAATAATAGAGCAGGCTTTTGAAATTTTCAGCCTTGATAATATCTTCGGCAGGGAAACTGTCGGCGATGATTCCGGTAGTAGTTCCTTTTTCCACTATTTCCTGAACGACACTTGCATTTTCTCCAAAAGTCTTGTCAACGTGGATGAGGTGGCGCAGCTTGTTGTAGTCGGTGCGAATGTTGGCATCAAGCATATTGGTAGGAATGCGTTTGTTCAGCAAATAACGATTCATGAAGTAAAGCACCATATCCGAGTTGTACATGGATGGTTCGTCCAATGACTCTGTGGAGAAACAATAATTGTCGTACCATGGTTTCATCATTTCTATCAATTCGTCTGTAGTATGTGGCAACTCTGTACAGCTTTTGTAGTAATCTATAAGAGTACGTACTTCCTGTTCGTTGAACCCTATCATGTTATTGAATGCGGAATTGCTGCTATAGTTATCTGCAATGTTGAATCCGCTGGTAAGATCATCCATCGTAACGGGACTAACTCCGGTAAGGAAGATACGTTCAATCACAGAGTTTGAATAGTCTTTCACTACTTTGAGAAATCCCCGAAAGAAGCCGTTGCCGTGTGTGATGCTACGATAGCGTTCGTTACCATAATCTACCAGTATATTGTTGGCAAAGTTGTCATATTCATCAAGAATAAGGTATATTTTGTATCCCTTGTTTTGTGCACTTTGGCATAGTGAACCCAATAAAGCGGCTCCTGTACTTAGTCCTCGTAGTTTCTCAACAGCTTCTTTTCCTAACAGATGAGCATTTCTCTCTGCAAATCCATCCATTACTATTTTGCAGTAGGTATTGAATGTCTCTTCCAGTCGTTCCATATTGGCGGCTACACTACTGAAATTGAGCGTCAAAACCAGATACTTATTACGGTAAGGTGTAGGATGCTTGCCAATATACAGCCCGCCAAAAATTTCTTCGAACTTATCCTTTTTATTGATATCGTAGTATAGTCCGAGCATATTCAAGAAAAGACTCTTACCGAAACGACGGGGACGAACGAAGAAGAAAAAACGACTTGTATTTTCTACTAAGGCAATATAACGTGTCTTGTCTACATAGTAATAGTTATCACATATGATAGACTCAAAATCTGTCATTCCATAAGGTATTTTCTTTATTGCTGCATTCATAACCACTCTGTTTTTATAGTTGAGAACAAAAATAGCTTATTTTCTTTTATCAAGCAATTAAACAGAATGTTAATAACACTTCTTATAGCTATTGAGTTTAAAAATATATATTACCTTTGTTCCCAATGAAATGACAAGGACAAAACTACATGAAAACATACCTGAACTTCGCAACATATATTCTCATTCTACTTGAACTTTATAGTTGTAACGGCGACGTATTTGTCGACGATTTTCGTTCTTCCGATTCCGAACTGGCTTTGGACGGGAACGGTGATGCCGCAATCATTCAATTTGCATCCTCCAATTGGGACTTGCTGCAGGTACATACTTATGATGGCAGCTTTTCCTGTCAATATAAAGTTTACGATGCGGATAATAACCTGATAACGGAAGAACAAGTCCCGTACCTGAAAGGATTGGGTAAGATTGTGTGTGATGAGAATCGGACCGGTTTCATCATCGAGCGCAGTAATCCCAAAGAACTGAAATTTATAGTGGGTGAAAATATCCGCCCTGATCATTTTCATCTCATACTCATAGCGGGCAACGAGTATGAGTCTCAGGAAATATACGTCAACATCTCACCGTCAGACAGATATGTGCTCGATCGTATCACTTATTCTTTAAATGGATATTCTCATGCGCAGAAAATAGAGATGACAAAGAGCTTTGTACAATATAACGGTTGGGATATTGATTATCCATATCCGTTGATGCCTTACGAGAATGTTGATTATAAGGTGGTATTCAAAAGCTATAAGCCTGAGGCTTTTCAGCTACTGGGAGAAGGAAACCTGACAGTAGACATACCAAGCATTGAGAACGATAAATTGGCGATGTACGGTAAACAGGCGCAATATACTTCTATACAGCAAATGTTGCCTTTCCCGAATACGGAGCAGATAGAGGTTCCTATTCCACCTTTTACCGCCCAGCGTATCAGCCTGCTGATAGTTTATGAATGGTTTGAAACGGAATACACCCTTTATGCCACTCATCCCAAGACCGGGAAACAGCGGATTATAACTGGTATGTTGGAAAGCAAAATGCCGGTAAGCCATAAGGTAATACACGAAAATATCCATAAATAGAAATATGAACACTAGACGCTTACTATGCATTCTTTGTTTACTGGCACTTCCGGCTGTTGGCGGGAAACTGGATGCTCAGACTGTTGCGGAGCCTGTCAGGCAGCGGAATGACAGTGTGGGCCATGCATTTATCCATCAGATTGGTTTTGATATCCGTCCGGGCTATGTGGTTCCGACAAACAGTTTCCTTGCGGGAGACAATGCGCAGCAGAAAGCCATCGACCAATCACTTTCCCTACATCTGAAGTACGCTTTCCGGTTTAGCCCAAATTCCTGTTTGGGCAAGTTGTATCCTTCTGCTTATCAGGGCATCGGTGTTTCGTATAGTACTTTCTCCCGCCCTGACGAACTGGGAAATCCGGTGACTGTGTATGTATTTCAGGGTGCGCCTCTTATGCAGTTTTCCCGTCGCCTTTCGTTAGACTACGAGTGGAATTTCGGAGCTTCTTTCGGTTGGAAGAAATATGACGAACTATACAATCAAAAGAACATGGCTATTGGTTCTGAAATCAATGCATACATCAACCTGGGATTTTTCCTGAACTGGCAGCTTCATCCGCAATGGAAACTGGCGGCAGGTGTGGATTTTACTCATTTTTCCAACGGAAATACGCATTATCCCAATGGCGGACTCAATGCTATCGGTGGTAGAATCGGTGTCGTACGTACTTTTGACGCTACGGATGGTGCAGCAGGAGCAGCGGGCTCCAAGCGACTTTTTATAGAGCCACATGTCAGCTATGATTTGGTAGTATATGGTGCCACTCGCAAAAAAGGATTCGTCAAAGATAATGTGCCGAGTCTGGTTCCCGGTTCATTTGGTATTATAGGTCTTAATTTTGCTCCGATGTACAATCTCAACAACTATTTCCGGGCGGGACTCTCCGTGGATGCGCAGTATGACGAAAGTGCCAATATCAAAGATTATAAATTGGAAAGAACCTACTCGGATGAATTAAAGTTTCATCGTCCTCCTTTCCGGAAACAATTTGCAGTGGGGGTGTCCCTTCGGGCGGAACTCGTGATGCCTATTTTTTCAATCAATGCCGGACTTGGGCGAAACCTGATATGTAGTGGAGATGATACGCAGGGCTTCTACCAGATTCTCGCTCTCAAAACTTACGTCACGCGCCATTTGTTTCTGCATGTAGGATACCAGTTGAGCAAGTTTAAAGATCCCAATAATCTGATGCTGGGCCTTGGCTATAGATTCCATGACAAACGGTGAAAAGAATTATCTTTGTTGCATTCTTGTTATCATGCTTTTGGGGCCTCTGAAAAAGAAAAAACAAATTCATTTATCATATTCTCATGATTTTAATCTAAATCACTGTTGAATAGCGTATTAATCTATGAGAAATGTTTTTCTAAACAGGTATTTCTCATAGCTTTTCCTGCAAAATGGCTTTAATTTTGGTTATTTCTCATACTCGTTTGGTGCATTTCTCATAGATGCATGAACTGTCACATAGTAGGGGTGTGGATTTCTTGATATTCTTTACGATTATCTTGTGCTTTTTGCGGCTGATTTATAGGTCGATGACGTCTGATTTAATGCTGGTTTATAGGTTATGCTACTTATGTTGTTGTTACATCTTGCCTTCATTATGCTATTTTCCTATCAGCATCTGTATTATTCTACTCTAGTGCACAAGTCTGTCTACTTGAGTGAACAGGCTTGTGCACTAGAGTAAACAGTACTATCCACTAGAGTGGAACGGTTGGGATGTCCTTTCTAAAATACGATGATGTCAGGTGAAATACAAACGGGCACTTAGCCGTTTGCATATAAACAACGGCTTGATTGCGCATAAAGTAAGGTTATCCATCGTGGAAAAAGCGTAGTTGCATTGATTATGAGAAATACCTTGAAATACAATGATAAATGGATCTGTTTTAGGGTAAAATGCAGGATAAAGTATGAGAAATGCTGTTCCTTAAAAGTATTTCTCATACGTTATTGCTCTGATTATCTATGCTTTATCTAAAAATCATGAGAATATGAGAAATGAAATTGAAATGCTTGTATAGGTAAAAATGATAAAGAAGAAGGTAGTACATGATATTCTCATAATATATTTCAAATCATTAGTGTTCCGATTTTAACGGGACACTAATGATTTATCATTTCAGTTATCTATAAATAAGCAGTGCGTCCATTCCTCGCTCGGAATGGACGCACTTAACACAAACAAAACAAACAAATAAATAAAACGGCTTTTCTAGGGATATACCGTTTTATCAGGCATTTTGCATATAGTGGGAAACATATATGCGAAGAGGGCAATAAGCCCGCTCGGGTACTTCACAGTAGCCTTTCTTTAAACATCTCACCTATATTCCCATACAAAATATTATTTAGTCAAATTCTTTATGACTCCAGTTCTGAATCGTTCAGGCGTATGGTCCATCCGTTCACTTTCATTCGCGGACATATCTGTGGAATCCCCGTATCCGATGATTTGATAAAGAACAGGAGTGTATAAGAATCCTGACGGTCGAGATATTCCTGGTCGCCCATGTCACCAATATAATTGTAGATTTTGGATAACAATAAATATTGGGTGAGGGGCAGGCGAAGGATAATCTGTCCGCTGGGTATATGCTTTATAGATAATGTTGTGTTGTCTCCCTTCATGATGCGCAGCGTATTCAATCTGGCATGAATGACGGGAATCTGTTCGGACATTGTAGATACTTCCTGCCGATACGGCAGGTAGCAGACCGGAGTCATGCCGACAGGGGTGTTCGTGTAGTCTATTACGCCGTTGGCGGATTCTAGCGTGAAGACGAAGTCCTCTTGTCGTAGAGGGACATTGTTTTCATCCTGAAGAATACACGAAAAATAGTTCGTGTTTTTCACCAATCCGGCGGTGATGACCTGATATTCCTTACTGATAGTAATATTTTCAAGGCTACCGTGAAAGAGTGCATTCAGTTTCCTGGCAGATTGGTTCTTTTCGTCACATGCCAGCGATATATTCAGGGACTTTCGTTCCGTCTGTCCAGCTTTGAGATTTGGGAGCTGATACAGATTGTCGGATGCCCCTCCCCATATGAGCAGATGATAAGTCCCTTCGGGAAACGGCACTTTTACCATGCAGTAGCCTTGATGCAGTGTAATACTGTCTACGTCCAGCCGGTCCACATACTTGCCATTCTTGTCGAAGGCAAGAATGGTGATGTCGCCTACCTGCGTAGACGCGGCGTCCACGTTCAGGATATTATAGGTGTACGAGATTTTCAGCCAGGTTCCCGAAGGGCAGTCTGACAAGTCGTCGTTCACCCAGTCACAGGACGAGAACAACGCGACAACGCAAATAATATGTAGTAGAAATGAACGCATTTAGATTGGTTTTAGTTCAGGTGGCCGACGCTATTTATTCAAGTTCTACATCTTGATTACGTACGGCCCACGGAAAAACATTGATATTGATATCCAGTTCGGCTTTATATTCGTCCGGTTGTTCCGGGTCGATGAAAGGTTCACCGCTGCCAAGACCTGCCACCTTGCTGATAGACAGGCGGTATATGTTATTACGTACGATGCCGAATTCCATTACGCCCATTTCCGTTGAATTGTTATCCTCGTGCTTGATCCAGTAGTTGTAGTAGCATGAGTAGTTTTCTGTCTTCTGGAAACGCTTGATGCTATATTGGGCAAGAATCTCCGTAGCTGAATCATCGGTAATGTCTTCAGGCAAGTTGTTCAGAACCAACTTGCGGATAGCATCCACGCCGGTGTAGAAGTTGTAGTTGAAGTAGAACAGCTTGGTCGGCCAGTTGGACGGATTGCTTACATTGTCACCGTTTTCGTCGAAAACGCGGTCGGCGGCAATATCCATGTTCGCTTTGAACATCACTCCGGTGCTGTACGCATTCAATTGTGCATTGATGTACGTACAGTTCTCCAGGCAGTAGATGTGCGACCAACTGTTTGCCTGCGCCATGCCTGCCCAGTTGCTGTCGTTGATGTCCAGGTCTACTAACGCCTGTGCGAAGAATCCGTCGGCATTGGTGAAGTCTTTGGCACCTTCTACTGTCTTCTTGAAGAAATAAGGGTCGATTACATACCCGTTGTTATCATTGATGTCGCCGAAGTTTTCGTCCGTGTATGCACCCGGTTCCCGGAAGTCATTCAGTACGGCCGTGTGGCGGAATGTATAGAACTGTGTCGCCAGGTTCAACATTCTGAAATTATTGAGCTTGATGGTGCAATAGACCTTTCCGGCAGGGTCTTTCAGCGGGAATGTTTCCTGCTTTTGAGCCACCTCGATTTTAGCGACCACACGCTCCAGGCCGATGGAAACACTGGTCACCTTGTCAGAGTCGGTAGGTTTGTTTACCTCTACATTCAGATTGGCGGCACCACGGTTTGTCATGACAAATCCGCTTGCGGGTACGCTTGGAATCTTTCCTTCACTGTACGTAATGCCGTCGACAGCGTTCAGGAAAGCATCTTGTGTGCTGATATCTCCGGTGACGGCCTTTCCGTTCGCGATGGCGAAGATATTGTAAGTCCCTGGATTGACTGTGATTTTGTCGGCAGTGTACTGTATTTTCTGACCGTCCACACCGGTCTGGCTGATGTTCTTCAGTTCCTGCTGGTCTTTGAGAGTTTTAGTTGTCGAGTCGAACAGATAGACAGTAAGGCTTTTTACAGCATATTCCTCTTTCGACCCTACTTCCGTGACGCCCGATGATTCGGCGCTGCGGCTGAGGGCTACGTTCGGAATTTCGAAGAACAGGGCAAGGTTGCCGTTAGAATCCGAATGAGTCTCATCGGAAAAAGCTACGTCTGCATCATTGATGCAACTGTACTGTGTGACTGCTGCAAATAAAAGCAGCGACATTAACTGATTGAATCTTTTCATCTTACTTTGATTTTAATTAAATAAATTATTTAAATTCCCCAATTTGTTTTAAGTTTTCATCCGCTTGCGGCAATCCTGCGTCTTTGGCCTGCCGGAATAGTGTTTCTGCTTTCTCGTAATCTCCCTGAAGGAAACAGGCGACCCCTTCTGCCAATGTCTTTTCCGGCACTGCCGGAGCTTTCCGGAGAAAAGCGGTGGCAGTCTTTGTGTCTTTTTGCATCAGGGCTATGCAGGCAGCGTTCAGGTTCGCAGTAGGATTATCGGGAAACAGTTGTACGGCAGTCATAAAAATCCTGTTGTACATTTTGCTTCCCGGAGAGTGTGTGAGTGCGAGACGGAACATCTCTTCCAGACTCAAATTCTTAGGATTCGTATCGAATACCTTCTGCGATTCCTCTACCGTAAACGGGCGTACATGATACTCGACAGTATAGTCGGAATGTCTGAGTAAAGTGAACCAGTGTCTCGATGCAAAACGGTAGAACGCCGGAAACCGGCTCTTTATCATCTTTTCTTTATGGTCGGGATGACGGTCGCTTGTCACAATTCTCATGATTGCCTCTTTCTGCTGAAAAACCGTATCGCCAAGAAGCGCCTCAAACCCTTCCCAGTCTTCGGGCGTATAGGATGTGTGAATATCCTTTCCTTCGAATGTGTATAACCGGCTTACGTATTCTTTCAATGCTTGCGTGCGTTCGCGGGACAGTCGTTCGTTTATCCGCAACGGCCCGTCCGGTGATGCATAACCGTGAATACTGATGTGTGTGATGCTTACATTACTGTCTTTTTTGATGGTGTTGATTGTTTCTATGATTTTGTTCAGTTCGGCTGCATTATTACTGTACTTGTCATTAATGACAGCTACATTGACGGGAAAGTCAATGAACGCCGATCCTTTCTCCTTTCTGATTTTCGATTTCTCGATTTGCGGAGTCAGGAACGCAAGTTGCGGAGCAGGCATTGGCTGTGGATGCAGGCGGGCGATGCAGGTGAAGTCTTCCGTACCGGGAATACCGCAACCGCAACTCCTCTCTATCAGTGAGAGCGCAGCCCGGTTCATCCATTTCTCAAACGGAACGGATTGCAGGTAATGCATAGTCTGCCTGACTCCGTTTTTTCTTTGCAGGGCTTGGGCTTCCTTTTCTTTTTTACTTGTCTCCCGCTGGAAAATGATATGTTGTTTCCGGCTGTTGATATAAATAGGCGGCAGCTCCAACTGATGCTCCGGACTGTCAGTGATAACAGGAACGAGCACCATTGATTCATTGGGCGAGAAGTCGCGGGTGATGTCTATCGAAATAGAAACCACTAACTCTTTCCCCATCTTATACAGGCTAGAGGAAGTAGTGCGAACGGAGCCCTGCTCTTTCGTTACAACCGTTTGAGCTTGTATCGAAAGGGATAGAATGAGCGCAATAATAAAAAATCCTCTTGTCTTCATAGTTGCAATAATCTGTATTTCTTCATTTCATACCGGTGTGGTGTATGTCACCAGGGATAAATTTGGGAGATTATTCCATGTTGTTGTAATTCTTCCAATATCTTTATATCCTTCTTGTTTTTGCTGATACCGCCATGTCCCAGGTGATATACCCGCCAGGGAGTGCTTTGGTATTTGCGTGCTATCCGGAGGTAGATGCTTCTTCTTTTCGAAAACCAAACTTTCCATATATTCTTCATACTTCGTTCTTTTAAAATAGATAAACCAAACTTATGGATGCTTTGCTGGGGCCTATATAGTGATAGTGTCCTTTATCACGTAATCCGGCACATTTCCTGACGCAGTTGTATTGTTTATAATGAATGAAATCGTACCCCACTCCCAAGCTCGTCTCTACATTCCAATGGTCGTTCAGCATCCAATGGTAGCCGCAACTGATGCCACCTCCTGCAAGCCAGCCCTCATATCGGTATTTCTTCAGATGGGAAAATATGCCGAAAGGTAGCTTCTTCCCGCCGACATTAAATTGTGCCCCATTGAGATAAGCTCCCCAGAAAAAACCGTTAAACTTCTGGCAAGTCCAGTATTTATATTCGGGCTGTATCAGCCAGTAGCGGTTCGCGTACATTTCACTCCGTTTCCACGGTCGCAGGCTACCTGCCAGTTCGACGGTGTTCTTGTTTCCTATGGCATAAGAGATTCCGGCTCCGAAAGCCCCGTCGATGGCCGGAAGCGTGTTGAGCCTGACGGATACTTTTTGTGAATAGCCGTCAAGGCAACCGGATAATATGAGCAGGAGTATGAAATATCTCATTGTATCTGTCGGTTAAGGCCGTTTGTTATTCTCGAAAAAGACATTCAAATTGTACGCGGCTTCCTCGGAACCTTCCGCTTTGGCGGCTTTCAATATGCGGATGCCTTCGTATGTATTTCCTGTCATTAGTTCATATACACCCCGGCAACTCTTGTAGGCCAGTCCTTCGTGCAATGCCATCGAAAGAAATTTACTAGCCGATTTCGTGTCCCCCTGTTCGATGGCGGCTGCGGCTGCATTAAGGTTGGCGGCAGGATGCACCGGATACAACTTGACGCTGATATTGATAATCTGATAAAATTTCGCCTTGTTGTCCGCGTATGACAGTGCCACCGTATAAAGTTCGCGTAGCGATAACATCTGCGGATTGATATCCGCCATAATCTTCGCTTCTTCAAGATTGAAGTTCAGCTCTTTCTGGTTGCGAATATCCACATCATCCGATGCCGGTGAAACATACGAACCTTTGTATTTCAGTTTTCTGTTGGCCGGAGCCGGAGATGTTACGTTGCCGCTTGCTGTTGCCGGCGGAGGTGCTTGCTGAACCGTCGTACTGGTCACGTTCACATCGGGCGGAAGCACTGCGTACTGTGGCGCGATGATTAACGTATCTTTTAGCGTCTGTTCGCCTTCGGGTCTGACAATTGTTCTTCGCAGGTACACTGTGGCATCGTTCATCCAGTTTTCCGCCGGCAATGCCGTGCGATAGGCAATGGTGCGGGGATGTTCGTCATCAATGACCGCCACGAGGTATGCCGGACTGTGTTCCTTACCGTCTCTTTTTTTACGCAGTATCTGGTTGCGCAGGTATAATTTCTGTTTCTGCTTACCGTTCAGGTGGATGGCGGGCAGCAACATTCTCCGGTCTTGGCAGGTTAGGACAGGTGTCAGTATGACGGCGTTTTTCGGGTTCATGTCCTCTATCTCTACCGATATGTCCATCGAAAGAAGTAGTGAGTCTGCCCGTACTCCCAGAAAATGGGGGGTGATATCCAGCTTGACATTTTGCGCCGGAAGCAGATTGCATGTCAACAGGCAGAGCAGGATGAATGTTTTCGTTCTCATTTTATGCGTTTATTAGATTGATTTATTGGATGAAGTACACGACTGATATTCCTATTTGCGTGGGCCCCCAGTAGTTGTAACTGGATTTTTCTATCAGGGGCGCACCTGCGGGTTGTCCATAGCGTTTGTAGTTGAGGTGGGCATATCCCAATGAGATTCCCGCTTCCAGATTCCACTGGGGACTAATCATCCATTGGTAACCGCTGGAGATGCCGAACCCTGCCAGATTGCCTTGGTATCGGTTGTTGGCAGAGGGAAATATCCCACCGGAATTGAACAGTCCATAGTGAAACTGCAGACCGATAAAGCTCCCTGCAAATGCTTCGTTGAACCATTTACGGTATTCCGGCTGTATGAGGAAATGCTTTATTTTCTTGTTGTTGCCGAAGCTCCACGGATTATAGTTGACGGACAGACTGAGGGTATGTGTATCGTCGCAACGAATCTCTCCACCCAGATTGAGTGAAGTAGTGAGGTCGTAAAGCAGATTACTCTTGATAGCTATGTTCTGCCCGCAGAGGTTCGGGGCAGGCAGAATAGAAGCAATAAAGATGAAAAGGACGACCAGCCTGTGACTCGTCGTATACTTCCATCTGCTGTCGGTCGACAGCCATAGATATTTACTGATATCGGGTTTGTGTGTCATAAATATTTGTTTATGTGTGTCCGTTACTTCTTAGGTAACGGAATCTCATTAACATGACAGGAATGTGCAGAGTCAAAACAGGAAAAAGACAGCGGTCTTTTATAAATAAAATGTATTTGAATGCTTTCGGACGAAAAAATGTCTGGTAGTCAGCAATAAATAGTTTGAACATGAAAGGAGTCTGCTTCATGTTCTGACCTGTTATTTTATTTTTTCAAAGAAAAAGAATAAAATAAGAACTGATTTATTTGGATTATGGGATTTTTTTATATATCTTTGTGCCGTATTTATATCCGTTACCTAAGAAGTAACAGATGTGTTAAAGTGTTTGTTTATAGCGTGTTATTGATTAGTGATTGCTTTTTCTGTAAGATTCGATGTAAGAACAATTTATTCTATTGGCTTCTGTCCTTTCTTTTAATCCGAAACCTTTCAAATAAGTCTGTGTTGTCTTGATTGATTTGTGTCCCAGTGATTCACTAATCATCTCGATGGAGATTCCCTGATACTTTGCGTTTGTTGCCCAGGAATGTCGGATAGTATATGAGGTGACGGGTGATTTCAGGTGCAATTCTTTCGACAGGCTTTTCAGTTGGTTATTAAACCGGCGCAGAGCCGACTGGTATTCTTTGTAAACACCCTCGTCTTTCCGTGGCTTGTCGCCTTTCATGATATTGAACAGATAGTCCGGATAATCCTCCCTCGGTTCGTTGTTGTTGCGTAGTCTGTTCATCTCTTTTTTCGACATATCCAGTATTTCAAGGCTCATCGGCGTGCCTGTCTTTACACGGTTATATCTGAGAACGCCTTGCTCCAACGCCGATTTTTCTATATGTGCGAGGTCTGAGAACGGCATACCACAAAACTGGAACATCAGTCGTGCGATGGCTTGTGTGCGGCTCAGATGTTCGGACGGGGGAGTCTTGTAAAGAAGGGTATGCAATTCGTTGGGCGGCAATGCTTTCTTTTGCCGTACATCGACTCCTGTGTACACATCGCGGAACAAACGCGGGATAAAGCGGGCGATACCTGCTTCCACGCCACGGTTGTAAATGCTGCGCAGCATACGCATATAAGTAGAGACTGTATTCGGTCTTAGCCCGTATTCGTGAAGATACTGTCCGTACCGTCTCAGGCTGTCGCGTGTGATTTGCGCGAATGATATGCCCGGCGTAGCGCAGAACTTTGTGAATGAAAGAACGGCGTTCTTATACACGTGTGCTGTCGAATAGCGCCCTTCCTCTTGTAGCTTCCGTATATACGCTTTGGCACATACGGTAAATCCATTTCTGTTACTTTTTTGTTTCATAAGCTTGTTTATCTTTATATGTTAGTCAGGAACAATAACAAAAGTAGTTATCTTTTTTGTTGTTAATGCCTATGAAAACTCTCCGATTGCCATGTAATTTTTTGTAATTTTGTTCCGGATTGATAATGAGGTAGTCTGCTATGTTGCAAAAAACGAAAGGAATTGTTCTTCATACGCTGAAATATAATGATACGTCTATCATTGTAGATATGTACACGGAGTTGTCCGGCAGGGCTTCTTTCCTTGTGGCAGTGCCTCGTTCGCGAAAGGCGGCAGTGAAGTCCGTTCTGTTCCAACCGTTGTCTTTTATTGAATTTGAAGCTGATTACAGGCCGAACGCTACACTCTATCGGGTGAAGGAAGCGAAATCTTTTTATCCTTTTTCGTCTATTCCTTATGACCCGTACAAGTCTTCGATGGCGCTTTTTCTGGCTGAGTTTCTTTATCGGGCTGTCCGTGAAGAAGCGGAGAACCGTCCGTTGTTTGCCTATCTGCAACATTCTATCATTTGGCTGGACGAGTGCAGTGAGGGTTTTGCCAATTTTCATCTGGTCTTTCTGATGAGGCTTTCCCGTTTCCTGGGGCTTTATCCCAATCTTGACGATTATCATGCCGGCGATTATTTCGACTTGCTGAATGCTTGCTTCACTTCCATTCGTCCCCAGTTGCATTCATCTTATATCAATCCCGAAGATGCCGGGCGGCTTCGGCAACTGATGCGTATGAATTATGAGACGATGCATCTCTTCGGCATGAGCCGTGCGGAACGTGCCCGCTGCCTGACGATTATAAATGATTATTATAGCCTGCACCTGCCGGACTTCCCGGCTTTGAAATCACTGGAGGTATTGAGGGAATTGTTTGATTAAGCATTGCTGAAATTGTATTAGATAATTTTAGTTTTACGTCTTGAATCCAGGTTTATTGGTCGTTCCCTCATCCTCGGAGGGGCTGGTGTCTCCTTTCCGGTAAGTTTGTGGGGTGACGTGGTATCTCTCCTTAAAACATTTGCTAAAATATTTGGGAACATTGAAACCTACCTGGTCTGATATTTCCGCAATATTCAGTTCCATGTTGTTCTTCAGTAAGAATGCTGCACGTTTCAAGCGGAGAGTCATAATGAAATCAGCAGGTGTCTGCCCTGTAATGGCTTTTAACTTGGAGAAAAGTTTTGTGCGGGAAATACTCATGTGCGTTGCCAGCATATCTACATTGAAATCTCCATTCTCCATTTCCTGTTCGATAATTTCCATCACTTTATCCATGAACTTCTTGTCCATTATGTTGTTGGTCAGAATTTGTACGTTTCCTTGTGGCTGTTTGCTGAACTTCTCTTGCATTATGATCCGGTTATTGACCAGATTGTTACAGCGGGACAGCAAGATATTGATGTTAAACGGTTTGGTAATATAATCATCCGCTCCCATTCTCAATCCTTCCAGGTTGTGCTCGATGGCGGTTTTGGCCGTCAGCAGAACTACAGGTATATGGCAGGTATCAAAATCGGTTTTAATGGCTTGGCAAAGTTCCGTACCGGACATCTCCGGCATAATGATATCGCTGAGCACGATGTTGGGATTTTCGGAACGTACTTTCTCCAGCCCTTCCTTGCCGTTGGAAGCGGTAATGACAATATAGAATTCTTCGAATATTTTGGTCAACATTTCTTTTAATGAGTCGTTGTCCTCCACAATAAGAATTTTATACTCTCCTTCCTTTAGTCGGGTGTCATTGTTTGAAGCTGTTTGTTCCGACAACAGATATTGTTGGAACTCTGCACTTAACTCATTAACTTCATTAGATGTAAATGTATCTTTTGTGTCACAGATTTGTTCGGAGGTAAAGTGTTCTTTTCCGGTTTTCAGATGTATGCAGAAGGTAGTGCCTTCTCCCAATTCACTGGAAACTTCAATACTTCCATGATGTAGTTCGACTATGCCTTTAGAAAGCGAAAGGCCGATGCCGGTACCTACATAGAACAACGAATCCAACTGTTCCGTTTGATAAAAACGGGTAAAGATATTGCTGATGTCTTTGGCAGCTATTCCCGAGCCATTGTCCGTTACGTCAATGAGAACCTCCTGATTCCTTTTCCGGATGGATATGGAAATTATTCCTCCGGCTTTTGTGTGTTTAAAGGCATTGGAGATAAGATTGTTTATCACTTTTTGCATCTGCTTGGCATCGTACCATAAACTGATATTGTCACTACTCTTCTCGAAGTTGAAAGTGATCTGGCGTTGTACTGCATATTCCTGAAAAAGGAGATAATGTTCATATACGAAGTCCACAATATTATGCTCGCTGACCTTGATAGTCATGTAGCCTTGTTCCTGCTTGCGGAAGTCAAGTAGTTCGGTGATCAGCCCCCTCAACTGTAAACAGCTTTTGTATACCCCTAGTATTTTGTTGTAAACGTTGGGAGCAAAGGAACGCATCTGTAGTAACATTTCCATTTGTCCGATGATGAGTGTTAGAGGAGTACGGAATTCATGTGAAATGTTGGTGAAGAAACGTAATTTGGCTTGGTTGAGTTTTTCGATATCTTCGGCATGCTTTTTTTCATATTTCAGCGATTCTTGAAGTTGGATTCGGCGATGGTAGGTACGTATGAGGTAACATACAATACCCGCAATACATATAAAATATAGTAGGTATGCCCAAATCGTATGATAGAAAGGAGGTAAGATCTCTATTTGCAATCTGCTTGGTGGAACCAGGCTTTCATTGATATTTCTGGCCTTGACAACTAATGTATATTTACCGGGATTTAGGTTGGTGTATGTAATGACATTTTGTTCCAGACTGTTCCATGTATTAGAAAAACCTTCCAGGCGGTATATGATTTTATCTTTATTGAAAGGTATATAGTCGGTTGTGGTATATTCAATGCTGAATATATTTTGATTAGGTTTAAGAGTGATTTTTGGGGTATAAGTTATGTCTCTAGTCAATATGCTGTCTTTATCTCCTACATTGATGTCCTTTCCGTTCACGATAAGTCGGAATGGATAGATGCGGTAAGAACGAGGAGATTCTTCAAGTTCTTTCTCGAAGAAAGAAATAATTCCGGTGGTTCCTCCAATGAATATTTCTCCTTTTTTGTTTTTGTAAAGTGCATTTTCATTGATACAACTTAGCGGGAGTTCTTCATAATTCTTGAATCTTTTCTGCTGATAGTCTAATATGGAGAATCCTTTGTCGGTAGTTACAAGTAGTCTGTTTGGCGATAGCTCGCAGATATTGTAAATAATGTTACTTGCCAAGCCGTTTTTGCTCATATCGAAGTTCTCGAAGTCATCCGTTTCTCTGCGGTATAAATCCAATCCATTTTCATTAGTACAGAACCATAATCTGTTCTGACTGTCTTCATAAATGGAATTGATACTGTTGCTACTGATGCTGTGCTCATTGGCACTCTTATACTTGTATATTGACAGTTTTTGAGTGCCAAAGTCGTAAGCGCAGGCCCCATTGTTGTTATTGGCTATCCATAAAATACCTTTGTGGTCGAGGGTTAATCCGAAACTGGATATGGTATTGTTGAATGCCACTTCATCGTGGAATAACGGTTTACATGTTCCGGTTTCAGGATTGAACAAACCGATTCCGTTGTTGGTTGCTAATATTAATCGCCCTTGATAGGGTAAAATATCTTCAATAAGATTGGATGGAATAGATGTTCTATCCCCCTTCTTATATTTATAATTGGTGGAGCGGCCGGTTTTTAAATCTAATTTGTTAAGTCCTTCCAGATGAATGCCGAACCACATTACTTTTTGGATGGAGTCGTAGTAGATTGCTCTTACATTTCCTTGTCTATAATTGTTGGGAGTATTTTTATCAGTATACCATTGATAGGTTTGGGTGACCGGGTCGTATTTATTAATTCCGCCCTTCTCTGTACCTATCCATAAATTCCCCTCGTCATCTTCGGTCATACGTTTAACGATAGGAGAGCTTAAACCTTCTTTTTCCTTGGAAGAAGTCTGGTATTCACGATAAATCTGTTTCTGTGGATTGAAATAGTTAATTCCTCCGGAATATGTCCCTATCCAAATGGTTCCTTGTAAGTCGCAATGTAATCCCCAGATGGAAGAGTTACTTAGACTTTTGCTGTTTTCTTTTTTCACATAACGGGTGAACTTTCTGGTTTGCTTGTCATACTTGTTAAGTCCGTTGAAAGTTCCTATCCAT
Source organism: uncultured Bacteroides sp. (assembly GCF_902491285.1). Taxonomy (GTDB): domain Bacteria; phylum Bacteroidota; class Bacteroidia; order Bacteroidales; family Bacteroidaceae; genus Bacteroides. The sequence continues at coordinate 17,346 of NZ_CABUHK010000059.1, read as the reverse complement.
ATATTTCCTTGCTTGTCTTCGCAACACCTGTGTGTATAGTTGGAACTGATGGTGGAAGGATCATCTGCTTCATATAAGAAATTATTAATCTGTTTGCCTTGTATGCAGTATACTCCGTGGCCTGATTTGGCAGTTATCCAATAGCAACCGGAAGAATCTCTGATGATATCGGAAATGTTTCCTTCTTTGATAGGCTGGGTCAGTTCCTTTTGTGCGTTGAGTATATAGAGTCCTTTGTTGGTTCCTATGAGAACAGAGTCGTTGTATACGTATAATCTTTGGATAATGCTATTATTTTGAGGCATCTTATAGAACAAATCGAATTTTGTTCCATCGTACTTGAATATTTGGTTTGAAGTGGCAGCGTATAGATATTCAGAAAAGAATTCTGCCCGTGTGCTTTTCTTTATGATAGGAGTAAATTGCCCTTTTTCTATGTCATAAGCGGAAATACCCCTGTTGGTCATGATATAAACGTGGCCGTTTTGGTCTCCTGTGATGTGATAAATATCATTGTATAGAATACTATTTGAGTTGTTTTTCTCTTTTTGATAGATTTTGAAATCTTTTCCATTGTATAAGCTGACTCCATTTCGTGTGCCGAACCACATAAATCCACGTTCATCCTGATAAATGGAAATAATAGAATTGTGTGATAGACCATTGTCGGTAGTCAAATGCCGGAAAGATATGCTTTGTGTACTACATGTAAGTATGTGTACACATAAGAAGTAGCAGATTAAAAAGATTCTGTTTCTCATAATCTTTAGGTATAGTAATCATTATTTAAGATTTGCAAATATAGTTTTTTTGTCGTGAGGAGGAAAACGTGATGTTGTGTTGTTAGGTGTATTATTGTTCAATTTATGTATTATTTTGTCCATTTTGCCCCATTGGGCTCGTTTTGTATGTTTGGGATTCCTTTCATGGATATATATAACCCCTCCAATGTTATTTCATTTTTTATTTTTGTTTGGTAAAGTTGATAAATTAATGAAATATTGATTGTTTATGAAAAATAATATTTTAACTCGTACGTGTATTGGTCTTTTCCTCTTTTCTGTGTTTGCTTGTGTGGGAGCTGAAAGACAGAAAGATTTCCTTTCGACGAATATAGAGTATGCCGCTGTCCAATATGGTTTACAAATAGATGCTCTTGAAAAGAATGATAAAATCTTAATACCTCGTACAGTGAACGCTAAAGGAGATATGGTGTATGCACGTCGTGGTTGGGATTGGACTCTCGGCTTCTTCCCAGGAAGCCTTTGGTATTTGTATAATCTTACCGATAATGAATACTGGAAGCAGAAAGCAGAGAAATGTACCGAATATTTATATAAGGAACAATATAATACTTCACATCATGATATCGGTTTTATCATAGGTTGCAGCTTCCTCAACGGCTTGCGTATGGGAGGTAAAGAGGAATATAAGCCGGTCGTAGTACAGGCGGCCAAATCCTTGTCTACCCGTTTTCGTCCGAATGCGGAGATCATTCAGTCTTGGAATACCGACAAAGGACGTCCGTTAAAGATGGGATGGAAATGTCCGGTGATTATTGATAATCTGATGAATCTGGAACTTCTGTTTGAAGCCACCCGGTTGTCCGGTGACTCTACCTATTATAATATAGCTGTTTCACATGCCGATAAGACCTTGAAGAACCATTTCCGGAAGGATGGAAGTTCGTATCATGTGGTAGACTATGATCCGGAAACGGGAGAAGTGCTTAAACGTTGCACGGCACAAGGATATTCCGATGAATCGGCATGGGCACGAGGACAGGCTTGGGCTATTTATGGTTATACAATGTGTTATAGGTATACACATTGTCAGGCATATCTGAATCTGGCGAAGAAGGTGTATGAGTTTATATTTACCAACTCAAATCTTCCCGAAGATTTGATACCTTACTGGGATTTCGATGCCTTGAATATTCCAAAGGAACTGAGGGATGTGTCGGCTGCTACTATTACGGCTTCCGCACTGTATGAGCTAAGTGCCTTCTCAAATAATAAGGAATATAAAGAAACAGCAGATAAGATAATGAAAACGCTGTCTTCTCCGGCTTATCGTGCTGAAATTGGTGAGAATCATTATTTTCTGCTGATGCATTCAGTGGGTAGTTTCCCGGACTGCGCTGAGATAGACGTTCCTCTTAGTTATGCCGACTATTATTATCTGGAGGCTTTGAGACGTAAAAGAGATTTGGAAAAAGGGTGAATATATCTAATTGTGAAAACATGTTTTAAATCTTTTTTTCTGTTGTAATAGAGTTGTGCTTTCTCTGTGCAAAGCGCTATAAACCGGGGGACTATGGATTTGCAACGAAATAACTACAACTCTGCGTACTTGATGATGGGAGGAGACTTGCCGTAATATGGGGCGTTATTGTTTGGTTATGGGGTGTTTTTGTACATAAATACCTTATTGTTGATTGTGTATAATATGCTACCTTCTTGTGAATAATAGATGGCTCTCAATGTCTAAAATCTATTTAATTTTGTGAATTATTGATAGAACCTTTTTAATAATATATTTTATAATTCTTAAATTTAAAAGAGATGGAAAACTTCTTCTTTCCAATGAAGATACCTCAGAGACAGGTATGGCTATTGGCGACGTTTTTGTCATTTGGGCAAATGGCTTTCCCTATAGGAAATAGTGTGTCGGGAGAGGCCTCTGTTGCAAGTTCTATTGTGCAACAGAACCGCAGAATGATTACCGGAACAGTGACTGATAGTCACGGTCCGGTAATTGGTGCCAGTGTAATTGTAAAGGGAACTACCAGCGGGGTTATTACTGATGTGGATGGTAACTTTAAACTGGAAGTTCCGATAGGTGCTACTATCGTTATATCTTATGTGGGATATAAGGATAAAGAAATAAAGTATACCGGAGAATCCACCTTAAAAATCGAACTGAATGAAAATGTTCAAGAGTTACAGGAAGTACAGGTAGTGGCTTATGGTGCTACCAAGAAAGTGACGGTAACAGGAGCAATGTCGTCTATTACAACAAAAGACGTATTGAAAAGTCCGGTATCAAGTATTGGTAATGCATTGGCAGGTAAAATGCCAGGTTTGTCTGCCATCCAGACTTCCGGTCAGCCGGGTAGTGACGATCCCACAGTATATGTGCGTGGTGTGGGATCATTGAACGAATCCATGTCTCAGCCTTTGTTTTTGGTGGATGGAGTAGAACGCAGTTTCTTCCAACTCGATCCTAATGAAGTGGAAGATATTACGGTATTGAAAGATGCTTCTGCAACGGCTGTGTTCGGGGTACGTGGTGCTAATGGCGTTATTTTGGTGACAACCAAACGCGGGCAGGAAGGGAAAGCGAAAGTTAGCTTCTCTACTTCATTTGCCTTACAGACACCTACTCGATTACCTGATTTTGCTAATAGCTATGAATATGCCACGGCATATAATAACGCCCAGCTTCACGATGGATACACCGAAGCCCAGCTGGCGTTCAAACCGGAAGCTATTGAAGGGTTTCGCACTCACAGCAATCCGTTGGCTTATCCGGATACGGACTGGATGGACTATTTGGTACGTAATACGGCTCTACAAACGCAACATAACTTGACTATTTCGGGCGGTTCGCAGAGAGTGCGCTATTTCGCGTCACTCGGTGTATTTACTCAGGACGGGCTCTTTAACTGTTATCAAAAAGATTATGATGACAATTACAGCTACAATCGCTACAATTATCGTTTGAATTTGGATGTGGATTTGACAAAGACTACACAGCTTCGTGTGAATGTGGGTGGACGTGTCAATGACAAACACACTCCAGGTGTGGATGGAGAATCGGGCCTGTCCAGTATTGAGACTATTTTCCGTGGTATTTATTGGGCTGTTCCATTTTCCGGTTCAGGTATCGTGGACGGAAAATGGGTGTGGGCGGATGCGCGTAATATTTCTAGTTCTTTCGGTGATATGCGTGATGCCATGTACACTTATTACGGACGAGGTTATGATGTGACTTATGGTAATACGCTGAATTTCGACTTCTTGTTAGAACAGAAGTTGAACTTTATAACCAAAGGCTTGAAAGCTCATGTGAAAGGTGCTTATAATAGTTCTGTTTCTCTCACTAAAAAAAGACGTGGTAAAACTCCTCATTACGAGCCGTTGATACAATCCGACGGATCGGTACTGCTTCGCCGTGTGGATGAAGAAAATATATTAGGCTATGAAGAAGCTATCGGCCGTGGTAAGGACTGGTATGTGGAAGCTGCCCTGAACTATAAACGTGACTTTGGCAAACACCACGTTTCGGGACTTGTAATGTATAATCAATCTATCACTTATTACCCTAGCGGGCCTTCGGCGTTTTTGTCAATTCCGAGAAGTTATATCGGTTTGGTGGGACGTGCTACTTACGACTATAACACCCGTTATATGTTCGATGTGAATATGGGATACAACGGATCGGAGAACTTTGCTCCGGGCAAACGTTTCGGTTTGTTTCCCGCGTTCTCTGTGGGTTGGGTGATATCAGAAGAGAATTTCATGAAGCCGGTAAAAACTTTTATGGACTACCTGAAAATGCGTGTATCTTATGGTATCGTAGGTAATGATCGTGTGAGTGATAAGTCCCGTTTCCTCTATCTGCCGGACGTATACAATGCTTCCAATGGTGGTTTCTACTTCGGTAGTGGCAGTTCTATTACTACAGGTGCCAACGAGGCAAAGAAGGGAAATCCTAATGTGACTTGGGAAACGGCTGCTAAACAGAATTATGGTGTTGACGCTTATTTCTTTAATAGCAAATTGAAGGTGAACTTTGACTACTTCATCGAACACCGCCGTGATATCCTGACTTCCCGTGGAACTGACCCCGGTTATTTGGCTGTGACGCTTCCTACCGCTAACATCGGTAAGGTAGACAATAAGGGATATGAAATCAATGTGAATTGGAGAGATAAAATTAACAAATTGAGATATAATATCGGATTTAATATTTCGCGTACCAAAAACAAGATTATTTATATGGACGAGGTGACTTATCCGTATGCTTATATGCAACGTACCGGTAAATCTGTCGGTCAGCATTTTGGTCGTAAGTTTGCCGGGTATTTCTCCGAGGAGGATGTGGAACGATATGCCACCGAAGGACATGGAGGTATTCCTGATCATGGCATTACTCCCAAGCCTGGCGATGTGATGTATATGGACTTGAACGGTGATAAAAAGATAGACCAGAATGATATTACCGCTATCGGTAATACTAACTATCCGCAGTTGTCATATGGTATCAACTATGGTATTTCTTACAAGGGATTTGACATCAGCATGACTTGGGCGGGGGCTGCCAAGACTTCACGTATGTTGGACGACGTTTTCCGTTATCCTTTTGGGCAGACTAACCAACGTTCACTGATGAAATATTTTGTTACCGATACCTGGACACAAAAGGGGAGTGCGGCTAAATATCCCGCTATCTCGTTTGTGAACAGAAGTAACAATTACTATGACTCTGATTTATGGTTGCGTGATGCTTCTTACTTACGTCTGAAGAATGTGGAAGTGGGTTACAGTTTCTCCAAGAAAATTTTGAATAAGATGCATTTAGGCAGTTTGCGTGTATATGCTACCGGTTATAACCTGCTTACATTTGATAAATTGGACGTGATAGACCCGGAGTCGAAATCTGCTGCAAGAGCTAATTATCCATTGGTGATGGTTATCAACTTTGGTTTGAAAGTAGGTTTTTAATTAAAAAATAGAATGATATGAAATCACTTACAAGATATTTTCAAGGATTGGTGTTGGGGACTTTACTGATTACCACAATATCATGCGAGGACTTTGCGCTGGGTGAAAAATTCCTTCAGAAACCTCCTAGTTCGGATGTTACCATTGATACCATCTTTTCTACAGCGGTATATGCGCGTCGGGTGCTGTGGAATAGTTATGGTAATTTGCCATACGCATTTTGGGCAAGTAACAGTTATGGTTTTTCCACCAATATGTGGTTTGGAATTCAGGAAGATTTGACGGATTTGTGTAATTCAGCTTTGACTTGGGATGGTCCTAATAAAGTTTATTACAGTGGTGCTTACAATGCCGGTTCGGAAGAGGCGTCCGATGGAGACGGAGCTACCAAATACGGCTTTACCCGGCGTAATAGCTGGAAAAGTATCCGCATGGCTTGGGTGTTTATAGAGAATGTAGACCGTGTGCCTGATATGGATGAAGCTGAGAAGTTGCGTTTGAAAGCGGAGGCTAAAATTGTGATTGCTACTCAATATGCCGAGATGCTTCGTCACTTTGGTGGTCTGCCTATTGTAGACCGAGCTATTTCCGCAGAAGATGGTTTGGGATTTCCTGCCCGTGCCACTTTGCAGGAGACCGTAAATTTTATCGTGAGATTGCTGGATGAGGCTATTGATTGTAAAGAGCTTCCCTGGAATGTTACTGAAGAAGAATCTGACAACTGGAGTGGCCGCCTGACCCGTGCTTCTGCTATGGGATTGAAAGTGCGTGTACTTTTGTTTGCTGCAAGTCCCTTGTTTAATAATGAGATGCCTTATTATGAGGGCGAAGCTTCCGAAAAATTGATGACTTGGTTTGGGGGATATGACCAAAAACGTTGGGAAGATGCCGCAAAAGCAGGCGAAGACTTTTTTAAGGCATTGAATAAGGAAGGTTTCTACGATTTGGTGAAAGGGGGAGAACCGCGTATGGCATTCCGTGACGCTTACTATACACGAGGTACGACAGAATCATTGATTTCGGTACGCCGCCATTATAAGACCAACAATATCGGGGGGATCATGCAAAGTGCACGTTGGGGTGCTTGGGGAGTTACCAAGGAGTACTTCGATATGTTCCCTATGGCAGATGGAAGCGATTTTGACTGGAATAATCAAGAACATGCTAAAAATCCGTTTGTTAATCGTGACCCTCGTCTGTGTGAAACTATTCTGTTGGATGGTGACAAGTTCGGTAGCGGTGTGGCTGCTATATATCGGCAATATTCAAAAGATAAGACAAATTATCCGAAAGGTGAACATTATAATAATAAAAGTGTCAACCTGGATGATAAAGGGCTAACTACTAACGGTCTGACAGCACGTAAGTTTTTACTCGACCGTCAAGGGGAATGGAGTGGTCGTGTCATTCAGTGGCCGTTGTTGCGTTTGGCTGAGGTCTATTTGTCATATGCTGAGGCGTTGAATGAATGTAATCGTACCGGTGAGGCTTATTCTTATATCAATGCGGTGAGAAATCGTGTAGGTCTGGGTGATTTGAAGGCAGGTTTGAACAAGGACGAATTCCGTGAAGCAGTACTTCGTGAACGTGCCTGTGAATTTGGCTTTGAGGAAGTTCGTTTCTATGATCTTATTCGCTGGAAACGTGAGACGGACTTTACTAAACATCTGCATGGTCTTTATTTCTATAAGCATAAGAAAACAGGAGAATATCTGTTTGAGTTCCCGCAACTGAAAGAAAGAGCTTGGCAGAAGGCCGGTGGCTTCTCTCCGAAGTGGTATTTGAGTGCATTCCCTCCCAAAGAGGTGAACAAAGGGTACGGATTGGTTCAAAATCCTGGTTGGGAATAACATAATATATTATTGAATAAAGTAATCATACTATCCTTATGGAAAAAAGTATAAAGCTAATCATTACAGGGCTGCTGTGTTCTTCCATTGCGGCAGCTCAGGTAGCAGACAGCATACAGCATTACGGACGGGGTATCTCGTTCAGCAAGAAGGAAGCGACTACCGCCGGTGGCATGGCTACGGCTGATGAATTGGGTCACCGTACCAGTACGGTAGCCTCCAACGCTTTGTTTGGACTGATTCCCGGTCTTCAGGTTTTGCAGAATGGAGGGAATGAATGGGAAAACGGTGCTACACTTTATGTACGCGGTGTAGGTACTACTAGTAGTAAGAGTCCGTTGATATTGATTGATGGTTATGAACGTAGCATCGATAATCTTGCTGTGCAAGACATCGAGTCTGTCAGTGTACTGAAAGATGCCGCTTCACTGGCGCTTTATGGTATGCGTGGCGCTAACGGTGTGATTCTTATCACTACCAAACGTGGTCATGTGGGGAAACCGGTCATTACCTTCGACTATGAGTTTAAGATGGGTACACCACACCGTTTACCGGAATTTGTGGATGGTTATACTTATGCTCAGGCCATGAATGAAGGCTTGAGAAATGACGGTACCACGACACCTCGTTACAGCCAGCGTGAGTTGGATGCTTTCCGTGACCAAACTTATCCGGAATTCTATCCTAATGTGGATTGGATGGACGAAGCACTTCGAGACCATAGTTTCGGTAACAATGTGAATTTTTCCCTCCGTGGAGGTGGTGATGTTGTACAGTATTTTACTCAGCTGAATTACCTGAACGACAAAGGTATTTTGCAACCAACCGAGGAGAATGAAGGGTATTCTACGCAGTTTAAGTACTCTAAACTGAACTTTATGACCAATCTCGACATTAAGTTGGGAAATACCACTAAATTGCAACTTAATATGCGTGGTAACTTTGCGGAGGATAATCGTCCCTATACCACTACCGCTGACATATTCGATATGTTGTATAAAGTTCCGTCGGGTGCTATGCCTGTCAAGACTTCCAGTGGTCGATGGGGAGCAACTTCTATTTATGGCAGCAACCCGATAGCTATGATTTCTGATACGGGTTATGAACGTGGGCAGACTCGTAACCTTTATGCAGACATAAACTTTGCACAGGACTTGAGTTTCATTACTAAAGGTTTGTCTGCTACCGCACGTCTGGGCTTTGACAACGAGGCACGGTATTGGGAACGCAACCAGCATAAGTACGCAACCGAACAGGCTACTATGGGGTGGGACGGTGAAGAAAATTCTTATAAGAAGTTGACCGAAGAGACTGCTTTGGACTTTAGCAGCAGTATCAAGGATGTAGTTCGTCGTCTGACTATTAATGCGCAGGTGAATTATGACTGTACCTGGAATGCTGAACATAAGCTGAACGCTACTGTGCTTTATAGCATGGACAAGCTGATGAAGCGTGGTCAGAATACGGGTAGAGCCTTTATGGATATTGTGGGGCAAGTCCATTATACTTATAAGAACCGTTACTTGCTGGATTTCTCTTTGGCGGGTTCTGCGTCCAGTATTCTTGATCCGGATGATCGCTGGGGGATTTTCCCTTCGGTAGGTGCAGGATGGATCCTTTCAGAAGAAAATGCTTTGAAGGCTGACTGGCTGAATATGTTGAAACTTCGTGCTTCGTATGGTACTGCAGGCCGTGCTGACTATGGTGTACAACTTTTCCGTGGTTCATATAGTGGTGGTGGAAGTTATTATTTTGGTGAAACACCGGCTTCCATCAGCGGTATGAAAGAAGCTCGTCTCGCTGTAGATGGGTTAACTTATGAAAAGTCACATAAGTTGAATGCGGGTATTGATTTTATGGCATGGAATCGTCTTTCTCTATCAATAGATGGCTATTATGACCATCGTACAGATATTCTGGTAGATGGTGATGGTGCTCTTTCTTCCGTACTAGGTATTGCAGCTCCTGATATAAACAGTGGTATTGTGAACAGCTATGGTGTGGAAGTTGCGGCTAACTGGAATGATAAAATAGGAAATGTTACTTATCAGTTAGGCGGTCAATTCAGCTTCAATCGTAATAAAATTAAGGAGATGAATGAAGTGTATCGTCCATATGATTATTTGAAACGTACCGGACACTCTGTAAACCAGTATTTTGGTTATGAAGTGGAAGGGATTTATCAGAGTTGGGATGATATTGAAAAACGTGAAGTGAAGCAGATATTGGATGAAGTACGTCCCGGTGACTTGAAGTTCAAAGATCAGAACGGTGATAAAGTAATTGATGAATATGACCAGGTAGCATTGGGATATAATAAAATTTGTCCTGAGATTTACTACGGTTTCAGTCTTGGTGCCGAATACAAAGGATTAGGATTTATTGCCTTGTTCCAGGGGGGTGCCAATTATAGTCAAATGCTTGATACACGTAGTATCTATCGTCCGCTGGTAAACAATAATACCGTATCTCAGCATTATTATGACAATCGTTGGACGGACGGTAATCCCGATGGAAAGTATCCTCGTCTCACTTATAATGGTTCCAAGAACAATTATAATACTAATTCCTTGTGGGTAGCTGACGCCTCGTACCTGAAGTTGCGTACATTGGAAGTGTATTATGATTTACCGCAAAGGTGGGTAAACAAGTTACCCGGTGTAAATCACATGAGACTGTTTGCCCGTGGACACGATTTGTTCAGCATTGACAAAATGGACGGTGTGATAGACCCCGAAATGACAACTACCGGCCATCCGTTGATGACTCAATATACATTTGGCGTTAATTTACGTTTCTAATAATTTAAGCGAAATGAAACTTATGAAATTAAAACATATAGCATTACTTATGTCGGTCTGCATATTGGGCGGATGTGACTTCATGGACTGCGATGAGTCAAACGATTACCAAAAGGAAAACATCTTTACGAGCTTTGAACGTTCCAAGAAGATGGTGACCAATATTTATAGTTATTTGCCTCAAGATTTTTGTAATACGGAAGGTGCTATGCAGGATGCGGCTACAGATGATGCCGTACATGTGTACAAGTCTTCAGCTATTCATTATTTTGTAAACGGTACTTGGTCGGCTAATCGACTCGTAGATAATGTATGGAGTAAATACTACACAGCCATTCGTGCCGCCAACCTTTATCTGAAGGAGGCTGAGGGGCAAATTTTCGAGGACTGGGAAAATGCAGAGAAGTATAAGGACATGATGAAGGAATTCAACAACTTTCCTTATGAAGTACGCTTTCTTCGTGCGTTCTATTATTTTGAATTGATTAAGCGTTATCATGATGTGCCGTTGGTTACTACTGTTCTCACTCAGGACGAGGTGAATAACTTGAAGCGTGAAAGTTGTGATTTGGTAGCGGACTTCATTGTAAAAGAGCTTACAGAAATTACTGCTGAAGGCAAACTGCCTATTACTTATACAGAAGGTTTTGCCAGCAAAGATATTGGCCGTATCACTCGGGGAGCAGCCTTGGCTTTGAAATCCAGAGTTACGCTTTACATGGCAAGTCCCCTCTATTCGGAAGATAATGCCGAAAAATGGAAGAAAGCTGCGTCCGCTGCTTATGAAATCATCGGTAATGTTTCAGAGTTGGGGTATACACTGGTGGATGATCTTACGGCTCAGTTCCGTAAAGTGAACAACACATGCGCTGAAGTGATCTTAGCCCGTGGTGTAGGTGAAACGGGAGATTTTGAGAAAGCCAATTTCCCCATGGGAGTAGAGGGTGGAAAAACTTCTACTTGTCCCACACAGAATTTGGTAGATGCTTTCGAGATGAAAGACGGTTCCAAATTTGACTGGAATGATCCTACTATGGCAGCCAATCCTTACAGTAACCGTGACCCGCGTCTGGCAAGAACCGTGGTTTACAATAATATGAATTGGTGTGGCGCCCCTCTTCAGATATGGGAAGGCGGTGCTAATGGACTTCCTCTGACTAACGCTACTACTACAGGGTATTATCTGTACAAGTATCTTAATCCCAATATCAGCTTTGCGTCAGGTTCTACTACTACTAAAGCGCAACATAACTGGGTCTTGTTCCGCTATGCCGAAATATTGCTGAACTATGCGGAAGCAATGATAAATGCTTTTGGAAATCCTGATTATGCAGATGCGGATTATCCTATGACTGCCCGCGAAGCTGTGAATAAAGTGCGTGCGCGTGGTAAGGTAGAAATGCCTCCTTATCCTGCAGGTATGAGAAAAGCTGATTTCATTGAACGCTTGAAGAACGAACGACGGGTGGAATTTGCTTTTGAGGGACATCGTTTTTGGGATGTGCGTCGTTGGAAGGATTTGGATAAGACTGCTGATATTTATGGTGTGAAAGTCATAAAGAACGAAGCTGGTAAGTTTGAATATTCCAAGTTCCTGATGGAAACCAGAACCATTACGGACAACTTGTATTTCTATCCGATTTCTAATACGGAGAAATACAAAAATCCTAATCTGGGACAGAATCCGGGTTGGTAATAGTTTTTTGAATGTGTGATAATAGGTAAGATTGTCTTTGGGATCTCAAGACAAGATGTATATAACACGGCCCTACGCTACTTTTATAGGGTATAGGGCTGTGTTATTAGTTTATAGTATACACATTGGTACGACTTCCTTCATTTGGAGTGCAAGTAGATTAAATGGTGGGAAGTGAGAATTTCGCTTTTCAATACCTTGATAAGATTGTTGAATTACAGAATGTTCCTCGTTGAGTTAGCTTTAGTCAGAAGAAGTGATATGGAATAGTCTTTGTCTAAATTAAAATAGAAATGAAACGAATTTTACACAAACTTATTTGGAGTCTTCCTGTAACTCTTTTTACAGGAATGTGTACACAGGTTGTTGGACAGGAACAACGACCGAACCTAGTCTATATTTTCCCGGATCAATATCGGTTGAATGCATTGAGCTTATGGAGCGATCCGGCATATCGCAATGTGCTGAATACGGTAGGTGATCCGGTTCATACTCCTAACCTGGACAGGTTGGCAAAACAGAGTGTTGTTTTTAATCGGGCGTGCAGTACTTGTCCGTTGAGTAGTCCTCATCGTGCCATGTTGATGACAGGCGCATTTCCGGAGAAGAATGGAGTGCCGGGTAATTGCCATGTGAATAACCAGAATGGTATTCCCGACAGTTTGGTTTGTTTCACAGATGTACTTGCGACAGCCGGTTATGAAACGGCCTACGTGGGAAAAACGCATTGGCATCGTACAGAAGCTTTGTTTGACAAGGAAAACAATTATGTGGGTACAACCAAGGAGCCCGGCGGACATTGTGTATATCCATACGATACCTATATTCCCGAAGGAAGAGGACGCAAGAGTAATAAATATTGGTTTCAGCAGTTGAAAGACAGTCACTTTAACGCTACAGCCTATTCCAATCGCCCGGAACTGGTGGGTGGACAGAAGGATGGTGAACCGTTTCGTTATCGTCGGTTTACTTCGGAAGTGGAGGCGGATGTAGTGATAGGCTATCTGCGGAATAAACAAGGGGAGCGGGATGCTTCTAAACCTTTCAGCTTATTTTGGAGTATAAATCCGCCTCACACACCTTATCATAGACTTACGGATTGTAAGGAAGAGGTGTTTAACCAATATTACAAAGATTTGAAATCGGAAGAAGTCTTGCTTCGTCCCAATGTGAAGTTTGGTGAGGGTACACAAGTGAAAAACTTGGAACAACTGACATTTCAGGCTAAAGTTTATTTCTCTTTAGTGAAGAGTGTGGACGAAGAAATAGGTCGTGTGTTAAAGGTTTTGGACGAAGAAGGTTTGACGGACAATACTATTTTAATATTTGCCGCTGATCACGGAGAAATGATGGGTAGCCACGGACGTATGGCGAAGAGTGTGATTTACGATGAATCGTTCTCTATTCCGTTCTTTATACGTTATCCCGGTCGATTGAATCCGGGGGTAAACGATCTGATGTTAGGTGCTACGGACATTATGCCGACTTTATTGGGTATGATGAATCTCGAAGACAAACTTCCTGAAACTGTGAAAGGAAAGGATTATTCGCAAGGCATTCTTACTGGTAAATATAAGAATGTAAAGAAACCTGTTTCTCAATTCTTCTATCAGCAGAAAGAAAAAGGTGTGCGTACCGACCGTTATTCGTATTTGGTGACAATAGATGGAAATTATCAGCTTTTTGATAATCTGAAAGATCCGTACCAAATGCATTCTTTGAAGATGGAAGAGATTCCGGCAAAGCAAGCGAAGTTACTGAGAAAGGAACTTGGAAACTGGTTGAAAGTGTCGGAGGACAGTTGGGGTAAGGAACAAAAATTCCCTGATAGGATAACGTACTAAAAATGATATGATGTAAAAACTAATATTGCATAAATTATCATCTATCTAACCTACTTTGAATCATTGCTAAATAAAATACTAATGAAAATGAGTTTAAAGAAATTATGTGTGTTAGGAAGCCTGTTAGCCAGTTTTTCTAACATATACGCTCAATCCTTTATTTGGATTAGCAGTACAGATAATAATGTCTGGAAAGAAGCCAAAACCAAGTTACAAGCAAATAGTCAAAATATCCCTTTATTGTCAGCAAACGGTACTGAAAATATTCAGATATTCAAGAAGTGGGGAACTTGCTTTAATGAATTAGGTTGGGATGCTCTCAATATGTTGGCTCTTGAAGAACAGGATATTATTTTAAACAAGCTGTTTTCTCCTGATGGAGATTTGCGCTTTTCCATGGGACGTATTCCTATGAATGCTAATGACTATGCCCGCAACTGGTACAGTTGTGATGAGGTGCCAGGAGACTTCCGATTGAAATACTTTAATATAAACCGTGATAAAACAACATTGATACCCTATATAAAAAGAGTTCAACGTATTAACTCTGATATGACTTTTTGGGCTTCTCCCTGGTCACCTCCTTCTTGGATGAAAGTCAATCATTACTATTCTGTGAGAAGCAATGCCGAAGTGAACCAATTGCCGGCTAAGCATGAAATAGCTCTTTATGAAGGTACTGACAATGTGAATAAGACATTTTATCCCAAGCAAGTAGCTGTCAACGACTATTTTATTCAAGATCCTCGCTATTTGCAAACTTATGCCAATTACTTCTGCAAATTCGTATCTGCTTATCAGGAAGAAGGAGTTACTATTTCTCGTGTAATGTTCCAGAATGAGCCGTGGGCTTATTCCATCTATCCGGCTTGTGCGTGGACTCCGGAAGGCATTATTCGTTTCAACGTGGAATATTTTGCACCGACTATGAAGAAACACCACCCCGATGTTCAGGTGTATTTGGGTACGCTCAATACAAACCGCATTGAATTGGTGGAAAAGGTGCTTTCTGATCCTCGCATGGAGGATGCTGTTGAAGGTATCGGTTTCCAATGGTGGGGTGGACAAATTCTTCCTGAAATCCGCAAAAAGTATCCCAATTATAAGTATATGCAAACTGAGAATGAATGTGGTTCCGGTACATTCGACTGGAAAGCGGCCGAACATACTTTCAACTTGATCAATCACTATTTAGGAAATGGCTGTGAGGAATATACTTTCTGGAATGCTATCTTGTGTGATGCAGGAACAAGTGGCTGGGGCTGGAAACAGAATGCATTAATTCGTGTAGACTCAAAGACCGGTTCTGTCACTTATACTCCTGAATATTATGCAGTAAAACATTTCAGTAACAAGGTGGTTTCGGGAACTAAAGTATTACAGTATAAAGAAAAAGGTGAAGATAAACTACCTGCTATTATATTCCTTACACCGGAGAATAAATATTTGGTTGTAGCCGCCAACTTCAATGATGATCCGAAGAATTTAACTGTGAGGTTAGGTGATAAGTATTTGGATGTAACTTTAGAGGCACATTCGTTCAATACGTTTAGTATGAAATAATTTTTAGCATTTGTAAGTGAATTGTTCCGGACTATAAAAGACTTTTGCGGATATGTTGCAGATAAAGGTATCTGGAACGCTATGACTAGCTGATTATAGATGTATAAAAACTGAAAATGTTGATCGAATAAGAAAAAACGGTTCTTCTTTAAATTTGGTGGTAATTTAGTAAGTCGATAGTATTAATTTATTATTTTCCTAATTAACTTTACCAGCAAATTTGAAGAAGAACCAAAAATTTTTGCAGAGCTTGAGTGAGAGCGGATTATCCCAGAAGTTCTTTCACTTTAGCGGAAATGGCACGTCCTTCTGCAAGTCCTGCCAATTTCTTAGAGGCAACTCCCATCACTTTACCCATGTCTTTACCGCTGGTAGCGCCTACTTCAGCGATGATTTCCTTCAATGCTGCTTCCAGTTCTTCAGCGGACATCTGTTTCGGAAGATACTTTTCCATAACGGCTACCTGACCTAATTCCACGTCTGCTAAATCCTGACGTCCCTGTCCGATATAGATTTCGGCAGAATCTTTTCCTTGTTTCACTAATTTTTGGATAATCTTGAGTGCTGCTTCATCTGTCAGTGTATCGTTAGCTCCCGGAGCAGTCTTGGCTTCCAGGAAAAACTTCTTTATATTTCTCAAAGTTTCCAGGGCAACTTTGTCTTTTGCCTTCATTGCGTTTTTAATGTCTTCGCTGACCTGTTCGAATAAATCCATATCTTTATATGTTAGATGTTTATATGTTATGAGTTATCAGAAAGTGATGACACCGTTATCGTCTGTCGCCTCTTCCGTCGCCACTTCCTCTTCGAGGGCGGCTTTCGTGCGGATTTTGGTCAAAGTCGTTTTGTCACGCATATAGGTTGGGGAGTCTTCCACCATGGCAATGATATCATCATTGTCCAAGTCTTCCGTGTTGAAGAGATAGATATGGCGGCGTTTGCGGAGACTCTTGCTTCCGATGTTGCTGGCACTTTCGCCGTATGCCTTGCGGATACGTTCTTTGTTCTTCTCTTTCTCTTCTTCCAGTTGCAACTGGCGTTCTTCCTCTTCCTGGCTGCGTGCAGCGTGCAGGCTGTCCATACCGGGAACGTCTTCCACACCGAATCCGGTGGCCAGTACGGTAATCTTCACTTTTGTTTCCAGAGAGTTGTCGATGGCGACACCCCAGATAACTTCCACACCTTCGCGGAATTTGCTCATGAACTCGTGTATCTCGTTCATTTCCTCCATCATCAGTTCGGACGACGGACAGAAAGATACGTTCAACATTACTTTCTTGGCGTTGAAGATGTCGTTGTTGTTGAGCAGCGGAGAATGCAGGGCATCGTCGATTGCTTTGGTGACACGGTTTTCACCTTCACCGAATCCGGTACTCATGATGGCTACGCCACCGTCCTTCAGGATGGTTTTGACATCGGCAAAGTCAAGGTTGACCGTACCGCGCATGGTGATAATCTCGGCAATACTCTTGGCGGCGATGGAAAGGGTATCGTCGGCTTTGCCGAAAGCGTTCATAAAGGTGAGGTCGGCGTATATTTCGCGCAGGCGTTCGTTGTTGATAACCAGCAGGGCGTCAACATGCTGGGCGATGCGCTCTACGCCGTCCAGTGCCTGAATGATTTTCTTTTCTCCTTCGAAGATGAATGGGATGGTGACGATGCCGACAGTCAGAATATCCATTTCTTTCGCGATGCGGGCAATGACAGGGGCGGCTCCGGTTCCGGTTCCTCCTCCCATTCCGGCGGTGATGAACACCATCTTGGTGCCGTCGTTCAGTTGGTTTCTGATGTCTTCTATACTCTCTTCAGCGGCGTCGCGTGCCCGTTCGGGACGGTTGCCGGCTCCAAGCCCTTGTGTGATGC
>NZ_CABUHK010000058.1 GCF_902491285.1 uncultured Bacteroides sp. | reverse complement strand
AGAGCATAACCTTGCCAAGGTTAGGGTCGCGAGTTCGAGTCTCGTTTTCCGCTCTTTCTTTGAAAGGATGCTCGAATGGTGGAATGGTAGACACGAAGGACTTAAAATCCTTTGGCCATTGCGGCTGTGCGGGTTCAAGTCCCGCTTCGAGTACGAGTATTCTTTAGAGGCTTTATGAATCATCGATTCATGAAGCCTTTTTTTTTAATGAGTGTACTGTATACATTTGATTTGTTTTTTAGGTCTGTGTTGTGTTTGCTTGGAGAAATAAATCAAAATTAAGTGCCGATATATTTTTTATTGTGTTCTTAATCTTTTATTTTGTTTTTAGATTATGACTGATGCTTTAATATTATACTGAATTATTCCTTTATATTGGGATATCTGATTTTATTGTTAACACTGGAAATACTAGAGAAATGGGAAATGACGACAGGCAGATTGAATTAAAATTTCAGAAGTTTTTTACTATCAACTTTCCTAAAGTGAAAAACTTTGCTCAAATGCTTCTTAAGTCAGAAGCGGAAGCGGAAGATGTAGCTCAAGATGTTTTCTGTAAACTCTGGTTGCAGCCTGAAATATGGCTGGATACTGATAAAGACCTGGATAATTACATTTTTATAATGACCAGGAATATTGTTTTGAATATCTTTAAACACCAGCAAATAGAACAGGAATATCAAGATGAGGTTGTCGAAAAAACTTTTCTTTATGAGTTGACAGAGAAAGAAGAGATTTTGGATAATGTATATTATAAGGAAATGCTGATGATTATTCAGCTTACTTTGGAGAAAATGCCGAAGCGTCGGAGGCTGATATTTGAACTTAGTCGTTTCAAGGGGTTGAGTCATAAGGAAATTGCTGATAAACTTGATGTTTCTATTCGTACAATAGAGCATCAGGTCTATTTGGCATTAATTGAATTGAAGAAGATACTTGTCTTATTTATTTTTTTTCTCAAATATTTTTAAGTAGTCTGTGCGGGGTAGTTGTATTTAGTATATAAAGCCCAAAAAAGAAAGAAAAAAGGTTTATGAGAAACTATATTCAACAACTTGTAGAGTTATTCGGACACAATGACTATTCAGTCGGTACGCAAAAAAAAGTACAACGATGGCTGGCTGATGAAGAGCATGCTGCTGAAAAGGAAGAGGCACTCCGTATGCTTTGGAAACAGGCGGGTGAACGGGAAGTTCCTGATGGAATGCAGCGGTCGATACGGCATATGCGGCAGAATATAGGAATGCGACCTGTTTCTCATAAAAATTATCGGTTACTTATATGGAGAGCGGCGGCTATTCTTTTATTGGCTGTGTCATCTGTTTCTGTTTATCTGATGCTGGAAAAAGACAGACCTGTAAAAGACTTGGTGGAATGTTATATACCAACGGCAGAGATTCATGAAATTACCTTACCTGACGGTACACATGTCATGCTGAACTCAAAAAGTACCTTATTATATCCGGAACAGTTTGCGGGAGATACTCGAAGTGTATATTTGATTGGCGAGGCTAACTTTAAAGTGAAACCGGATAAAAAACATCCTTTTATTGTAAAGGCGAATGATTATCAGGTCACTGCCTTAGGTACGGAATTCAATGTAAGCGCTTATCCGGAAAGTAACGAGTTGATTGCCACTTTGCTTGAAGGTAGTGTAAAAGTGGAATTCAATAATCTGATATCTAATGTTATTCTAAGGCCTAATGAGCAATTGATATATAACAAACATACGAAAGAACATAACCTGCAATTGCCGGAGATAGATGATGTGACCGCATGGCAGCGTGGAGAATTGGTCTTTAGCAATATGTATTTGGAGGATATTTTCACAAGTCTTGAACGTAAATTCCCTTATGCCTTTGTTTATAGTCTTCATAGTATGAAGCAGAATACCTATAGTTTCCGTTTCCAGAAGCAAGCAAATTTGGAAGAGATTATGGGAATCATATCACAGGTAGTGGGTGATGTAAACTATGTAATCAAAGGAAATAAATGCTATGTAACTAACAAAAAATAAACCAGTTGTAAAACCTATTTAAATTGAAAATACTATGTGAAAAAGTATCCGGAAGGAATGCCCGTTCCTTCCGGATGTGAAATCAAGTTCTCCTTAATATTAGCGTGTATTGACGCTATTCTGAATGATCCTAGAATAATAACCAATTAACTAATACTAAAGATGCTACAAATTTACGAAAAAATAGCAGAACAAATAGCTCATAAGTGGGTCTTTCTCACTTTTTTAAGCCTATTGTTACTAACGTCTACCCTAGCTTTTGCTCAAAGTGGTAATAAAATTACTATTCAGCAGAAGAATATCACTGTTGTTGATGCTCTGAAAACTGTAGAAAAACAGTCAAAAATGTCTATTAACTATAGTGATTCCGAATTAAAAGGAAAAGAGATAGCAAATCTTAATTTGCAGAATGTTTCTGTGCCGGCAGCACTTGATGTAATCTTAAAAGGAACAGGTTTCGCTTATCAAATTCAAGGTAATTATATTATAATTACTGAAAAGAAACCTGCAGTTACACAAACTGTAAAAGAGATTAGAGGAAAAGTCGTTGATGAGAGTGGTGAGCCATTAATTGGAGTAAATGTATCTGTGGAGGGTAGCTCTACGGGGACAATTACAGATTTTGATGGAAACTTCTCCATAAAGGCACCGGATAACTCTCAATTTAAAGTTTCTTATATAGGATATGCTGCTCAGGTCATCCCAGTTTCAAAAAAAGATTTCTATCAAGTTGTCATGAAACAGGATACAGAGGTTTTGGATGAAGTTGTTGTTACGGCATTAGGTATCAAACGTGCGGAAAAGGCACTGTCTTATAGTGTACAACAGATTAAGAGTGATGAATTGACTACTGTGAAAGATGCAAACTTTGTGAACTCTTTAAATGGTAAGATCGCTGGTGTGACCATAAATAAGAGTGCAAGCGGTGCCGGTGGTGCAACACGCGTTGTGATGCGCGGTGCCAAATCTCTTGAAGGGGATAACAATGCTTTATATGTGGTAGATGGTATTCCTTTGTTCAATACAAATATGGGAAATACAGACAGTGGAATTATGGGTGAAGGTAAAGCTGGTACAGAAGGTGTTGCGGACTTTAACCCGGAAGATATTGAAAGCATTTCTGTGTTGAGTGGTCCTTCAGCCGCTGCGTTGTATGGTAGTAGTGCGGCGAACGGGGTCATCCTGATAACAACCAAAAAAGGTAAAGAGGGCAAATTATCCATTCAGTTCTCCTCTTCTACCGAGTTTAGCAAAGCGTACATGACTCCGGAATTTCAAAATACATATGGAAACAAGAAAGATATGTATGAAAGTTGGGGAGAGAAATTGCCAACTCCGTCGAGTTACGACCCTAAGCATGATTTCTTCAATACTGGTACGAATTTCATTAACTCATTAACATTGACTACAGGAACTAAGCAGAATCAGACATTTGCTTCTATCTCATCTACCAATTCCAATGGTATCGTGCCCAATAATACATACGACCGTTTAAACTTCACCATTCGTAACACTTCTACATTCCTGAACGATAAGTTACAACTAGACTTGGGAGCATCGTATGTGAAACAAAAAGATAAGAACATGGTTTCGCAAGGGCAGTATTGGAATCCGGTGATGGCTGCTTATTTGTTTCCACGCGGTGAGAATTTTGAGGATATAAAGAATTTTGAACGCTACGATGAGAGCCGTAATTTACCGGTGCAATACTGGCCTGTAGGTGAGTCTACTTATGCCTCTCAAAATCCTTATTGGACAGCTTATCGTAATGTAGCTACCAATGAAAAGAGTCGTTATATGTTTAATGTGGGATTGACCTATAAAATAACCGATTGGCTGAATGTTGCCGGTCGTTTCAGAATGGACGATACCTATGTAAGTTTTGAACGTAAGATTTACGCTTCTTCCGATCAGAAGTTCGCAGAAGGTAATAAAGGGCATTACGGATACAGTAATTATAATGATCGTCAGGAGTATGCCGACTTTATGCTGAATATCAACAAGCGCATTCAGGATTTCAGTCTTGCTGCCAACCTTGGTTGGAGTTATTCTAATTATTGGGCTTTGGAAAGGGGATACAAGGGTGCCTTACTTAAGCTCCCCAATAAATTTACCACAACTAACATCGATACAAAAAATGGACGTATCTCCGAAAAAGGAGGAGGTGACAGTATGCGTAACCACGCCATCTTTGCCAACGTGGAATTGGGTTGGAAAAGTATGCTTTATTTGACTTTGACCGGACGTAACGAGTGGAACTCCCGTCTGGTAAATACCAATGAGGAATCTTTCTTCTATCCTTCCGTGGGACTATCGGCCATTGTATCTGAAATGGTAAAACTACCTGAATTTATCTCTTACTTAAAAGTACGTGGCTCTGTCACCGGAGTAGGTGCTCCGGTTTCTCGTTCAGGTTTGACTCCGGGTACGGTGACTGATCCGCTTGTGGGTGGTCTTTTGAATCCTACCTATATCTATCCCTTCACCGATTTCAAGGCAGAACGTACTAAATCTTATGAATTTGGTTTGAGCTTGCGTCTGTGGAATAAGTTGAGTGCGGAAGTTACTTACTATCACTCTAATACGAAGAACCAAACATTCTTGGGCGAACTTCCCGAGTATACCGGATACAAGCAAATCTATTTGCAGGCAGGTGATGTAGAGAACCGTGGTTGGGAAGCCTCATTGGGATATAGTGATAAACTTAATAACGGATTGTCTTTCTCTTCTACTTTGATTTTTTCACGTAATGTCAACGAAATCAAAGAAATGGTAACTAATTATGAGACAGGTTTAGAGGGAACTTCACCTATTAATATTCCCGAAGTAGTGAAAGACAAAGGTCGTACGATTTTGAAAGTGGGCGGTAGCATTCATGATATTTATGCCAACACATTCTTTAAGAAAGACAGTCAAGGGTTTGTGGCAGTAGAAAGTGACGGCAAATTTGGTATGGAAAGAGGTGAACCTGTCTATTTGGGCAAAACTTCTCCTGATTTCAATCTTGGTTGGAGCAATGCATTGTCATACAAAGGTTTTGGTTTGAACTTCTTGGTCAACGGACGCTTTGGTGGCGTAGTAACTTCTTCTACCGAAGCTTTGCTTGACCGTTTTGGGGTTTCTAAACGTTCGGCTGAAGCACGGGATGCCGGGGGAGCCTTGATAAAAAATCAAGGTAGAGTAGACGCAAAGGCTTATTATCAAATGATTGGCACAGGAAACTATGAAACTTCCGGTTATTATGTGTACAGTGCTACCAATATTCGTTTGCAAGAGTTATCGCTCAGCTACACTATGCCTAATAAATGGTTTGGTAATGTGCTGAGAGATGTCACGGTTTCGTTCATCGCAAACAATCCTTGGATGTTATACTGTGAGGCTCCGTTTGATCCGGAACTAACACCTTCTACTAGTACTTATGGACAGGGTAACGACTACTTTATGCAGCCAAGTGTGCGTAGCTTTGGTTTTGGCATTAAATTTAAATTATGATAAACCAACTTTATTATGAAAAAGATAAATCAATATAAACTCTTAGTGTGTATATGCTTCTTGTCATTTTTGACGGCATGTGATTATGAAAGAATCAATACGAATCCGTTTGAAATGACTGAAGAAGAAGGACTAATGGATGGTTTTGCTGTGGGTGGTTTGGTCACGGCTATGCAACAAACTGTTTTCCCGGTGGGTACACAAGCCGATGATACAGACATTATTAATCAATATCAGACTGATTATCATCTTTCGGCCGATTGTTGGAGTGGTTTCTTCGGGCAGAATAACTCTACCGGTTGGAATTCTGGTCGTAACAATACAACCTATTTTCTTATTGACAGTTGGATTGCGGGTACTTATACGCGTTCGTATACCAACGCGTTTAATTCTTGGAAAAAATTGAAAGTATTTTCAGAAAAGAATGATGCTCCTGAAATCTATGCGTTGGCACAAATTTTGAAAATCTCGGCTTGGCACAAGACATTGGAGTGTTTCGGACCGATGCCTTATACTCATGCTGCCAATCCGACTATGAATATACCTTTCGATTCGGAGAAGGTGGTATATACTGCTATGTTTCAAGATTTGACCGATGCTATTAACGTACTGACAGAAAAAGCTGTAAACGGTGTAAAAGTGATGGAAGAATACGATGCGGTTTATGCGGGTGACACCAAGAAATGGGTGAAATACGCCAATTCATTGATGCTTCGTTTGGCAATACGCGTTCGCTTTGCCGATGAAGAAATGGCAAAGAAGTATGCTACCCAGGCGGTCGGACATTCTATAGGCGTAATGACTGCAAGGGATGATGAAGCACAAATGAGTGTGGGGGCCGGCATTACTTTCCGTAATAACATTGAATGGTTGTCTGAAACGTACGAGGAATCACGTATGGGATCATCTATGTTCTCTTACTTAGTGGGGTATGATGACCCTCGTTTAGGTGCTTATTTTAAACCTGTAGATGCGGCAAGTACAGTAGGTCAACCTGCTTATGACGGTAAGAAATATCAAGCAGTACCTTCCGGACATACTTTTGCACCGAATGATGTTTATAAATTGTTCTCCAAACCAAAGATTGAAAGTAATACTCCGACCTATTGGTTGCGTGCCTCCGAAGTTTATTTCTTGCGTGCCGAAGCGGCTTTGGTATGGCCTGCCGATTTTGGTAGTGCCGATGCGCTTTATAAACAAGGTATTGAAATGTCGTTTCAGGAAAATGGTATAACGACTTCTGTGGATACTTACATGAACTCTAATAAGGTACCGGTGAAGCATGAATTCACAGGCTCTTATGCTTGTAGTTTCCCTGCTCCTTCTACTGCTACTGCTAAATTTGAAGGTAGCACAGAGCAGA
Source organism: uncultured Bacteroides sp. (assembly GCF_902491285.1). Taxonomy (GTDB): domain Bacteria; phylum Bacteroidota; class Bacteroidia; order Bacteroidales; family Bacteroidaceae; genus Bacteroides. Next base: position 30,511 of record NZ_CABUHK010000058.1, on the reverse strand, counting down.
AGTTAGAGAAGATCATGATTCAGAAGTGGATTGCGCTTTTCCCTAATGGTCAGGAAGCTTGGACGGAGTGGAGAAGAACCGGATATCCGAAATTGAATCCTGTAATGGTAAATAATGGTTCGAGTCAAGGTGCAACCAAAGAGAGTGGTGTACGTCGTATGATTTACCCTACAAGTTTTTACCAAACAGAAGATGGACAAGCTATTTACAATGCAGCTTTACTGTTGCTTAATAACGGTCAAGGTGGCGAGGATAAATCTTCAACCCGCTTGTGGTGGGATTGTAAACGATAACCTATAATCACTATTTTGATACAAAATGAAGAATATGAAAACATTAAGAAAATTATTATATCTCCTCCCTTTGGCAGGCTTAATGGTAGCAACTTCCTGCACTGAAGTGGAAAATATAGATATGGAGCACATCGGAGGTAATAACACGATGGGTGATAGTGAATATTATGCCAACTTGCGTGCCTACAAGGCAACTGCTTGGAACTATGGACGTCCCGTTGCTTTCGGATGGTATTCCAACTGGTCTCCTGCCGGAGCTTATCGAAAAGGATATCTGACCTCTATGCCAGATAGCATGGACTTTGTTTCCATGTGGAGCGGTGCTCCCGGACGTTACGATATCACTCCTGAACAGAAAGCAGATAAAGAGTTTGTACAAAAAGTAAAAGGTACTAAGCTATTGCAAGTGAGCCTGCTTTCATATATAGGCAAGGGGGCAACTCCGAATTCGGTATATGCCCCTGTAGAAAAACAGGCGGAGGAAGAAGGTTGGAGTGACTCCAAATTGGAAGAAGCGAAAAAGAAAGCTCGTTGGGAATTTTGGGGATTTGAAGGACAATTCGAAAGTGAAAATCATTATGAATGTTTAGGGAAATTTGCCAAAGCTCTTTGTGATTCTCTGGATGCAAATGAGTGGGATGGTTACGATGTTGACTGGGAAATCGGAAGCGGTGTGTTCGATATGGATGGAACGTTGAGTGCTGATAAACATCTGATTCATTTGATTAAAGAGATGAATAAATACATTGGACCGAAGAGTGACCCTGAAGGTAAAGGACACAAAATGATTTGTATTGATGGTAAAATCTATGGTCTTACCACCGAGTTGGATGAGTATGTCGATTATTGGATTATACAAAGCTATGGCTCTTCCAGACCTAGTCTTGAAGGCTATGGGATAGATCCTAAGAAAATAATCTGCACAGAAAATTTCGAAAAGTATGCTGTCAATGGTGGCCAACTGCTTAACCAAGCTGCTCATATGCCGTCAAAAAGTTATAAAGGTGGAATAGGGGCTTATCGTTTCGATAACGATTATGACAATACTCCCGACTACAAGTGGATGCGTCAAGCCATTCAAATAAATCAGAAGGTTTTCAATGAATGGAAAGCAAACCAAAGCAAAGAAGAAAATAAGTCAGAATAGACGGGGTGGTAAATCAATAAAACGAAAGAATTATGAATAAACATAGATTCAATTATTTGGTGTTAGGAGGCATGGCATTGCTGATGAGCGCTTGCAATAACAGCGAGAGTGACCTGTTAGAGCCTAAACTTTATTTTGAAAATAGGGAATATGTATTCTCGTTAGAAGATGAAAGTGAAGTAAAGACTTTTGATTTATCTTCAAGGCTTTCTTCTAGGGTCTCCTCGCAGGTAGATGTATCGTATATCATAGCCGATCAAAGTGTGTTGGATGAATATAATACGCAGTATGGAACAGCTTATGAAATGTTCGATACATCAAATGTAAAATTAAGCAGTACAACTTCAACTATTCCAAGTGGAAAGTTGTACGCGGAAAACGTGCAGTTGGAACTCTCTAACTTAGAGATGCTTGAGGAAGGGAAATCATATGCCTTGCCAGTGCGTGTGCAGTCGACTTCTATATCGACTCTTCCCGGGACAAGCATTGCTTATTTCATTCTCTCTAAACCTCTAAAAATAACGAAGGTCGGTACATTTAATAGTAATTACATTTCAGTAAAATTCCCGGTTGGAACTTATTTCTCGTCATTCACTTATGAAGCATTGGTTTATATCGACAGGTTTGGCGATAATAATACGATTATGGGAACTGAAGGCAAAATGATTCTTCGTATTGGTGACGCAGGAGGAGGAGTAACTCCTAGGGATATTTTGGAAGTAGCAGGAACACAGGGGTATAAAGTCAAGGAGGCATTACAAGCGAAACGTTGGTATCATATCGCTTTGACTTATGATCAGCCTTTAGGAAAAACGGCTATTTATGTCAATGGTTCGAAATGGGCTGGATCAGACTGGGCCATCCCAGGTTTTGATCCGAATTCAGATGTAGGTTTCAACATCGGTAAGATTCCGAGATTCCCATGGGGAGAACGTCCGTTGTATGGTAAAATGTGTGAACTTCGTGTTTGGAGTGTGGCTCGTACGGAAAATCAGCTTAAACAGAATATACTGGGCGTTGATCCGAAATCGGATGGGTTGGCACTCTATTATAAACTGAATGGATCGGAAGTTGAAGAAGGCGGAGTCATTACAGATGCTACCGGTAAAATAAATGGCACAACTAATGGTATAAGAATTACCACACTGGATACTCCGGTGACTATTGAATAGTGACAAATACAAGTTTGTGAAATATCCATGAAACCCAATCAGTTCATCGGTAAATAAATAGCTGAACTTGAATAGACATGGACTGTTTTTGGGGGAAAAGGTAGAAGGGAAACCTGCGAATCAAGCTAAATGCTTGTTCGTAGGTTTTTCTATATCTCTGATAACCTTTGCTATATCAAAAAGTTGACTAATCTCAGCATATAAGTTCTGATGAGTTATATTTTTGTAGTTTTGTATAAGAAAGGAGTTTTAGTCATATTTAAATTTTCTCTAAAAAGTTTTCTATTCACATATAAAATATATTCCTTTGCAGCGTTTAATACTAATGGATATACTGAATGGCTCAAATCAACTTCAATTCGATATATACAGCTTATTATAGGAAAGCTTTCCTGTTTACCTTGTCGTATGTCCACAACGACCAGGTTGCAGAGGATATCGTTTCGGAGGCAATCATTCATTTATGGGAATTGAGTAAGGAGCGGGAGATTCCGAGTGTTGAGGCCATATTGATAACTTATATTCGCAGTAAATCACTTAATTATCTGAAACATATACAGGCTCAGGAAAATGTCTACCAAACCTTGCTTGATAAAGGGCAGCGTGAACTGGAGATTCGTATATCGACATTGGAAGCCTGCGACCCTAATGAAATATTATCGGAAGAACTACGGGCAAAAGTAAAAACACTACTGGCTGGTATGCCTGAGAAAACCCGAATTGCTTTCATATACGACCGATTGGACGGTAAATCTCATAAAGAGATAGCCGAAGAATTGGGGATAAGTGTGAAAGGAGTAGAATATCATATTAGTAGGGCGGTTAAAATGTTACGTGACAATCTTAAAGACTACGCTCCATTCTTATTTTTCTTCATTTGAACCGGTGTCATAGGTCTGTTTTTCCACTTTTTTTTGAGTAATAACAAAAAAAATCGCATTTCTTACTAGGGAATATTCTTAGTGGGTGGTATTCTTAATGAAAGGGGGCAAATACCCCGACTTATAATTGTTTATAAATTATACCTTATCATGGATAAAGAATTACTGTTGAAATATATTTCAGGCAAGGCATCTCAGCAAGAGAAAGAGGAGGTTGCCACCTGGATTGATGCGGATGCTGCTAATCTTAAAGAGTTCATTTCACTTCGTAAAAGTTACGATACGTTTTTATGGCAGGATACAGAAAGTCTTTCTCGGAAAACGAAAAAGATTTTCTCGTTACGTCCTGTTGCACGGTGGGTATGGCAGATTGCAGCTATGTTTGCGATGGCTTTCGGCTTGAGTTATATAATGATACAGGCTTTCCAAAAAGAAAATGTAGAAATGCAGACAGTTTATGTGCCTGCCGGACAACGTACTCAAGTAACACTTGCTGATGGAACCATGGTGTGGGTGAATGGAAAGAGTACATTAACCTTTCCCAACCGTTTTTCTTCCCATACACGCAAGGTTGAACTTGATGGAGAAGCTTATTTTGATGTCCGGAAAGACCCGGAGAAGCAATTCATTGTTTCCACTGCCCATCAGTCTGCTATAAAGGTATTGGGGACAAAATTTAATGTAAAAGCATACAAGGAAGCAGATGAGGTTATTACAACCTTGGTCGAAGGAAAGGTCAACTTTGAATTCTGCAATGTTGCCCGGCAACCACAATATATCGTGATGGCTCCCGGACAAAAACTAGTCTATAATTCATTGGATGGGCGAACTGAGCTTCATGCAACTTCCGGTGAACGTGAACTTTCATGGAAAGATGGTAAGATCATTTTCCGGCAGACATCTTTGCGGGAGGCTTTGGATATTTTGGCGGACAGATATAATGCAGAATTTACAGTTCGTGAGAATGTGCCTTACGATGATTCATTTTCCGGAACCTTTACCAACCGGAATCTGGAACAGATACTTAATTTTATCAGTGTCTCTTCAAAAGTACGTTGGCGTTATTTGAATAACAATGGAACTGCCGGTAAAGAAAAGATAAAAATAGAGATATTTATTTAGTGCTAGAAGATATAAAACCTTGAAAACCAAAACTTATTGCCATGAAAAACAAAGACCCTTAAAAACAAAAAAAATACGGGACGATATTGGCCGTATCTTCCCGTATGAGCCTCAGTAATTGTGAACTACTTGTTTGCAGACAAGTATAACTACCAATTTTCTAATTAAACTCGTTACAAATCTATGCAAAATTATTGTATCGTCCAATTTCTTGGAGGATTAAAGTCGCTTAGACGAACCTTAAAGGAAATATCGTTGGCTATGAAATTACTATTAATGCTACTCGTTTGTTCTGTCGGGCTTGCCTATGCGTCCGACGGATATGCACAAAGAAATTCTATTTCGTTGAACGTGAAGAATAGTACTATTGAAGAAGTGCTACACACGATTGAACGTGAATCCGGATTCGGCTTTTTTATTAACAGCAAGAATCTGAACCTCAATCGCCGGGTAACGGTTTCAGTATCAGATAAAAATATCTTTCAGGTATTGAAGCAAGTGTTTGAAGGTACAAATATCGAATATAAAGTATTGGATAATCAAATTGTACTGACAGCTAAAGAAACGAAAGTTGCTCAGCAAAAGGCGCAAACCATTAAAGGTACGGTGGTTGATAAAAGTGGTGAACCGCTAATTGGCGTTTCCATTGTGGAAAAAGGAACCACTAATGGAACGGTGACGGATCTTGACGGAAATTATACGCTGACGCTTCAAACAGCCAATCCGATATTAATATTTTCATATGTAGGCTATCAGAAAAAAGAACTGCCTGTTATCGGTTCGGTCTTGAATGTTACTTTGGAAGACGATTCTCAAGTGTTGAACGAAGTGGTGGTTACCGCCCTTGGTATTAAGAAAGAAGCGAAAGCGCTTTCTTATAATGTTCAGGAGGTATCTGCCAATGAAATTGTTGGTGTTAAGGATGCTAACTTCGTAAACAGCTTGTCCGGTAAAATTGCCGGTGTGGTTATCAACTCCAGTTCATCCGGTATAGGTGGCGGAGCGAAGGTGGTGATGCGTGGAGCAAAATCTCTTTCTGGAAATAATAATGCACTGTATGTGATTGACGGTATTCCGATGCCTTCATTGGAAACTACACAGCCAGACGACTTTATGACTGGTATGGGACAGTCCGGTGACGGTGCTTCTATGATTAATCCCGAAGATATTGAAACCATGTCTGTATTAAGTGGTGCCGCAGCTTCTGCACTTTATGGTAGTGATGCCGCCAATGGCGTTATCATGATTACTACGAAGAAAGGTGCGAAAGATAAACTTCGTGTCAGCTATGCTAACAATACCTCGTTCTTTAATCCGTTTGTAACTCCGGAGTTTCAAAATACTTATGGTGCAGCTACAGGCGAACTGAAAAGTTGGGGGCAGAAAATGGGACACCCCAGTAACTATGATCCGTTAGATTTTTATCAGACAGGATGGAATGAAACTAACTCTTTGACTATCAGCAATGGTAATGAGAAGAATCAGACATTCCTTTCTATGGCTGCTACTAATGCAGCGGGCATTGTTCCGAATAATACATTGGATCGTTACAACTTCACTATCCGGAATACAACGAGTATGCTTAATGACCGTTTACGTCTCGACTTGAGTGCTAGTTACATGAATGTGCGCGAACAGAATATGCTATCGCAGGGGCAGTATTTTAATCCGATAGTTCCTGTCTATCTGATGTCGCCGAGCTACAGTCTGGATATGCTTCAACAGTTCGAGATGTATAACGAAACTCGTAACTTCAAAACGCAATATTGGCCGTGGGATAATCAGGGAATTGCTTTGCAGAATCCATATTGGATTGTCAACCGCGACAATTTTATCAATCATAAGAATCGTTTTCTTGTAAGTGGAGGTTTGAATTTTGAAATCACTAAAGGTATCACATTGGGGGCACGTGCCAAAATGGATTATACCTCGGCTCTGTTTGAAAAGAAATATTCGGCATCTACTGATAATATCTTTTGTCAGGACTTTGGCGGATATTATAAAGGCGATGCTTCTACCCGTCAGCTTTATGGTGATGTGATGTTGAATATAGATAAATATTTTGGTGATTTCTCATTAACAGCTACGCTAGGAACCAGCATTCAAGATGTCAACTACCAGTATTTCGATGTCGGTGGTAGTTTGAACTCGGTAGCCAATAGCTTTACAACGCTTAACTTGATGCCGTCTACCGTGAAGTTTCAGCAAGATGGTTATCATGACCAGACGCAATCTATTTTTGCTACCGCACAGTTAGGATGGAAAAGCAAACTTTATTTGGATGTAACAGGGCGTGTTGACTGGTCTTCTGCTTTGGCATGGACTGATACGAAGTCAGTCGCTTATCCATCGGTAGGTTTTTCCGCAATTCTGACAGAACTGTTGCCTATCAAGAACGATGTGCTTACTTTCTTGAAAGTGCGTGGTTCGTATAGTGAGGTAGGAAATGCTCCTACACGTTATATTGCTTATCAGACCTATCCGTATGAGTCGGCTTCTCCCACAACAGCTACTACGTATCCTAACACAGATATTAAGCCGGAGCGTACCAAGGCATGGGAAGTCGGTTTGCAGTCTCATCTTTGGAATGATAAATTGGAGTTGAACGTATCTTTGTATAAGACATCCACCTACAACCAATTGTTTAATCCTTCACTCCCCTCATCTTCCGGTTATTCTTCCATCTATGTCAATGGTGGACAAGTGGATAACAAAGGTATTGAGCTCAGTCTGACATTGAATCAGCCTCTCGGACCGGTGAAATGGAACTCTACGTTCACTTACACTCTCAACCGCAATAAAATTAAAAAGTTGTTGAAGCCGACCACTTTGTCAGGCGGAGAAGTTATCAGCCAAGACATGATGGATTTTGGCGGGCTTGAAATCGTGAAGTCACGTCTTTATGAGGGTGGTTCTGTCGGTGACTTGTATGTGACCGCTCTTCGTACAGATCATCACGGGTATATTGATGTGGATTATGTCAATAATACAGTGGCAATCGACAACAAAGCTGGCAAACTTAAGGATGGTTTGATTTATGCCGGTAATTCTCAAGCCAAATATATGATGGGGTGGCGTAACTCTTTCTCTTGGAAAGGGCTGACATTGAGTTGTTTGGTTAATGCCCGTATCGGTGGTGTGGTTGTTTCGCAGACTCAAGCATTGATGGATGCTTATGGTGTTTCCAAAGCTACTGCTACGGCACGCGATTTAGGATATGTATTGATTGACGGTTATGAAGTGCCAGCCGTACAAAAATATTACAGTATTATGGGTGGTGTAGGCTCGATGTATGTTTACAGTGCAACAAATGTCCGTCTTGCAGAATTGTCTCTCGGTTATGACGTTCCTGTTCAAAAGATAATTCCCTGGATTCAGAGTATGAATGTTGCCTTCACCGGACGCAATTTGCTCATGTTCTATTGTAAGGCTCCTTATGATCCTGAGCTGACGGCAAGTACAGGTACACACTTTAGCGGTATGGACTATTTTATGTTGCCGAGCCTGCGTAATTTAGGCTTCTCTGTTAAACTTAATTTCTAAAGAATCGACAAGATGATACAGATATCAAAATATATAAAAGTTGTCAATGGTGCGTTGCTTGCCGGAAGTTTGTTGCTTACAGCCTGCACCAGCCATTTTGAAAGTTGGAATATCAATCCGAATGAGGTGACTCGGGAATGGATGGAACGCGATAACCTTAAAACTGGAGCTTACTTCACACAGATGGAGAGGGGGATTTTTGTGGTAGGTAAGGATAAGGGAGGTTTGTTTGAGGAAACTCAGATGCTGACCGGTGACATATTTGCCAGCTACTTTGCTCCTGTCAAGACGTGGGATTATGCCGGAACAGAAGATAACGACTGTTATAAACTATATCGCCAGTGGTATAATTCACCGTTCAACAACGCTTATACCGAAGTGATGCAGCCGTGGCAAAGCATCGTAGAGAATACCGATGAGGTTTCACCTGCACGTGCTTTGGCTACTATTGTCAAGGTGTTTGGTATGAGTCGTATTACGGATAAGTATGGTCCCATTCCTTATTCTAAGTTTGGTACAAGCATTCATGTGCCTTACGATAGCCAGAAGGATGTGTATTATCGTTTTTTTGAAGAATTGGCAGATGCCATTGATGTTCTTACAGGTTATAACAGTCGTACATCCGAACCTTATATGGAACGTTATGACTATATTTATAATGGTAGAGTGGAGAAGTGGATTAAGTTTGCCAATACACTCCGTCTTCGTTTGGCAATGCGTATCTCTTATGTAGATGAGACAAAAGCCCGGACAGAAATAGAAGCTGCAATCGGTCATAGTATAGGGCTGATGACGTCTGTTGATGATAATGCAGTTTTGAAGCAGTCTGCATCGTTCACTTTCATCAATGAGTGGTGGGAAGCATTTGAAAGTTTTAATGATTTTCGCATGAGTGCTACCATGGATTGTTATTTGAAAGGTTTACAAGATCCACGTTTGGCGTGTTACTTCAAGGGTGCTGTGAAAGACGGGGCATATCATGGAGTCCGGAACGGGCAGACTAGCCGTAATCAGGGAACATTGTCAGAGGCGGCTTCCAGTATGAATGTGGGACAAAATGATAATATACAGTGGATGAGTGCTGCTGAAACTTATTTTCTGTTGGCAGAGGCTAAATTGCGTTTGAACCTAGGGGATAAGACAGTACAGGAATACTATGAAGAAGGTGTGAAAATCTCTTTCTCTTCCAAGGGGGCTACAGGGGTGGATACTTATCTTGCTGATAATGTTAACGTGCCGGCTACTTCTTTCATAGATCCGACAACAGGACGTAGCACTGATGTAAGCCGTATGGTTTCGACCTTGACAGTGAAGTGGGATGACAGTGCTTCTGAAAGTAAGAAACTGGAGCGTATTATGGTACAGAAGTGGATTGCTCTTTTCCCTGACGGGCAGGAGGCATGGAGTGAGATGCGTCGTACGGGTTATCCTGGAATTGTTACTATCAGTTCGAACCGTTCCGGTGGTGAAGTGCCTGAAGGAGAACTCATCAGTCGCTTGAAGTTCCCGACGACAGAGTATTCTGACAATAGCGAGAATACGCAAGCCGCCGTCTCCTTATTGCAGGGTACGGACATTGCCGGTACACGCCTTTGGTGGGATGTAAAAAGGTAACCAGATATATCAATGTAGAACAATCTAACTAAGTAATTAGAATATGAAAACAATGAAATACTTATTGGTCGCGCTAGCTACAGGCATCCTGATGGCTGCCTGTAATACGGACATCGAATCGTTGACCATTCAGCGACCGTTGACTTACGATGACCAGTACTACCAAAACCTGCGCGATTACAAAGCAAGTGACCATGAAATTGCTTTTGGATGGTTTGCGCAGTATGGAGCCCAAAACTCAGCGGCTGTTCGATTTATGGGATTACCCGACAGTCTTGACATTTGCTCTATGTGGGGCGGTATCCCGGCAAAGGAGAATACAGAAATATGGGAAGAAATTCGTTTTGTGCAGAAAGTGAAAGGTACCAAAATGCTTTGTGTGGCAATTACCCGTATTGATGCGGAAACAGATGACCATGCTTTCAAGCAGGCGTACAATGAGGCGAGGGCAATGCCGAATGGTGATGAACGAACTGCAGCACTTAATCGCTCCTTTGAAATGTATGCTGAATATTTCCTCGATCAAGTGTTCCTGAATGACCTTGATGGCTTCGATGCTGACTATGAGCCGGAAGGTGACTTTTTGAGTGGTTCGAATTTTGAGTACTTCTACAAGCATATGGCTAAATATATGGGACCGAATCCGGATATCACTAAAGAAGAACGTCTACAACTCATTGAAGAGCGTTATGGTAAGGAAATAGCTTCGCAAGAAGGCATTTGTGATAAAATGTTGAATATTGACCAGACAAGTACCAGTATGACTAGTCTTGTTCCATATAGTAACTATTGTTTCCTTCAGGCATATAGTGGTGGCACAGGTGCAGGCGGATGGCCTGATGAAAAGGTGGTATATTGCTGTAATATGGGTGACGGCTGGCAAGGTGATATGCAGTCCATGTATAATCAGGCACGTTATAAACCGTCGAATGGCAAACGTAAAGGAGGATTTGGAGCATTCTTTATCCATCGCGACTATAATGTACATGAATACAATCCCGAACCTTATTATCGATTCCGCCAATGTATCCAAATACAGAATCCGGCTATCCATTAATTAACCTTTAATGAAAGATGACAATGAAAAATAGAAAAAAATGTTTTTATATAGGTCTGCTCGCCATTTGTGCGCTCGGTTTTACTGCATGTGGTGACGATGAGACTTACGATGTCTATGGAGATCCGTACAATCGAGTGTACACTTTGGATAATTCACAGGCATACAAGATTGTACAGACTCCCATCAGTACAGTCAGTAATGTAGATTTCACGTGGGAAGCAAAATGCTCGAAGAAAGCGAGTGGAGACATTAAAGTGACGGTAGCGGTTGATAACTCTTTGATTGATACTTATAATGAAGAGCACGGTACCAAGTTTGAAGCTTTACCCGCTGAGGCTATTGTGCTAGAGAATACAGAAATGACTATTCCTGCTGGGGAAATGGTGGTGGCTGACGCTTTACATGTCAAATTGACTGATGACACGAATCTCCTCTCTACCCTTAAGAGTGAAAAAGGATATATTATTCCTTTGCGCCTTGTTTCAGCGGAAGGTGCTAATTCGCAGTTGAGCACTAATATGCTGGCACCTTCTTTCTTGACTATTACGGTGACCGAGGATAATATGAATCATGAAGCTACCCAATATACAGGTACCGGTACATTAGTGGCAGACCAAGCTGGATGGACTGCTGCTACCAATGGGACTGTTCAGGCTTGGTATGACCCGATTGAAGCCATTTTTGATGGAAATTATGAAACTTATTGTTCCATTTCTAACCGGTCGGGTGAGCTTTTGCTGGATATTGATATGGGGAAAGCATATTCTTTTGATGGTATCAAAATGACAAGTTCCGGATATGATTATGAAACCTGGACTGAAAAAGAGGTCGGTGTGTTCAGTGCCGGCATGACTGTCAGTACGAGTGATAACGGTACGGATTGGAAGTCGCAAGGTGAAATCGAACGTAATACTGAGGCTTGTGTTTTCTATGCTCCGTTGACTGCCCGATATATTCGTATTTCTGTTCCCAATGCCGGTGGGTGGTATGGTGCCTCTTTGGAATGTGGTGTATTTAATGTTTATGCTAAATAATAATTGGAGTTATGAAGAAATATACGCTCTTATCTTTATTCACCTTGTTGCTTTGTATGTCAGGCTGCAAGACCGAACCAGATTATAGTGATGCTGTTTATATGACTGGTACGCTTACTTCCTCAAATGTGAAATTTCTCGTTGAAGGACAGTCTACCTTAGGTTTGACTGTAACTTCAACAGACAAAACGGATACGGATGTGAAAGTAGGTGTACAGGTGGCTCCTCAGTTGCTTGAGTCTTTTAATGCTTCTACCGGTCGTAACTGCCAGATGCCTCCCGAAGGTAGTTATAGTTTTGAAGGTGGCGAAGTGGTAATCCCTGCCGGACAAAACCAATCTACGCAAATAAAGGTGACCGCCGACGCCGAGAAGTTGCAGGAAGGTGTATCTTATTGTCTTCCTGTATCTATAACCTCGGTATCGAATAGTGACTTGAAAGTGATGGAAACTTCCCGCACTGCTTATGTTATGCTGACCAAGGTCATTAATATCAAGGCCGCTTATCTGGCACGTCGGGGATATTTCAATGTTCCTTCGTTCGGTGATCAGGAAAACAGTCCGGTGAAAGCACTCGGACAGATGACGTTGGAGATGAAGGTGCTTCCCGTATCTTTCCCGGTTGGACAGGAAAGAAGTGCCAATGGCATTAGTTCGTTATGTGGATGTGAAGAGAACTTCCTTTTCCGTTTTGGTGATGGTGCCGGTAATCCGGTTAATAAATTGCAGTTTGTGAAAGGTTCCATTGGTTCGGCTTCGCATCCTGATAAGAAAGACCATTATGAATCATGGGTAGAGAAAGAATTTCCTACAGGTCATTGGTTACACTTCGCTGCTGTGTATGACGGTCAGTATCTACGTCTCTATTTGGACGGTGAGCAGATTCACTTCGTAGAGACAAAGAATGGTGGTTCCATAAACTTGAGTATGGCTTATGACGGTCATACTTGGGAGGATACATTCTCTATTGGCCGTTCGGCAGGTAACGCACGCTTCTTTGATGGTTACATCAGTGAGTGCCGTGTATGGAACGTGGCGCGTACATCTGCTCAAATTGAGGATGGCGTTTGCTATGTGGATCCTACGAGCGAAGGATTAATCGCTTATTGGCGTTTTGATGGTGAAACACAAGATGATGGTACGGTGCTTGATATGACAGGGCATGGACATAATGCTGTGCCGGGTGGTACAATTACTTATGTTGACAACCAAAAATGTCCGTTTTAAATAGGATAGAGTAGAAGTTGTTTTTCATCTAAATGAAACCTGCTGTCGAATCAGCTTTGCCACAAGGCGTTGCGGAATGATAGCAGGTTTCTTTTTAAAGACAATTTTAATAATCGAAGAGATAGATTTACCTGATATAAACTGAGGTCATTTATGCTTAATGGAATATGTAAATTACTATTGCTCGCTACAATAGTTATGGAAGGGACTTGCGCTTTTGCACAACTGTCGGCAGAATCCTATAAAAATCCCCGGCTGCCGGTAGAGCAGCGAGTGGCAGACTTGCTTTCCCGTATGACTTTGGAAGAGAAAGTCGGTCAGCTTCTCTGTCCTTTAGGTTGGGAAATGTACGGGATAGAAGGAGAGGCAGTTTTCCCTTCTGACAAGTTCAAACAACTGATAAAGGAACGGCACGCCGGAATGCTTTGGGCAACCTATCGTGCCGACCCGTGGACAAGGAAAACATTAGAAAATGGTCTGAATCCCGCGTTGGCAGCCAAAGCCGGAAACTCCTTGCAGAAATACGTAATGGAGAATACCCGTTTGGGGATTCCCTTGTTTTTGGCAGAAGAAGCGCCGCATGGTCATATGGCAATCGGGACAACTGTCTTTCCTACGGGGATCGGAATGGCTGCCACCTGGTCACCTCAATTAATAAACGAAGTAGGAAAAACGATAGGAAAAGAAGTACGGCTTCAAGGCGGACACATCAGCTACGGGCCTGTGCTCGATCTTACCCGTGACTCGCGTTGGTCACGGGTGGAAGAGACGTTTGGAGAAGACCCTGTGCTGACCGGCACAATGGGGAAAGCAATGGTCGAAGGGCTGGGTGGTGGAAATCTCTCCCAGCCATACAGCACATTGGCTACGTTGAAGCATTTTCTGGCTTACGGTATCTCGGAGAGCGGACAGAACGGAAATCCCTCTTTGGTCGGAATACGTGAACTGCACGAAAATTTTCTTCCCCCGTTTCGTCGGGCAATTGATGCCGGAGCCTTGTCTGTCATGACTTCTTATAATTCTATGGATGGTATCCCTTGCACTGCAAACCACTATTTACTGACCCGACTTTTGCGGAACGAATGGAAATTCAAAGGATTTGTCGTTTCGGATTTATATAGCATTGAAGGTATTCATCAAAGCCATTTTGTTGCACCCACTATGGAAGAGGCGGCTATTCTTGCATTATCGGCAGGAGTAGATGTAGACCTCGGGGGGGATGCATACATGAACATAATAAATGCTGTAAATACCGGTCGGATCAGTAATGCTGTGCTTGATGCATCTGTCGCCTGTGTTCTCCGGTTAAAGTTTGAAATGGGATTGTTTGAGAATCCTTATACAGACCCTGAAAAGGCGAAGAAAGAAGTGCGGAATAACGCGCATATTACTTTGGCGCGTAGAGTAGCGCAAGCCTCGGTCACTCTGTTGAAGAACGAGCATTCATTGCTTCCGTTAAATAAAGATATCTCTAGAATAGCCTTGGTTGGTCCTAATGCCGATAACCGCTATAATATGTTAGGAGATTATACAGCTCCGCAGGAAGAAGAAAATGTAAAAACTGTATTGGATGGAATCTGTGCTAAACTTTCCCCTACGCAGGTAGAATACGTGAAAGGGTGTGCTGTCCGTGATACAACGACATCGAATCTTGAGCAGGCTGTTGCTGCCGCCCGGCGTTCCGAAGTTATTATTGCCGTAGTAGGTGGTTCCAGTGCCCGTGATTTCAAAACCAGTTACAAAGAAACGGGTGCGGCAATTGCGGATGAAAAGACGGTTAGCGATATGGAATGTGGTGAAGGGTTTGACCGCACGACGCTTTCTTTATTAGGAAAACAGCAAGAATTACTCAAAGCCTTGAAGGCCACGGGAAAACCGTTGGTCGTTGTTTATATCGAAGGGCGTCCTTTGGATAAAAACTGGGCTTCTGAAAATGCCGATGCCTTGTTGACAGCTTATTATCCGGGACAGGAAGGTGGAAATGCTATTGCCGATGTTCTATTCGGAGATTATAATCCGGCAGGAAGATTACCGATAACGGTTCCTCGTTCGGTAGGGCAAATTCCGATATATTACAATAAGAAAGCCCCCCAAAAACATGATTATGTAGAACTGTCCGCTTCTCCGCTTTATCCTTTCGGATATGGTCTGAGTTATACAACTTTTGAATACTCGGATTTGTATCTGTCAGCCATTACCCCTCATTCTTTTGAAGTTTCATTCAAAGTCAGGAATACAGGTGAATGTGATGGCGAAGAAGTAGCACAGCTTTATTTGAGGGATGAATACGCTTCGGTAGTGCAACCGCTAAAACAGTTGAAACACTTCGAACGCTTTTATTTGAAACGTGGCGAAATGAAAGAAGTGAAGTTTATTTTATCTGAAAGTGATTTTGCACTAATAGACCGGGATTTGAAAACAGTAGTGGAACCGGGTACTTTTCAGATAATGGTAGGAGCTTCTTCCGATGATATCAGATTGCAGACAAAAGTGGAAATAAAATAGGATATTTATTTTTCATATAGAGAAAAGGGCATTGAAGAGTTTTAGGAAGCTAGAATGCCGTATCAGAAGTTTGTTCCTTTCCGTACGGAAAGGAACTAATCTTAGTTTTTTTTAAAATCAGATTGGCAGTATGCAATGATTTA
The DNA here is from genome assembly GCF_902491285.1 of uncultured Bacteroides sp. Classification (GTDB taxonomy): domain Bacteria; phylum Bacteroidota; class Bacteroidia; order Bacteroidales; family Bacteroidaceae; genus Bacteroides. The sequence goes on along the minus strand of NZ_CABUHK010000058.1, from coordinate 14,771 downwards.
ATCCCCATTATATATAAATTTATTCGTCTGACAGTTGTTGAACTTTCGTCTGACAACTGTTATTCTTCCGTCTGACAACTGTCAGACGAAAAAGCAACAATTGTCAGACGAATAAAATCATGCATCATCAATCATAAATTCATTCAGTATTAACGACAAATTTGCACAAGTTCGAAATTAGTTCATAACCGTACGGGAAATGAACTGAATGGGGATTTACCGAAGTGTACCAGGTAGCTTGAATATTCAGTATACTATACGTTTTGATTCAAAACTTACAAATCAATATTATATAACTTCAACTTATTATATAAAGTCTTCCGGTCAATATCCAATAACTGCGCCGCCTTGCTCTTATTATTTCCGGTTTGGCGCAATGCTTCCAGAATATGTTCTTTTTCAGTCTCTTCATTGCGAAGAGCCATACTTGTGGTGCTCGTTGCCGGAGCTTCGAACAATTCGGTGCCCAGTTCCAATAACGTAATAAAACTCCCTTGTGCCAATAAAGTCGCTCTTTTGACGATATTCTTCATCTGCCGTAAATTTCCCGGCCAGTGATAACTCATCAAAGCCTGTGATGCTTTGGCGTCAAAACCAATCAGATGCTTGTCCAGTTCCTTGTTGGCCTGGTCGAGGAAGAAGTTGGCGAAGAGCAGAATATCCTCTTTCCGTTCTTTCAAATCAGGCATCCGCAACGTGAATTCATTGATGCGGTGATAAAGATCCTCGCGGAACGTTCCCTTTTCAATCGCTTGATCCAGATTCTCGTTGGTTGCGGATACGAGACGGATATCTACGGAAATTTCCTGTGTAGATCCCACCGGACGTATCTTTCTCTCTTGCAGGGCACGGAGCAGTTGGATCTGCACCTCATAGCTGAGATTTCCAATCTCATCCAAAAAGATAGTGCCGCCGTTGGCAGCGACGAAAGCTCCCGTCTTATCTGTCAGTGCACCTGTGAAAGAACCTTTCACATGACCGAAAAACTCGGAAGCAGCCAACTCTTTGGGGATAGAACCGCAATCTACCGCAATAAACGGCTTGTCGCTTCTTTTACTGAGCTGATGGATACGATGCGCCACATATTCTTTTCCCGTCCCGCTGGAACCGTTGATAAGCACAGACATATTGGTCGGTGCCACCAAACCTACATAATTGTAAAGCTGCTTGGCAGCATCACTTTCTCCTTCCAGATAAGAGCGGTGGTAGGCTTCGGAAGTTTCTTGTGATAAATCGGAAGTACTTCTTTTAGGATGAGAAGAACTCCTGACCGTAGAGTGAGTGGTAACCGGGCTGTCTTCACTCTGCAAAGCCTCGGATATCTTCTTCAGCAACTCTTCCGGATTCACGGGTTTGGCAATATAATCCCGTGCTCCGAGTTTCATCGCCAACACGGCCGACTGGATATCCGCATACCCTGTCATGATAATCAGAGGGATATTCATCCCCCGTTCATTCATCCATTTCAATAAATCGATACCCTCGTAATCGGGCAACCGCAAGTCAGATAATACCAAGTCAACAGCCTGACTTTCGATATGCTTCCGGGCACGCGCAATATTACTCACAGATGACACTTCGAACCCCTTCTTGCCTAACCAGGTTTTGAGCATCATTCCAAAAGTTATATCATCTTCAACTATTAATATGGCTTTCATCATGTCGGGTTTTGATTCTTTTAAGTCACAAAGGTAAGATGATTTAGGTGAAAGTGGTATATTTGCAAACTTAAATTAAATAAAAGCGTTATGAAAAAGATTGTATTGATATTATTAACCATATCGTTTTGCGGATTAATTTCCTGCAAGACCGGAACAAAAAAAGGAGGAGACATGGATAAAGAGACATTGGTAAAGATTGAAACGACTGCCGGAGACATCAAAGTGAAGTTGTACAATGAGACACCCAAGCATCGTGATAATTTTATCAAACTGGTGAAAGACGGAATGTATGAAGGTACGCTGTTTCATCGTGTCATCAAAGACTTTATGATTCAGGCAGGTGACCCGGACTCGAAGAATGCGCCGAAGGGGAAAATGCTGGGTGCGGGAGATGTAGGCTATACCATTCCGGCAGAATTTGTATATCCGAAGTATTTCCATAAGAAAGGTGCTCTGTCGGCAGCCCGCCAGGGAGATAATGTGAACCCGAAGAAAGAATCTTCCGGTTGCCAGTTCTATATCGTGACAGGTAAGGTGTACAATGATTCTACATTGCTTGGCATGGAAAGCCAGATGAATGAAAATAAAATCAATGTTATTTTCAATAGCCTGGCGCAGAAGCACATGAAGGAAATCTATAAGATGCGTAAGGCGAACGACGAGAACGGGCTTTATGACTTGCAGGAGAAGTTGTTTGCTGAGGCGCAGGATTTGGCGGCTAAGGAACCGGAATTCCACTTCACGCCCGAACAGATTGAAGCATATACTACCGTAGGCGGCACACCGCATCTGGACGGTGAATATACCGTATTCGGCGAAGTTGTGGAAGGTATGGACGTTGTAGATAAAATCCAGCAGGTAAAAACAGACCGCAGTGACCGTCCCGAAGAAGATGTGAAGATAATAAAAGCGACAATACTTGACTAAATGATATGAAAATCAACAGGCACATTCTTGACAATGGGTTGCGTCTGGTGCATTCGCAGGACGAAAGTACGCAGATGGTGGCTCTTAATATATTATATAATGTGGGAGCTCGTGACGAACATCCCGAACATACCGGCTTTGCCCATCTCTTCGAACATTTGATGTTCGGCGGCTCGGTGAATATCCCCGATTATGATATGCCGCTTCAACTGGCGGGTGGAGAGAATAATGCCTGGACGAACAATGATATCACCAATTACTACCTCACTGTACCCCGTCAGAACGTGGAAACCGGCTTTTGGCTCGAATCCGACCGTATGCTGAGTCTTGATTTCAGCGAGCGGAGTCTGGAGGTACAGCGGGGAGTGGTAATGGAAGAATTCAAGCAACGCTGCCTGAACCAGCCATATGGAGACGTTGGACATCTTCTCCGTCCCCTGGCTTATCAGAAGCATCCCTATCAATGGCCTACCATCGGAAAAGAACTGTCGCATATCGCCAACGCGACATTGGAAGAAGTAAAAGCATTCTTCTTCCGTTTTTACGCTCCGAACAATGCTATTCTGTCCGTGACCGGTAATATTACTTTTGAAGAAGCTGTAGAACTGACGGAGAAATGGTTCGGACCTATTCCCCGTCGGGAAGTACCCCGGCGGAATCTGCCTCAAGAACCGCAACAGACAGAAGAACGCCGGCTGACGGTAGAACGGAATGTTCCCCTCGACGCTCTGTTCATGGGGTATCATATGTGTGACCATCGCCATCCGGATTATTACGCCTTTGATATTCTGTCGGATATACTGAGCAACGGTCGTTCCAGTCGTTTGAACCAGCGTCTTGTACAAGAACGGCAACTCTTTTCGAGCATAGACGCTTATATCTCCGGCAGCGTAGATGCAGGGTTGTTTCATATTGCCGGAAAACCATCGGCAGGCGTTACTTTGGAACAGGCCGAAGCTGCCGTTCGTGAAGAACTGAATCGTCTGCAGCAGGAACTTGTCAGCGAACAGGAACTGGAAAAAGTAAAAAACAAATTTGAGTCTACCCAGATATTCGGTAACATTAATTATCTGAATGTGGCAACCAACCTTGCCTGGTTCGAACTGTTGGGACGGGCCGAAGATATGGAAAAGGAAGTAGACCGTTACCGTTCCGTCACGGCCGGACAGTTGCAGACCGTAGCCCAATCGGCTTTCCGGAAAGAGAACGGAGTTGTACTCTATTATAAAAGTAAATGAGGAATATTTATAGAACTTACAGAGAGCATTACAAAGCACTGATTTATCTCGGATTACCTATTGTCATCGGACAGATAGGTGTTATTGTACTCGGATTTGCCGATACATTAATGATTGGGCATCATAGTACGGTAGAGCTGGGCGCGGCATCTTTTGTGAATAATGTGTTCAATCTAGCCATTATTTTCAGTACCGGATTCTCGTACGGGCTGACACCCATTGTAGGTGGTCTGTACGGCACCCGTCAATACGCCTCTGCCGGACAAGCCTTGCGCAACAGCCTGTTGGCAAATCTGATGGTCGCCTTCCTGCTGACCGTCTGCATGACTGTTCTCTTCTTGAACATAGAGCGTCTCGGACAACCGGCTGAATTGATTCCCCTGATAAAACCTTACTACCTGGTGTTGCTTGCTTCCCTGGTGTTTGTCATGCTTTTTAATGGATTCAAACAATTTACGGACGGAATCACGGATACCAAAACAGCCATGTGGATACTGCTCGGTGGAAATGTCCTGAACATCATCGGCAACTATATCCTTATTTACGGAAAACTCGGCTTACCCGAACTGGGCTTGTTGGGGGCGGGTGTCAGTACCCTGTTCTCACGTATCGTGATGGTAATTGTATTTATCATCATCTTTGCGCGCAGCTCGCGTTTCATCCGTTATAAAGTCGGTTTTCTCCGGCTGGGGTGGTCACGTGCCATCTTTGGCCGCTTGAACGGGCTCGGATGGCCGGTTGCTTTTCAGATGGGAATGGAAACGGCCTCTTTCAGTCTGAGTGCCATAATGATTGGTTGGCTGGGTACGATTGCTTTGGCTTCCCATCAGGTCATGCTGGCAATTTCTCAATTCACCTTTATGATGTATTACGGGATGGGCGCTGCGGTAGCAGTCCGTGTCAGCAACTTCAAAGGGCAGGATGATACAGTTAATGTACGCCGTTCCGCCTATGCCGGTTTTCATTTGATGATGACATTGGGCGTGGTACTTTCCTTTATCGTTTTTCTTTGCCGCAATCACTTGGGAAGTTGGTTTACCGATAGCCCGGAGGTAGCGGCTATGGTAACTTCGCTTATTTTCCCTTTCCTCGTCTATCAGTTTGGCGACGGATTGCAGATAACTTTTGCCAACGCTTTGCGTGGAATATCGGATGTAAAACTGATGATGGTCATCGCCTTTATAGCTTACTTTATCATCTCCCTTCCCGTAGGTTACTTCTGCGGTTTCGTAATGGACTGGGGGGTGGTTGGTGTCTGGATGGCGTTCCCTTTCGGACTGACAAGTGCAGGATTAATGCTTTGGTGGCGTTTCCACTACATGACGAAATAAGATAATTCTGTAATCATACTAATATATAACCCAGTGACAAAACCATGGCTTCCTATCGTTTCACAAAGCTGAAAGTAACCATCGGTTACACGTTATTACTTGCGATTCTTCTCTTTTCTCTCGTGTTTGTGCATCATGAGATGGAGACACTCTCGGCTGCCGATGACCAGCAGAATCTGCGGACAGACAGCCTGCTGACTCTGATTCATGAAAAAGACCAGAATACTATCCAGATGCTCCGCGTGCTGAGTGAAGCGAATGACAGCCTGCTTTCCGCTTCGGAGATTGAAGAGATTATTTCCGAACAGGATTCCGTTATAACCCATCAGCGGGTGCAACACCGGGTTATCACCAAGCGCGACTCCCTGCTGACCACTCCCAGAAAAAAAGGCTTTTTCAAGCGACTGGTAGAAGTGTTTGCTCCTTCCAGGCAGGATAGTGCCGTGTTGGTCAATACTTCTTTGGAGGTTGCTACGGATACCATTCTGGAGCCCGCCGCTTCCAAAGATTCCCTTCAGCAAAAGATTCGCATGGCTACCGAGGAAAAACGGTTGCAACGACGAAGAACAATCCGGCGCACCAGCACGAAATACCAGCGTATGAACTCGCAGTTGACGGCAAGAATGGATAGCCTGATAAAGCAATACGAAGAAGAAATGACCTTGCGTGCCCGCCAGGATGCCGAGATGCAGCAGGAAGTAAGGATGCGCTCCGCACGCACCATTGCCGGAATAGCTATCGGTGCGGTCTTGTTGTCTGTCTTTTTCCTGATATTGATAGTACGTGACATCTCCCGCAGCAACCGCTACCGTCGGCAGTTGGAAGAAGCGAACAAACGGGCGGAAGATTTGCTCGTCGCCCGTGAAAAGCTGATGCTCGCCATCACTCACGACTTTAAGGCACCGCTAGGCTCCATCATGGGCTATACCGAACTGCTGTCACGCCTGACCGAGGACGAACGTCAACGTTTCTACCTGGACAATATGAAGAGTTCATCGGAACATCTCCTGAAACTGGTCAGTGACTTGCTCGATTTCCACCGGCTCGACCTTAATAAAGCGGAAGTGAACCGTGTCACTTTCAATCCTTCGCAGTTGTTTGAAGAAATCTATGTCAGTTTTGAACCGTTGACTGCCGCCAAAGGCTTGACTTTGCAGTGCCGTGTTGCTCCGGAATTAAATGGAAAATACATCAGCGACCCTTTGCGACTTCGGCAAATCGTAAACAATCTTGTATCTAACGCCGTGAAGTTTACCCAAAAAGGCGAGATTACGCTGACGGCTACTTATGTCGCTTCTAAACTGACGATAGCCATTGCAGATACCGGAAAAGGCATGGCTGCGGAAGACAGCGGACGTATCTTCCAGGAATTTACCCGTTTGTCCGGTGCGCAGGGGGAAGAAGGCTTCGGCTTGGGATTATCCATTGTGAAGAAATTGGTCGTTCTGCTTGAGGGCACGATTGATGTACAAAGCAAACTGGGAGAGGGAAGTTGCTTTACAGTCGTTCTTCCCCTTTATCCGGTAGGCGAATCCGGCATGGAAAGTAAATCATCGTCAGAAAAGGAAGTTGCGGATATGGACGAAGCAGTAACTGCCATTCCTGTGATGAAAGTAATCCGTGTCCTCTTGATTGACGATGACAAAATCCAACTCAGCCTGACGGCAGCCATGTTGAAACAACACGGCATTGATGCAGTATGCTGCGAGCAGCTCGAAGAACTTATCGAACAGCTCCGCACTTCTGTTTTTGATGTCCTGCTGACGGATATACAAATGCCGGCTATCAACGGCTTCGATTTGGTAAAACTTTTGCGTGCTTCCAACATTCCGCAGGCAAAGACCATCCCTGTGATTGCCGTGACCGCCCGCAGCGAAATGGACAAAGCCGCCTTGCACGAGCATGGCTTTGCCGGATGTCTGCATAAGCCATTTACAGTGAAAGAATTACTGCTGACAGTCAACGAAGGACAACTTTCGGCCGATGAGGCCCATATCACTGAAGATATGGGAAACACCGGAATAAACTTTTCCGCCCTTACCGCCTATTCTGAAGATGACCCGGAAGCGGCATATTCTATCATTCAGACCTTTGTCGAGGAAACCAAGAAGAACATCGGACGGATGCAGCAGGCTTTAGTGGATAAAGATACGGACGGTATAGCTGCTATGGCGCATAAACTGCTCCCTCTTTTCACACTGATAGGTGCATCGGATGCAATAGCCCCCTTAAAATATCTGGAATCCTGTCGTGGAGAATCTTTTTCGAGCGAGATAGGTGATACAACATCGGTCACACTGGCAACTGTTTGTACTATAATCAGCGAAGCGGAAAATTATTTGGTATCGATGAAAAATGTCGATTAGGCAGAAATATTATACTCCTTAGCCGGGCATCGTATCTTTCTTGCCATTATCCAAACCTTTTCTCAAAATAAATTGTTTACTTTGTGTCACCTAATTTACACTGGCACATTTTTACATGAAACGAAAATGGATACGATGGGTAAGCTGGATACTGCTTACTCCCATAACACTCTTTGTAATACTAATGGTATTGCTTTATGTTCCGCCCGTACAGAATCTTCTGCGTCGGGAAGTAACAGCTTATGCTTCAAAAGCAACCGGCATGCAGATCCAGGTGGAACGGATAGACCTTCGTTTTCCGCTCAATTTGTTGGTTCGCGGCGTAGAAGTGATTCAGCAGCCGGACACGTTATTGTCTTTGGGGAGTCTGAACGTACGCGTGCAGGCGTGGCCGTTGCTCAAAGGAAAAGTAGAAGTCGACGAAGTAGCCTTGGACCAGGTGGCGGTCAACTCTGCCGGTATGATAGAGGGGATGAAGATAAAAGGTGTCTTAGGACATTTCTTCTTGCAAAGCCACGGCGTTGACCTGTCCGACGAAATAGCGGTCATTAATCATGTGGAACTCTCCGACACCCACGTGCAACTGCTGATGAACGACACCACGACTACTCCCAAGGATACCACCGCTTCCGCTCCCGTAAACTGGAAAGTAGACCTTCATCAACTGAAACTGAAAAATGTATCGTTCAGTATGCAGCTTCCTGCCGACTCTATGCGGATGGCGGCCCATATCGGTGAAGCAGCTATCGACAACGCCCAAGCCGACCTGAAAAATCAGTTCTACGGCTTGAAGAAGTTCCTTTTGTCGGGCACTTCCGCCAGCTATGATACCGGAACAGCCCAACCTGCCGAAGGTTTCGACGCTTCGCATATTGCCGTCCGTGATGTCCGCATCGGTCTGGACTCCTTATTATATAAAGGCAGGGATATGAATGCCGTCATCCGGGAGTTCGCCATGAACGAGCGTTCGGGATTAAGTATCACCTCACTGACAGGCCGGGCATTCTCCAACGATTCAGTCATCAGTGTTCCCGGTTTGAAATTGCAGACCCCTCACTCCGAAATGGATTTATCCGCCCATACTTATTGGGAACTTGTCAATATCCCGACCACAGGACGTTTGTCCGCCAGTTTGAATGCTTATATCGGCAAAGAGGACGTCATGTTGTTCACAGGCGGACTGCCGGATAGTTTCAAAGAGGCTTATCCTTTCCGTCCGCTCGTTATCCGTGCCGGTACGGACGGTAACTTGAAAGAAATGCAGATTTCCCGCTTTACGGTAGACCTGCCGGGTGCCTTCTCTTTGCAGGGCGGCGGTATTCTTGAAAACCTGGCTGACAGCCTGACACGTTCCGGAACTATCGGTCTGGACATGACTACTCAGAATCTGAACTTTCTGACTGCCTTGTCGGGAGAAGCGCCCAACGGTACTATCGTAATTCCCGACAGTATGAACCTGAAAGCCCGTATCGACCTGAAAGGTCCCGAATACAAGGCTAATCTTCGCTTGAAACAGGGACAAGGTGCTATGGGCGTGAATGCCGAACTCAACACCTCTACCGAAGTTTATGCAGCCGACTTGAAGATTGACAATCTCCAACTCCATAATTTTCTTCCGAAAGACTCTATTTACGGACTTTCTCTTTCGGCGGATGCCAAAGGCCGCGGGCTGGATGTGATGTCTTTGCATTCTTATGCCAAGTTGAATCTGACTTTAGACCAGCTTCACTATGCCCGATATCATCTTTCCAACGTCAACCTGACAGGGGCCTTGAAAGGTGCATTGGTGACAGCCAATCTGACCAGTGACAATGAGCTGTTGAAGATGACAACGGATGCCGAATACAATTTGGCGCACAGTTATCCCGACGGAAAAGTGACGGTTGACGTCACTCAGCTCGACCTGCATGAACTGGGCTTGATGCCCGAACCGATGAAGCGTCCGCTTGCTTTCAATCTTTCTGCCGAGGCTCGTCAGAACCGGGTGTTTACTCATCTTACTTCCGGTGATATGAAACTCAACCTGAGCGCACGTTCCGGTGTTAATCCTTTGATTAGTCAGTCCACCCGTTTCGTGGATGTCCTGATGAAGCAGATTGATGAGAAAGCCTTGAATCATGCCGAATTGCGTGAAGCGTTGCCGACGGCTATCTTGTCTTTCTCCGCAGGAAAAGAGAATCCGTTAGCTTATTTCCTGGCTACTAAAAATATTGCCTATCACGATGTTGCCATGAAATTCGGCACGGCTCCCGATTGGGGTATCAACGGGAAAGCGGCGGTTCATGCGTTGAAGGTAGACACATTGCAACTGGATACGGTTTTCTTCACCGTCAAACAGGATACTACGCTTATGAAGTTGCGTGCCGGAGTGATAAACGGGCCTAAGAACCCGCAATTCTCCTTCTCCACTACCTTGTCGGGAGAGATTCGCGACCGTGATGCGGAATTGCTGGTAGATTATAAAAACGGTAAAGGAGAAACCGGTGTATTGTTGGGCGTAAATGCCCGTCCTCTGTTTGAAGGGCATGGCAAGGGCAACGGAATAGCTTTCACGCTGATTCCGGAGAATCCGGTTATCGCTTTCCAGAAGTTCCATTTCAACGAGAATCATAACTGGATTTACCTGCATAAGAATATGCGTGTATATGCCAATGTGGATATGTGGGACGAGGAAGGAATGGGATTCAGGGTGCATTCCGTGCCGGGCGACACGGTGTCTTTGCAGAATATAGATGTCGAAATACGTAGAATCCGTCTGCAAGAGCTAACGAGTGTATTGCCTTATTTCCCCGAAATAACCGGATTGTTCTCGTTGGAAGCTCATTATGTACAAACGGAAAAAGACTTACAACTCTCGGCTGAAGCGTCTATTGACGAACTGACTTACGAACGTCAGCGTATCGGTGACGTGGCGTTGGGGGCTACCTGGCTGCCGGGGGAACAGGGAAAACAATACTTGAATGCTTATCTGAATCACGACCAGGTGGAAGTGTTGGTTGCGGATGGAAAACTACTTCCCACCCGGACTGGCAAGGACAGCCTGGAGGTGAATACGATATTGGAGCATTTCCCGCTTCGGGTAGCCAATGTCTTTATTCCCGACCAGATAGTCACCTTATCCGGTGATATGGACGGGAACCTGAATATAACGGGCAGCACCGAACAGCCTTTGATAAACGGCGAGCTGGTACTGGATAGTGTCGCTGTCCTTTCCCGCCAGTATGGTGCGCGTTTTATATTGGATAACCGTCCTGTACAGATTAAGAGTAACCGGCTGGAATTTGATAAATTTGCAATTTATACTACATCGAAGAATCCGTTTACGATTGATGGCTACGTAGATTTCCGCGATATGAGCCGTCCGATGGCGAATCTGAATATGCTGGCGCAGAACTATACACTGCTGGATGCCAAACGTACCCGGGAAAGTTTGGTTTACGGTAAGGTATTTGCCGACTTACGGGCGACGGTGAAAGGGCCTTTGGACGGACTGAATATGCGTGGAAACGTGAGTCTGTTAGGGAATACCGACGTCTCATATGTCCTGACCGACTCACCGCTGACAGTGCAGGACAGATTAGGAAGTCTGGTGACTTTTACCTCATTCAGCGATACTACGACTGTTGTCCGGCAAGAGGTGCCGACCGTCTCTTTAGGCGGACTGGATATGGTAATGATGGTTCATATCGACCCGTCTGTCCGGGTGAAAGTTGATTTGGATACAAGCAATGACAATCGTGTGGAACTGGAAGGCGGTGGTGACCTCTCCATGAAATATACTCCGCAGGGTGACTTGAGTCTGACCGGCCGCTATACATTAAGTGGCGGTTTGATGAAGTATGCCTTACCGGTGATTGCGGCGAAGGAATTTGCCATTGATAACGGCAGCTATGTGGAATGGACGGGAAATCCGATGAATCCGATGTTGAACTTCAAAGCGACCGACCGTATCCGGGCATCCGTGTCCGAAGGGGAGAACGGAGGAAGTCGCATGGTCAACTTCGATGTGTCTATTGTAGTCAAGAACCGCTTGGATAATCTTTCGTTCGCGTTTGATGTATCGGCTCCCGAAGACGCGACCGTACAAAACGAATTGACCGCTATGGGGGCGGAAGAACGCGGTAAACAGGCTTTGTATATCATGGTGATGAAAACTTATCTCGGCACCGGACCGATTGGCGGAGGTGGCGGCGGACTCGGCAGTCTGAACATGGGTTCTGCCTTGACTTCCGTATTGAGCAGTCAGATAAATTCACTGATGGGGAACTTGAAGAATGCGAGCCTCTCTGTCGGTGTCGAAGACCACGATGACTCGGAGACCGGCAGCAAACGGACGGATTATAGTTTCCGTTATTCGCAGCGTCTTTTCAACAACCGCTTCCAGATTGTAATCGGCGGCAAGGTTTCTCAAGGTGAGAATGCGACAAATGATGCCGAATCCTTCATTGACAACATTTCTCTGGAATATCGTCTGGACAGGACCGGAACCCGTTATATCCGGTTGTTCTATGACAAGAATTATGAGAGTGTACTCGAAGGCGAGATTACGGAAACCGGAGTCGGTATAGTGCTTCGCAAGAAGCTGGACAAACTGAGTGAACTGTTCATCTTTAAGAAAAAGAAGTAAGAATGGAAGAGATACGTATTAATATATTGGCTTGTTGTCTGATAAGTGTAGTGTTATTGTCGGCTTGTTCGGTGACGAAACATCTTCCCGAAGGGGAAGTGCTTTATACCGGAAGCAAGACTGTTGTTTTGAATAAATCGACAACGCCGGTAGGGGAGACGGCTTTGACCGAAATCGCCGCCGCTCTTGATAAAACGCCCAGTACGAAGATGTTTGGCGGAATCCTGCCTATACCTTTTAAGATGTGGATGTACAATGACTTTGTGAAATATAAGAAAGGATTCGGCAAGTGGATGTTCAACCGTTTTGCCGCCAACCCGCCTGTGTTTATTTCTACGGTCAATCCGGAAGTACGTGTGAAGGTGACTACCAACTTGCTTCGTGATTATGGCTATTTCAACGGAAAGGTAGCCTACGAAACGGTAGTTGACAAGAAAGACAGTCTGAAAGCGAGCGTTGTCTACACGGTGGATATGAAGAATCCTTATTTTATTGATACGGTGTATTATCAGCGTTTCACTCCCCAGACTCTGCGGATTATGGAACGCGGACGGCGGATGTCTTATATCAGTCCGGGAGAACAGTTCAGTGTAGTCGATTTGGACGAAGAGCGTACCCGCATCAGTACATTGCAGCGCAACCGGGGATATTTTTATTTCCGTCCCGACTATATGACTTATCAGGCGGATACGACACTGGTTCCCGGCGGGCATATCAGCCTTCGCCTGATTCCTGTTCCGGGATTGCCTGCTGCGGCGCAGCGTCCTTATTACGTAGGCGATGCGTCTGTCTATCTGTTCGGAAAGAACGGGGAGACACCCAATGACAGTATGATGTACAAGAACCTGAATATCCACTATTACAAGAAATTGCAGGTTCGCCCCAATATGTTGTATCGTTGGCTGAATTATCAGCAGTTTGTACGGAATACGCAGATGCGTGCTTCCAACCGTACCCGTCTTTACAGCCAGTATCGCCAGGAACAGGTGCAGGAGAAACTCAGCCAGTTGGGGATATTCAGCTATATGGATATACAATACGCCCCAAAAGATACGACAGCCGCCTGTGACACATTGGGCATCACGATGCAGGCGACTTTCGCCAAACCCTTGGATGCCGAACTGGAACTGAACGTAGTAACCAAAAGTAACGACCAGACCGGTCCCGGTGCCTCATTCGGTGTTACCCGCAATAATGTGTTCGGCGGTGGCGAAAGTTGGAACGTAAAACTGAAAGGCTCTTACGAATGGCAGACCGGCGGCGGAGAGAAAAGCTCGTTGATGAACAGTTGGGAAATGGGAATATCCACTTCTCTGACTTTCCCGAGAGTCGTCTTCCCGCGTTGGGGAAAAATGGAATTTGACTTCCCCGCTACGACTACTTTCCGCCTGTATATCGACCAACTGAACCGGGCCAGATACTACAAACTGTTATCCTTCGGCGGCAACGCAACCTACGATTTCCAGCCGACACGTACCAGCCGCCACAGCATCACGCCCTTCAAACTGACATTCAACGTCCTGCAACATCAGTCGGAAGAGTTTAAGGAGATTGCTGCCGACAATCCTGCACTATATGTCAGCCTGGACAATCAGTTCATCCCGGCCATGGAGTACACCTATACGTATGATAACGCATCTGCACGTAGAGTGAAGAATCCTATCTGGTGGCAATCCACCGTAACCTCTGCCGGAAACGTGACCGCCACCATCTACCGTGCTTTCGGCCGACCCTATAACGAGGAAGGTAAGAAACTCCTGGGCGCCCCGTTCTCCCAGTTTATGAAATTCAACACGGAATTCCGCCATCTGTGGAACATGGACAAGAACAACAAAATCGCTTCCCGCGTAGCATTAGGCGCTCTTTTCGCATACGGCAACGCCACAATTGCCCCATACAGCGAACAATTCTACGTCGGCGGCGCCAACAGCATCCGTGCCTTTACAGTACGCAGCATCGGTCCCGGTGGCTATCACCCGAAAGACAGCAAATATTCCTACCTCGACCAAACAGGTACATTCCGCTTCGAAGCAAACGTCGAATATCGTTTCCGCATCTTCAAGAGCATCTGGGGAGCTACCTTCCTCGATGCCGGCAACGTCTGGTTGATGCGCAAGGACGAAGCCCGTCCCGACTCGCAACTCCGCCTGAAAACTTTCCCGAAACAAATAGCTTTGGGTACAGGTCTCGGCGTCCGTTACGATATGGATATCCTCGTCTTCCGTCTCGACTTCGGTATTCCTTTGCATCTGCCGTATGACACGGAACGAAGCGGCTATTACAATGTCACCGGAGCTTTCTTCAAGAATTTGGGAATACATTTTGCTATTGGTTATCCCTTCTAATGGACTGCATAGACTAACATGCCGAAAGGTTTTCCGACCTACTTTTTTCTCCGTTAAGCGAACACCCGTAACGGAGCGTCAAAAAGGGCAGACTGTTTGAGCGTAGCGAGTTTCTGCCCTTTAGCGTAGTGAAGGGTGTGAGTAGGAGAAAAAAGTCAGTCTTGAATTTTTCTTTGTTTCTTTCTTTTGTTTCAAGACAAAAGAAAGAAAGTTTTTGTAAATTTGCAACGAAATCTGATGCCGTTGACATCACTAACCTTTTAATATTACACAATT
>NZ_CABUHK010000057.1 GCF_902491285.1 uncultured Bacteroides sp. | reverse complement strand
ATGCCACTCCGATTGTAGAATATACAGATAAGGTGGTTTATCTGGAAGACGGAGAGATTGCTGTAATAAGCAGGAGGGAAGATTTGAAAGTCGTTGATTTGAATAATGTAGAAATGACTCCTGAGGTGAAGAAAGTGGAACTGAATCTCGGACAATTGGAAAAGGGCGGTTATCCGCACTTTATGTTGAAAGAGATTTTCGAACAGCCGGACTGTATCCATGATTGTATGCGCGGACGTATCAATGTAGATGCGGACAACGTAGTGCTTTCGGCAGTGATTGATAATAAGGAGAGACTGCTGAGTGCCAAACGTTTTATTATTGTGGCTTGCGGAACTTCCTGGCATGCCGGACTTATCGGCAAACAACTGATTGAGAGTTTCTGCCGCATACCGGTAGAAGTGGAGTATGCTTCCGAATTTCGTTACCGCGACCCTGTGATTAACGAACAAGATGTAGTGATTGCCATCTCGCAGAGTGGTGAGACTGCCGATACATTGGCTGCGGTGGAATTGGCAAAGAGCCGTGGGGCATTTATATATGGAATTTGTAATGCTATCGGTTCTTCGATTCCCCGTGCCACTCACACCGGTTCGTATATTCACGTAGGCCCGGAGATTGGAGTGGCCTCTACCAAAGCATTCACGGGACAGGTCACTGTGTTGGCGATGCTGGCATTGACATTAGCTAAAGAAAAAGGAACGATTGACGAGCAGTATTATCTTTCGGTCGTGCGGGAATTGAATCAGATTCCTGAGAAGATGAAAGAAGTGTTGGAGTTGAATGATAAATTGGCGGAGCTCTCGAAAACATTCACCTATGCGCATAATTTTATTTATTTGGGACGCGGATATAGTTATCCCGTAGCTCTCGAAGGTGCGTTGAAGTTGAAAGAAATTTCGTATATTCACGCTGAAGGTTATCCGGCTGCGGAGATGAAGCACGGTCCGATTGCTTTGATTGATGCGGAAATGCCCGTAGTAGTGATTGCCACTCAAAACGCTTTGTATGAAAAAGTGCTGAGCAATATTCAGGAAATCAAGGCGCGGAAGGGAAAGGTGATTGCTTTTGTGACAAAAGGAGATACGGTTATCAGCAAGATTGCCGATTGCAGTATCGAGCTTCCTGAAACAATCGAGTGTCTTAATCCGTTAATTACTACGGTACCTCTTCAATTGCTTGCTTATCACATTGCGGTTTGTAAGGGAATGGACGTGGATCAGCCCCGGAACTTAGCTAAATCTGTCACTGTGGAATAATCCTTGTAATATATATAACAGGTAATTTGGATTTGTATAAATGGAACAATTGAAACATGAATGTGGCGTTGCCATGATACGCCTGCTTAAACCGCTGGAGTATTACGAAAAGAAGTACGGAACGTGGATGTATGGTTTGAACAAGCTTTATCTGCTGATGGAGAAGCAGCACAACCGTGGGCAGGAAGGCGCGGGACTGGCTTGCGTGAAACTGGAAGCCAATCCGGGCGAAGAATATATGTTTCGCGAACGTGCTCTGGGTTCCGGTGCCATTACCGAAATCTTTGAAAATGTGCAGACCAATTTCAAGGATTTGACTCCCGAACAATTGCATGATGCGGAGTATGCCAAACGAACTTTGCCTTTTGCCGGTGAGGCATATATGGGACATCTCCGTTACTCTACCACCGGGAAATCCGGAATCTCTTATGTACATCCGTTTTTGAGAAGAAACAACTGGCGCGCCAAGAATCTGGCTCTCTGCGGTAACTTCAATATGACGAATGTGGACGAAATCTTTGCCCGTATTACAGCTATCGGCCAGCATCCGCGAAAATATGCCGATACCTATATCATGCTGGAGCAAGTGGGACACCGTCTTGATCGTGAAGTAGAACGTGTCTTTAATCTTGCCGAGGCCGACGGGCTCACCGGTATGGGTATCACCAATTATATAGAAGAGCATATCGACCTGGCTAATGTATTGCGTACTTCCAGCCGTGAGTGGGATGGGGGATACGTTATTTGCGGACTGACCGGAAGCGGTGAATCTTTCGCTATCCGCGACCCGTGGGGGATTCGCCCCGCATTCTGGTATCAGGATGACGAGATAGCTGTTTTAGCTTCCGAGCGTCCGGTTATCCAGACAGCTTTCAATGTCCCTGTAGAGGAAATTAAAGAACTGCAACCCGGACAGGCTTTGTTAATTAGCAAAGAAGGTAAACTGCGGACATCACAAATTAATAAGCCTCGTGAAAAACAGGCTTGTTCTTTCGAACGCATCTATTTTTCCCGTGGTAGTGATGTAGATATCTATAAAGAAAGAAAGCTACTGGGCGAGAAATTGGTTCCGAGAATCCTGAAGGCTATCAATAATGACATCGATCATACGGTTTTTTCTTTTATCCCGAATACTGCAGAAGTAGCTTTCTACGGTATGTTGCAAGGACTGGACGTTTATCTGAACGAAGAGAAAGTGCAGCAGATTGCCGCATTGGGGCATAATCCGAATATGGAAGAACTGGAAGTCATCCTTTCCCGCCGTATCCGTAGTGAAAAGGTGGCTATCAAGGATATCAAACTCCGTACTTTCATTGCTGAAGGAAACAGCCGCAATGACTTGGCAGCGCATGTATATGACATTACATACGGAAGTCTTGTACCCGGTGTCGACAACCTAGTGATAATTGACGACAGCATTGTGCGTGGCACGACACTGAAACAAAGTATTATCGGTATTCTCGACCGTCTCAGCCCGAAGAAGATTGTCATCGTATCTTCTTCTCCACAAGTGCGTTATCCTGATTATTACGGTATAGACATGGCGAAGATGAGCGAATTTATCGCTTTCAAGGCAGCTATCGAGCTTTTGAAAGAACGTGATATGAAAGATGTGATTGCGGCTGCTTATCGTAAATCCAAAGACCAGGTAGGACTACCGAAAGAGCAGATGGTGAACTATGTAAAAGACATCTATGCTCCTTTCACTGATGAAGAAATCTCCGCCAAAATGGTGGAACTGCTGACACCGAAAGGGACGAAAGCCAAAGTAGAAATCGTTTATCAGCCGTTGGAAGGGCTTCATGAGGCTTGTCCGAATCATACGGGCGATTGGTACTTCAGCGGCAATTATCCTACACCAGGTGGTGTGAAAATGGTGAACCGGGCATTCATCAATTACATTGAGCAAATGTATCAATTCTAACAACCATACAATGATTCAATAATAAGAATGAGAAATGTGACATTAATCCTTGACGACGGGAGCCGGTTCTCCGGTAAGTCGTTTGGCTACGAGAAGCCGGTGGCGGGCGAAGTAGTTTTCAATACTGCCATGACCGGATATCCCGAGAGTCTCACCGACCCTTCATATGCCGGACAGTTGATGACGCTTACCTATCCTCTGATAGGTAACTACGGAGTTCCCCCTTTTACTATCGGACCGAACGGGCTTGCAACTTTTATGGAAAGTGAGAAAATCCATGCGGAAGCGATTATCGTAAGTGACTATTCTTATGAATACAGCCATTGGAATGCCGCCGAGAGTCTTGGCGACTGGCTGAAGCGTGAGCAAGTACCCGGTATCACGGGTATTGATACCCGCGAACTGACTAAAGTACTTCGTGAACATGGTGTGATGATGGGAAAAATTGTTTTTGACGATGCCCCGGATAATCTTCCCGAAGTTGCTTATGCAGGCGTTAATTACGTAGATAAAGTAAGTTGCAAGGAAGTGATTCGCTATAATGAAGGTGCGGATAAAAAGAAAGTTATTCTTGTAGATTGTGGAGTAAAGACTAATATCATCCGTTGTCTGCTGAAACGTGATGTCGAAGTGATTCGTGTGCCTTGGGATTATGACTTCAACGGACTCGAGTTTGACGGATTATTTATTTCCAACGGACCGGGCGACCCGGATACCTGTGACGCTGCGGTACAAAATATCCGCAAAGCAATGGAAAACGAAAAACTTCCTATCTTCGGAATCTGTATGGGTAACCAATTACTCTCGAAAGCCGGTGGAGCCAAGATATATAAATTGAAGTACGGACATCGTAGCCACAACCAACCTGTGCGTATGGTAGGTACGGAACGTTGTTTCATCACTTCCCAGAATCACGGTTATGCCGTAGACAATAATACGTTAGGGGCAGATTGGGAGCCGCTTTTCATCAACATGAACGACGGTTCCAACGAAGGAATCAAGCATAAGACGAATCCTTGGTTTTCAGCACAATTCCATCCGGAAGCAGCCAGTGGCCCTACGGATACGGAATTTCTGTTCGACGAATTTGTAAACCTGCTTAAATAACCGACAATCATGAAAGAAAATATAAAGAAAGTATTGCTGTTGGGTTCCGGTGCCCTGAAAATCGGTGAGGCCGGTGAGTTCGACTATTCCGGTTCGCAGGCACTCAAAGCCTTGAAAGAAGAGGGGATTGAAACGATTCTTATCAACCCGAATATTGCTACCGTGCAGACTTCCGAAGGAGTAGCAGATCAAATCTACTTCCTGCCGGTGACTCCGTACTTTGTGGAGAAAGTGATTCAGAAGGAGAAGCCCGAAGGCATTATGCTTGCATTCGGTGGGCAGACGGCCTTGAATTGCGGTGTGGCCTTATATAAGGAAGGAATCCTCGAAAAATATAATGTAAAGGTACTCGGTACTCCGGTGCAAGCTATTATGGATACCGAAGACCGTGAACTTTTCGTGCAGAAACTGAACGAAATTAATGTAAAGACTATCAAGAGCGAAGCCGTCGAAAATGCGGAAGCAGCCCGTCGTGCTGCGAAAGAATTGGGTTATCCGGTGATTGTCCGTGCTGCTTATGCGTTGGGTGGTCTGGGTTCCGGTTTTTGTGATAACGAGGAACAACTGGACGTTCTCGTAGAAAAGGCTTTTTCTTTCTCTCCGCAAGTGCTGGTGGAAAAATCACTTCGTGGCTGGAAAGAAGTGGAATATGAAGTAGTACGCGACCGCTTCGACAACTGTATCACAGTTTGTAATATGGAGAATTTCGACCCGCTGGGTATCCATACCGGTGAGTCTATCGTTATTGCTCCCTCTCAAACACTAACCAACAAAGAATACCATAAGCTCCGCGAACTGGCTATACGCATCATCCGTCATATCGGTATTGTCGGTGAATGTAACGTGCAATATGCTTTCGACCCGGAATCCGAAGATTATCGGGTAATTGAGGTAAATGCCCGTCTTTCCCGTTCATCGGCCTTGGCTTCTAAAGCGACCGGCTACCCGTTGGCCTTCGTTGCCGCTAAGCTAGGATTGGGATACGGACTTTTCGACTTGAAAAACTCTGTAACGAAAACGACTTCTGCTTTCTTCGAGCCGGCTTTGGATTATGTAGTATGTAAAATTCCTCGTTGGGACTTGGGTAAGTTCCATGGAGTAGATAAGGAATTGGGTTCTTCCATGAAATCAGTCGGTGAAGTAATGGCCATCGGTCGTACCTTTGAAGAAGCTATCCAAAAAGGTCTTCGGATGATAGGGCAGGGCATGCACGGGTTTGTGGAAAACAAGGAATTGGTTATTCCAGATATTGACAAAGCACTTCGTGAGCCGACCGATAAACGTATTTTTGTCATCTCGAAAGCATTCCGTGCCGGGTACACTATCGACCAGGTGCACGAACTGACGAAAATAGACAAATGGTTCCTTCAGAAACTGATGAATATCATGAAAACTTCTGAAGAGTTGCATAGCTGGGGAAACAACCACAAACAGATTGCAGACTTGCCGTACGAACTGCTTCGTAAAGCTAAGGTTCAAGGTTTCTCGGATTTTCAGGTTGCCCGTGCCATTGGCTACGAAGGTGATATGGAGGATGGCATTCTCTATGTCCGTAAGCATCGTAAAAGTGTCGGTATTCTTCCGGTTGTGAAACAGATTGATACGCTGGCAGCCGAATATCCTGCACAGACTAACTATCTGTATCTTACTTATAGTGGCGTAGCAAACGATGTTCATTATCTTGGTGACCATAAATCTATCGTCGTACTGGGGTCCGGTGCCTATCGTATCGGTTCTTCGGTAGAGTTCGACTGGTGTGGCGTGCAGGCATTGAACACAATCCGCAAGGAAGGGTGGCGCAGCGTCATGATTAACTATAATCCCGAAACCGTATCTACGGATTACGATATGTGTGACCGTCTCTACTTCGACGAACTGACTTTCGAACGTGTAATGGATATTCTGGAACTCGAAAATCCGCATGGTGTCATCGTGTCTACCGGTGGACAAATTCCGAATAACCTGGCGTTGCGCCTGGATGCACAGAACATCAATATCCTCGGTACAAGCGCCAAGAGCATTGACAACGCCGAAGACCGCGAAAAATTCTCTGCCATGCTCGACCGTATCGGAGTAGACCAGCCGCGTTGGCGGGAACTGACTTCTATGGATGACATCAACGAGTTTGTTGACGAAGTAGGTTTTCCCGTGCTTGTCCGTCCGTCTTATGTACTTTCAGGCGCCGCGATGAATGTCTGTTCCAATCAGGAAGAACTTGAACGTTTCTTGAAACTGGCTGCTAACGTATCGAAGAGGCATCCGGTAGTGGTAAGCCAGTTTATCGAGCACGCCAAGGAAGTGGAAATGGATGCTGTAGCTCAAAATGGGGAAATTGTAGCATACGCTATCAGCGAACATATCGAGTTTGCGGGCGTACACTCCGGTGACGCTACTATTCAGTTCCCGCCACAAAAGCTATATGTGGAGACAGTCCGCCGTATCAAACGTATCAGCCGCGAAATTGCCAAGGCTCTGAACATCTCCGGCCCGTTCAATATCCAGTATCTGGCAAAAGACAATGATATCAAGGTTATCGAATGTAACCTTCGTGCCAGCCGTTCCTTCCCGTTTGTCAGTAAAGTATTGAAGATAAACTTTATTGAACTGGCAACGAAAGTCATGCTCGGCTTGCCTGTCGAAAAACCGGAAAAGAATCTTTTCGAACTGGATTATGTTGGAATCAAAGCTTCTCAATTCTCCTTCAACCGTTTGCAGAAAGCCGATCCGGTGTTGGGGGTAGATATGGCTTCTACCGGTGAAGTCGGCTGTATCGGTACTGATACTTCCTGTGCTGTGTTGAAAGCAATGCTTTCCGTAGGTTATCGCATCCCTAAAAAGAATATCCTGCTTTCTACAGGTACGATGAAGCAGAAAGCCGATATGATGGATGCAGCCCGTATGTTGGTGAATAAGGGGTATAAACTCTTTGCGACCGGCGGCACACACAAAGCACTTGCCGAAAACGGTATTGAGAGTACTCATGTCTATTGGCCGAGTGAAGAAGGACATCCGCAAGCCTTGGAAATGCTCCATAGCAAAGAGATTGATATGGTAGTCAACATTCCGAAGAACCTGACAGCCGGAGAGTTGGACAACGGATACAAAATCCGTCGTGCGGCTATCGATCTGAATATTCCGTTGATTACGAATGCCCGTCTCGCAAGTGCATTCATTAATGCTTTCTGCACGATGAGTATCGATGATATCGCTATCAAGAGTTGGGCGGAATATAAGTAACAGGATGTCATGCTTTTGATAGCATGATAACATCGTGTTGAAATGAAAAGTAGAAGGTCATTCCTGTTTATTCGGGAATGGCCTTTTTCTGTTTACTTTCTGACTGATACGCCAATTTAAGTATTAAATCGTATAGGTTATTAAAAATTTTATAAGAAAATCTTAGTTAATAGCTATCTTTATTGGAAATTCGTTCTATTTCTCGTAATATCATGCTGAATTTATAAATTAATAAATAGTAAATTATGAGAAAAGACGGATTTACTGTATGTGCAAACAATTATGTGGAGTGCTTGCGCCGTGAGGGGCGCTATGCTACAGCACATGTTTATGAAAATGCGCTACGCTCTTTCACTGTGTTTTGTAGGACATCGTGTGTGTCATTCAGCCAAATTACTCGTGAGAACTTGAGGCGATACAGCAACTACTTGTTGGCTTGTCGCTTGAAGCTTAACACTATCTCTACTTATATGCGGATGTTACGTTGCATATATAATAAAGGGGTAGATGCTCACCAGGCTCCTTATGTGCATCGTTTGTTTCGTGATGTATTCACCGGAGTGGATACTCGTCAGAAGAAAGCTATTCCGGTAAACGAACTACATACGTTGCTTTACAAAGACCCGCAGTCCGATAAGTTACGACGGACACAGGCCATTGCCAATCTATTGTTTTTATTCTGTGGAATGCCTTTTGTCGATTTGGCTCATCTGGAAAAATCTAATCTGGAAGGAAATATTCTGAAGTACAATCGTATTAAGACAGGAACTCCCATGAGTGTGGAAATATTAGAGTCGGCGTCAGACACTGTCTCCCAACTTCGTAATTTCCACTCGTCAACTCTTCCCGAACATCCTGATTATCTTTTCTATATATTAAGCGGAAAGAACAAGCGGGACGAAGAGGCTGCCTATAAAGAATATCAATCCACCTTGCGTCGTTTTAATAACGACCTGAAGAGCTTGGCCAAAAGGTTACATATTCATTCAGCCATAACTTCTTATACATTCCGGCATTCCTGGGCTACTACAGCTAAATATCGGGGAGTTCCTATTGAAATGATAAGTGAATCGTTAGGCCATAAATCTATCAAGACAACACAAATTTATCTAAAAGGCTTTGAACTTGACGAACGTACAAAAGTAAACCGATTGAATTATTCTTACGTGAGGAATTGCAGGGGAATTTTATAATGATTATATTAAATAGTTGATATTCAGTTAGAATGCGCGGTTGTTACTTCTTAGGTAACGGAAATTATTCGGTGCAAATATAGACAAATTTGTTAATAGCGTACAAGCAAATTTCCTTTTTTTTCTCTTTTTATTTAAATATATAATAAAAATGTATCCGAACATGAAATGTATTTGTCTCATGTTCAATGATTCCTATTGTCTGCACTGAAAGAATTACTCTGTAAATCAGGCAGAAAATTCTCAAACTTCCCCATTTGTATGCATTTCTTCTTGTTATTGTGGCAGGTCTTCAGCCGCCTATGTTTCCGTTACCTAAGAAGTAACAGAAACATAAGGGGTAAAAAAGTATGATTCTAAGAAAAGAAGGAACTTTAAATGCTGGGCCTAATATTGGGACAGGGGAAGGCGTAGCACACTCTAAACGCTGGTATGTAGCTCTCGTACGTATGCATCACGAGAAGAAAGTGGCAGAGCGTTTAGCCAAAATGGGAATTGAGAATTTTGTACCGGTCCAACAGGAAGTACATCAATGGAGCGACCGTCGTAAAGTGGTTGAATCCGTTTTGCTTCCGATGATGGTATTTGTGCATGCAGATCCGAAAGAACGTAAAGAAGTTCTTTCTTTCTCTACAGTAAGTCGGTATATGGTAATGCGTGGTGAGAGCAGTCCGACTGTAATTCCAGATGAACAAATGGCTCGTTTCCGCTTTATGCTCGATTATTCGGATGAAGCAGTTTGTATGAATAGTGCTCCTTTGGCGCGTGGTGAGAAAGTACGTGTAGTTAAAGGTCCTTTGACAGGGCTTGTAGGGGAACTTGTGATGGTAGAAGGAAAAAGTAAGATTGCCGTTAGGCTCAATATGTTAGGTTGTGCTTGTGCAGATATGCCGGTGGGGTATGTGGAACCGGTTGGAGAAAAGAATTAAGCCTAAAAATACGATAAATTGTTATGATGTATATTTATATTGGAGGTACTTTTTTACTTTCAGTACTATTAGCCACTATTGTTATTCCAAGAATAATATTTATTTCCTATAAGAAACGTCTGTTTGATGTACCTGATGCCCGTAAAGTACATAAAACTCCTGTTCCTCGTTTGGGTGGTTTAGCTTTTTTGCCTGTTATATTAATATCTTTGTGTATTATTACAGGGGTTCGTTATTACATGAATGAACCTGTTGCTCCTATATGGTCATCCAGCTTGTTCATGCGTTATCTTTTCCTCGTTGCCGGCACAACATTGCTTTATCTTGTTGGAGTAGCGGATGATTTGGTAGGGGTGAGTTATCGTTATAAATTTGTGGTGCAGATTCTTTCAGCCTCTTTTTTACCACTTTCCGGTCTCTGGATTAATGATTTGGGAGGATTATTGGGACTTAATACTATTCCTGCATTTATTGGCATGCCTTTAACTGTTTTTCTTGTGGTCTATATCACGAATGCCATTAATTTGATAGATGGAATTGATGGTTTGGCTTCAGGACTTACTTGTATTGCATTGGGATTGTTAATCATAGTTTGTGCATTTGTTGGTCAGTGGACTCATGCTCTTTTAGCTTCTGCTACTTTGGGAGTGGTCGCTACTTTCTATTATTATAATGTATTTAGCGTATCAGGTCGAAAACTCTTTATGGGAGATGCCGGAAGTCTTACTCTTGGTTATATCCTTAGTTTTTTGATTCTTCATTTTTGGACACGGCAAGAGTCTTGGGATCCGTTTGAATTAAATCTGAATATGGTAACTATTTCTACGCTACTTATTCCTTTACTTGATGTAGTACGTGTGTTTTATTCTCGAGCAAAAGATGGTCGCAATCCTTTTTTACCGGATAAGAATCATATTCATCATAAACTGTTACGTACAGGAATGAGGGTGCGTACTGTGATGGTTACATTATTGCTATTATCTTTATTTTTAGTAGTATCTAATTTTGTATTGTCATTTTATATTAATGCAACTTTCATGCTTCTTTTCGATTTGATATTTTGGTGTACTTCTCATCTTGTTATTAATCGAGCTATCGTAAAGCACGAAAAGCTAACTGGAAAAAAGTGGTATAAGACTTATCTTCATGTATGAAGAATATAGTGTAAAATGGGCATGGATAGAATAAATAATAATTGCGGAAAAGTAGTAACAAGGAGTCGTAAAACAAAGCAGAATATTATAGCTATGTTAGGAATTAAGGGTATTTCAATGCTTATTAGTTTTCTATATGTACCTTTATTATTACATAGTATGAATTCGGAAAATTATGGAGTATGGTTAACACTTACTTCATTGGTCTCTTGGATTGTAATCTTTGACATAGGTTTGGGAAATGGGCTGAGAAATAAACTTGCTGAAGCGTTAGCACACAATGATGATTTGTTAGGACGAAAATATATTAGTACTGCTTATATCGTGATTTTTATAGTTGTAGTAGTTTTAATAGCTGTCTTTGTTTTGTTCTATAGATATTTACCTTGGGTTAAGATTTTAAATGCATATAGTATTAATGAAAAAGAATTGAACTCTTTGGTTCTAGTGGTTTTTGTATCATTTTGCTTTCAATTTGTGTTTAGTTTGATTAATTCGATTTTATATGCTTTGCAGTTACCTGCACTATCATCACTCATTCTTTTATTGGGACAATTGGTTTCTTATATGTTAGTTTTTGTATTATCAAAGGTTTATTTTATATCTTCATTATTTATATTAGGCTCAGTAGTATCAATTGTTCCACCGTTGGTGTTATTGTTGTCTACATTTGTCATTTTTAAGTTTAAATTCAACTCTTTAGCTCCATCCTTTAAATATTTTGAGTGGAATAAAGTGAAAGATATATTGTCATTGGGAGTGAAATTTTTTATCATACAAATTGTATCCATATTACTCTTTCAAACAAATAATTTGATAGTAACACATACTATTGGGAATGATGCTGTCGTACAATATAATATTGCATATAAATATATGTATATGATAGTTATGATATTTACTATTATTGTAACACCATTATGGTCAGCGACTACTGAAGCTTACATCAAGGGGGATTATTTATGGATTAAAAATGTTGTTAGAAAAATGCGACTTGTTACATCTCTAATGGCGGTAGGAGGCTTCTTGATGTTTGTTTTCTCTAACGTGGCATATCGAATATGGATTGGAGAATCTTCTGTCGAAATATCAGGATGGACTACTTTTATACTATACATTTATGCTGTAGCAATGATGTTGTATGGGATGTATGGTTATATAATTAATGGTATTGGAAAGCTTTGGATTCAAATAGTTATGACTTTGTCATTGGCATGTATATATGTACCATTAGGTATTTTATTTAGTCAATGGTGGGGATTAAATGGTTTGTTAATATTATTTTCCATTACCTCATTGTGTAATTATTGTTGGGCGAGAGTACAATACCATAAGTTGATAAATTCTAGAGCTACAGGTATATGGAACAAGTGAAAATTAGGAATGAAAAATTTCAATTTTTCTTATTGATATATATTGTAGCTATTACTGGGTTTATGTCATTTTTTGGATTAGGAAAGGCTATTTATTTATTGACTCCTATTGTTTTATATAAAACGTGGAAAGAACATAAATATGTTCCGAGTGATGTGTTTCGTGTTGTAATACTTATGTTCGTTTTGTTTTTTATTCAAAACCTTTATCATCAAGGAACTTGGACAGTGGCTGTTACGCAGTCTATTCGAATGTTAACATTAGCTTTGTGTGCTGTTTGGGTGATTAAAGATTTTAGAATCTTGTTTCCTTTGTTGATTTATTACATATCAGTATGGAGCTTAATATTTTGGATAGGGTGTATGATTTCTTCTGGATTCCAAAATACATTGATAAGTATAGCACATTATTTGCCAGAACTTCGCACGGAAGAGTTTTTACAATATTCATCAAATCCTAGTGAGAGCATTTATGTGTATACTATTAATACTGCAAATTCAATAAGAAACAGTGGACCTTTTTGGGAGCCGGGGATGTTTACAGTTTTTATAACAATGGCTTTAGCGATTAATTTGTTTAATGGACTTTCATTGTTTAATATGCGGAATATTATACTGCTTTTGGCGAATATTTCGACTTTTTCTACTACAGGATATGTTGCAACTCTTATTCTTTTAGTTTTCTATGTCTTTATAGGGAAAAAAGTTGCTATTTGGAAATTGCTTTTTCTCTTATGTATTCCTTTAGTGATTTGGCAGGTAATGTCTTTGGATTTTATGCAGGAAAAAATTATGGATCAAATGGCTCAAACAGATGTTTCATATTCTCGTTTTGGTGCTCTTTTTTATCATTTGGAAAAGATAAAATTAGCTCCTTTAATAGGTTATGGTGTAAATGAATGGCCTACTACAACTATGGATATTATGATGAGTTCTGGACATGTTTCACCAAATGGGATCTCTATAATTGCAGTTATATGGGGTATTCCACTGGCTTTGGGATATTTTTATTTGCTGTATAAAAGTTTGGCTATTATTTTTTATGAAAGGAAAATGATTGTAAAAATAGCAGTTTTTATTGTTGTGTTGACATTATTATTTTCCCAAGATGTGACTAATAGAGATTTCTTTTATTTATTAATCTTTTTAGGAATAATATCATTAAGTCAAAAAGAATATGCAAAATGTATCGTTAAATAGAGTCGGCATTCTTTGTTATTATACATTCCCTGAAGGGATGGCTCCTACAAATCGCATTATAGCATACGGTAAAGGATTACGAGAAAACGGGATAGATGTTGATATCATTATATTTCAGCCAAAACTCAAAGAGTATAATGCTCCTATGTCTGGTACAATATCTAATGTTAATTACCACTATATGCATGAGCGTAAAGCTAAATCGCCTACATTGAAAAAGGTGTTTTACGATCGCCCATTGGCATTATTTAAAACTGTGAGATATATTTATAAACAAAATAAGGAACGGGCATTTGATTTTGTATTTTTGAGTTTTGATGCTTTGCATTTTATGGCGTTTTTTGTTTTATCTTTGAGAATTTTAGGAATCCGTTTGGCATTTATTGGGGATGAATATCCGATTCCTATAAGGGAACAATTAAAAGATAAGTTACCTTGGTGGAAAATTTGTAGTTATAAGATTTTATTTTGGGGAGTTAAAGTTCGAATCTTGATGACTAAAGCATTAAGTGACTTTTTTAATAATGAAATATCATTAAAGCCTACACATATTCTTCCAACTATAACAGATATTGATAGATTTAACTGCATTAATTTAAAGCAAAGGGATTTGGAACCTCCGTATTTGTGTTACATGGGTAACATGGAATTAGCTAAGGATAATGTAACCAATATTATTAATGCTTTTAGATTGGTTTGTGATATTTATCCTTCACTTGAATTGCATTTATATGGTATTCCGAAAGAGAATGATCGGATAGTATTAGAATCTTTGATAAAAGAATTAGAACTTACACATAAAGTATTTTTTAAGGGACGTGTTGATTATAATGTTGTTCCTGTTATTCTTTCTCAAGCTAAGATATTAGTAACATCACAACCTATGACTCGGCGAGCAGAAGGTGGGTTTCCTACTAAATTAGGAGAATATCTTTTAAGTGGTGTCCCAACTATTGCTACTGCTGTTGGAGAAATAGCACAATTTGTTTCAGATGGAAAACATGTTTATTTGGTATCTCCATGTGATCCGCGAGCTTATGCAGATAAGATAATATATATAATGGAACATTATGATGATGCTTTGTCTGTTGCATGTGAAGGACGAACGTTTGTTCGGGAAAATTTTTCTAGTAAAAAAATAGCATGCAATTTGAAAAATTTTTTAGTGAATAATTTGTAATATAACTATGTCAGTATTTAAAAACAAAGTCCTGTTAATTACAGGCGGTACAGGTTCATTTGGAAATGCTGTATTAAGACGTTTTTTGGACTCCGATATTAAGGAAATCCGCATTTTTAGCCGTGACGAGAAAAAGCAAGATGATATGCGTCATCGCCTGCAAAATTCGAAGGTAAAGTTTTATATTGGTAATGTACGTAACAAAACATCTGTTGATATTGCTATGCGCGGGGTGGATTATGTCTTTGCAGCCGCAGCCTTAAAGCAGGTGCCTAGTTGTGAATTTTTTCCGATGGAAGCTACTCGTACTAATGTATTAGGTACGGAAAATGTGTTACTTTCTGCAATTGAACATGGTGTAAAGAATGTAGTTGTACTTTCTACTGATAAGGCTGCTTATCCGATAAATGCAATGGGTATTTCTAAAGCTTTGATGGAAAAAGTTGCTATTTCTAAAGGACGTGAATTGGGCGAAAATGCCCAGACTACTATTTGCTGTACTCGTTATGGTAATGTAATGGCAAGTCGTGGTTCAGTAATTCCTTTGTGGGTGGAACAGATAATGGAAGGTAATCCGATTACTATTACTGATCCAAATATGACACGTTTCATGATGACGTTAGATGATGCAGTGGATTTAGTAGTATATGCATTTACGCATGGACATAATGGTGATTTGTTTGTACAAAAAGCTCCTGCTGCTACACTTTCTACATTGGCTGAAGCGTTAAAGCAAATTTATGTAAAAGTAAATCCGAAGTATGGAGAAACGGAAGTGAAAATAATAGGTACTCGTCATGGAGAAAAATTATATGAAACATTAGTTACTCGTGAAGAAATGGCGAAGGCGATAGATATGGGAGATTATTATCGCATTCCATGTGATAATCGTGATTTGAACTATGATAAGTTCTTTACTCAAGGTAGTGAGGATGTTTCAAGAATTGAAGATTATCATAGTCATAATACTCGTCGTTTGGATATTGAAGGCATGAAAGAGCAATTGATGCGCCTTCGTTTTATTCAAGAAGATTTAGGGTTGGTCGAACATGCTAAGGCAAAAGAAATTAGAAGTGAATGATACTTTCTTCTTTTATTCGAATACTTCATATAAGAAATAAATTTCATTTACTCAATTTGAATTGTTGCCTAATTTTTCTTCCTTGGTATAGGGTGAGTTTAAATAATCAATCAATATGAATATATTAGTAACCGGTGCCAAAGGATTTGTCGGGCGTAACTTGGTATCCCAATTGCACAATATTCAGAGCGGAAAAGCGAAGAATTATCATTTGCCTGATAATGAATTGAAAGTTTTTGAATATGATATAGACAGCGATCCTGCTGAGCTGGAAGTCTATTGCAAAAATGCCGATTTTGTTTTTAATCTTGCAGGTGTCAATCGTCCAAAAGAACAGGCCGATTTTATGAAAGGAAACTTTGGTTTTGCTTCCACGCTACTTGATACGTTGAAAATGTATGGGAATAAATGTCCCGTGATGATTTCTTCATCTACACAGGCTGCTTTAAATAATCCTTATGGCGAATCAAAACGTGCCGGAGAACAGTTGATGTTCAACTACTCAAAAGAAACAGGAGCAAAGGTATTGGTCTACCGTTTTCCCAACGTGTTTGGTAAATGGTGTCGTCCGAACTATAATAGCGTCATTGCTACCTTCTGTAATAATATAGCAAATGACCTAACTATACAGGTAAATGATCCTGACGTGATCATGAAGTTGGTATATGTGGACGATGTGGTGAATGAGTTAATTGCGGCCTTATGTGGAGAAGAGCATAGTGAGGGTGATTTTTGTA
Source organism: uncultured Bacteroides sp. (assembly GCF_902491285.1). Classification (GTDB taxonomy): domain Bacteria; phylum Bacteroidota; class Bacteroidia; order Bacteroidales; family Bacteroidaceae; genus Bacteroides. Next base: position 21,072 of record NZ_CABUHK010000057.1, on the reverse strand, counting down.
CTGTTCCTGTAGTGCATACGATAACCTTGGGGGCCATTGTTGATTTACTTTATAGCTTTAAAGATAGTCGGCGGAATTTAAGTGTTCCTGATATGAGTGATGCTTTTACCAAAAAGTTGTATTCCACGTATCTTTCATATCTTTCGACAGATCATTTCAGTTATCCGCTGAAAATGAATGTCGACCATCGAGGTTGTTTTACAGAAATCATTCGTTCGGATGATCGTGGACAGTTTTCTGTAAATATAGCGAAACCTCATGTTGTGAAGGGTAACCATTGGCATCACACAAAGAATGAAAAATTTGTGGCAATAAGTGGAGAAGGCGTAATTCGTTTTCGTGATATGCGTCAGCCGGGTAGTGAAGTTATTGAATACCATGTTTCAGGGGATAAGATAGAGGTGATAGACATTCCTACGGGGTACACGCACAATATCGAAAATACTGGAGAAACGGATTTGGTGACTTTTATTTGGTGTAACGAATGTTTTGACCCGAATAATCCTGATACTTATTTTGAAGAAGTTTAATATATGACAATGGAAACAAAATTAAAAGATCCAAATATAAAGTTTTGTGATAATGGTAAATTGAAGCTTTTAATTATAGTCGGAACTAGGCCCGAAATTATTCGTATGGCAGCTATCATAAAAAAAAGTCGCCAATATTTTGATTGCTTGTTAGCTCATACAGGACAGAATTATGACTACAATTTAAATGGAGTCTTTTTCAAAGATCTAAAGTTGAAAGCACCTGATATCTATTTAGACACAGTGGGTGAAGATCTGGGAGAAACAATGGGGAATATTATAAATGCCAGTTATAAATTAATGCTTCAAACTCAACCAGAAGCAGTATTGGTATTAGGTGATACAAATAGTTGTTTGAGTGTCATTGGGGCAAAACGATTACATATTCCGATTTTTCATATAGAGGCTGGAAATCGTTGTTTTGATGAATGTTTGCCTGAAGAAACTAATCGTAGAATTGTTGATATTATTTCCGATGTAAACATGTGTTATTCTGAACATGCACGTCGTTATCTTAACGCGTCTGGTGTGGCAAAAGAACGCACTTATGTTGTTGGTTCGCCAATGGCCGAGGTACTTCATGAGAATCTTGACTATATAAAAAAATCAGATATTCATAAAAAATTAGGGCTAGAAAAAGGGAGATATATTCTTTTAAGTGCTCATAGAGAAGAGAATATAGATACGGATAAAAATTTTCTTTCACTTTTTACAGCTATTAATGCTATGGCTGTGAAGTATGATATGCCAATTCTTTATTCCTGTCATCCAAGATCAAAAAAAAGATTGGAAACAAATGGTTTTCAGTTTGATTCACGTGTGATTCAGCATGAGCCACTGGGGTTTCATGATTATAATTGTCTTCAGATGAATGCTTTTACAGTGGTGAGTGATAGTGGTACGCTTCCGGAAGAAAGTAGTTTTTTCATAAGCATTGGGCATCCGTTTCCAGCAGTTTGCATTCGCACTTCTACCGAACGTCCGGAAGCTTTAGATAAAGGGGTTTTCTTTCTTGCGGGAATTGATGAAAAGTCATTACTTCAAGCAGTGGATGTAGCTGTGGAAATGTATCATAATAGAGACTACGGTGTGCCTGTACCGAACTATACAGATGAAACTGTTTCTAATAAAGTGATAAAACTTATTCAAAGCTACACTGGAATTATAAATAAAATGGTTTGGAGAAAATATTAGTATAACAAGAAATTATATAATTATGAATATAGCAATTGTTGGTACGGGGTATGTAGGACTGGTATCTGGTACATGTTTCTCAGAGATGGGCATTAATGTCACTTGTGTGGATGTCAATCAAGAAAAAATTAATAATTTGAATAAAGGAATAGTTCCAATTTACGAGCCTGGTTTAGAGGATATGATTTACAAAAACACGAAAGCTGGTAGATTGCATTTTACAAGTGATTTAGTTTCTGTCTTAGATCATGTGGAAGCTGTTTTTAGTGCAGTAGGAACACCTCCTGATGAAGATGGTTCCGCTGATTTGAAATACGTATTGGAAGTCGCCAGAACCATTGGGCGTAATATGAATCATTATTTGGTGATTGTAACCAAAAGTACTGTACCTGTTGGTACGGCTCTTAAGGTAAAGAAGGTAATTCAAGAAGAATTAGACAAACGTAATTTATGTTTGGATTTTGATGTCGCTTCTAATCCTGAGTTTTTGAAAGAAGGAACAGCAGTCCGTGATTTCATGTCGCCAGATAGAGTTGTAGTGGGAGTGAGTAGTGAAAAAGCGAAAGAAATTATGGCACGTCTTTATAAACCGTTTATGCTTAGTGGAGATCGTATGATTTTTACTGATGTACCGAGTGCTGAAATGATAAAATATGCTGCTAATTCTATGCTTGCTACTCGTATTTCATTTATGAATGATATAGCTAACTTGTGTGAAATAGTTGGTGCAGATATTAATATGGTTCGTAAGGGAATCGGAACAGATACACGTATCGGAAAAAAATTCTTATATGCAGGATGTGGTTATGGAGGAAGCTGTTTTCCTAAAGATGTCAAAGCTTTAATTAAAACTGCTGAGCAGAGCGACTATGATATGAAAATACTAAAAGCTGTTGAGGATGTAAATGAGAGGCAAAAAGCTGTTCTATTCAATAAACTATACCATCATTTTAATGGAGATTTGAAAGGTAAAACTATTGCTATGTGGGGATTAGCTTTTAAACCAGATACAGACGACATGCGTGAAGCTCCGGCTTTGGTTCTAATTGATTTATTGATAAATGCTGGAGCCGTAGTTAAAGTATATGATCCTATTGCCATGATAGAGTGTCAAAGACGTATTGGAGAAAAAGTTGTGTATAGTAAAGATATGTATGATGCAACAGTAGACGCTGATGCTTTAATGCTAGTGACTGAATGGAAGGAATTCCGTATGCCGAGTTGGAATGTATTGAAGAAATCCATGAATGATAATGTAATTATTGATGGACGTAATATATATGATAAAACTGAACTGAAGAATATGGGTTTTTCTTATTATAAAATTGGATAATGAAAATATTAGTTACAGGTGCAGCAGGGTTTATTGGATTTTATACAGTTAAACGACTTTTGGAAAGAGGAGATGAAGTCATAGGTTTGGATAATATAAACAACTATTATGACATAAATTTGAAATATGCTCGTTTAGCAATATTAGGAATTGATAATAAAGATATTAAATATGGAAGATTGATAAAAAGTTCCTTGCCGCATTTTCAATTTATACAATTGAACTTAGAAGACCGTAACGTACTGCCTTTATTATTTGAAAAAGAAAATTTTGATAGGGTGATAAATTTGGCTGCACAGGCTGGAGTACGTTATTCTATATTAAATCCTTTTGCTTATGTAGATAGTAATTTAGTTGGGTTTGTTAATATTTTAGAGTCTTGTCGACATAATAAAGTGCCATATTTGATATATGCTTCTTCAAGTAGTGTATATGGAACGAATGATAAAGTACCTTTTTCTGAGGATGATAAAGTAGATAATCCTGTAAGTTTATATGCTGCGACTAAAAAAGCTAATGAATTAATGGCTAGTGCTTATACTAGATTGTATGATTTGTCGGCTGTAGGCTTACGTTTTTTTACAGTATATGGCCCATGGGGACGGCCGGATATGGCTCCAATGTTATTTACTGAAGCTATAGCTAATGGTAAACCGATTAAAGTGTTTAATAATGGTGATTTGCAACGAGATTTTACTTATATTGACGATATAGTAGAAGGTATAATAAAAGTTTTGGAGAAAATGCCTTCATTGCATAATGACAGAAGGCACATTGTGTATAATATCGGTTGTTCTAAACCTATCAAATTGATGAAATTTATTGAGATGATAGAAAACACACTTGAGAAAAAAGCTGAAAAGATCTTTTTGCCTATGCAACCTGGAGATGTTTATCAAACATTTGCTGATACTACACATTTAGAACAAGAAGTGGGGTATAAGCCCAAAGTCGCATTAAAGGATGGCATACGAAAATTTATTGAGTGGTATAAGTTACAGTATATAGATTAATCATTGTTTTTCTTTTATTATGTAAATATGCAACATCTAAATAAAATAATACTTGTGGGAATTTGGTATTCAGGCTCTGCGGCAACAAACCGTTTGATAGCTTATGCTAAGGGGTATGCCGCGGCTGGAAAAGAAGTTCTTATTATTTGCCGTTCACTTGAAAATTTTCAGTGGGATTTAGGAGATGGTATTAAAACAATTATTTATCGAGAAAATTCTACATATTCTAAATTATGGGGACGAATAAGTGTCTATCGAAAAGTCGTAAAGACTATAAAAGAAACATATGTAGATAGTGAAACTGCAGTTCATATATATGGGTTACCAGTTTGGGGATTTATGTTACCTAAAGAAAAATATAATGTTTTTTATGAACGCACCGAGGCACCATATTATCAGAACGGTGGACTTATATATAAGATATGTGAGACCATACAGTTATTTATGGTAAAATATGCAAAAGGTCTTTTTGTTATATCAGAATCTCTGAGATCTGAGTTTCATAGAAGGGGTGTAAAAAATATTGAGATAATAAATATGTTTGTCGATTCAGAGAGATTCGAAGGCATTCCGGTTATGAATAAAACAAAATACATTGCTTATTGTGGAGCATTAACTGTCCACAAAGATGGTGTGGATGACTTAATTAGAGCTTTTCATATTTTTCATAAACAGTTTCCTGAGTATAAATTAATGTTGATAGGCGATAGTCATTTAAAACAAGTTGTTCATCAATTATATTCTATTGTTGACTCTTTAAATCTTAATGATGATGTGATTTTTACAGGTCATATTTCTCCTGATGATATTCCTGCTTTATTGAAAAATGCTTCCATATTAGCGTTAGCTCGTCCAAATAATAAACAAGCTCAATATGGTTTTCCAACTAAATTGGGTGAGTATTTGTCAACAGGAAATCCGGTAGTTGTAACTCGTGTTGGTGAAATAGATAAATTTCTGCAAGATAAAGTTAATTGTATCTTTTCTATACCCGATAATCCGAAAGATTTTGCTGAAAAATTATTGTGGGTGGAGGAACATCCAATAGAATCGAAACAAATAGGAGAAAGAGCTGGACTTCTAATAAAAAATGATTTTTCTAGTAAAATTCAATCTCTGAGAGCATTGGCATTTATGCAACGTATCATTAACCAATAATAATATATATGATTTTTTATTTATTGCTATCAAAGTTTTTTCGTTTTTTGCCATCTAAGATTTATGCAAAACTTTTGGGAGTAAAAATCGGATATAACACTTTAATTTGTACTAAAAATTGGTCTAGTGAACCGTACCTGATAACAATAGGCAATAATTGTCAAATAACATCTGGGTGCTCTTTTCATACTCATGGTGGTGGAAATATTCTTCGTAAGAATAATCCCACTTTCGATTGCTTTGGAAAAATAGAAGTTAAAGATTGGGCGTATATAGGAAGTGGTTCACAAATAATGCCCGGGGTTACAATTGGCGAAGGGGCTTTAGTGGCAGCAGGGGCTATTGTTACTAAGTCAGTTCCGGCTTATACAATTGTAGCTGGCAATCCTGCAAAAATTATAGGAACGACTGCTGATTATGCGGTTCGTATGATGAGATACGATATAGGTACGGCAAAACTTGGATGGAACGATAAGAGAAGATATTTACAGAATATGAAAGATGACAAGTTTATAACTAAGCCGGAATTTAATTAAATAAGTAACTATGTTGAAATATTTTTCATTAAAGAGATTGATACATTATTGTTTTTTATCAATGTCTCATTTGCCTATGAGAGGACATCATAGATGGCTTTTTCTTAAATTAGGTGGGGTGAAATTCGCTCATAAGAAAGTTCAGTGTTTCGTATATAAAGGAGTATCAATAGATACTGTGGCTCCGGAATTGGTAACAATAGGTAATGGCGTTACCTTAACAGAGGGTACAAAAATTCTAACTCATTTTATTATTTCTTCAAAACCTGGTCGAAATTTTAGAATGGGTAAAGTGGTAATTGAAGATGATGTATTTATAGGAATGAATACCATTATTTGTAATTCCGTAACAATAGGTAAAGGGGCTCTAATAGGTGCTGGATCTATAGTGACTAAGGATATTCCACCATATCAAGTTTGGGCTGGCAATCCGGCAAAATTTGTGAAAGAGCGAGCTCGATAATATCATGATTATGCTTAAAGTTGCAATTACTATCCCTACAATAAAATCAGGTGGAGCTGAAAAACAAGCTACATTGTTGGCTTCAGTTTTATCTAATTTGTGTGAGGTACATTTTATATCAGTAAGTGGTTATAGCAATGCTGCTCAAAGTAATATTGCTATTCTGAAGAATGCACCTGGTCATGTAATATTACATTCGTTAGAAGGTAATATTATTAAAAGAATATTAGGTTTACGGAAAATACTAAGAGACAATTCAATTGATACTGTTTTTAATTACCTTTCATATTGCGATATTATTTGCGGTGTTACAGAAAAGATTGTAGGCGTCAGAAATATTTATGGTGGAATTAGAAACTCTCAATTACCTTACGGAAAATATTTATTAGAAAAAGTAGTTCATAATTATATTTCTACTTTGACTATATTTAATTGTTATTCTGGTTTGGAATACTTTGTAGAAAGAGGATTTAAGAAAGAAAAAAGTATTGTTATTCCAAATTGTTTCACAAATATATCTGCTCCGATGTTTCGTTTGGATAAGAAAGTAAAAAAGATAATAACTGTTGGTCGGTTCGTTCAACAAAAAGATTATCTTACTGCTATAAAAACGATTGCTACACTTAGAAAACGTACTACTGATTTTCATTTTATAATTGTGGGATATGGAGAGTTGGAAGAGGTAATTCGTCAATGGGTTAGTAAATATGAAATTACTGATTTTACAGAGATATTAATTACCCCTTCAAATATTCCCGAATTACTTTATGAAGCCGATTTATACTTGTCAACAAGTCTATATGAAGGAACAAGCAATTCGATAATGGAAGCTCTTAATTGGAGCTTGCCTGTTGTTTGTACAAATGTGGGAGATAATTCCTATTTAATTCAAAATAATATAAATGGCTTTTTACACAAAGTTGGAGATTATGAAGGAATGGCACATTCCTTATCATTGCTTATTGATAATGCAAATATGCGTCAGACTTTGGGTACGAAAGGAAATACATTGTTACACAATCAATATTCTTTAGAAACCTTCTCAGAACGTTATAATCAATTGTTGTCCATTTAATTTTTATCGATGAAAATAGTTTTTATTGGAGGGCGAGATATTCGTTCTTTAGGGGGAATAGAATCCTATATGTACAATTTATCTGTCCATTTAATTAAATTAGGACATGAAGTAGTTGTTTATTGTGAAAGTGATCACAACTCGATTGAATATATTGAGGGAATTAAAGTCATATTCATGAAAGGCTTTAAAAGTAATTTGATATGTAAACCGTGGGTTGGATTGAAAGCTACAATTAGGACTTTAATTAAAGAAAAAAATATAAGTGTAATTCATTATAATGCATGGCCACCTTCTATGTGGAGCTTTATACCTCGACTATTGGGTATTAAATCTTTGATGCAAGGGCATGGTCTAGAATGGATGCATAGTAAATATTCATCCCGTCAACAAAAGGTGTTAAAGTTGATGGAACGTATAACAGCACATATTAATCAACATTTGATAATGTGTAGCGATAACCAAACGCACTATTTTAAGAATAAATATAATGTCATGACAACTACAATTCCAACGGCGGTAAATATGCCGAGTGGTAAAGAAGTAGAGACAGATATTTTAGAAAAATATTCGTTGGAACGATGTAAATATTTTCTTTTTTTGGGACGCTTGTCGAAAGAAAAAAATGTTGATTATTTAATTGATGGATTTAAAAGGTTAAATACGCAGAAGTATAAACTTGTTATTGCAGGAACTAATACTATCGAACCAGACTTTGTTGATTATTTGCACAACAAAGCAACGGGGAGCGCAAATATTGTATTTACTGGAGCAGTGTATAATTATGATAAAACTACATTGCTCAGTAATGCATATGCATATTGTTTAATATCAACTACTGAAGGTTTATCTATTGCATTGTTAGAGGCTATGAGTTATAAATTACCTATTATAGCATCTGACATAGAAGGTAACCGAGAGTTGCTTTTGGACAATGCAATATGGGTGAGGCCTGAAAATGTAAATGATTTGCTGAATGCTTTTAACGATTGTATTAATAATCGACAAGAAATAATGAATTATTGGGAAGTTAATTATAATAATGTTTTTCAGAATTATACATGGGATAAAGTGACCCAGAAATATATAGGTTACTTATCTTCCATTGGGGTTAAATAGTTCTCTAAGTTTTGGAAATATTCTAAGATACAAATTATGGAATTAATTGATAAAGAATTACTTGATAAGGTCTGTGAACAGGCTAAGAAAAATCCGCGTCTTCGTATGAATTACAATTTACATGATAGTTTGGATGCAAAGGCGCAGCGATTATTAAATGCAATGGAACCTGGAACAGAACTTCCAATACATCGTCATATGCATACCGCGGAAACATATGTTGTATTAAGAGGACGAATCACAGTTCTTTTTTATGATGACAATAAGCAAATTACAGAGAGTTGTGAATTGAATCCTTTGGATGGGAAATATGGAATACATATACCGCAGGGACAATGGCATACATTAAACGTGATTGAAAATGATACAATAATAATGGAAGTAAAAGATGGTCCGTATATACCACTTAAACCTGAAAATTTGTTGAAATAGATAATTATAAATACAAAAAATGAATATGGGAAGATTACATGAGATTCTTATTTTTGTGGCATTAGGATTGGTAGTAACCTCTTGTCAGTCATACAAAAAAGTTCCTTATTTACAGAACTCGGAAATTATTGAACAGGTATCCCAACAAGAGAAGATGTATGATGCAGAAATCATGCCGAAAGATTTGTTGACTATTGTGGTATCATGTACAAGCCCGGAGTTAGCAATACCATTTAATTTAACAGTAGCAGGACCTAATAATATTGATAATGTTAATAATTACATAACATCTCAACCTTCCTTACAAACTTATTTGGTTAGTAATAAAGGTACTGTAGATTTTCCCGTATTGGGTAAATTACAATTAGGTGGATTGACTAAAAAGGATGCTGAACAGTTAATTGTAGAAAAACTGAAACCTTACATCAAAGAAACTCCAATTGTTACTGTACGTATGGTGAATTATAAAATTTCTGTAATTGGTGAAGTTACTCGTCCAGGTATATTTACTATTAATAATGAAAAAGTGAATTTATTGGAGGCATTAGCTATGGCAGGTGATATGACGGTATATGGGCTTCGCGATAATGTGAAATTGATTCGTGAGGATGCCAACGGTAAGCAGCAGATTATAACTCTTGATCTTAATAAAGCGGAGACAATTTTATCGCCTTATTATTGGTTACAACAAAATGATATAGTCTATGTAACTCCTAACAAAGCGAAAGCTCGTAATTCGGATATTGGCAATAGTACAAGTCTTTGGTTTTCTGCTACTTCTATATTAGTGTCGTTAGCGAGTCTGTTGGTAACAATTTTAAAATAATAAATCTATTATGTTGGAGGAAAATAAGGAAAGGTACAATGGACAGGTTGAAGAGCAGGTTAATATTCAAGAGATTCTTTTTCGTTACTTAATTCATTGGCCATGGTTTTTTATTTCAGTAATAGTATGTATAATCTTTGCATGGGTATATTTGCATATAGCAACTCCTGTTTATGATATTTCTGCTACTGTTCTGATAAAAGATGAAGAAAAAGGTGGTGGAAAAAGTATGAGTTCCGAACTTGAAAGAATGGGGCTTGATGGTTTTATGTCATCATCCAAAAATATAGATAATGAAATAGAAGTATTACGGTCTAAATCGTTGGCTCGTGAAGTTGTGAATCAGTTGAACTTATTTGTGACTTATAAGGATGAAGATGCATTTCCGGGAAAAGAACTTTATCGTACTTCTCCCGTGCTAGTAAGTCTGACGCCGCAGGAGGCTGAAAAACTTCCAGAAACGATGGAGGTAAGAATGACCTTATCGGCGAATGGAATGATAGATGTCTTAATAACAGTAGGAGACAAAGAGTATCAGAAGCGATTTGATAAGTTGCCTGCTGTATTCCCAACAGATGAAGGTACAATTGCTTTTTTTGAAAATAAAGATACATTGGCAGTGAATCTACAGAAAGGAGAAGAGGGGGAACGACATATTAAAGCCTTTATAAGTCGCCCGATGTCTGTAGCAAAAAGATATAGTGAAGCTTTGTCAATAGCTCCTACTTCAAAGACTACTTCAGTTGCTGTGCTTTCGCTAAAGAATTCAAATACACAACGCGGAAAAGACTTTATCAATAAGTTGCTTGAGATGTATAATATCAATACTAATAATGATAAAAATGAAGTGGCACAAAAGACTGCGGAATTTATAAATGAACGTATTGGCATTATTTCTAAGGAGTTAGGAAGTACAGAACAGGATCTGGAGAACTTCAAGCGTACTGCTGGCATTACTGACTTGACAAGTGAAGCTCAGATTGCATTAACGGGTAATGCGGAATATGAAAAGAAGCGCGTAGAAAATCAGACTCAAATTAATTTGGTGATGGACTTGCAACGCTATATGAAAGGTAATGAATATGAGGTTTTGCCTAGTAATATTGGACTCCAAGATGCCGCATCGGCTGGCGCGATAGACCGATATAATCAAATGTTGGTTGAGAGAAAGCGCTTACTACGTACATCGACAGAGAATAATCCGACCATCGTGAATTTGGATACTAGTATTCGAGCAATGCGCAGCAATGTGCAAGCTACATTGGATGCTACATTGAAAGGATTGCAAATTACAAAAGATGATTTAGCTCGTGAAGCGAATCGTTATTCTCGTCGTATTAATGATGCTCCTACTCAGGAGCGTCAGTTTGTCAGCATCGCCCGTCAGCAGGAAATCAAAGCGGGACTTTATCTGATGTTACTTCAAAAACGTGAAGAAAATGCCATAACTTTGGCGGCTACTGCAAATAATGCCAAGACTATTGATGAGGCATTAGCGGATGATAAGCCTGTCTCTCCTAAGCGAATGATGATTTATTTGGCTGCTTTTGTTGTAGGAATGGGGCTTCCGGTAGGTATTATCTATCTGATTGGATTAACTAAGTTCAAGATTGAAGGTAGGGGGGATGTTGAAAAACTGACATTGCTTCCTGTTGTCGGTGATATTCCATTAGCAGATGAAAAGTCTGGATCTATTGCCGTCTTTGAGAATAAGAACAATCTCATGAGCGAGACCTTCCGAAATATCCGTACCAATCTTCAGTTTATGCTTGAGAATGGTAAGAATGTAATTTTGGTAACTTCTACCATTAGTGGTGAAGGAAAGTCTTTTATATCTGCCAATTTAGCTATCAGCCTTTCTTTATTAGGAAAGAAAGTAGTAATAGTCGGTCTTGATATTCGTAAACCGGGACTGAATAAAGTATTCAATCTTTCTCGAAAAGAACATGGTATAACTCAATATCTGACTAATCCAACCACGAATCTGATGGACTTGGTACAGCCTTCTGACATAAACAAGAACCTGTTCATTCTTCCCGGCGGAACCGTTCCGCCTAATCCGACAGAGTTATTGGCTCGTGACGGATTGGAGAAGGCTATTGAGACATTGAAGAAGAATTTTGATTATGTGATATTGGATACGGCTCCGGTAGGTATGGTAACTGATACGTTGCTTATCGGACGTGTAGCTGATTTATCCGTCTATGTCTGTCGTGCTGATTACACCCGTAAGGCAGAGTTTACTTTAATCAACGAGCTTGCCGAGAATAATAAATTGCCTAATCTCTGCATTACTATTAATGGTTTGGATTTGAAGAGAAGAAAATACGGCTATTATTATGGTTATGGCAAATATGGTAAGTACTGTGGTTATGGCAAACGTTATGGCTACGGTTACGGCTATGGAGAAAATCATGGAGATAAAGAATAAATGCTGAATAAATAGACATTATATCTCTGCCTGTATTCTGATATATACAGGTCGATATGACATAAAGTGCTTTTAATACTTTTACACAAAGTGAGATGGAATATGTAGGTCCCTAACTTCATGCTACACACATGAAGAACCCTACATTTTGTAGGTCAGGAAACGTACAGCGGTATGTTCCTGGTCCACGCCCTCATGTCGGCTAAAAGCCGGTGTGATTTCCTTTTATATCAACTGTCTGCGAAGATCGTTGATATATTTTTTATAGCAAGCAAAGACGGAAACAGGAGTACGAATAAGAGATAAACATAAAGCGTAGCTTTGTGACCTTTAAAGCTATGCTTTAGGATAAAAGGACCATGCGTTATAGATGTTTCGGTTAGTTTCTTTTGTTTTCCTTGTAAATTCGGACATTTTGGAGTAACTTGCGCAATTATTTAAAAAATTGGAGAATAACAGGTATGGATAATCATGTCGTAATAATGGCTGGAGGCATTGGCAGCCGTTTTTGGCCGATGAGTACACCGGAATGTCCAAAACAATTTATTGATGTAATGGGATGCGGACGGTCACTGATTCAGTTGACGGCCGATCGTTTTGACGGTGTTTGCCCGAAGGAAAATATGTGGGTGGTAACTTCTGAAAAATATATTGATATTGTTCGGGAACAGTTGCCGGAGATGCCGGAGAGTAACATTCTGGCGGAACCCTGTGCACGGAATACGGCACCTTGTATAGCTTATGCTTGTTGGAAGATTAAAAAGAAACACCCGAATGCAAATATCGTAGTGACTCCTTCGGATGCATTGGTTCTTGATACGGGAGAATTTCGTCGGGTGGTGGAGAAAGCGCTTCGTTTTACGAATGATAGCAGTGCTATTGTCACTCTAGGTATCAAGCCGACTCGTCCGGAAACCGGATATGGATATATTGCTGCCGGAGAACAGATAATGACAGATAAGGAGATTTTCACAGTAGATTCATTCAAGGAAAAACCGGATAAGGAGACTGCAGAGAAGTATTTGGCAGAAGGCAATTTCTTTTGGAATGCCGGAATCTTTGTATGGAATGTGCGTACTATAACTTCCGTGATGCGTGTATATGCTCCGGGGATTGCACAGATTTTCGACCGTATCTTTCCGGATTTCTATACAGAGAAGGAGAGTGAAACGATTAAGAAGTTGTTTCCCACGTGCGAAAGTATTTCTATTGACTATGCAGTGATGGAGAAAGCACAGGAAATCTATGTACTGCCGGCTTCGTTCGGTTGGTCGGACTTGGGTACATGGGGAGCACTGCGTGGATTATTGCCACAGGATAAATCAGGTAATGCCACAGTTGGAGCCGATATCCGCCTGTATGACAGTAAGAACTGCATTGTGCATACCAGCGAAGAAAAACGGGTGGTAGTGCAGGGACTGGATGGATATATCATTGCCGAAAAAGACAATACGTTGCTGATTTGCAAACTGGAAGAAGAACAACGTATCAAGGAATTTTCAAAATAAGGCTTATTTCGGGTTTTGATATTCGCGTGGCGTTATTCCCGTCATCCGTTTGAAAAACTTGCAGAAAAAAGAAGGATTAGGAAAATTCAATTCATCAGAAATTTGATAAACAAGCAGATTGCTATGTTTTAGCAATACTTTAGCTTCTAGTATAATGGACTGGTTTATCCAGTCCATTACTGTTTGTTGGCTGGTTTGCCGGACGACCGTGTTAAGATAGCGTGGGGTGAGACATAGTTTGTCTGCATAAAAAACGACGTTACGCTCTTTTTTACTATAGGTATTGACCAACGAGATGAAACGTTGAAAGATTTCCTCCTGGCGTGTCTGGTGGTTTTGTGCATTCCCGTTATTATGGGCAAGATATTCTATATTATATAAGAGACTGACTAGTAAATGCTGAATTACTTCCCGGTGGAAGGGTGATTCTTGTAATATGTTCCACATGAGGTCAAAATAACTTTTAAATTGGTAGCTTTCTTGTGGCGTCAGAGATAATATGATGTTTTTCTGTAACTGTGAGAGATGAGTGAAGAAGTCATCCTTTCCGGTTATAGGAAGAAACTCGGAATCCATCGCTACCATTTGCATGTCAAAATCCGGAGATACTTCAATGAGCTGAAGAATGGAATTAGGAACTATTAACAACATCTTGTCCGGTTGAAAAGTCTCTTCTATCAGATTGATTAGTACTCGTGCATACCCTTGTTTGATAATTGCAATACGTCCTTCCTTTATGCGGTATGGCTGATCTAATGTGATAAGAAGCGACTCCAGTCTGGCAAAACTGTTTACGAACCCGAAGTGCGGGGATATAAAACGGAACTCATTATGCCGGACGATATCCAGATTCCCTAGTATTTCCAGTCCTATATTCAGGGGTGTTTTCTTTTCCATCTTTGTTCTTCAGTTTTCCGGCAAAGATAATAAAAAGCTCCAAACGACCTTTCTTTCTTTTGTTTTATCGAACTATCAGGACATATTTGCAGACTTTCAGAATGTGAATGTATCTTCAAAAGGCCTATCTTTGTCTTCCGAAGAAATCGAAGAATATAAAGTAATGATGCGTATGAAAAGAATGATTTTCAGTTTTTCCTTTTTATTGTTTGTATCGGGTGTGTATGCGCAAATTACGTTGGAAGAATGTCAACGGAAAACGCAGGAAAATTATCCGCTGGTACATCAGTACGGTTTGGTCGAGAAAACAAAGGAATATAGTCTGGAGAATGCTGCCAAGGGATATTTGCCTCAGTTGGCTCTTTCGGCCAAAGCTTCTTACCAGAGTGAAGTGACGGAAATTCCTGTGAAACTTCCCGGAGTGGATATAAAAGGATTACCTAAAGACCAGTATCAGGTAATGTTGGAATTGCAACAGAAAATTTGGGATGGTGGCGGAATCCGGATGCAGAAGAAACAGGTAACGGCGGAAGCTGAGATAGAAAAAGAAAAGCTGAATGTGGATATGTATGCATTGAACAGCCGTGTGAATGATTTGTATTTCGGGATTCTGCTGCTTGACGAGCAATTGCGGCAGAATGCATTACTGCAAGATGAATTGGAACGGAATTATCGTCAGATTACTGCTTATGTGGAAAATGGAATAGCCAATCAGGCAGATTTGGACGCTGTGAGAGTGGAGCAGTTGAATACCCGTCAGAAGAGGGTAGACCTTGTTTCGTCACGTGCCGCCTATTTGAAAATGCTTTCGTTGCTGGTAGGGGAAGAACTGTCTCAGGCGGTAACTTTGGAGAAGCCCGTTCCTCAGAATGAGATTTCAGCTATCAGTGAAATACACCGGCCGGAGCTGTCCTTGTTTGATGCACAGGGAGCCGGATTGCAAGTGCAGGAGAAAGCACTCAATGTGCGCCATCTTCCACAATTCGGATTGTTTGTACAAGGAGCTTATGGAAATCCGGGGCTGAATATGCTGAAGAATGAATACTCTCCTTATTATATTGCAGGTGTCCGACTTTCGTGGAATTTCGGTAGTTTATATACGTTGAAAAACGACCGGCGGGTGATTGAAAACAAACGCCGTCAGTTGGACAATAACCGGGATGTCTTTCTTTTCAATACGCGTTTGCAAATGACACAGCAGGATCAGGCGATTCGTTCGTTGGAGAAGCAGATGGAGGATGATAATGAGATTATCCGTCTGCGTACCAATATCCGTAAAGCGGCGGAGGCAAAGGTGGCTAATGGAACATTGACCGTGACCGAGATGCTTCGGGAACTGACTAATGAGAGCTTGGCGCGTCAGTCGAAAGCCCTGCATGAAATTCAGCGGCTGATGGGCATTTATCAATTGAAATATACAACGAATTATTAAATAACTTCTCAGGATATGAAAGGAATAACGAAGATAGGAATATGGGGGATGGCATTGGTGATGTTGTCTGCCTGCGGAAATGGAACACCTGATTATGACGCGACCGGTACGTTTGAAGCTACGGAAGTCATTGTTTCTGCCGAAGCTGCCGGAAAATTGTTAAAGTTGGACGTAGAGGAAGGTACAAGGTTGAAAGCGGGTGAAGAAGTCGGGTTGGTCGATACCGTGCAGTTATATCTGAAGAAGCTGCAACTGGAAGCCAGTATGAAATCCGTGGAAAGCCAGCGTCCTGACCTTGCCAAACAGATTGCCGCTACCAAACAGCAGATTGCTACGGCCGAACGTGAAAAGAAACGGGTGGAGAATTTGCTTGCTGCGGGTGCGGCAAACCGGAAACAGTTGGATGACTGGGATGCACAGATTAAATTGCTCGAGAGGCAGCTTGTTGCCCAGGAATCATCATTGCTGAACAGTGCGAATAGTCTGACGGAACAGGGAAATTCGGTAGCCATACAGGTGGCACAGGTGGAAGACCAGTTAGACAAATGCCATATCCAGTCACCTATTGAAGGTACGGTACTGGCAAAATATGCGGAAGCCGGTGAACTGGCATCTGTCGGCAGGCCATTATTTAAAGTGGCGGAAACTGACGGAATGTACTTGCGGGCTTATATAACTTCCGGACAGTTGTCACAAGTGAAACTGGGGGATAAGGTGACTGTCTATGCCGATTACGGAAATTCGGAGCAGAAAGCCTATCCGGGCGTGATTACATGGATTTCCGACCGTTCGGAATTTACTCCTAAAACTATTCTGACAAAGAATGAACGCGCTAATCTGGTATATGCCGTGAAAATAGCTGTGAAAAATGACGGAGAACTGAAGATAGGCATGTATGGCGGAGTAAAACTGAAGGTTGGAAACTGAAAACGGAGAATCGAGATGAAAGTGGCAGACGGAAGAGAACCCATAGTGGTTGCGCAAGAAATCAGCAAAAGCTATGGAAAGGTGGAAGCGCTGAAAGGAGTTTCTTTTGCGGTAGAGCAGGGAGAGATTTTCGGGCTGATTGGCCCCGATGGTGCGGGAAAGAGTACCTTGTTCCGTATCCTGACTACTCTATTGCTGGCTGATAAGGGGACGGCGGCTATCGGCGGATTGGATGTAACTTCGGACTATAAACAGATTCGTACGCGTGTAGGATATATGCCCGGTCGCTTTTCACTTTATCAAGACCTCTCGGTGGAAGAGAATTTGGAGTTTTTTGCTACGGTATTCCATACAACAATCCGGGAGAATTACGACTTGATCAAGGATATCTATCAGCAGATAGAACCGTTCAAAAGGAGAAGGGCAGGAGCCTTATCGGGGGGGATGAAGCAGAAGCTGGCATTGAGTTGCGCGTTAATTCATAAACCTGATATTTTATTTCTGGACGAGCCAACTACGGGTGTGGATCCTGTGTCGCGCAAGGAATTTTGGCAGATGCTCAGGAGTTTGCGGAAGCAGGGGATTACGATTGTTGTTTCGACTCCTATTATGGACGAAGCCCGTCAATGCGACCGGATCGCTTTTATCAATCATGGACAAATTCATGGTATCGATACGCCTGAGCGTATTCTGCAACAATTTGCTTCTATCCTTTGTCCGCCTTCGTTGGAACGGGATGAAGTACGGCATGAGACGGCACCCGTGATTGAAGTGAGCCGGCTAACCAAATGTTTCGGCAGTTTTACCGCAGTAGATCATATCTCCTTTCAAGTAAACCGGGGAGAAATCTTTGGCTTTCTGGGTGCTAACGGTGCCGGAAAGACAACGGCTATGCGAATGCTTTGCGGGCTGAGCCGACCGACATCGGGCGTGGGAAAGGTGGCAGGATATGATATTTTCCGAGAGGCGGAGCAGGTAAAGAAACATATCGGATACATGAGCCAGAAGTTTTCCTTATACGAAGACTTGAAGGTATGGGAGAATATCCGCCTGTTTGCCGGAATCTATGGAATGAAAGAGCAGGAAATAGAACGGAAGACTGAGGAATTGCTGGAGCGTTTGGGCTTTTCTGCCGAGCGGGATACTTTAGTGAAAAGCCTTCCTGTGGGGTGGAAGCAGAAACTTGCTTTTTCGGTTTCAATCTTCCACGAGCCGAGAATCGTTTTTCTGGATGAGCCGACCGGGGGAGTGGATCCTGCCACGCGAAGGCAATTTTGGGAATTGATTTATCAGGCTGCCGACCGGGGGATTACTGTATTTGTAACTACGCACTATATGGACGAAGCGGAATATTGTAACCGGATTTCTATTATGGTGGACGGACAGATCAAGGCTCTTGACACGCCTGCCCGTCTGAAAAAGCAATTCGGAGTGGAGACGATGGATGATGTTTTCCAAAAATTAGCCCGCAGTGCGGTGCGCAAAGCAGATTGATTATGAGACAGTTTATTGCTTTTGTAAAGAAAGAGTTTTACCATATTTTCCGTGACCGGCGGACGATGTTGATTCTGCTGGGGATGCCGGTTGTGCAGATTATTCTGTTTGGCTTTACCATCAGTACAGAAGTGAAAGATGTACGCCTGGCTGTACTCGATCCTTCTAATGATATGGTGACACGGAAGATTATTGATCGTTTGGATGCCAGTGAGTATTTTACGGTTACTGCCTGTTTTCATTCACCTCAAGAGATGGAAGCTGCTTTTCTGAGGAGTGAGATTGACATGGCAGTTGTTTTTGGTGAACGTTTTATGGACGGGCTTTATGCGGGAGATGCTCGTGTACAGTTGATTGTTGATGCGACGGATCCGAATATGTCGACCTCGCAGGTTAATTATGCGACTGGAATTGTCTCTATGGCAGGGCAGGAGATGTTGCCGCCCGATGTATCGGTTGCCCGTCTGACTCCTGACATAAAGCTGCTGTACAATCCTCAGATGAAAAGTGCTTATAATTTTGTACCGGGGGTGATGGGGCTGATTCTGATGTTGATTTGTGCTATGATGACTTCCATTTCCATCGTTCGCGAGAAAGAGACAGGGACTATGGAAGTATTGTTGGTTTCGCCGGTGAAACCGTTATTTATTATTTTGGCGAAGGCTGTACCTTATTTTGTTTTGTCGTTTGTCAATTTGATAACTATCCTGCTACTTTCGGTTTTTGTGCTGGATGTTCCGGTGGCGGGAAGTTTGTTTTGGTTGATAACGGTATCTCTGTTGTTTATTTTTGTGTCTTTGGCTTTGGGGTTGCTGATTTCATCGGTAACGCAGACGCAGGTTGCTGCTATGTTGGTATCGGGCTTGATGCTAATGATGCCTACTATGCTGTTGTCGGGGATGATTTTCCCTATAGAAAGTATGCCGGTGATACTTCAGTGGATATCGGATATACTCCCGGCGCGTTGGTATATTCAGGCGGTGCGGAAACTGATGATTGAAGGTGTGCCGGTGGTATTGGTATGTAAGGAGATTGGTATTTTGTTGTTGATGGCGACGGTGCTTATAACAGTCAGCTTCAAGAAATTCAAATATCGCTTGGAATGATAATGGGCTAAATGGATAATTACTTATGATAAAGTTCCTGATAGAAAAAGAGTTTAAACAATTGCTGCGCAATTCGTTTCTGCCGAAACTGATTCTTGTTTTTCCGTGTATGATTATGCTGCTGATGCCTTGGGCGGTAAACCTGGAAATCAAGAATGTCGAACTGAATATAGTGGATAATGACCATTCGGCTATTTCCCGGCGACTGGTGAATAAGATTGCTGCTTCCACTTATTTCCGTCTGGTGGAAGTGCCGGCTTCGTATGAGGAAGGACTTCGGAATATTGAAACCGGAACGACGGATATTGTCATGGAGATACCGAGGCATCTGGAACGGGACTGGATGAACGGCGAGGATGCTCATATCTTGATAGCTGCCAATGCTGTGAATGGAACGAAGGGGGGACTTGGAAGTTCTTATTTGGCTTCTATTGTCAATGACTATGCTGCCGAACTACGTTCGGAACGTCCTGAAGCAGCTACCGTTTCCGGGGCTTTTCCTTCTATCCGTATTGATACCCAGGGATTGTTTAATCCGAATTTGAACTATAAACTTTACATGATTCCGGCATTGATGGTTATGTTGCTGACGTTGATTTGCGGCTTTCTGCCTGCCTTGAATGTGGTTAGCGAAAAGGAAGTGGGGACAATTGAGCAAATCAATGTGACGCCGGTTCCGAAGTTCGTCTTTATTCTTGCCAAACTACTGCCTTATTGGTTGATTGGCTTCATTGTGTTGACTTTATGTTTCATATTGGCATGGTTGATTTACGGTATAGTACCTGTCGGGCATTTTATGTTGATTTACTTCTTTGCGGTTCTTTTCGTGTTGGTGATGTCCGGCTTCGGACTTGTCATTTCTAACTATTCGGCTACGATGCAGCAATCAATGTTCGTGATGTGGTTCTGTCTGTTGATTTTGATATTGATGAGCGGGCTGTTTACTCCGGTTAGCAGTATGCCGGAGTGGGCACAATGGATTACCAGGCTCAATCCTTTGCGTTATTTCATGGAAGTGATGCGCATGGTGTATCTCAAAGGAAGTGGGTTCTTTGATTTATTACCACAGTTGGGAATATTGCTGTCCTTTGCAGTTGTGTTTAATAGTTGGGCGGTGGTCAGTTATCGGAAGAATCAATAAGGAACATCTGCGTAAAGGAATATATCTATATGTATATAAAAAGACAGCCCATTCCTTTTTATTGGAAAGAGCTGTCTTTATCATTTCCATCACTGTTTCCAGTGATTTAGTTGGTTACCGTATTATTTTACTTCGATTTGTCTATTCGGTTTCTTCACTTCTTCTTCTGAGAGTTTCGGAAGTTCGATGTTCAGAACGCCATGTTCTACGGATGCGGCAATTTTTTCTTTGTCTACATTATCCGGCAGAATCATTGTTTGCTGGAATTTAGAGTATGAGAATTCGCGGCGCAGATAGCGACCATCTTTCTTCTCTTCTTTGTTTTCAGTCTTCTTCTCCATGCTGATGACAAGGTTATTGTCTTCATCAATGCGAACATTGAAATCATCCTTCGTCATACCCGGAGCAGCCAATTCCACTTTGTATTCTTTTTCTGTTTCCAAAACATTAATTGCAG
>NZ_CABUHK010000056.1 GCF_902491285.1 uncultured Bacteroides sp. | reverse complement strand
CTCGTCACGCCGATGGTACTGCGTAACAGTGGGAGAGTAGGTAGCCGCCGTTTTTGAAGAGTCCCCTTGATTCATTAAGAGTCAAGGGGATTTCTGTTTTTTGGTAGTCTGAGAAAATTTAGCTATATTTGTCACCGACAATTATTTTATTAAACGTTTAAAGCAAATTTGAAGGTATGAAAACTAAATTATTTTTGGCTGCTGTAGCCGTAACATTTTCTTTTGCAATGATGTCTTGTACTGGTAACAAAACTACTAACGCTGCTGCTGAAGGCGAAGCAACAACAGTAGAAACTGTAGAAGCTGCTGCTGTCGTAGAAGCTGATTCTTGCTGCCAGGCTAAAGATTCTTGTGCTGCTGCTTGTGATAAAAAAGCAGATTGTGGTAAGAAAGCTGATTGCGCAGAAAAGAAAGAATGCTGCAATAAGAAGTAATCTATTGATTTAGACCAATAAGACAAGAGGGGGCAGAGTGAATCAAACACTCTGTTCCCTCTTTTTGTTTGATGGAATACACTCTTCTGTTAGTGATATATTTTAGATTATAGCAGGGTTTAACTTATGAAATGAAATTTTATCCGATAAAAAAGTAACGTTTTATTTGGTGGTAACGAAATAATCTCTACCTTTGCACCGTCAAACTATAAAAAGAGACAAGAAATGAATCAGATGTTTATACATATTCTACTATGCGGTATTATTATTCTACTATCAAAGGTTAGTGGAAGTGAGTGCTGCGCGTAAATGTGTATAAATGAAAATATACGAAAGCCTTTCTCACTTCCAAGTGTGAAAGGCTTTTTTTAATGCTAATAATTACATAATATAATAAGAATATGGACAATAGGTTATTTATTTTTGATACCACCCTCAGGGATGGCGAGCAGGTTCCGGGATGCCAGTTGAACACAGTGGAAAAGATTCAGGTAGCAAAGGCATTGGAAGCGCTGGGAGTAGACGTGATTGAAGCCGGATTCCCTATTTCAAGCCCGGGTGACTTTAACTCAGTAATTGAAATTTCTAAAGCAGTGACCTGGCCTACTATCTGCGCCCTGACCCGTGCCGTTCAGAAAGATATTGATGTGGCTGTAGATGCATTGAAATTTGCAAAGCATAAACGGATTCATACCGGTATCGGTACTTCCGATTCACATATTAAATATAAATTCAATTCAAACCGTGAGGAGATTATCGAACGTGCGGTAGCTGCTGTGAAATATGCCCGCCGTTTTGTCGATGATGTAGAGTTTTATGCAGAAGATGCAGGCCGTACGGATAATGAATATCTGGCACGTGTGGTGGAGGCTGTTATTAAAGCCGGTGCTACGGTGGTGAACATTCCGGATACGACTGGTTACTGTCTGCCTTCGGAATATGGTGCCAAGATTAAATACCTGATTGACCATGTAGACGGCATTGATAATGCAATTATATCTACTCACTGCCACAACGATTTGGGTATGGCAACTGCAAACACAATTGCAGGTGTCTTGAATGGTGCCCGTCAGGTGGAAGTTACAATCAACGGTATTGGTGAACGTGCCGGTAACACTGCGCTCGAAGAAATCGCTATGATTATTAAGAGTCACCACGAAATCGATATTCAGACAAATATCAATACTCAGAAGATTTATCCGACCAGCCGTATGGTATCCAGCCTGATGAATATGCCGGTACAGCCGAATAAGGCTATTGTAGGCCGCAATGCTTTTGCTCACTCTTCGGGTATCCATCAGGATGGTGTATTGAAGAATGTGCAGACATACGAGATTATCGACCCGCACGATGTAGGTATTGATGATAATTCAATCGTATTGACTGCCCGTAGCGGACGTGCTGCTCTGAAGAACCGCCTGACTATCTTAGGTGTCCAATTAGACCAGGAGAAACTGGATAAAGTTTACGAGGAGTTCTTGAAACTGGCTGATAAGAAGAAAGACATCAATGATGATGATATTCTGGTATTGGCAGGTGCAGACCGCAGTCAGAACCATCGCATCAAACTGGAATACTTGCAGGTGACAAGTGGTGTCGGTGTTCGTTCGGTAGCCAGCCTGGGATTGAATATCGCCGGTGAGAAGTTTGAAGGTTGCGCCAGTGGTAACGGTCCGGTAGATGCTGCTATCAAAGCATTGAAGAAGATTGTAGACCGCCACATGACATTGAAAGAATTTACTATTCAGGCTATCAGCAAGGGAAGCGATGATGTAGGTAAGGTTCATATGCAGGTGGAATACGATAACCAGATTTATTATGGATTTGGTGCGAATACGGATATTATCGCCGCTTCCGTAGAAGCCTATATTGACTGTATCAACAAATTCAAGTCGTAAAAAAAAGAGGTTGACACTCGTATCAACATTACAGAGATTGGTTAAAACAGAAAATAGTAATTAGTAAAATAGTAAATAAACAGATGAATACATTATTTGATAAGATATGGGATGCCCACGTGGTAACTACCGTGGAAGATGGTCCTACACAGCTTTACATCGACCGTTTATATTGTCATGAAGTAACGAGCCCGCAAGCCTTTGCCGGATTGCGTGAACGCGGAATCGGGGTGTTACGCCCGGAAAAGGTATTCTGTATGCCCGACCACAATACGCCCACTCACGATCAGGACAAACCGATTGAAGATCCGGTTTCCAAGACTCAGGTGGATACGCTGACGCAGAATGCGAAAGACTTCGGCCTGACACACTACGGCATGATGCATCCCAAGAATGGCATTATCCATGTGGTAGGTCCGGAACGTGGTCTGACACTGCCGGGAATGACAATCGTTTGCGGTGACTCGCATACTTCCACTCACGGTGCTATGGGAGCAATCGCTTTCGGTATCGGAACGAGTGAGGTGGAAATGGTGTTGGCATCACAATGCATTCTCCAGTCTCGGCCGAAAACAATGCGTATCACTGTGGACGGTGAATTGGGCAAGGGAGTGACTGCAAAGGATGTGGCTTTGTATATGATGTCTAAGATGACTACAAGCGGTGCCACCGGATACTTTGTGGAATATGCCGGTTCGGCTATCCGCAATCTGACAATGGAAGGACGTCTTACTCTCTGTAACTTGTCTATTGAAATGGGTGCGCGTGGTGGCATGGTTGCTCCCGATGAAGTGACTTTTGAGTATATCAGAGGTCGTGAGAATGCTCCGAAGGGAGAAGAATGGGAAAAGGCGGTAGCATATTGGAAAACATTGAAGAGTGACGATAATGCTGTATTTGATAAGGAAGTCCGTTTCGATGCGGCCGACATCGAGCCGATGATTACTTACGGAACGAATCCGGGAATGGGTATGGGCATCACTCAGCATATCCCTACTACTGAGGGTATGGGAGAAGCCGCACAGATTTCTTTCAAGAAATCACTGGATTATATGGGGTTCGAGCCGGGCGAGTCTTTGCTGGGCAAGAAGATTGACTATGTATTCCTGGGTGCTTGTACGAACGGTCGTATCGAAGATTTCCGCGCGTTCGCTTCTTTGGTGAAAGGTCGCAGGAAAGCGGAAAATGTGATTGCGTGGCTGGTTCCGGGGTCTTGGATGGTAGATGCGCAGATTCGCAAAGAGGGTATTGATAAGATATTGACGGAAGCTGGTTTTGCTATCCGCCAGCCGGGATGTTCCGCTTGTCTGGCGATGAATGATGACAAGATTCCGGCAGGGAAGTATTCGGTATCTACGAGTAACCGTAACTTTGAAGGCCGTCAGGGACCGGGGGCCCGCACATTGCTGGCAAGTCCGCTCGTAGCGGCTGCTGCGGCAGTGACGGGTGTGATTACTGATCCGAGAGAACTGATGTGATTCCAATCGTAAATAGTAAATCTTTAAATAGTAAATATCAAGATGGCTAAGACAAAATTTAATATCATAACAAGTACTTGTGTACCCCTTCCTTTAGAAAATGTAGATACTGACCAGATTATTCCGGCACGTTTCCTGAAAGCGACTACCCGTGAAGAGAAATTTTTCGGTGATAACCTTTTCCGTGACTGGCGTTACAATGCCGACGGTACTCTGAATAAGGATTTTGTGTTGAATAATCCTACTTATGGCGGACAGGTATTGGTGGCAGGAAAGAACTTCGGTTCCGGTTCGAGCCGCGAACACGCAGCTTGGGCGATTGCCGGATATGGTTTCCGTGTGGTGGTGTCCAGCTTCTTCGCCGATATTCATAAGAATAACGAGTTGAACAATTTTGTGCTTCCGGTGGTTGTTTCCGAGGGGTTCCTGCAGGAATTGTTCGATTCGATTGAAGCGGATCCGAAGATGGAAGTGGAAGTGAATCTTCCCGAACAGACTATCACCAATAAGGCGACAGGTAAAAGTGAACATTTCGAAATCAATGCTTACAAGAAACATTGTCTGATGAACGGATTGGACGATATAGATTTTCTGCTGAGCAATAAAGACAAAATAGAAGAATGGGAAAAGAAGGCGTGAAAATAGAAGTCATGGACACGACGCTCCGTGATGGTGAACAGACCAGCGGAGTATCTTTTGTGCCTCATGAGAAACTAATGATCGCCCGTTTGCTATTGGAAGATTTGAAGGTAGACCGGGTAGAAGTTGCCTCGGCGCGAGTATCGGAAGGCGAGTTTGAAGCTGTGAAGATGATTTGCGACTGGGCGGCTCGGCGTAATCTGCTTCAAAAAGTGGAAGTGCTGGGATTTGTAGACGGTCATACTTCGGTGGACTGGATACAGCGTGCCGGCTGCCGTGTCATCAATCTTCTTTGCAAAGGTTCGCTGAAACATTGTACGCAACAACTGAAAAAGACACCGGAAGAACATCTGGCGGACGTTATCGATGTGGTGCATTATGCCGATGAACAGGATATCACTGTCAATGTCTACCTGGAAGATTGGAGTAACGGTATAAAGGATTCTCCCGAATATGTGTTCCAGTTGATGGACGGACTGAAAGAGACGAGCATCAAGCGTTTCATGTTGCCCGATACACTGGGAATCCTGAATCCGTTGCAAGTGATAGAGTATATGCGGAAGATGAAGAAACGCTATCCGAATACTCATTTCGATTTTCATGCGCACAATGACTACGATTTGGCAGTGAGCAATGTGCTGGCAGCGGTATTGAGTGGTGTCAAAGGGCTGCATACTACCATCAACGGACTGGGCGAACGGGCGGGCAATGCTCCTCTCGCAAGCGTGCAGGCTATTCTGAAAGATCATTTCAATGCGGTGACCAATATCGACGAAAGCCGTCTGAACGATGTCAGTCGGGTGGTGGAGTCGTATTCAGGTATCGTGATACCTGCCAACAAGCCGATTGTGGGCGAGAATGTCTTTACGCAAGTGGCAGGCGTACACGCTGACGGTGACAATAAGAACAACCTGTATTGTAATGACCTGCTCCCCGAACGGTTCGGGCGGAAGCGCGAATATGCGTTGGGAAAGACAAGCGGCAAGGCGAATATCCGAAAGAACCTCGAAGACCTTGGGCTGCAACTGGACGAAGAGGCTATGCGCAAGGTGACGGAGCGGATTATCGAACTGGGTGACAAGAAGGAATTGGTGACTCAGGAAGATTTGCCGTATATTGTTTCCGATGTGTTGAAGCATGGTTCGATAGGCGAGAAGGTCAGGCTGAAGAGTTATTTTGTAAATCTTGCTCACGGCTTGAAGCCGATGGCAACGTTGAAGATAGAAATCAACGGAAAAGAATATGAAGAGAGTTCGGGAGGGGACGGTCAGTATGACGCTTTCGTTCGTGCGTTGCGCAAGATATATAAGGTGACGCTGGGACGTAAATTCCCGATGCTGACCAATTATGCGGTTACAATCCCGCCCGGTGGGCGTACGGATGCGTTTGTGCAGACGGTAATCACATGGAGCTACGACGAACAGGTGTTCCGTACCCGCGGACTGGATGCCGACCAGACGGAAGCCGCCATCAAAGCTACTATGAAGATGCTGAATCTCATAGAAGATGAATATGAGAAAAATAACGATTAATGATTAACGATTAATGATTGACGGAGAGCGAATTGTACTACGGTCTTCGGTTTATCACTAATCACTAATAAACTAAACATTAAATAACATGGATTTTAAAATTGCTGTATTAGCAGGCGACGGTATCGGACCGGAGATTTCTGTGCAAGGTGTAGATGTGATGAGTGCCGTTTGCGAGAAGTTTGGTCACAAAGTAAGTTACGAATATGCAATCTGTGGTGCGAATGCCATTGACGAGGTAGGAGATCCGTTTCCGGAAGAAACATATCAGGCTTGTAAGAACGCGGATGCGGTTTTGTTCTCTGCCGTAGGTGACCCGAAATTTGACAATGATCCTACCGCAAAGGTACGACCGGAACAAGGCTTGCTGGCTATGCGTAAGAAACTGGGACTTTTCGCTAATATCCGCCCCGTACAGACATTCAAATGCCTGATTCACAAATCTCCGTTGCGGGCGGAACTGGTAGAGAATGCTGATTTTATCTGTATCCGCGAATTGACCGGTGGTATGTATTTCGGAGAGAAGTATCAGGATAACGACAAGGCTTATGACACTAATTACTATACCCGTCCGGAAATCGAACGTATCCTGAAAGTGGCTTTTGAATATGCAATGAAACGCAGGAAACATCTGACCGTGGTGGATAAGGCGAATGTGCTTGCTTCTTCGCGCCTGTGGCGTCAGATTGCACAGGAAATGGCTCCCGATTATCCGGAAGTAACTACTGATTATATGTTTGTGGACAATGCTGCCATGAAGATGATTCAGGAACCGGCATTCTTCGATGTGATGGTTACCGAGAATACATTCGGTGATATTCTGACGGACGAGGGTTCTGTAATCAGCGGTTCTATGGGATTGCTTCCGTCCGCTTCTACGGGTGAAAGTACGCCGGTATTCGAACCGATTCACGGGTCATGGCCGCAGGCTAAGGGATTGAACATTGCTAATCCGTTGGCGCAGATTCTTTCTGTGGCTATGTTGTTCGAGTATTTCGACCTGAAGGAAGAGGGTGCGTTGATTCGTAAGGCGGTAGATGCTTCTTTGGACGAGAATGTGCGTACGCCGGAAATTCAGGTTGCCGGTGGTGCCAAGTACGGTACGAAAGAAGTAGGACAGTGGATTGTTGACTATATCAAAAAGGCTTGATAAAACTTTGGTAATCGAGAAAGTCTTATAAAGCAAAACAGAAAGCCCGGCATCGGAAATGGTGCCGGGCTTTCTGTTTGAGGATAGCTCTATGTTTTACCAGCTTTTAATCGTGGAATAGATAAGGATTCCGAGCACCGTCAGCAGTCCTGCATAAATGGTGACTGACG
This sequence comes from uncultured Bacteroides sp., assembly GCF_902491285.1. Classification (GTDB taxonomy): domain Bacteria; phylum Bacteroidota; class Bacteroidia; order Bacteroidales; family Bacteroidaceae; genus Bacteroides. The sequence goes on along the minus strand of NZ_CABUHK010000056.1, from coordinate 30,433 downwards.
TTTGCTTGATTTCATTCCTTCTTGTGCGGGTGGATGGTTCTAAATATACAGCCGCTTTATAAGCGATGGTACTGAACATCCATCCGCCGAATCCGCCGATGATACCGCCGACAAGTAAATCGCCGGGATAGTGTACGCCCAAGTAAATGCGGGTATAGCAATTAAGGACAGCCCACGCTATGATGAAAAGACTTAGCCAGCGTTTGCGGAATGTGAATACCACATACAAGGCTAGTCCGAATGAATTTGCAGCATGACAGGAGGGGAATCCGTAACTTCCGCCGCGGTAACCGTTTACGATATATACCATATCGACAATCGGATTTTCGAGATTGGCGGGACGCAGACGGGCTACAACCGTGCGGATAAGGCTGCTGCACACTTGGTCGGCAAAGGTGATGGTAAGTGCGATAGCTATTACATAACACAGGACTGCTTTCCAGTGAAAGTTCTTTAGTAGGATATACAGGATGGTAGCGTACATAGGTACCCAGATTATCTTTCCGGTGAAGGAGGTCATAAAGTAATCCCAAAAAGGGGAGTGGATACCATTGAAAAACAGGAAGATATTTGTATCTATCTCTGACAGGATTTTAATGAGGCCGGTATTTACCATCATGCTTTATTGTTAAATTTTAGACGTCGCAAATATACAATAAAGAATAGGAAATTGTCCTATATTACCTTATAAATCTTCTATTATTCACTGTTCCTATCGTTTGGCAAGGTCATCATAGAGCTTCTGCAGAAAGGCTTTTCCTTTTTCCAGGTTTGCTCCTTTTTCCGTGCCTTCATCGAGTTGTACGGTATTGGCATCCAGATTATATACCAACTGGTTTTCGGGAGTCACCATACCGAAGAAGTTCGGGCGGGTGAAGTATCCGAAATGCGGAGATGCCGGATTCATGATATCCTTGCTGAAAGTAAATTCATCGTGCGGCAATCCCAGTTGGGAAAGCAGGGTGGCGGCAATATCTATTTGTGAGGCGTAAGTATCTATAACACGGGGTTCCTTGATTGCACCTCCAATTAGAATGAGAGGAATAGTCTGTCCGTCCAATGGATTTTCTATCGGATACGGATAAACTCCTTGATGATCCGGAACGAGTACAAATACGGTATTTTTCCACTGTGGAAGTTCCTTGTACTGTTTGACAAAGTCGCCTACGCAACTGTCGGCGTATGCGAAGGCGTTGAGCCCTTTATCATCCAGCCGGTGAAACGGAACTTCAAAAGGTTCATGGCTGCTTGAAGTCTGTACAAATTTCAGGAAGGGTTCTTTCTGTTCTTCTTCCTTCATGTCTTTCAGCAGGCGTTGGAACAAGACATGGTCATGTGCTCCCCATTTGCCTGTACGTTCGGATAGCGGGAAATCTTTGTCGCAAACAATCTTTTCGATGCCGGAAGACATCAGATAAGAGCGCATATTGGTGAAATCCGCGTCTCCGCCGTAATAATAATCCAGGCTATATCCGGCGTTTTTCAGGCTGCGCGGGATAGAGGGAAGTTTGTCCGTCTTTTCGGGATACTTCATAATACTGGTGCTCGGCTGTCCGGGGTAAGCGCTGATGATAGATGCCAGTCCGCGGTCGGTGCGGAAGCTGTTGGCATAGAAATTACTGAATAGGATGCCTTCTTTGGCGAATTTATCCATGTTGACAGCTACGTTGGGCTGTCCGCCGAAAGTTTCCATCAAGTGTGTGGAGAAACTTTCGAGAATGATAAAGATGATATTAGGGCGTTGGGTATTTAATAATTGTGGGATGCTGTCTGTCGCTGCGACAGGTTTGTCGGTCATTTCTGCAAATAGTTCGTCCGCCACTTTCGGATCCATGAAGCGGTATTGTTTGTCGAAGTTGGTCTGATGGGTGGCGGAATACATAAAGCTGAATATCGGATTGATGGCAGCATGGTTCATCCGCTGGTCCTGACTGAAATATACCTTGCTCAGATTCATGGTCGATACGGTGAAACCGCCACGGATAGGGATGAAAAGGGCGGCTGTCAGCAACAGGAGTGCGAGAGAGACATTTTGTCGCCGGTAGGGTATTTTCAACGGTTTTCTTTCACGGATAAGTACCATATAGAATATGTAGTATAAGAGGGCGGCATAGATAAGCATTGCCAGTATACCTAGCAGGACAAACCAGAAGCTGACACTTGCCATAGCGTCTTTGGGCGAAGAGAAGAAGTAGAAAATGGGGGTGGCGTCGAGACGGAATCCCCAGAAACCGTACAATCCCAGGTCGATGATAAAGAGGCAAGCCATGACGAAAGCGATTAATCCGAAGTAGCCTTGGCGGATGCGCCGCAGGATGGGCGATTGGGTCCAGGCGGAAGCTATGAGTATCAGTCCCGGAATGGCGGTAAGATAGCCTGCGAGGGATAAGTCCAACGGCAGGCCGTGCCACATGACACTGAAATAATCGCCGAAAGACACCTCATTATATAGGTCATGGTAGTAAACCATGAAGAACGGTTTTTGAAGAACGAATAGAAGAACAAATAAAAAATAGGTCGTGAGAAATTGTATGATTCTCTTTTTCATATCTGTAAACTTAAAAAGATTGAACGGATACAAAGTTACTATACTTTTCTTTATCTTTCTTATGATGTGATGTAAAACATACCTTTTTTTCCATATCTTTGCCCGATATGTGACAAAAATGAAGTAGTGAAATGGCAAAGATTGCAAAGAAACTGACAGATTTAGTGGGGAATACCCCTTTGATGGAACTTTCCGGTTATAGCGAAAAGTATGGTCTCGAACAAAATATTATTGCCAAACTGGAGTCTTTCAATCCGGCGGGAAGTGTGAAGGACAGGGTGGCTCTTTCGATGATTGAGGATGCTGAAGCACGCGGAGCATTGAAGCCTGGTGCAACAATTATTGAACCGACAAGTGGAAATACGGGTGTCGGACTGGCGATGGTGGCTACCATCAAAGGGTATCATCTGATATTGACCATGCCTGAGACGATGAGCCTGGAACGCCGGAACCTGTTGAAAGCACTCGGTGCGGAAATTGTGTTGACGGACGGACCGGGCGGGATGGCTGCTTCCATTGCCAAGGCAGAGGAGTTGCGCGACAGTATTCCCGGAGCGGTGATTCTGCAACAGTTTGAGAATCCTGCCAATGCCGCTGCGCATGAGCGTACGACGGGGGAAGAAATATGGCGGGATACGGATGGTGAAGTGGCGGTTTTTGTTGCCGGAGTAGGTACGGGCGGAACGGTTTGCGGTGTGGCCCGTGCATTGAAGAGACATAACCCGAATGTTTATATAGTAGCGGTGGAACCGGCAGCGTCTCCTATATTGGAAGGGGGGCAGGCAGCTCCACACCATATTCAGGGAATCGGGGCGAATTTTATTCCGAAACTGTATGATGCTTCTGTGGTGGATGAAGTAATCGGTGTGCCCGATGATGAAGCGATTCGTACGGGACGCGAGCTGTCAACTACGGAAGGTTTGCTGGCCGGAATATCTTCGGGTGCGGCGGTGTATGCAGCCCGCCAGTTGGCACAGCGTCCGGAATTCAAGAACAAAAAAATCGTAGCGTTGTTACCTGATACGGGAGAGCGTTATCTGTCTACCGAGTTGTTTGCATTTGACGCGTATCCGTTGGACTGATTCATTAATTATACCCCGAATTATATATGGTAAGAATTATTATAGCATTACTCTTTTGTTTTCCGGTTGCCATCTGTGCGCAGACTTATCAGCAGTTGTCTGAAAAAGCAATCGAATGTATTGAGAACGATAGTCTTCCCCAAGCTGAAGAGCTTCTGATCAAGGCTTTGAAGATGGAACCGAAGAATGCAAAGAATGCGTTGCTTTTTTCTAATCTGGGCTTGGTGCAGCGTAGGATGGGAGAGTTTGACAAAGCGCTCGAATCTTATTCTTTTGCACTGAACTTTGCTCCGTTGGCAGTTCCTATTTTGCTTGACCGTGCCGCTATTTATATGGAGATGGGAAAGACGGATAGGGCTTACACGGATTACTGCCAGGTGCTTGATGAGGATAAAAAGAACAAGGAAGCGTTGTTGATGCGCGCATATATTTATGTGGTTCGCAGGGATTATCCGGCTGCACGGATCGATTATAACCGTTTGTTGGAGATTGCTCCTCAGAGTTATAGCGGTCGGCTCGGACTGGCCACCTTGGATCAGAAAGAAGGGAAATTCCGTGAAGCTCTTGAGATTCTGAACAAGATGATTGTGGAAAGCCCTAACGATGCGACACTTTACATTGCCCGTGCCGACGTGGAGCGTGAGATGAAGCACGACGATTTGGCATTGGTGGATTTGGAAGAAGCTATCCGGCTGGATGCGTCATCGGCAGATGCCTATCTGTTGCGCGGGAATATCTATCTGGCTCAAAAGAAGAAAGCATTGGCAAAAACGGATTTTGAGAAAGCAATATCTTTGGGAGTGCCACCTGCCGATTTGCATGGGCAACTTCAACAGTGCAAGTGATGTTATTCTTTTATTCCACGAACTGCTTAATCAGCTTGACGAAATCTTTTCCGTATTTCCTCTTTTTATATTCCCCGATACCGCTGATTTCTCCGAACTCTTCAATAGTGGTAGGACGTGAAATACTGAGCAGATGCAAGACCTTGTCCGACAATACAATATAGGCGGGCAGGCCTTCCTGGTCGGCAAGCTGTTTTCTCAATCCGCGCAATGCTTCGAACAAATCTTCGCTTTCGCCGCCTGCCGCACCGAAAGGAAGCTCTTTGGCGATAACCACTTTTTTCTTTTTTCCTTTTCGGGTAGCTGTTTCCTCATGGTGGATAACTGCCAATGTAGCTTGAGCCCTTCCGAAAAGGATATCACTTCCGCTTGACGTTATCTTGAGATGGTTATTCTCATTATAAGCAATCTCGAAATAGCCGAGTTGGAGCATTTGGAGCAGATAATCCTGCCAGTCACGAGGTGGAATGTCGCGCCCGGCACCAAAAGTCTTAAGTTCCTGGTATCCTTTTCCGGTCACTTCCGCGGAGTAGTTTCCACGAAGAATATCAATCAATACACCTGTACTGATTTGCTGTTCCGCACGTGCGATGGCACTTAACGCTTTTTGCACGATGACTGTGCCGTCAAACCGTTGAGGGGGATTTTTACAAACATCGCAATTGCCGCAGTCTTCGGTAGTTGTTTCTCCGAAATAACTTAGCAGGATTCTTCTCCGGCAAATGTCCGCTTCCGCATACTGCTGCATACGTTGCAGCTTTTCAAGATTGATGTTTTGCTGGCTGCTCTCTGTGGCAAACTTGGTCAGCAATATTAAATCTCCCAGTGAATAAAACAAGACAGTGTCACTCGGCAGACCGTCACGTCCGGCGCGTCCTATCTCCTGATAAAAACTTTCTATACTTTTAGGCAGGTTATAGTGCATTACCCAACGGACATTCGACTTGTCGATACCCATTCCGAAAGCAATCGTGGCACATACCACCTGAATCCGGTCATTGATAAAATCATCCTGCGTCTCGTCTCTTTGTTGAGTGGACAATCCGGCGTGATAAACTCCGCAACGGATACCCTGCTTCTGCAACATCTGAGCTACTGTCTCCGTCTTGTTACGGCTCATACAGTAAATGATTCCGCTTGCTCCCTCGTGGCGGTGAATAAACTCAAGGATGGCTTTATTCTTTTCCTTTGCCTGGAACCCGCGCTTTACCGTCAGGCTGATATTGGGGCGGTCGAAAGAGGATATGAAGGTGCGAGGTTCGATAAGATGCAGTTGGCGAATAATATCTCCGCGGGTGATTTTATCTGCGGTGGCAGTCAAAGCAACAATCGGCACTTGCGGAAATTGCCGGTGGAGTACTCCCATTTGAGTGTATTCCGGGCGAAAGTCGTGTCCCCATTGCGAAATACAGTGGGCTTCATCAATAGCGAACAGAGAAATATGCATATCTCGCAATAAATAGTCTTTTTCCGCCAACAGTTTTTCAGGTGAAATGTAAAGTAGCTTTAATCGTCCCTCAATGCAGGCACGGCGCAGGTTGGCGTTTTCAGTTTCATCATTGCTGCTGTTCAGCGCTCCGGCGGCAACTCCGTTTGCCAGCAATGCCTCTACCTGGTCTTTCATTAATGAAATCAACGGGGATACTACAACGGCAGTACCTTCACTGAGCAAGGCGGGGAGTTGGTAACAGATAGATTTTCCCCCACCGGTAGGCATTAGCACTAATGCATCCTTTTTATCGAGGATGTGGCGTATTATATCTTCTTGCAGGGGACGGAAACTGTCGTATCCGAAGTGCTTTTTTAGAGTTTCTCTCATGGACGCTTGTTTTTAACTGGCTGCAAAGGTACGTTTTTCTTTGACAATTCCCGCAGTGTGTAGATTTCTGTTTCCGAGATGAAATATAAAAAGGTTAAAGTTTCTTATTATTCGGGCTTATTCCCTCTTTTTCAAGGTTTTTGATTGTTTTATTAGAAAAAAAATGCACAAAATAATTGTGTGTTTAAAAAAAAAGTAAGACATTTGTAACATGTAACGTTGCAAATATGCAATTATTAACAAATGAACAAACCCTAACCAGTTAATTCAATGAGTGATTTAGAGAACAAAAAAACGGAAGAAACTCCGAAAAAACGTCCCTACAATTTGAGGGAAAAGAAAGAAAAAAAGGCTGCATACAGGTCATTAATCAGACCGGAATTGGCAGACGAGTTGTATGACAAGATTCTGAATATTATCGTTGTACAGAAGAAGTACAAGGATCCTGACTATTCAGCGAAAGACTTGGCGAAAGAGCTTAAAACGAACACTCGTTACCTTTCTGCAGTAGTAAACTCACGTTTCGGCATGAACTATTCTTGTCTGTTGAATGAATACAGAGTAAAAGATGCTTTGCATTTATTGACTGACAAGCGTTATGCAGACAAAAATGTGGAAGAGATTAGCGCTATGGTTGGCTTTGCAAATCGTCAATCTTTTTACGCTGCATTTTACAAGAACGTAGGTGAGACTCCTAACGGATACCGCAAAAAACATTTGGAAAACAAAAAGTAATTGCGCATTCCGAATTTGATTGAAAGGAATTACCTCTAAATGAAAAATTTTGGAGATAATTCCTTTTCTTATTTAATTAATCAACACTAGCATTATGAATAAACATCTTATTTCAATGGCTGTGGCTGCCACGATTCTGACATCGTGCGGTGGAGCCAAAACAACAACTGCCGAGGCAGATAAATTTGATTATACAGTGGAACAATTTGCAGACTTACAGATTTTGCGTTATAAAGTCCCCGGATTTGAGGAGCTGACGCTGAAACAGAAAGAACTGATTTATTATCTGACAGAGGCCGCTCTCGAAGGAAGGGATATTCTGTTTGACCAGAATGGGAAGTATAATTTGAGAATCCGCCGGATGCTCGAAGCAGTATATACGAATTACCAGGGGGATAAAACGACTCCTGATTTCAAGAATATGGAAGTGTACTTGAAGAGAGTATGGTTCTCCAATGGTATTCATCATCATTATGGTACGGAGAAATTTGTACCCGGATTCTCACAGGATTTCTTGAAGCAGGCTGTACTCGGGCTTGACGTCACACTGCTTCCGTTGGCGGAAGGACAAACTGCCGAACAGCTTTGCGATGAGCTCTTCCCGGTCATCTTCGATCCGGCTGTCATGCCGAAGCGGGTGAACCAGGCGGATGGCGAGGATCTTGTACTGACTTCCGCTTGTAACTATTATGACGGAGTGACGCAGAAAGAAGCGGAAGATTTCTATAATGCGATGAAAGATCCGAAAGATGAAACTCCGGTTTCGTATGGTCTGAACAGCCGTTTGGTGAAAGAGAACGGTAAGTTGCAGGAAAAAGTATGGAAGGTAGGCGGACTCTATACGCAGGCTATTGAGAAAATCGTTTATTGGTTGAAGAAAGCCGAAGGGGTAGCGGAGAACGACGCACAGAAAGCGGTTATCTCCAAGCTGATTCAGTTCTATGAAACCGGCAGCCTGAAAGATTTCGACGAATATGCCATCCTTTGGGTGAAAGATTTGGATTCGCGAATCGACTTTGTGAACGGATTCACGGAAAGCTATGGTGACCCGCTGGGAATGAAGGCTAGCTGGGAATCATTGGTGAACTTCAAGGATATGGAGTCTACACACCGCACGGAGATTATCAGCAGCAACGCGCAGTGGTTCGAGGATCATTCGCCGGTGGACAAGGCTTTCAAGAAAGACGAAGTGAAAGGTGTATCGGCAAAAGTTATCACTGCCGCTATCCTTGCAGGGGATCTTTATCCGGCAACTGCTATCGGCATCAACCTGCCGAACGCCAACTGGATTCGTGCACATCACGGTTCCAAGTCGGTGACTATCGGCAATATCACGGATGCCTATAACAAGGCGGCTCACGGAAACGGATTCAATGAAGAGTTTGTTTACAGCGATACGGAAAGACAATTGATTGATATTTATGCCGACCTGACGGATGAACTGCACACAGACTTGCACGAATGTCTGGGACACGGTTCCGGCAAGCTGCTTCCAGGGGTAGACCCTGACGCACTGAAGGCTTACGGCTCTACGATTGAAGAAGCGCGTGCCGACTTGTTCGGTTTGTATTACGTGGCTGACCCGAAACTGGTGGAACTGAAGCTTCTCTCTTCTCCCGAAGCTTACAAGGCTCAGTATTATACGTATCTGATGAACGGTCTGATGACACAGTTGGTACGTATCGAACCGGGAAATACGGTGGAAGAAGCTCATATGCGTAACCGCCAGTTAATCGCCCGTTGGGTATTCGAGAAGGGGGCAGCCGACAAGGTAGTGGAGCTGGTGAAGAAAGACGGAAAGACATATGTCGTTATCAATGACTATGAGAAAGTACGTGAGCTGTTCGGTGAATTGCTCGCCGAAATTCAGCGTATCAAGTCGACAGGCGACTTCGAAGCAGCCCGCTCCTTAGTAGAAAATTACGCTGTAAAGGTAGACCCGGCTTTGCATGCTGAAATATTGGAGCGTTATAAGAAACTGAATCTGGCTCCATATAAAGGTTTCGTAAATCCGAAATATGAATTGGTGACAGACGAGAATGGAAACATTACCGATGTCACGGTGGCTTATGATGAAGGGTATGTGGAACAAATGCTGCGTTACAGCAAGGATTATTCTCCGCTTCCTTCAGTAAACAACTAATCTGAAAATGGATATTAAAGAACAACTTAAAGATATCAAAACACAGCTCCGTCTCTCAATGAACGGGGCTGTGTCCCAAAGTATGCGTGAAAAAGGGCTGGTGTACAAACTCAATTTCGGAGTGGAACTGCCCCGTATCAAAATGATTGCCGAAGGCTACGAAAAGAATCACGATCTGGCGCAAGCCTTGTGGAAAGAGGAGATTCGGGAATGTAAGATTCTGGCAGCCATGCTTCAACCGATTGAGACTTTCTATCCCGAGATTGCTGATATTTGGGTGGAAGACATCCGGAATATCGAAATCGCGGAGCTGACTTGTATGAACCTGTTCCAGAATCTGCCGTATGCTCCCGCCAAGTCTTTTCACTGGATTGCCGATGAGCGCGAGTATGTGCAGACCTGTGGTTTCCTGACTGCTGCCCGGCTGCTGATGAAGAAAGGGGATATGACCGAACGGGCTTCCGGCGAACTGCTCGACCAGGCTATGTGCAACGTCCATTCCGAGAGTTATCATGTGAGGAATGCGGCTTTGCTGGTGATCCGGAAATATATGCAGCATAGTGAAGAGCACGCTTTCCAGATATGCCGTCTGGTGGAAGGAATGGCTGATTCCTCAGTAGAAGGTGAGCGGATGCTTTATAATATGGTGAAAGCGGAGACAGAATGACTACTCTGATAAATATCAAAGAAATCCTTTTGCGTTCCGCAAAAAAGGCTTAACTTTGTTCGCGCTAATTTTGGCTGATGATGGAAACTCAAAACGTGAAAGATACAGTAAGGCAGATATTCACGGAATATCTCACAGCGAACGGGCATCGTAAGACTCCTGAGCGCTACGCCATACTCGATACTATCTATTCTATCGACGGTCATTTCGATATCGATATGCTCTATTCGCGGATGATGGACCAGGAGAATTTCCGGGTAAGCCGGGCAACCCTCTACAATACCATTATTCTTCTTATCAATGCACGGCTGGTCATTAAGCACCAATTCGGAACTTCCTCCCAATACGAAAAATCATATAACCGCGAGACACATCATCACCAGATATGTACGCAATGCGGTAAAGTGACCGAGTTTCAGAACGAGGATTTGCAGCATGCCATTGAAAATACGAAATTAAGCCGTTTTCAACTTTCGCATTATTCCTTATATATATATGGAATATGCAGCAAGTGCGACAGAGCTAACAAAAAGAAGAAAGTTAATAACAACAATAAAAAATAAAGATGAAAGTAGATGTTCTTTTAGGATTACAATGGGGCGACGAAGGTAAAGGAAAAGTAGTCGACGTTTTAACACCTAAGTACGATGTGGTTGCCCGTTTCCAGGGCGGCCCGAATGCCGGTCATACACTTGAGTTCGAGGGACAGAAGTATGTGCTTCGTTCTATTCCTTCCGGTATTTTTCAGGGAAACAAGGTAAACATCATCGGTAACGGTGTGGTACTTGACCCGGCACTGTTCAAAGCAGAGGCCGAGGCGCTTGAAGCATCAGGCCATCCGTTGAAAGAACGTTTGCACATTTCAAAGAAAGCTCATCTTATTCTTCCTACACACCGCATCCTCGATGCTGCTTACGAAGCTGCCAAGGGGGACGCAAAAGTAGGAACTACCGGTAAGGGGATCGGCCCTACTTATACGGATAAAGTTAGCCGTAATGGTGTCCGTGTAGGTGATATCCTTCACAACTTCGAACAGAAATATGCTGCTGCAAAAGCACGCCACGAACAAATCTTGAAGAGTCTGAACTATGAGTATGACCTGACGGAACTGGAAAAGGCATGGTTGGAAGGCATCGAATATCTGAAGCAATTCCATTTCGTAGACAGCGAACATGAAGTGAATAACCTGTTGAAGGATGGCAAGAGCGTTCTTTGTGAGGGTGCTCAGGGTACTATGCTCGATATTGATTTCGGTTCGTATCCGTTTGTGACTTCTTCCAATACTGTTTGCGCAGGTGCTTGTACCGGACTGGGAGTGGCTCCCAACCGTATCGGAGAAGTGTATGGTATCTTCAAGGCTTATTGTACGCGTGTAGGTGCAGGACCGTTCCCGACAGAATTGTTTGACGAAACCGGTGACAAGATGTGTACATTGGGACATGAGTTCGGTTCGGTGACAGGACGTAAACGTCGTTGCGGATGGATTGACCTGGTAGCGTTGAAGTATTCCGTTATGATAAACGGCGTAACCAAATTGATTATGATGAAGAGCGATGTGCTCGATACTTTCGATACAATCAAAGCTTGTGTGGCTTACAAACTGGATGGCGAGGAAATTGATTACTTCCCGTACGATATCACTGACGGCGTGGAACCTGTATATGCGGAACTTCCGGGCTGGCAGACTGATATGACAAAGATGCAGAGCGAAGATGAATTTCCGGAAGAATTCAACGCTTATCTGACTTTCTTGGAAGAACAGCTTGGTGTGGAAATCAAGATTGTATCTGTTGGACCGGACAGGGCACAGACTATCGAACGTTATACTGAAGAATAACAATCTGGAAATTATATAGAGGGAAGGCGGAGTTTTTTTTATCTCCGCCTTTCTTGTTCAGACCTTTTGTTATCTATTTTTTAATACACATAAATAATCGCGCGTATGAAAACACGTTTTATTACTTTTCTTTTATTGCTCGCAATGGGCGTTAGTGCATTTGCACAGTCCTCTTCTTACCAACCCACCGAAGAGAATCTGAAAGCACGTCAGGAATTTCAGGACAATAAGTTTGGTATTTTCCTTCATTGGGGATTGTATGCCATGCTCGCTACCGGTGAGTGGACTATGACAAACAATAATCTGAATTATAAGGAATATGCCAAACTGGCAGGCGGCTTCTATCCTTCCAAGTTTGATGCGGACAAATGGGTGGAGGTTATCAAGGCTTCGGGAGCGAAATATATCTGTTTCACTACCCGCCATCACGAGGGATTTTCCATGTTCGATACCAAATATTCGGATTATAATGTAGTGAAAGCGACTCCTTTCAAGCGCGACATCGTGAAGGAACTGGCAGCCGCTTGTGCGAAGCATGGAATCAAGCTTCATTTCTACTATTCACATCTCGACTGGATGCGCGAAGATTATCCCTGGGGACGTACAGGACGGGGAACGGGACGCCCGAATCCGAAAGGAGATTGGAAAAGCTATTATCAATTCATGAATAATCAATTGACGGAACTGTTGACAAACTACGGTCCGATAGGCGCTATTTGGTTTGATGGATGGTGGGATCAGGACAGGAACAAAAATTTCGACTGGGAGTTGCCTGAACAATACGCATTGATTCATAAACTCCAACCCGGATGCCTTGTCGGCAATAATCATCATCAGGTGCCTTTTGCGGGGGAAGATATTCAGATTTTCGAACGTGACCTGCCCGGTGAAAATTCAGCGGGACTTTCCGGACAGGATGTAAGCCATCTGCCGTTGGAGACTTGCGAAACGATGAACGGTATGTGGGGATATAAGATTACCGACCAGAACTATAAGTCTACGAAAACACTGATTCATTACTTGGTGAAGGCAGCCGGTAAGGATGCCAATCTTTTGATGAATATCGGCCCTCAGCCCGATGGGGAGCTTCCAGCGGTGGCAGTAGAACGTTTGGCGGAAATGGGAGAGTGGATGAAGCAGTATGGCGAAACTATCTACGGAACACGTAGCGGTGCGGTTGCTCCGCACGACTGGGGAGTGACGACGCAGAAAGGTAATAAACTTTATGTGCATATCCTCAATCTGGAAGATAAAGCGTTGTTCCTGCCTTTGACAGATAAGAAAGTGAAGAAAGCGGTGTTGTTCAAAGACCAGTCTCCGGTTCGCTTTACTAAAACGAAAGCAGGTGTTTTGCTGGAGTTTGCCGATGTGCCGAAAGATATTGACTATGTAGTAGAACTTACAATTGACTAATTTTTAGATAATTCTTCATAAAAGCAAGGGGAAACTATCCTGACATTGGTAGTTTCCCCTTACTTTTGGCAAGTAATTTGTTTATAGAGATAGAGAGTAATAATTAAAATGAAAAGTATATGATGTCTTATTGGGTATTATTTATTGGAATTGCCGTAGTAAGTTGGCTGGTACAGATGAATTTGCAGAACAAGTTCAAGAAGTACTCCAAGATTCCTACAGGGAATGGCATGACAGGACGCGATGTAGCTTTGAAAATGTTGCATGACAATGGAATTTATGATGTACAGGTTACACATACTCCGGGCAGATTGACCGACCACTACAACCCTACTAATAAAACAGTGAATTTGAGTGAAGGGGTCTATGAAAGTAATAGCATAATGGCGGCTGCCGTGGCAGCACATGAATGTGGACACGCTGTGCAGCATGCACGTATGTATGCCCCGTTGAAAATGCGTAGTGCGTTGGTTCCGGTTGTGAACTTTGCGTCTTCCATTATGACATGGGTATTGTTGGGTGGTATCTTGTTGATAAACAGTTTCCCGCAATTGCTGTTGGCAGGTATTATCCTGTTTGCTATGACTACCCTGTTCAGTTTTATCACGCTGCCGGTGGAAATCAATGCAAGTAAGCGTGCACTCGTTTGGTTGAGCTCGTCCGGCATTACTAACTCGTACAATCATGCACAGGCAGAAGATGCTCTTCGTTCCGCTGCTTATACGTATGTAGTTGCTGCATTGGGCTCATTGGCTACATTGGTTTACTATATCATGATTTTCATGGGTAGAAGAGACTAAAAAAAAGGAGTATGCGGGTTTTGCATGGCTCCCTCTATATAAAACAAAACGTCTCCATAGACTTGAAATGCTATGGAGACGTTTGTTTTATATGCTGAATTTTATTCTTTATTTCTGTTCATTCGTAATAAGTATATTCTCTTTCTTCGTATAATACAGGTTTGTCATCAATAAACTTGATGCGCTTTTTCCAGTTGCCATGCTTGTCATTATAGAATTTATATACGAATTTTACAGGTGGCTCATTGTTTATCGCTTCCGTGCCGGAAATAACTTCTCCACGGGTACTGTATTGATAAGTATAACTCCGTTCGTTTCCGGGAGTACCTGTTTTTTCCTCAACGATTCTGCCTTTGGTATTCCATATGCGGGTTATCGGTTGAAACTCCGTCCCCTTGGCTTCCGCCGGGGCAACCAGTATTTGTTTCATAATCAGATTACCGTATGGGTCGTATTGGTTGCGGACATCGCTGTATTTTGAACCGTCTTTGCCGAAGCATAATTCTGCAATACAATTGCCTTCTCCGTCATAACGGAAAATTGTCTTGCGCAGCATTTCATTGTTGGCATCCATCAAGGATTTACTTTTCACTCTGCCGTCATCGTTGTACGTCAACAACGAAGTGCTTTCTATTTTGGCATTGGGTAGTTTTTCTATTTCCTTCTCTACGTTCCCATTAGCGTCATATACATATTCGGTAGTACCTTTCGGTATGCCTGTATCCGAGAAATGTGAAACCATTGTCTTTCGTCCGTCCTTATCAAATTTACAGATGAAGAAGTTCCCTTTCTTCTGTCCTCTGTTGATGATGTCGGGACCGTTGGGAAGCGCTATGTACGAAGTCTGGTGTACGGTTTTCACTTTTCCTTGGAGCAACAGTGCTTTCCAGTCCGTATCTTCCGTTCCGGCATATTCGATGGTACGCATGACGATATATTCCGGGTTGGCACCATTGTATTCTATACGTTTAATCCAGTTGCCGTATTGGTCATAGGACATATCCACTCTTTTGCTTTTAGGAGCTTTATATCGTGCAAACTTCCCTTCCGAGTAAGGCTTTAATGGTATTGTGTCTTTTTTTTGCAGTTTCCGGTTGCCGGGATTGCCATTCTTGTTCAGCGTACTTTCTTCAATGACTTCCGTGACCTGCCCTTCATCGTTGTAGAGGATATTCATCGCTTCACGGTATGTTCTTTCTTTGGATTCTCTTGAAGGAGAGTAGATTACTCCTGCATGGATTCTTTGTATGATTAGCCCGGCTTCGTTGCGTATAATAGTGTCTATTCCTACTACAGTCCGTTGGGCATTAAGTTTCTTCTTACCGTCCATCCTGCCTTGTGCGTCATAATGATATTGATATACATCGCTGACTCCGCCTTTTTTGATAGAGGCGATGACTTCCTCTATTACATTCCCGGCTTTATCGTAAACGAAGATTATCTTATTGTCGGCACTTCCGTCCGGCTTTAGTGAGTTCTCTGCTATCTTCCGTCCGTTACGGTCATATCTTACAAAATGAATCTGGTCGACAACGGCACCTGCTGCCCATGCGGTATCTTTTTGTATAGCCTGATGTACCGTAGTGCGGGTACTTTTGAAGGGCGGGGTATTCTGGATATTGTTTTGTGCCAGTATCGGCATTGCCAAAAGTGAAGCAGTAATAAAAAGAATTTTCGTCTTTTTTATCGGGCACATAGTAGTTGTATTCATCATATTTCCGGTCTTTAAAGTTTCCAAAAGTGTAATGCCGCTCTCTGTTTGGAAAGTTTTGCATAACTTGGGGTACAATATTGAGCATTTTTTCAGATATATGCAAGCGTTGCTCGGAAATTTGCAGTAAATTTGCGCAATTAAAATTATAAACAGTAATATTATGGCAGCAAAACCAAGTATTCCTAAAGGAACTCGTGACTTTTCGCCGGTAGAAATGGCGAAGCGTAATTATATATTCAATACGATTCGTGACGTATATCATTTGTATGGTTTCCAACAGATAGAGACTCCGTCGATGGAGATGCTTTCCACACTGATGGGAAAATACGGTGACGAAGGAGATAAGCTACTCTTTAAGATTCAGAACTCTGGAGATTATTTCTCCGGTATCACTGACGAAGAATTGTTGAGCCGTAATGCTGCGAAGCTGGCAAGCAAATTTTGTGAGAAAGGATTGCGTTATGACTTGACAGTGCCTTTTGCCCGCTATGTGGTGATGCACCGTGATGAAATCACTTTCCCGTTCAAGCGCTATCAGATTCAGCCCGTGTGGCGTGCCGACCGTCCGCAGAAAGGACGTTATCGCGAATTTTATCAATGCGACGCTGACGTGGTAGGCAGTGATTCATTGCTGAACGAAGTGGAATTGATGCAGATTGTTGACACGGTATTCAGCCGTTTCAATATCCGTGTATGTATTAAGATTAATAACCGTAAGATTCTTTCCGGCATTGCAGAGATTATCGGCGAATCGGATAAGATTGTCGACATCACCGTAGCGATAGACAAACTGGATAAAATCGGGCTGGATAATGTGAATGCCGAGTTGAGAGATAAGGGTATCAGTGATGAGGCTATCGCCAAGTTGCAGCCGATAATCCTTCTCAGCGGAACAAATGCGGAGAAGCTCGCGACATTGAAAGAAGTACTGTCAGCCAGTGAAGTAGGGTTGAAGGGAGTGGAAGAAAGCGAATTTATTCTGAATACATTGGAAGCAATGGGATTGAAGAATGAAATCGAACTCGACCTGACGCTGGCTCGCGGACTGAACTATTATACAGGTGCTATTTTTGAAGTAAAAGCACTGGATGTACAAATCGGAAGTATCACAGGTGGCGGTCGTTATGACAACCTGACCGGTGTATTCGGTATGGCAGGAGTTTCGGGTGTCGGCATCTCTTTCGGTGCAGACCGTATTTTCGATGTATTGAATCAACTCGACCTTTATCCGAAAGAAGCCGTGAACGGAACGGAAATCCTGTTTATCAACTTCGGTGAAAAGGAAGCTGCTTTCTCTATGGGAATTCTGGCTAAAGTGCGCGCTGCCGGTATCCGTGCGGAGATTTTCCCGGATGCTGCGAAGATGAAGAAGCAGATGAGCTATGCCAATGCGAAAAATATTCCGTTTGTAGCCATTGTCGGCGAAAACGAGATGAACGAAGGAAAGGTGATGTTGAAGAATATGGAGACAGGAGAACAGAATCTTGTTTCGGCAGAAGAGTTGATTGCTGCTGTGAAGAAATAAGCAGGGACAATTATAGGATAAATTGATAATATAATAAAAGGTGTCGTTGAATGTAGAATCAGCGACACCTTTATTATTTAAGAGATTGTACGTTTCGGAATTTGTAGATGGAAGATGATAACGGAGTTACAATCAGGATTACAGATGACGTTCCGGATATAGCTCATTCCACCATTCGGGACGGTCTTGTAGCCAGCGTGCAAACCATGCCATGATAGAATTGTGCCATTTGATACGCTTGTCGTAATCTGAAATGAAATGGTTTTCGCCATCCACTGTGATAAACTCTACGGTCTTGCCTAATATCTTCAGCGCATTGAAAAGCTGGATACTTTCTCCGATGGGTACATTCGTATCCACTGTGCCATGTAGCAATAATAACGGAGTGTTAATCTTGTCGGCATTGAACAGGGAGCCTTGTTTGGTAAACAGTTCCGGGTTATTCCAGGGATAACTGTCGGCAGCCGCAATAGCATTGTATGAATATCCCCAATAACCTTCTCCCCAATAGCTCGTCACGTCACTGATACCAGCATGGGATACGGCAGCAGCGAAAATATCGGTCTGAGTTTGCAGATATTGAGTCATAAATCCACCGTACGAAGCACCGAGGCATCCGATTTTTTTCGCATCCACAAAAGAATGTTCCTTGCAGAACTGTTTCGTTCCTTCGATAATATCATCCGCAGTACGCTTTCCCCAAGCATTGACGTGGCGTGCGGAAAACTCCTGTCCGAAGCCGATAGTACCGCTGGGCTGGATGACATATACTACATAATCACGTGATGCGAACAGTTGGGCACAGTACGGGTTTCCGATGCCGCGTGTCGTAGGAGTGGTGCCACCGTAGTAGTAAACGATTAGCGGATACTTCTTGTTGGGGTCGAAGTCAGGGGGAAGACACATCTTTCCGGTGATAACCGTTCCGTCCGAAGCCGTGAAGTTCCAAGGTTCGGTTTTGCCTAATTCAATTTTATCCAGAATCGGTTTCATCGGGTCGGCAAGCAAACGGGAAGTCTTTTTCTTCATATCGTAGAGATAGGCAACTCCCGAATTGGTATCCGACTGGCCGATATAGGCAGCGATAGACGGATTGTATTCCGACAGGGTGAAAGTGCTGACAACATCTACTTCGAGGTTCAACTTTTCGAAATTACTGTTTTTCGGAGAATAACGGTAGATATTCTTGCAGTCGCCGTCATCCGTGTTGAAGTAAATGCAACCGTCTCCGCGATTCCATTGCAATGGGCTGACGGTAGGATTGAAGTTTTTGGTTATCGGTTGAATCTTGCGTGTAGCCAAATCCATGATAAAGGCTTGTGTGTCGAAATCGTTGGCAATGGGTTGATTGCCGCAGTTCTTGCCAATACCGCCGAACGCTTCGGGGCTTGCAGTCAGTAACAACTGTTTTCCGTCCGGTGAATAGCTGGCGCCACCCAGGAATCTTTCGTTATGGAAAAGAGTATCTACCTTCAAAGTCTCCAAGTCTACCAAATAGAGAGAAGACAAAGAGAAAGGACGTTGGGTGATATTTTCTTTGGAAGTGCTGTATACCATATACTTTCCGTCGGGAGAAATATCCTGCAAGTAGGTGCTGTGATTGCCGTAAGTCAGCCGTTCGGAAACTCCGTTGGCAATGTCATACTTAGCCAGGAAACTGCGTCCCCGGGTATTGGGAATCCGGTCTGCCGGACTTACAATGCGGCGGAGAGCACCTGTCTCATTTTTCCCTTCTTCCCTGGGGTAATAAATAAGGAAATCTTCATTGGGCGACCAGGTGAAACTTTGTTCGGGAATTCCTTTTAAAATAACCTCTTCGCGAAGAGTGGCAGGGTCGAGTGCGATTACGTCGTTTCCGCTTAGGGCAGTGACGGTATAATACAGCTTGTCACTTTTCGGCATCCATCGCATACCATCTCTTACATTATCCAAAAGAACTTTTCCGGTTTTCAAGTCGCTGAGTTCGCAATAAGTGCGCGAACGTTTGGCGGAATGATTATTCCAGTAGCGGGTTAATAAATACTTTCCGCTGGGAGAGATGGCGACAGAAATCGTCCGGTTGCCATATACGGTATTGTCAAGCGAGAAACGTTGCTTGGCGTCGGGAGCAAGCGTGCAGGCAATCTCTTTGAATTTCCCGTCTTTAATCAGTTCACATTTCAAGGTAGGGGCAACTTTGTCTTCCGAAGCGGAAAGTAGTTTGAAAGTAATCTCATAATCACGTTCAGGCTCCATGCTGATAGCTATTTCACGGGAAGAGGCGGAAGTGATACTGTCTTCGGCAGCATCTTTTGTCTGCTTGGAAACTCCGTCGATAAAGACTTCCCAGCGGACGGGAGAAGTGACCTTCAGCTTCCCTTTGAGGAAGCGTTCTGCACGTATTTGCGTTTTCAGCAGGTAGAGTTTATTGTTTTTCTCCGCTTTTTCCAGACTCAGATAACCTGCCGTATCAACAGTCAATGACTGCATTGGCGCATCCGGCAAATCCAGTACTACTGGAGTCTTGAGCAACATTTTCACGGAGTGTTTTTCTCCTTTCGGGTTAATGCTGTCGTTCATAACGGGAGTACGTACTTCGATAGCATTTCTTACTTTGTAGCTCGTCAGTCTCTCTTGTGCCCGGGTCTGAAAAGCAGTCCCGGTTGCCAGTAAAATGGCAAAGGCCATTCCTTTCTTTTTCATGTGTTGTAAGTTAATAAAGGGATTAATAATATAGTAAGACAAATGTAAGGAATATGTTCTTAGCATACAACTAAATAACTTCCTTTTTTAATATTCAATTTGTTCAAGTATCCCATTGAGGTAGGCAATGGCTACTCCGTAATTCGTCATAGGGATATGTTGCTTACGTGCACGGTCGATGCGGCTGAGCACATACTTGCGGTTGAACATACATGCTCCGCAATGAATGACTAAAGAATAAGGAGTCAAATCCTGTGGGAAATCCGTTCCGCCTACAATATCAATCTGCAGTTTCTCTCCGATTCTTTTTCGTAACAGGCGTGGGAGTTTCACTCTTCCGATGTCTTCGGAAAGGGGAGCATGTGTACAGGCTTCCGCTATCAGTACGCGCGATGATTCCGTCAGGCTTTCAATGGCGGCAGCACTTTCTACATAATAATGAATATCCCCTTTGTATCCCGCAAAGAGAACAGAGAAAGAAGTCAGTTTACTTTCTTCCGGTTTTTGCTCGTAGACGGTTTTAAAGATTTGTGAATCGGTGATGATTAACTTCGGCGGACGGGCAAGAGCCTGCAATGTTTCAGGAAATTTATCGGTAGTACAGGTCATTACAAGGCATTTCTTGTCCAGCAGTTCACGGATAGTCTGTACCTGCGGCAGGATGAGCCTGCCTTTGGGGGCTTGAATATCTTGTGGCATGACTAGCAACACGAGGTCATTCTCTGCGACAAGTGTTCCGGTGATGCTTTGCTGTCCGAAGTCTGAAGGAAGTTTTTCAAGAATCGCCTGCCGGATTTCTTCAATCCCTATTCCTTTTTTTGCGCTGACAAGTAACGGACGCTGGTTATATTGTAGCTCAATACGTGCGGCCACCGCATCAGTGTTTTCGCGTATATCAATTTTGTTCAGTATCAGGATGACAGGGATATTCTTCTCTTTCAGTAGCTTCAACATTTCATCTTCCGGTGACTTCAACTTTTCGTTTTTGCAAGAAGTTGAATCATCTTCACAAAGCAGTAGTGCAATGTCTGTTTTTTCAATCGCTTTCAATGTCTGGGCGATACGCATTTCGCCAAGTTCCCCCTCGTCGTCGAATCCCGGAGTATCGGTAAAAAGACAAGCACCGATGCCATGAATTTCCATTGCCTTGGAAACAAGGTCGGTTGTTGTTCCGGGCGTATCCGAGACGATGGCGGTATCCTGTCCTGTCAGCGCATTTACAAGAGAAGACTTGCCGCTGTTTCGTTTGCCGAAAAGGGCTATGTGAAGTCTGTTGGCGTTGGGAGTATCTGTCAAGCTCATGTTTATTAGTGATTAGTTTGTTAGTGATTAGTGATTAACGGGCTGCGCATTAATCACTAAAATCTAAAGTCTCTTTTGCCTTCGGCGATGGCTTTGAGGTTTCGGATGGCTATTTCTCTGATTTTGGGGTTGGGGATTCGTTCCGTTTCATTTAGGATGAGCCTTACCCCTTTTTGGCGAGTATCTTCCGAAGCATAATCTTCCAGGTATTCTTTCAAAGTCATTAATGCGTTCGGTGCGCAGCAATTTGCTATCTGACCGGATTTTACGAGTGCCATAAAGCGGTCGCCCGTCCGTCCTTCCCGATAACATGCCGTACAGAAACTGGGGATGTAGCCAAGTTCGAGTAACCAGTTTACTACCTCGTCCAATGTCCTCGTATCACTTACATCAAATTGGGCGGAGTTATTGTCGGGCAGTTCTTTTTCAGCATATCCGCCTACACTGGTACGCGAACCGCCGCTGATTTGTGAAATCCCCAGTTCGAGTACCTTTTCCCGGGATTCCTGCGACTCGCGTGTGGAGATAATCATTCCCGTATAGGGAACCGCAATGCGGATAATTGCTACAATCTTGCTGAATATCTCATCGGAAATGGCGTTCGGGAAATCTCCCGCGTCAATATCATCCGCCGAGCAAATACGCGGCACACTGATAGTATGCGGTCCTACACCGAACCGGGCTTCCAAGTGCTCGGCATGCATCAACAAGCCTGTAAAATCGTACCGGTATGTATTCAAACCGAAAAGTACGCCTATCCCTACATCGTCAATTCCCCCTTCCATGGCGCGGTCCATAGCTTCGGTATGATAAGCGTAGTTGCTTTTCGGGCCGGTAGGGTGGAGCGTTTCGTAGTTTTCCTTATGGTAAGTTTCTTGGAATAAGATATAAGTGCCGATGCCCGCTTCTTTTAAACGGCGGTAGTTTTCTACGGTGGTGGCGGCGATGTTGACATTCACCCGCCTTATCGCGCCGTTCTTATGCTTGATACTGTAAATCGTCCGGATAGATTCGAGGATATACTCTATCGTGTTCAGTGACGGATGCTCTCCGGCTTCGAGGGCAAGGCGTTTGTGTCCCATATCCTGCAAGGCAATCACTTCCCGTCGGATTTCTTCCTGTGTCAGTTTCTTACGTGCAATCGTTTTGTTCTTGGCGTGGTACGGGCAGTATATACAGCCGTTTACGCAATAATTCGACAGGTAAAGCGGCGCGAACATGACGATGCGGTTGCCGTAGAACTTCTGTTTGATTTCTTTGGCGAGATGAAAGATACGTTCTATCAGGTCAGGTTGGTCGCATTCCAGCAGGACGGCTGCCTCACGGTGGGTCAGTCCCCTGCACAGGGCAGCTTTTTCAATAAGTTGTTCAATCAGTGCACGGTTATCCTTGTTGTTTTGTGCGTATTCCAGTGTATCCAGAATCTCTTCGTGGTGGATAAATTCTTCTGCTTTTGATGAATTTGCTTGGTAGTTCATTTTTTAGTGATTAGTGGTTAGTGATTAATGGGCTTTGTGATGGGTGATGACCGAATTAGTGATTAGCTGAGTTCTATTACTGCATAGCTGTGTTACCACATGGCGTTAATCACTAATCACTATCCTGTTAACCACTGGAAAAGTCTCCTCTTTCGGTGGAAATCCTGTAGCCGATAGCGTTCAACTGCTTTTGCAGCATAGCCAGTCCTTCGGCGGATTCCGCTCCGAGTGAAGCCTTGTCATTGTATAATTCATATTTCTTCCGTTCTTCCCGGGGCGACAGGTTGGGCATTACCACATTTGCGCCTGCCAGTATTCCACGTTCCCTGCCGTCGGGAGCGAGCGTAGCCAGTGCCGTTGTTGCCGGAATCAATGCGGACGGGTGCATCAGGCGGAAGATGGACAGTAGAAGAAGGGTCTGTTCCACCGTACCGCTTGGGTATCCGGCAAAAGGCGTGTCATGGTGGGGCAGGAAAGGACCGATGCCAATCATTTCCGGACGAAGTTTTTCTATAAACCGGATATCCTCGATGATATGCTCCACCGTTTGCCCGGGACTGCCTACCATGATTCCTGTCCCCGTCTGATAACCGATATCCTTTAAATCCCGCAAACATTGCAAACGCTGTTTGCCGGACATCCCTGCCGGATGCAGTTGCCCGTAATGCAGTTCGTTGTAAGTTTCGTGACGAAGCAAATAGCGGTTGGCGCCTGCCCGGAAGAAACGTTCGTACGCTTCGCGCGACTTTTCACCGAGCGACAGTGTGATAGCGCAATCCGGATAGTTCTGCCGGATGGCGGCGACCGTTTTTTCTATCCGGTCGTCTGTCAGGGCAGGGTCTTCTCCGCCTTGCAGCACGAAAGTACGGAAACCCAGTTCATAGCCTTGCTTGCAGCAGTCCAGGATGCTTTCTTGCGTCAGTCGGTAGCGTTCGATGTTCGGGTTTCCTTTTCGGATGCCGCAGTAATAACAGTTATTCCGGCAGCAATTACTTACCTCAATCAGTCCGCGGATATAAACCTTGTTGCCGAAGTGGAGCAGGCTGACTTCCCGCGCCTGTTCATTGATGGTTCGCAAGGTCTCTGCGTCACATCCGGTCAACAATTGCCGGAACTCTTCCTGCCGGAGCGTTCTTTCCTGTCGGAGTTTATCTATCCATTGTTTCATAGCTCTCTTTCCGTTTGAGAAGCTCTTGTGCCAGTTGGCGACGTCCTGAAACAATATCATTGTGCGTACTTGGCCCGGTGATACATCCGCCTTCGCAAGCCATCACTTCGATAAACTGTCCGGCAGCTTTTCCTGTCTTGGCGCAAGCACGTAGCAGGGCAATGTTCTTCTTGTTGATATCCGATACCTGTATCGCGTTAATCTTCTCCGCTTCCTCTTTCAGATAAGCTTTGACTGCTCCCATCACGCCGCCTGCCTGCGCAAAGCCGTGTGCTTCGCGGACGGAAGTATGCAATACGGAGAATTCCTGCACTTGTTCCAACTGGATATCTAGTCCGTCGAGTATGGAACCTACTTCTTCAAATGTCAGGATGTAATCCACGGCTTCATCGCGGCGTGCCTCTTTACGTTTTGCCACGCAAGGGCCTACGAATACGACTTTTGCGTCGGGATGCTTCTCTTTGGCAATCCGTGCCGCATAATACATTGGCGAACCGGTGGTAGATACATAAGGTTTCATGTCCGGAATATGCTTCTCTACCAATTCTATATAGGAAGGGCAGCAGGAAGTAGTCATAAACTTCTGTCCCTCTCCCAGTTTCTCCAATAATTCGTGGGCTTCGTTGCTGGTAGTCGACATAGCTCCTTCGGCTACTTCAATCACATCGGTGAATCCTATTTCTTTAAAAGCACCGTACACTTGTCCGATGGAAGTTTTGAATTGTCCGAGAATGGACGGAGCGATGATGGCAACCATCTTTTCTCCCTTCCGAATCCGTTGCAGCACATCGAATGTCTGTGAAATCTCGAAGATGGCGCCGAACGGACAAGCATTCATGCACTTCCCGCAATAGATACATTTACTTTCGTCAATATGTTCTATTCCATGTTCATCTTTGCTGATGGCCTTTACCGGACAGGCTTCCTCGCAAGGTACGGGAATATACACAATGGCATGATAAGGACAGCTCTTGTGACAGATACCGCAACTGACACACGTATCGTGGTCAATCATGGCCTGACCGTTTTTCTTGAAGCGTATCGCACCCTTCGGGCAGTTCATATAGCAACTGCGGGCTACGCATCCGCGACAAAGGTTTGTAATCTCATAATTGATTTGTACGCAGGAAGAACATGCTTCGTCAATGACGCACATGATATTCTCCTTGTCCGGTTCGGGACGGCTCAGTGCCATGCGCGCGTAATCGGAAAGCGGAGTTACTTCGTCGTGTTCGTCTGTCATATCCAGTCCCATCAGCGGAAAAGTCTTGTATCTCCACACCGCCCGCTCTTTGTGTATGCAGCAACGTCCTAACGGTTTCGATTTCCGCGGACTCAGCTCGATCGGGAGTCGGTCTATCTTTTCTACTAACTGGTCGTTTTTCCAGAGTCTGACAAGGTCAGCCAGCAATTTGTGCCGGACAATCATAATATTATTCGTAAATGCCATATTGTAATAAAGAGGTTGTTAGTTAGCCGGTGCAAAGATACGAACAGAATTTCAATATTTAAGCCTTTTGTAACATTCTTGTCTTTTTTTTGTAGCCTTCGCATGTTATCTTTGTGGTGGACATAAAAGAAGAGGAGGCAGAGGTATGAACAGCAGTATTTTTGAACAACGCGGCCGCTTTGCAATGATTGGGGCATTGATGGTAATTATCAGTTTGATGTTTTTATTCTACATGGGAAGTTCTTTGGTTAGTTCGACCAAAAAATATCTGGAACAGATACAGGGAATAGAGATTACTTGTATTGATATTGATGAATAAAAGATAGAAAACTGAAAAAGGTGCGGTATTCCGGTGAAAATCATTATTTTTGTGCGGAAGAAAAACGAAACCTAATGGAAGAAAAGAATAAAGCCTGGAAAACGGTAAGTAGCAAGTATCTATTTCGCCGTCCATGGCTGACTGTACGCTGTGAAGATATGTTGCTTCCCAACGGAAACCATATCCCCGAATATTACATCTTAGAATATCCCGACTGGGTGAATACGATTGCCATCACGAAAGAAGGCAAATTTGTATTTGTCCGCCAGTACCGTCCTGGAATCCAGCGAACCTGTTATGAACTTTGTGCCGGTGTGTGTGAAGCAGAAGATGCTTCGCCATTAGTGTCCGCCCAGCGTGAACTGTGGGAGGAAACGGGCTATGGAAAAGGAAACTGGCAGGAATATATGGTGGTTTCCGCCAATCCGAGCACTCACACCAACCTGACACATTGCTTTCTTGCCACAGATGTGGAATTGATAGACCATCAGCATCTGGAAGATACCGAAGACCTTTCCGTTCATTTGCTCACCTTGGAAGAGGTAAGGAGCCTGCTTGAAAATAATGAAATCATGCAATCGCTGAACGCCGCTCCGCTTTGGAAATATATGGCTGGTTTATAAATTAAAATCATCATATAGCATCTCCCAAAAAAATAATTTTATGATTTTACCCTCATACCCTCATAGATTCACCCAATCCCTTTATTCATCGGTGTTACAGCTATGAGGGCAGGCTATAATAGCACCCTGAGAGTAAAAGTTACTCTCATACCAATTTTACGAATATTCAAGGTACTCACACATGGAACACGTAAGTAATCACTGTGTAGCATCCTTTGCTCGGACTTTTTCATGGCTTGAAACAGTTGGTTTCACGGTGAGAAACACTTTGTTTCGTGCCTTGAAACAGTTAGTTTCAAGGCACGAAACTGAAACTTTCCCTTGTTGAAACTTCTGTTTGCACGTGGGCTACAGATTGTCTGCCTGTATAAACAGATATTTCCTGTGTAGATTTGGTCTTATAATGGAATAGATTACAATAACTTCACCTGTACCTATTATCTCGTTCAACCTGTAACTTTAAGTAGCATTACTCCGTTTATCAGTCATTTTACATCACTTTTTATGTGTTAATACCTGGTTTCTCAACTATTAATGGTTGAAGTTTAGGGTGTTAATGCTTGAAGGAATAACTGTTAATACCTTGTGTTTCAGGTATTAGCATCTTGGTATTCGTTCGAATGGGTATGAGGGTAACTTTTACTCTCAGGGTGCTATTATAGCCTGCTCTCATAGCTGTAATACCGATGAATAAAGACTTTGAGATGATTTATGAGGGTATGAGGGTAAAATCATAAAATTATTTTTTGGGAGATGCTTCTATAAGTTAAAATAGAATTAGCCTATTAATGTACAAAGATTGATTAACCCGAATGCATACGGAAAAAGCTCCAATTATTCCAATACAAAAACAACAGTCTCATTCACGGGCGCCCAGTCATAAATAAACTTGGCGTGCGAAGTTGCATTTCGTACACACATATGCGAGCGTGGGGTTGTTCCTAATGACGGACTGTATTCTATCAGCGTTTTGCGGGGAGCATTGACTGGTACTCCATGAATATAAGCTCCATCCGTGAAACGACTGGCATAAGGTGCATAACCGCCTGTTTCTTTCGAACCGTCTTTGAGAAATACCATTTTGACTTTCTTTTCCTGTAATACAAACATACCTAAAGGAGTCTCCTGCGCATACGGCGGAAGGTGGCGTCCGGTAGTGGATGGATTCATGCTGCGTACTATCCATTCCCCTTTCCCACTACGTTCAAGAGAGGTGATATTCTGATTGTGCCGGTCTACGAAAACAGCTTTGTTGAAAACAATCGTATCTCCGATAACCTTGACATATTTCTTGGGAATCATCCATTCATCTCCCGTAAATATCGGCTCCGCTTTGACAAACTTTTCTCCGTCTTCTATAAAACGGGTCAGTTCACCGTCCTGTCCGTAACGCTCGGGAACGAGTGTGTCCGTCAGTAGATAGAGGGGAACGGATTGGTAGCGTTCTACTCCGAGAGTATCTGCCACCCGTCCGTAAGCATTTCTCTTGAAATTCCTTACAAGGGGAGCTTCCCCGTTCCTGTTCTTATAGTTCTGAAGAATAGCCCATGTGGTGGGTTGTAGCTGTATATTCTCAAGCAAGGCCAGCCGTTCTTTTATTTTATCCCATTGAAACTGCCGGGTAGTATCTTTATAAGGATAGGTGTCATCCAGTGTATATTTGTCATAGAGTAAATCTTTGGTGATATGTATCTGCTCCCCTGTCAGCTTTTCAACGACAGGTTTAGCGGCGGTTTCAGTAATCGTGTCCTGCATTAATGAATCCGATGGCTGGATTTCGGCAGACGAAATATCTCCTGTACGCGAATTACAGGAGCAGAAGATGCAAGAGGCGATAAATATGCCGGATGCTATTTTATTCATATTATTAGTACAATGCATTAAATGGTCTGTTTACGAATATACGTCATTATAAGGAATAAACCTTTTATTTTGTTTAAAAAGTATAGAACAAATATACTTTTTTGCCATAAGGTATGGGTTGTCAGTCATTTTGTCAGTCAATTTCTGACAAAGAATCATTTATCTACTTTGGCACGCTTTTCGCAATGTCTTTAGCGTTCCGCCTGAAAAAGACGGATAACATCTACCATATAAATGTATAACTAAAATATAAAAAAGTAACTATGAACATTAAACCATTAGCAGACAGAGTGCTTATCCTCCCTGCACCTGCAGAAGAAAAAACAATTGGTGGTATCATTATTCCTGATACAGCAAAAGAAAAACCTTTGAAGGGTGAAGTTGTGGCAGTAGGTCACGGTACGAAAGACGAAGAAATGGTATTGAAAGTAGGCGATACAGTTCTTTATGGTAAATATGCCGGAACAGAACTTGACGTTGAAGGTACTAAATATCTGATTATGCGTCAGAGCGATGTTCTCGCTGTTTTGGGTTAATTAATAATAGCAAATAGTAAATCTTTAAATAGTAAATAAAGAGATGGCAAAAGAAATATTATTCAATATCGATGCCCGTGACCAATTGAAAAAAGGTGTCGATGCTTTGGCAAATGCAGTAAAAGTAACTCTGGGCCCGAAAGGACGTAACGTTATCATCGAGAAGAAATTCGGTGCTCCGCACATCACAAAAGACGGTGTGACAGTAGCAAAAGAAATCGAATTGGCAGATGCTTATCAGAACACCGGTGCACAACTGGTGAAAGAAGTTGCTTCCAAGACTGGTGACGATGCCGGTGACGGTACAACTACTGCAACTGTTCTCGCTCAGGCTATCGTAGCTGAAGGACTGAAGAACGTGACTGCAGGTGCCAGTCCGATGGATATCAAACGTGGTATCGACAAGGCCGTTGCCAAAGTGGTAGAATCAATCAAATCACAGGCTGAGACAGTAGGTGACAACTATGAGAAAATCGAACAGGTTGCTACCATATCTGCAAACAATGACCCGGTAATCGGTAAATTGATTGCTGACGCTATGCGTAAAGTTTCTAAGGACGGTGTTATCACTATCGAGGAAGCAAAAGGAACTGACACTACTATCGGTGTAGTGGAAGGTATGCAGTTCGACCGTGGTTATCTGTCGGCTTACTTCGTGACAAATACGGAAAAGATGGAATGTGAGATGGAGAAACCTTACGTCCTGATTTACGACAAGAAGATTTCCAATTTGAAAGATTTCTTGCCTATCCTCGAACCGGCTGTACAGACTGGTCGTCCTCTGTTGGTAATCGCAGAAGACGTAGATAGCGAAGCGTTGACTACACTGGTAGTAAACCGTCTGCGTTCTCAGTTGAAGATTTGTGCTGTGAAGGCTCCGGGCTTCGGCGACCGTCGTAAAGAAATGCTTGAAGATATCGCTATCCTGACAGGTGGTGTTGTTATCAGCGAAGAAAAAGGTCTGAAACTGGAACAAGCTACCATCGAAATGTTGGGTACTGCCGACAAGGTAACTGTTTCTAAAGATAACACAACTATCGTGAACGGTGCCGGCAACAAAGATAGCATCAAGGAACGTTGCGAGCAAATCAAGGCTCAGATTGTTGCAACCAAGTCTGACTATGACCGTGAGAAATTGCAGGAACGTCTGGCTAAATTGTCAGGTGGGGTAGCTGTTCTTTACGTAGGTGCTGCTTCTGAAGTGGAAATGAAAGAAAAGAAAGACCGCGTAGACGATGCATTGCGTGCAACTCGTGCCGCTATCGAAGAGGGTATCATCCCGGGTGGTGGTGTAGCTTACATCCGTGCTATCGACAGTATCGAAGACTTGAAGGGTGACAATGCTGACGAAACGACAGGTATTGGCATTATCAAACGTGCTATTGAAGAACCGCTTCGCGAAATTGTGGCAAATGCAGGTAAAGAAGGTGCGGTAGTTGTTCAGAAGGTACGTGAAGGCAAAGGTGATTTCGGTTACAACGCACGTACGGACGTTTACGAAAACCTGCACGCTGCCGGTGTAGTAGACCCTGCCAAGGTGGCTCGTGTAGCTTTGGAAAATGCAGCTTCTATCGCTGGTATGTTCCTGACTACCGAATGTGTAATCGTAGAAAAGAAGGAAGACAAACCAGAAATGCCGATGGGCGCTCCCGGAATGGGAGGCATGGGCGGAATGATGTAATTCCGGTTTCCTTTGAATGAATATAAGAGTCGCTTTCGGATTTCCGAAAGCGACTCTTTTTTTATTAACTTCTCCGAAACTTAAATGATTCTACTTTTGTTTGTCCAACGTATTCTTGGTAATGAGAATACGTGTATATTTATCGTCAAATTTATTAATAAAAAGTGAGATGTTGAAAGTATTAACATTTATGAAGCAGGTAG
>NZ_CABUHK010000055.1 GCF_902491285.1 uncultured Bacteroides sp. | reverse complement strand
GAGCCCCGTCTTCCGCTCTCCAAAGAGAATCTGAGAAATTAGATTCTCTTTTTTTGTTTTACTTTAGAGCACTATGATTATGAAAGATTCTCTGGCACAAACTCACGTACTCCGGTTAGCACATTCTCCTATCCCTACCGTCCATATCGGAATCATAGGATTGGGTAATCGGGGATTGCTCACCCTGCAACGCTATCTGCAAATAGAGGGTGTAGAAATCAAAGCCCTTTGTGAAATCAGGGAAGGAAACCTTCACAAAGCCCAGCAGCAATTAAAAGAAGCAAACCGCCCTAAAGCCACCGGATATACCGGTACAGAAGGCTGGAAAAAGATGTGTGAATCAGACGGGCTGGATTTGATTTTCATCTGCACCGATTGGCTGATGCATACACCAATGGCTACCTTTGCCATGGAATGCAACAAGCATGTAGCCATCGAAGTTCCGGCAGCCATGAGCGTAGAAGAATGCTGGCAACTGGTCGATACGGCAGAAAAAACCCGACGCCACTGCATCATGTTAGAGAACTGCTGCTACGATCCTTTCGCACTGACTACTCTCAATATGGCTCGCCGGGGAATACTCGGGGAGATCATGCACGTAGAAGGAGCTTATATCCACGACCTTCGTTCGATGTATTTTGCTGAAGAAAGCGAAGGGGGCTATCACAACCACTGGGGAAAAAGATATAGCATCGAACATACCGGCAATCCCTACCCTACTCATGGACTGGGACCCGCCTGCCAGATTCTCGACATTCACCGTAGTGACCGGATGGAATATCTCGTTTCCATGTCTACCCATCAGGCAGGAATGAGCGAATATGCCCGCCGGATGTTCGGTGAGTATTCGCCGGAAGCCCGTCAACAATATCAATTGGGAGATGTCAATACGACGCTTATCCATACAGTCAAGGGAAAAACAATCATGCTTCAATATAACGTATCCACTCCACGTCCTTACAGCCGCCTGCAAACAGTATGCGGAACACTGGGATTCGCGCAGAAATATCCGGTTCCATGCATAGCACTGGACCCGAACGGTGACACACCGCTCGCGGGAGAAAGGCTGGAGAAAACACTGGCACGCTATAAGCACCCCTTCAGTGCGACCATCGGCGAAGAAGCGCACCGCAAAGGATTACCCAATGAAATGAACTATGTAATGGACTATCGTCTTATCTACTGCCTACGCAACGGACTTCCACTCGACATGGATGTATATGATGCCGCCGAATGGTCATGTATTACAGAATTAAGCGAGAAATCGGTACTAAATGGAAGCACACCGATGGCTATACCTGATTTCACTCGGGGAGCATGGAAAACAACATAAATAAAAGAAGATTCTTTTTCAAAAATTTCAAGGTGAGGTGAATATGCCGTTCTACGGCTTTTTCACCGATCCCACAACGAAGGGCAATCTCCCGATAAGTCATATTTTCCTCCCTGCTCATTAAAAAAATTTCACGCTGTCTTTTGGGCAATACGGCTATCAACCGGTCAATATATTCCTTCAAATCCTCAGCCACCATACAGTCTTCTTGATTGTACGGCTCTTCATTCTCAATGGAACGTAATATCGTCATCTTGAACATATCTTCGCGTATTCTACTACGGGCCTTATTAAAAATAATGTTCCGGGTAATAATAAATAAAAAGCCCTCCAACTTCTTGTTACTATCCAATAAATGGCGAGATTCCCAAAACTTCACAAAAACATCCTGTACAATTTCAGAAATACTATCAGAAGAAGTTACATATAGCTTAGTAAAATTATAGACTCTCTGCCAATAGTAATCATATAATGCAGCAAAAGCTATATTATTACCGTTTTTCACTTGCTCTATCAACTCTTCTTCCTTCATATTATATAAATCTTGCTGTATACAAAGATAATATTTTTACCGAAAATTATATCTATAAAATGCATGAAAAATGCCATAGATTAACACAACCGTCACAGTTATCAGATAAAACTGCCTTGTATCAATCTATGGCAAAATTTAGAACAGCAGTCAACCGACAACCGGAATCTCAGTCCGTTTTCCTACTGCTGAAACAGCATAAAGTCTGTAGTCACCACTCCAGTTACCGGAAAGCGTAAACACATCGGTAGCAGAAGGCGTCGTTTCACCACTGGAAACAAAGACAAGATTATCCGCCTCATCCCTCACTTCATAAACCACTACATTCTGCCAATTCTTTATTGTAATAGTATTGCCGTTTCGGGTTGCACTTGCTCCTGGTATTACCTGTGGCTTAGTCTTGTACAGTTCCCATGTATTATCCGATATATATTCAAGGGCTGTATCTTGTAATTTACTATATCCCAGACTCTCCACTCTCTTCCTCAGCGCATCCACCATGCCTTCAGTCACTTTCAAGGTTTTCGTGTCATAATCTTCAATCAGCCTGTCCACCGGAGTCAAAAATCCCCATTTCTCAAAGAAATCAAGCAAATTCAACCGAGCTGCCACACAACAATTATACACGAAATCCAATTGAATTTCCCCTTCACTCATGCCGCTATAATCTTTTGTACGGGCATACTCGAAAACCTCCGGATAAAAGCCGCCACAATCCGACTGCTGAAGAGGAGTCAGTCCAAGTACCTTACCAAAGTAAAGCTCCAATTGCCAGAAAGGCACCAACTTACAAAACACATCATTCGAATCATCCAGATTTGTAAAATCAGCATGAGAAGCTTTCGGAACAATAATGCCGTTCCATGCCTTCGAATACCTGTTACGGTAAACCGCTCCCATATCCTCGGTCTGTATTCGGGAGGGTTGACCAAAAACCGTAGTCTGTACATACTCGGACATGATATTATTGGTCACCTCCGTCAGTCCTATCCACTTGATTCCCGGACGAGTCTGGTTGCAATGCCCGATTTCATGAGCAGGTCCCCAGCAGCCGGTAGTTTTCAATACATCAGGATCACACACATCTCCCATTGTCGTCTGATTGTAAGCCGTATGATAGGCAGTCGCGTACATAAAAGAGTGATACATGACATTAAGGTAAATCCTGTTTCTGAACATCTTACCATATTTTTCCAAACCGAGGAGTTGCATTTCACTGTGAGCAATCTTATCATAAAGCTCAATCAGTTCATTACCGTTTGTAGCAGCATACTTCCTGAAATCATTGGTCTCAAATGTCAAATGTGCATATTGACCTACTACATCAAAATATTTGTCCGTAGCTTTACCCAACAATTCACTCCAACGTCCCCGATGTTCTACACTCTGCGAATCAAAATAACCGTTCACTGTACCCGAAGCAAAATGAATCTTAACAGGCCGTGCCGTTTCCGCCTCTTCCAACGTTTTGGTATGGTACATCACATATACCAGTCCTTTTCCATTCATTGTCAACTTATTAATACCTCGATACAATGGATACGTAACTCCTCCGAACCCGTCACCTCCCGGTGCGTCCAGATTCTGTACCTTCATTCCAATGTTCTGTCCGTATGTATCGGCCACCATTACAACCAACGTCTCTCCTTCTTTCACCGAGATTCCTGTTGGATTATCAAGAAGACTGTACGGATTCGTCTTATGACTTTCCGACTGGATATCCGGGTGCGGGAACGCTTTATAGTCAGCCACACGGAAATTTCTGTCATACTTATCCTTGAACATATAATACGCCAAATTCTTGAAAAAAGGATATTTACAGTTCTCAATATCTGTTTCCGTGATTCCAGCTTTCAGGTTACTACATGCCTCATCCTCAAAAAGAGTAGAATAAACAAAAGCATTCAAGTTTTTGGAATAGAATTCCATTTCGGCACAAGAAACAAATCCCTGGCCGTCTCCCGCTCCGCTTTTCACGATAAAACGGAAAGACTTAGCCCGGACCGTATTGTCAAAAGTAACCCTGGAAGCTGTCGCTGAACCCTCAAAATCCTTATCAAGCAACTTTGTAAATACATTCCCGTCTTCCGAATACTGAATTTCCACTTCCTTAAAATTACCGTTATACCCTGACGGACGGGGGGAATAAATCAGATAATCCACATCCGACACTTCCGCAAAATTATAAGTCAGCGTAATCGGGAAATAATTCGCTCCGCCATTAGACCAGTTCGAGTGATATAACGTAGAATAATCACCGTCAAAAGACTTTCCAATAACATCTTCCCCTTGATGGGAAGTATCAGTACCGCTCACGACCTTCACTTTGATATCCCCTTCTATATCTTCTCCCGTACCGCCATTATATTCATTCAAGCCATGCTGTACAATCAAAACCGAAGCAGAAACCGGAGAGGTTTCTACTGAAGCCCCTTCCGGTAAAACTTCCGCAAAAACAATATTTCCCTCTCTCTTTTCATCCAATGTGCTGCTTTTCACCACATAAGCATGGGTTGATGTCACCATCTCCGGTGCACGGGATTTTACTTTTTCTACAATCCAATCAGGGACCCCGGCACTGACCTCCACATTGGCAGTGACATTGAAAGCAATCTCCTTCCCGATGACTTCCACTTCAAATACGTTTGTATCAATCAGTATAGCAGGTTCATATCCCAACTGACGAACTTTAACCGTCTTTTTCAAGCCTTCCGCCGTTATTGTTATGACAGCCTCACGCACTAATCTTTCTTCACTTTCGTCTACGAAGATTCTCAGAACCTTTCCTGCCACAGAAAGTGTACACCAGCTCTTATCCGCCGTAGCCTCCCAAATCGGAGCATTCGTCGAAACCGTTATGTTCTGTGTGCCGGCTTCACATTTGAAGTCTACTACTTCCTTATTAACGGACAACTCGACCACCTCCAGCGCCTCATCATCACTTGTACAAGAAAAAGCGACTGCCCAATGTATAAGTATGAAAAAGACGAACAAACATTTTTTTATATGACTGTTTACCATTTGCCGAAATCTATATATTATGTAACTTTATTCAAAACACCAATAAAAAAGGCGGAAATCCAATATTATCCCTGAAAAGGAATATTCATATTTCCGCCTGATTCGTCTACTAGACAAAATCTATCCGACTATTTCAATATCTGCATGCTACACTCCCCGCTATTCAGCTTCAGGATCGACGACACTTGCATCAACCTCAAACAGTTTAAACTCCGCCATACTGAAAAAGACAGAACCTGTATTTGTGTGATTTACCGAATAACGTATATAACGATAAGGTTTTGAACTATCTCCCATGATAGGCGACATATACGGAGTTGTACTCATCAACATTCCATTCTTAGCCTTTGTGAGATTCTCAATCAATTCAAAATTGACTCCGTCATTACTACCCATAATATCCACATCATCAGGAATGTTGTTTCCATTACGTGCCACCGACTCATACTTAAAGTAAGTAATTTCTTTTTTTACATCTATCTGGAACCAGTGAGGAGACGCAGGAACAGCCCCGCTCCAGGCCGTATGAAAATAAGAACCGGTATTCCCGTCAATAAGATTCGCTATAGGTCCTTCCGAAGCTTCCTGAGCATTCGTCGACAACTGCTTCTCGGTCAATGCCAATTGTCTGGACTCTCCAAAAACGATTTGCACCTTAGCTGGTTCCGAAACAGCCTTGATTGTCTGGACATTTCCCGCATCTCCCGTTTCACTATAAGACTGTACCTTAAATTCATATTCTCCGAACTTTTTACGCGTATCCGGAATCAACACACTATCCGCATAAACGCTTGCCAGCCTTACCACATCCTGTTCCAATAAATAATCATAATAGGATACCTTTATATATCTGATTGTATTATCATCAGGCGTAACCCAACGAAGCACAATATAACCGGGCTTATCTTGAGTATCGGCACTTAAATCAATCACATCAGAAGGAACAACAGACTTTGTATCTTCATCACTGCAACCTGCTAATCCAGTCAAAAGCAGCGTTACAACCAATAAGAATATATTTTTCTTCATAACAGTCATGCTAAAATTTAATTAATAATTAGGATTTTGCACCATATTAGGATTCTTGCTCACTTCTGCAGCCGGGATCGGTAACAAATATTGGCGCGGAGTATCAAAATTACGCACATCAGGAAGAGTTTTCACAGTAGCAAATCCATTGATATCCGTAGCATCAATATTCATACCCTTTACCGGCACATTAAAGTACTTGTCCCCCAGTTTCCAACGACGGATATCCCAGAAGTTCTGTTGTTCCAGATAAAGCTCTATCATTCTCTCCTGTCTTACAATTTCTGTCAACTTGCCGTTCAGGCCACCATTTCCCGTATAGCTCACTATAGGATTCTTCGCATTCTTCCAGGAATCCTTAACAGAAAGGAGTCCGGCACGCTGACGCACCCTATCCAATTTCTCCATCCCCTTCTCAAGATAGCCTTCTTTATCATAGGCAATACATGCTTCCGCATAATTCAGATACAATTCCGCCAGACGAATGACCGGCCATGGATAATCTTTGGAAGGTTCTTTTTGCGACTTGGAAGCAGCCACTCCCGGATGAACACCTTTTTTATTCAAATATCCGGTTTTTGAGTAGTTATTATTTCTACCCTGCTTGCCGCAATTTCCCTGTTCCGTAAAATCCGTCAACCATTTCTTACCTTCCGCACGCTCAGCTTTCGCTACATAAGCATTCTCCTTAGACTCTGCCTGGCATTCATAATAACCATTTTGGAATGCAATCCAGGCATAAAAACGGGGTTCACGATCAATATTCATCTTCAAAGTTTGTCCTTCGCCATAAGTAGCATCATCGGGGAACGGAACTACCGAGAACCGATTCTGATAATCAAACTCAGGATCTTCGTCAATCGGAAGTCCGTTTTTCGTATAAAAGCGCTCCACCATAGTCAAAGTCGGCGCAACACCATTCCAGGAACCATCACTCAAATAAGGCAAGGATTTTGGCTGCAAACCATATGCACCTGCCTTACGCGTCTCTGCCATCAACACCTCTTTCGAGTTGTCCTTATCCATAAATGTAAAACGCATCGTACGCTGCGTCAAATCCTGAGGTTCGGGATAGCCACTCAAATCCCCTTCTTTCATCTCGTATAAACTATGCCCGTTAGACTCAGCCAGATTAATAGCCTCAAGTGCGGCATCCGCAGCCTTCTTCCACTTATTTTCGTCATAAGAAAGAGGCATCAACGGACTACCGTCCGTGCCGACAAAGTCACTGTAATATTCCGTATTACCATTGAACAAGGGAGAAGCTGCATAAAGCAACAATCTGGCTTTAAGAGCTTTGGCAGCCACACTGGTTGCAAGACCATATTCCGACCCCGTCCGGGTAGCCGGCAGTCTTCCCGCAGCACTGTCAAACATATCACAAGTCCACTGCACACATTCGTCATAAGAGGTACGTCCCAATAAATTATCTTTCGGAGTATCCAAAACCGGCAGTTCCTTCACTAACACGACCGGACCATAGCATTTAATCAACAACATATGAAAATAAGCGATCAGAAAATCCGCCTGAGCCACATAATTGTCTATTGTTGCCTGATCAATGCGGGGAACAGAGTTTATATTCTGCTTCAACAAGTAACATTGGCGTATACCTAAAAACAAATCATTCCAATAACTGATGATCAAGTTTCCCGAAGTATAAACACCTTCGGCAAATTTTACGTACGATTCCTGAGTAAAAGGACTTATTATCTCATCCCCACTGAAATCCAGGCAATTCTGCACCATATTAATCTGCGGTATATATCCATAACATGAATACAGAAATCTTTCCGCCGCTTTAGGACTGGAAAAAGCATCTTTATCACTGGCTTTTTCCGCCGGCACCACATCCAGAAAATCACAGGACACCATTACAGCTCCCGCAAACAATGCTAAAAACAGATATTTTATTATATTTTTCATACTATGTAAATTTAATTATTGAAAGTCATTTGGAAGCCTACATTAAAGACACGTTGTGTAGGGTATTTCAAGCCGCTTCCGCCTCCCTGTTCCGGATCCCATAAATCAAACTTAGAGAATGTCAACAAGTTGGAACCGCTGACATAGAAGCGCATTCTTTTAAATGTATATCCAATCTCCATATTTTTCAGTTTCAAGAACGAACCATCACGCATCCAATAATCAGATGTACGACCGGAGTTTCCGGGATTCGTATTATTCAGACTAGTTTTACGGGTCAAACGCGGATATTTCGCATCTACATTCTGATTCGTCGGCGACCATCTGTCATCAGCCACAAATTGCAGCACATTACGCAACGAGTTATCACCGAAAGGATGGAATCCACTCATAAACAAAGAAGTTTTCGCTACTCCCTGAAAGAAGAAAGAGAAATCCCAGTTTTTATATTT
The DNA here is from genome assembly GCF_902491285.1 of uncultured Bacteroides sp. Classification (GTDB taxonomy): domain Bacteria; phylum Bacteroidota; class Bacteroidia; order Bacteroidales; family Bacteroidaceae; genus Bacteroides. The sequence continues at coordinate 30,596 of NZ_CABUHK010000055.1, read as the reverse complement.
GAACGAAGGGCCGAAACCATATACGATTTCAGGAACCGTAGGATTTCCAATCCATGTCCAGTCGTCCACGTCCACTATATTATCTCCATAGCCATGTATATTCGATACATTGAGGTATTTGATATCACCTGCTCCCAGTGTAGACCCCATCTGCTGATTGTAACGGTCTATTTCAGCCTCATCTAAAAATAACCCGTTCGACAAATACCCCTGGTTAACATTGGCACTCTGACCGACTTTCGACTGAAAGGCATATTTAGGAGCTTCATCATACTTAGTAATTTCATTGTGGGCGTAAGTAAACGTTCCCTTAAAATTCATATAGAAATCCTTGCTGAACGCCTTGTTATAATCAATAGAGAAATCGAGTCCTTGATTTTTCATCTCAGCAAGGTTGCCAAACACATCGGTCGACCCGGTTCCCAGATAAGTAGGAATTGTTCCTTTTTTTTGGAATATATCTCTACGAGTCTCACGGAAAACATCAACAACAATATTCAGGCTGTTCAATAATTGCAAGTCAATACCAAGATTGATCTTTTCTCCCACTTCCCAAGTGATATTAGTGTTTTCATAACGGGTATAAACCGGTCCGCTCAATCCATAGTTTTGGTCAATACCGGTAGTAAAACCTTTACCGGACAAATTAATCGTAGGCATATAAATAAACCTTTCACCGCCAATTTGGTCATTACCGACCAATCCCCATGAGCCGCGTAATTTCATACTGGTAACAACCTTACGCAAAGGTTCAAAGAAACTCTCTTCACTGATATTATATCCCAGCGCTATGGAAGGGAAAAATCCCCAGCGATGTCCCTTCGCAAAATTTTCCGAACCATTATACCCCATATTGACTTCCGCCATATATTTTCCGTCATATGCATACGAAAGTCGTCCGGCAAGACCTTGCTTACGTTTAGGCAGCGAATTGATAAGATCGTTACCCGGCACATTGTTCACAAGTTCGTCCTGATTATAAAGCAACATGGCATTCACATCATGCTTTCCAAATGTACGGTTATAATCAAGCATTGCTTCCAGATAAATCCGGCGATCTCCCGCCGTCTCGTTAGTATTGTTCAAATCGGTCGACACTTCATTACCTACTCTATTGGTAGTGTAGCTATACGAACCGTCTTCATTCTGTTCATACGCCCCTAACAAATATTTATTCCAGCCGGCACTATATTTATTAACTGATTTTGACCAGTTCTTAAATGTTCCCAATGCCTTAAAGCGAAGCCCCTTGGTCAGAAAATCCAATTTCTGTTCAAACTCAAGAGCGGCGATAACCGTACTTTCAAATGTATCATTGTATCCTGTAGTCAACTGGGCAACCGGATTACCCTGATAAGCCGTAATCAAACGGTCAGTAGTACCCCATTTCACATGATTAGTTGTTCCGTCCGGTTCATAAAAAACAGGTGCTTCAACCGGACTTGAGTTCATAGCATCCGCAAAAATATCATCAATACCGCGGTTGGGCTCACGCAAGTCACGAAGTTGTACATTCAACCTTACTGACAACTTGGATGTCTTGCTGAGATATGCATTAATATTGTTCTGGAAAGCATAACGCATCACATCAATATTATTGTTATAAGAGAAAAAGTCTTTAGAGCGATTCTTCAGCATACCCGATTCGTGATTGACTGAAATACTTGAAAAGTAATCGATCTTTTTCCCTCCACCACGGATGTTAAAGTTCACTTTCTCATTGAAAGCTACATTATTAAACATCTCATCATACCAGTTCACATCGGGAAAAACATACGGATTCAGTTTCATACGCGTCCCGTTAATCTTATCCTGACTATACAAAACGTCCGGACTACCATCATTCTTCACAGCTTCATTGAACAGTTCCATATACGTAGCTCCATCCACGAACTTAGGAGTTTTGGTAGGTTGGCTGACCTGTCCCTCTACACGGAAATTTATAATCGGTTTATCCAGATTCTGTCCGGATTTAGTAGTGACAATCATAACACCATTTGCACCACGAGTTCCGTACATTGCCGTAGCGGTAGCATCCTTCAAGATGGAGAATCCGTCAATCACTTCCGGGTCCAATGCGTTCAAATCGGCGGAAGACACCTGTACACCGTCAATGATAATCAGAGGCGATGTAGCCTGACTCAAGGTTGAAATTCCCCGAATCCAAAAATCAGAACCGTCCGCTCCGGGACGACCAGTACGCTGGACAGCAACTACCCCAGACAAACGGCCGGCAAATGAGTTGGAAAGATTCGTTGAAGGAACTTTCAAATCCGCTGGACGGATAGCCTGCACCGAACCTACCATACTTGCCTTTTTCTGTCCTGTCCCATAAGCTGTTACCACAACCTCTTCAAGTGCCTGTGCATCCTCCGACAAATCAATGGCAAGCACTTTCCGATTACCAACTTTCACTTCCTTAGTTGTGTATCCCACATACGAAACTTTCAAGACATCCTGCGGATTTGCCAGAATCACAAACTTACCGTCAATATCAGTAATAACACCTGTCGCGGTTCCTACAATAGCGACACTTGCTCCAATGACAGCCTCTCCCGTTCGCGCGTCGGTAACAACACCCACTATTTCCGTTTTTTTGGCTTGTTGGGCAGATTCCGTTTTACTCATTTTTAAAACAACATCATTACCTTGAATCAGCCAGGTGATTCCGGTGTTAGCAAAGACTTCATTTAATACCTTATCAATTGTACCCGAACAATTGATATTTTTCAATCGAATGTTTTTCAAATCCGCAGCATTGTAAAAAAAGACATAATTACTATTCTTTTCAATGAGCATAATAGCTTCTTTGATAGTAATAGACTGCCCTTTTACCGTAATATGCCCCTGAGCTCCAAGGACCGTCAACGGATAAAAAAGCAAAACCAGCACGATATACTTGAAATATCGTACGCAACTTTGAAAACTGAGTGATTTTCTCATGCTTTAATTAAGTTTGATTAGACATATGGTTAATAAAAAAATAGGCTAGTATAAAATGTATCGGTCATCTACTTTCCGGATATTCAAATTCAAACTAAAACGAATCTTATTGAGAACATTATCTAAAGATTCATTGTAATGAATACTGCCACTAAATGAAACTTCAGCACGATGTATTCCCTCCACAAGAATATCAGTATGGTACATCCGGCTCACGATTTGAATCAATTGAGTCAACGGAACATCCTTAAAGTTGTATCTTCCGTTTTCCCAACTGATATTGGTGATAGTATCTAATTGTGTTTGTGAATCAATCGAGTTGTAAGTAAGTTTTTGCAAAGGGAGCATTGCCGTTTTTTGACGGGTAGACGGAATATTAAAGTCAACTTCACCTTCAAACAGAGTTACTTCGCTATGATATGCGTCTTCTTGTTTTACCAAAAAACAAGTTCCTTTTACCTCTATAAACGCATCGTATATATATACCTGAAATGTACTGCCCTCCTGTTTTCGTACTTCAAATAAGGAACTGCCTTCCAGCCATACTCTTCTGTCTTGCATGAATGCTTTTGCGTAACGGATTGAACTGCCCGGCTGCATCCATACTTTTGTGCTGTCGGGCAGCACGTATAACTGATTCTTTTCTGCAATTACTTTAATATTTTTTTCTACCCCCGTTTCATCATGCACAGATAAAAACAGCAAACCTCCTATTATCAAGAGAATAGCAACGGCAGCAGCCAACGGATGCCATAGTTCTATATGAACTAAATTAAAACGAGAGCATGAAAAAGGTAATTGAAGAGTAAATCAAGTAAATCTTCTGTTTTTTTTAATAAAATCGTCACTTATTGTAGGGATAAGCCAAGCTGCGGTGTATTTATATATGTAGCATCAATTAGCGAATAACAAGAATGAAATGGAAACAAATATAGATAAACGAAAAAGATTGATAAAAAGACTCCTGATTGAAGAGTTGTTACCGGAAGAAAGACAATGTCTGCTAAAAAGGAAATCGGTAGAAAAAGAGATGCAAAAACAATGGAAACAGTTTGCAGATGAACCGATTAAATCCAGAATAAAAAAAAGAATATGGCAGAATATCCAGCACAGATGCGATGGTAAATCCAAAACTTTAGTTCATATAGAACTCCGGTAATCCTCACGACAGATTCTATGACCTATCTACACTCACCACATAAAAAAATCTGCCCGAAAAAAGGTAAATACTAAAAAAACCTTTTTTTTCAATGAAAGCATAGGGTTACTGACTAATTAATAGTATTTATGTAGAAAACAAGTATCTAACAAACTACAGAATGTATGAAAACACTCTTATCATTGAAATCAATTTTACTGTTTGCATTATTGTCTTGCACAGTCAGCATTTCAGCAAGTAAAATTATCTCAGTAACCGATTTCGGTTTAAAACCCGACAGCCGTATCAATGCGGTTCCATTTGTACAAAAAGCTATTAAAGCCTGTAAAGAGAATCCCGGCTCCATTCTTGTCTTTCCCAAAGGGAGATATGATTTCTGGGCACAACATGCCATTGAAAAGGAATATCACGAGACAAATACATACGATGTAAATCCCAAGATCCTTGCAATATTGTTGGACGAAGTCAACGACCTGACTATTGACGGTAACGGCTCGGAATTCATCATGCACGGGCGAATGCAACCGTTCACTCTGGATCACTGCCAAAATGTTACACTGAAAAACTTCACCGTAGACTGGGATATCCCTTTAACCGCACAAGGCACTGTCGTTGAATCGACACTCGACTTCATGGAAATCGAAATCGACGCCTGCCAATATCCGTACATCATCGAAAACAAGCGACTGACTTTTGTTGGTGAAGGATGGAAAAGCGGCATGTGGTCGATTATGCAATTCGACCCTAAAACCCACTTCGTTTTGCCCAATACAGGTGACAATTTGGGATGGCGCGGCTATGACGCAGTGGAAGTGGGTCGCGGACGTGTACGCTTGTCCGACCCCAAAGGGGAAGCAAACAAGTCCTATCCTGTAGCAGGCACTATCCTCGTGTTGAGACATAGCACCCGCGACCATGCCGGCATTTTCATTTTCCATAGCACAAACACTAAAATGGAAAACCTGAAATTATTCCATACATGCGGATTAGGTATCTTGTCACAATACAGCAAGAACATATCTTTTGATGATGTCCATATTATCCCGAATGCTTCAAAAGGGCGTGTATTAAGCGGACATGATGACGGCTTTCACTTCATGGGATGCAGCGGGCTGCTCAAGATTGAAAATTGCAGTTGGGCAGGACTGATGGACGATCCCATCAACATTCACGGAACCTGTTCACGTATCATGGAAGTCCTCTCGCCCACCCGTATAAAATGCAAGTTCATGCAAGATATGAGCGAAGGCATGGAATGGGGACGCCCGAACGAGACGCTCGGATTCATAGAGCACAAGACAATGCGTACCGTAGCCACCGGAAAAATGAATAAGTTCGAAGCGATCAACAAAGCCGAATTTATCATCGAACTGTCCGCCCCACTCCCTACCGGAGTAGAAGCCGGATACGTAATAGAAAACCTGACTTGTACCCCGGACGCGGAAATACGCAACTGCCACTTCGGAAGTTGCCGCGCACGTGGATTACTTGTATCTACTCCGGGCAAGGTTGTTATAGAAAACAACATATTCGAATCAAGCGGTTCCGCTATCTTAATTGCCGGAGATGCCAATGCCTGGTATGAATCAGGAGCTGTAAAAGATGTGTTGATACGTAACAATGTTTTCCGCTATCCATGCAACTCTTCACTTTACCAATTCTGTGAAGCCGTAATCAGCATTGATCCAGAAATACCGACACCGAAACAGAAGTACCCATACCACCGTAATATCCGGATTACAGACAACACCTTCCACTTGTTTGACTATCCGATTCTCTTCGCCCGTTCGGTAGACGGACTGACTTTCTCCAACAACACTCTGATACGCGATACAACCTATCAGCCATATCATTACCGTAAAGAAGGAATCACTCTGGAAGCCTGCAAGTCTGTGATTATTTCAAATAACAAGATTGAAGGGGATGTATTAGGGCGCACTGTAAAATTTGAAAACATGAAGTCGTCCGATATAAAAATAAGCAAGAATCCATTCTTTCAGAAAATCAAATAATTAAAAGATTATTGTGGCGCTTTAGGTTACTTAAAGCTATGCTTTCCAACCTCTAAAGCGCCGCTTTTCTCCATCACAATGAAGCTATCCCATAAACACAATAAACAAAGGCAGATTATCTTTAATAAACTTCAATGCCAAAGTAATTTGGCGTTCTATCGCCTTCTCCGTGACAGCACATTGTTCTGCTATTTCCTTATTAGACAGATGTTGCTCGCGACTCATCCTGAAAATACGTTGCCGTTGTGGCGGAAGTTGAGCAATCAATCTATCAATATAGTTTTTCAAATCTGCCGCGTCCAGTTCCGCTTCTATATCGTATGAGTTCTCAAGCCCTTTCAAAGCTGTCATTTTAAAGTTCAACTCATTAAAATATCTACGCGAATAATTGAAAATAATATTACGGGTAATGATAAAAAGGAAACCATCAAAGTTCTTGGTTTCATCAAACGTCTCTCTCGATTCCCAAACTTTAACAAAAACATCTTGTACCACTTCAGATACCTCAGAAGAAGAAGTTATATAAAGCCGAGCAAAGTTATAGACCTTCAACCAGTAACGATCATATAACAATGCAAACGCAGTTGCGTCCCCGACTCTCACCTTCTCAAGAATAACTTTCTCTTCCATCTTTTTCTAATTACAATACAAAAATAAGGAAACAATTATTAAACACAACATTTTTTAAGGATTTTATTTCACATATAGCTGTCAATTTCTCTTCGGAAAGAAAACTGACAATTACTCAAATGGCTCATTATCACTAAGTCCTACTGGAACTCTGTTGCTTTTATATCTTTTGTGAATAGAATTAACTCATTTTTATTCTGTTTTGGGCTAATTGAGAGAAAATATTTCATTCTCATCTTTTCTCTCTCATGCACAAAAAAATGAAAATCCTCTTTCAACCTATCACCACTCTTCTGAAACGCCCTATTCATCGCACTTATAGAGCGGTGATAGGTGGTTGACAACCTATCACCTCATCTATCACCTATCACCATTTTAGATAAGTGCATATTATGCTCTTTTCAGCTTTTCCCAAACCATGCCATACATATTCCAACATTTGACGTGCTTAAAACAACTTATAGTGAAACAATTCGTTTCATATGTTGAAACCAAGTGTTTCACGCTTTGAAACAATTGGTTTCAAACAACAGAAACTTTAGTTTCTTACCGATGAAACTTTAGTTTCAAGTAATGGAAACTTTAGTTTCAAATCTCGAAACACTTTGTTTCAAGGCATGAATCGGAGTTGCCCCCTACGGATATACTATTTGCATATAAGCTCCTGTTTATATGTACTATGTTGGGCGGTGATAGGTGATAGATGAGGTGATAGGTTGTCAACTACCTATCACCGCTCTATAAGTGCGATGAATAAGGCGTTTTGGAAGAGTGGTGATAGGTTGAAAGAGGATTTTCATTTTTATATATGAGAGAGAATAGGAGATAATGCCAAACTTTTTGCATTTATTCGAGGACAATCATATCCAAAATTTAGTTTATTCCATTACGTTTATTAATAAACTCCTCCAGACTATTTTTTTTCAAAAAAACAAATCTTATATATTGCACATATTCAGCGTATTACAAAATAATTTCATTTTTTCTTTCACTTTTTTACAAAGTCGATGTGGGGTTAGAAAGGAGTGCTGTGTATTTAATAGTATAAGAGCAAAAATAAAGTTTAAAACCAACAAGATAAAAATAGGATGGATAAGGTTGAAAAGAAAAGTTTAATCAAAAGCTTGCTATCGGGCAGATTAACCAAAAAGCAACGCAGAGAGTTTGCTGACTTGGAACCGGTAGATATAGAAATTAGAAAACAATGGAATGAATCTGGCAACAGCCTTGTTAATGTGGAGATAAAAGAACAAATATGGAAAAAAGTAAAAAACAGATGTGAATACAAGGAAAGAAACCAAGTTCCAGTAGAACTTAGGTGGTATTTTGCCGCAGCTTCATTAGCTCTTTTATTAACGATAGGTGGATTCTGGTTAAAGTTAAATGGAGACAAGATTGCAGATGAGTTTATTAAAATCACTGCCCAACAAAGCCAGATGTACACTTTACCGGATAGCACCAAAGTATGGATGGAGCCCGGAAGCGCTATAAGATACGCAAAAACATTTGATAAAGATAGAAAAGTATGGCTCAGCGGTAATTCACTATTTGAAGTCTACAAACATGAAGGCAGTACTTTTCAAGTATACATTGATAAAGCTTTCATAGAAGTAAAGGGGACGTGTTTCCACGTTAAACAAACTAACGCTGAGAAAAACGAAATAACCTTGTTTAACGGTAAGATAGAATTTAATGTGGAAGCTACCGGACAGAGAACTATCATGAAACCTTTGCAGAAGGTGATATACAACCCCAGTAATGCTGAAACGAGAATAGAACAAATCGCTAACATAAAATGGGAAAACGGGAAATACAACTTCACCGACATTCCCTTGCAAGAACTAATCAGCATTATCAACCAAATGTATAACTCCTATGTCATTTTAGACAAAGGTCTTAATCATGAGTCCGCATTCACCGGCAGTATTCGCTACGATGAACCGCTGGAAGATGTTGTCAACAAGATTTGTTTCACGCTAAACCTGAATAAAGAAGAACATGCAAATAGAATCATTATAAAAAACTAATAATTAACTTATGTCTAATCTAAAATGCAAAAGCATGAGAAAAATTCATTTTTTTGACAAGCAACGATATCTGAAGTATATCGTATTGCTGTTGCTTTTTTACCCGCTCAACATTTTAGGAGCGCAAGGAGTAATCTCAGTAAAAGGGCAGGCAATGAGTATTAAACAAGCTATTCAGCTAATTGAAAAAAACAGTGATTACACATTTTTCTACAATGCTGCAGACTTGAAAAACACAACCAACAAAAATTTCAATTGTGAAGGTTCCATTGAAGAAGTATTAAAGGAAGTATTCAATGGAAGCGGAATCACCTACATGATCAAAGGAAACGAGATCATACTGAAGGTAAACAAAGAAGAAAGTACCCAACAACAACCTAAAAAAAAGCGTAGTGTTACGGGTACGGTGGTAGACGCCGAAAATGGCGATCCGGTCATCGGTGCCACCGTTGTAGTGAAAGGACAGAAAGACGGAGTCATTACCGACTTGGACGGTAATTTCACAATCTCCGTGAGCGGTTCAAGAGTACAATTGGAATTCAGTTACATCGGCTACAAGAAAAAGACAGTCGATGTGGGCGATCTCGGTGTCATCAATGTAAAGATGGAATCGGATAACCAGTTGTTAAGTGAAGTAGTGGTAGTAGGTGCCGGTACACAGAAAAAGGTCAGCGTCACGGGTTCTATCACCAGTGTAAAAGGTATGACTTTGAAAGCCCCCAGTTCATCATTAACTTCTTCTTTTGCCGGTAAACTTTCCGGAGTTATTGCAATGACAAAGTCCGGTGAACCTGGAGCTGCTTCAGAATTTTACATCCGTGGCGTAAGTACTTTCGGTGGACGTGCCACTCCGTTGATTCTGCTCGACGATGTAGAAATATCCACTTCCGACCTGAATAACCTTCCTGCTGAAACCATTGAAAGTTTCTCTATCTTGAAAGATGCTTCCGCAACCGCCATTTATGGTGCACGCGGTGCAAACGGTGTCATGCTGATTACCACCAAGACAGGTAAGGAGAACGAAAAGACACGTATCAACGTAACTCTCGAAAATTCTTTCAACAAGCCGATGAATATGCCGAAGTTTGTAGACGGAGCTACATGGATGGAACTCTACAATGAAGCACAAACTACACGTAACCCACAAGCTACCCCCAAATACACCCAACAAGCTATCGACAACACACGCAACCATATAAATCCTTATGTATATCCGGATGTAGACTGGCAAGACATGATTTTTAAAAACATGAATATGAACCAACGTGTAAATGTCAATATTTCCGGTGGTGGTAGCAAGGCATCTTATTATATGAGCTTACAGGCCAATCACGATACCGGTCTGTTGAATACCAAGAAAGTATATTCCTATGATAATAATATCAATAACTGGGGATATAACTTCCAAAACAACATTTCATACAAAGTCACTCCAACCACAAAAATCGACTTGCACATGAATGCGCAGATCCGCAACCAGAAAGGACCAAACTACAGTACTTCCACTCTGTTTGCTATGATGCTGTCTACCAACCCTGTATACTTCCCCGCCACATTCCCCGCACAAGAAGGGGACACGCACATCCGTTTCGGTAATGCACGCTGGGCAGGTTCAAGTTTGCGTACCAACCCCTACGCATATATGCTAAGTTCATTTAAGGAAAACAACGAGAACACATTAAATACTTCTCTGAAAATCAACCAGAAACTGGACTTCGTCACCAAAGGGCTGAGCATCCAGGCTATGGTGAACTGGAAAAACTGGTCATCATCCAATTACAACCGTAGCATCAATCCTTATTACTATGGAGTGAAGGCCGGCAGTTACAATCCCGCCACCCCGACAGATTACGAGATGGAAGCGTTGAACACCAACGGGACTGACTATCTGGCAACTTCCGCAATAGGCAAATCTTCCGACCAGACATTTTATATGGACGCCCGTCTGAATTACGACCGCCAGTTTGATTTACATCACGTCACTGGTATGTTGATGTATATGCAGCGTGAATACCGCAGTGATGTACTGCCACAACGCAACCAAGGTATCTCCGGACGTTTTACTTATGATTACGGCCAACGTTACCTCGTTGAATTAAACTTCGGCTACAATGGTACCGAACGTCTGGCCAAGAAGAGCCGCTTCGAATTCTTCCCTGCCATTTCATTAGGATGGGTAATCAGCAACGAACAATTCTTCGAACCCATGACCGATATGATTGACAATCTGAAAATCAGAGGTTCTTACGGTCTGGTTGGTAGTGACGAAACCGGTATGGGTGCCGGAGCACAACACTTCCTTTACATCGACCAAGTATATCTCAACAATATCGGCTTCACCACCGGTGTAGATATGAATTACACCCTAAGCGGACCGCAGATGATTACATATGCCGTGCAGAATGCAAGCTGGGAACGAGTGAAGAAACTTGACATAGGTCTTGACCTTGAGCTGTTCCGCCAACTCACCATTACTGCCGACTACTTCAAAGAACGCCGTTACAACATCTTGCTGAACCGGGAAGCATGGCCGGAATCGTTGGCATACTTTACCGCAAAACCGTGGAGTAATAAAGGTAAGGTAGACAACTGGGGACTTGAGCTAAGTGTCAACTGGCACAAAGAAATCATCAAAGACCTCTTTGTCGACTTCCGCGGAAACTTCACTTACACAGAAAACAAATATGTCGATTTGGATGAGCCTATTTATCCATATGTATGGAAAACCTCCACAGGAAAGCCACTTAGCCGTACCACCGGTTATGTTGCAGAAGGTTTATTCCAAAGTCAGGAAGAAATAGACAACAGTCCTGAACAAAATCTGGGCAGTGTAGTGAAACCCGGTGATATCAAATACCGTGACATCAACGGTGATGGCAAAATTGACGATAACGACCAGGTCATGCTTTCACCTTATGGTACAACCCCACGTATCCAATATGGTCTGGGTATGAACATTACCTATAAGAAGTTCGACTTCGGAGTATTCTTCAATGGTTCCGCCAAACGTAAAATCATGGTCAGCGGTGTCACACCATTCGGAGAAAGCGACTATAACGTGATGCAATTCATTGCTGACGAACGTTGGACGGAAGCTAACCCGAACCCGAACGCTACTTATCCACGTCTGGGATTGGTCGGTTCGCAAACAGCTAATAACAATGTAGCAAGTTCATATTGGATGCGCAACGGTAACTTCCTGCGTTTCAAAACATTGGAACTCGGATATAGTTTCAGATACGGTCGTGTCTACCTCAGCGGTGACAATTTAGCAGTTTTCAGCCCGTTCAAGCTCTGGGATCCGGAACTCTCTTACAATTCTTACCCGTTGCAACGCACATTCAACATCGGCGTACAACTTAATTTCTAAACAGTAACTTTAAATTTTATACTCACATATATGAGACTGAAAGATACATTAACCCAAATAGGCGGAATGCTTGCGATAGCAGCTTGCTGTCTTACATCTTGTGACTATCTGGACGTTGTTCCTCCCGAACAAGCCGGACTGAAAGATGCCACTAAAACGCCGGAATCGACTAAAGGTTTTTTATACTCCTGCTATGCCGGTATTAAAGAATTCTTCCCCTGGCAATATACAGGAGTAGAAGCATCAACGGATGAGTACGCCCTGCCTCCACTATGGAGTCACGACGGACAGAAGGTTGCATGGGGACTTGCCACGCCCGGCAATGCCTCTGCCTGGAAATGGGGTACGTTCTACCGCTATATCGGTCAATGCCATTTGTTCCTCTCACAATTGGAGAACGCACAAGGCATATCCGATGTATTAAAGAAAGAATGGAGCGCAGAAGCCAATTTCCTAATCGCTTATTATCACTATCGCCTGCTGGAATATTATGGACCGATTCCAATCACCGACTCATATATCGATATGGACACACCGTCCAACGAATATAACGGCCGTTCACACTTCGACTATGTAGTGAGCTGGATTTGCATGAAGCTCGACAAAGCGGCAGAAGATCTTCCAGCCTCCCGCGTGGGCGATGAATGGGGACGTGCTACTTCTACTATAGCCAAAGCCATCAAAGCTCGTATACTACTCTATGCAGCGTCTCCGCTATGGAACGGTCAATTTCCTTTCCCTGAATGGAAAAATGAAAAATATACTACACCGGGATATGGCTACGAACTGGTAAGCAAAACCTATGACCCTGATAAATGGGAGCGTGCACTGACTGCTTGCAAAGACGCATTGGAATGGGCGGAAGGCGACGGCGGAAATGCATTAATGGGTATTGCATCCTGCGACAATTTGATTAGTAATGACCAAATGGGTGATCCTTTCAAGAAATTGAAAGCCCCGGTAGACAATGACGCATTTACAGACGATTTCAAGAAACGTATCATGCTGATGCGTTACATCGTAACGACCCGTTACTCTGACGGCAACAAGGAAATGATTTGGGGAGTGGCAGGAACGGATACTTACAACCAAAAATTAGCTTGCTTGCCCCTGCATTGCAGCAAACAGAACAATGGTACTTACTGGAACGATGGATATAGTGGCATATCACCCTACCTCAATGCCGTAGAAAAATTCTATACGAAAGATGGTATGTTACCTCGCATCGCTGCCGAACAAGGAACTTATGCGGCAGAAGATACATGGTATGAGCCTTATAAAGGGGACATCATTCGTCTTAACTCCAACCGTGAACCCCGTTTCTATGCGTGGATTGCATTTGACGGCGACCAGTATGCTGTGAAGTTAAACAACGGCGAACCATTGGAAATTAATCTAAAGGATCCTGCCAAGCAAGGAAAAAGCGTCACAGGCAACAGTGCACGTAACTATTGTGTAACCGGTTATCTCTGCAAGAAATTTATCCGTCCGAACACTAACTGGACGCAATACGGAAACCTTGACCAGAAAGATTATCCCGCTACGCTCGTCCGTCTGGCGGAACTTTATCTGAACCTGGCAGAATGTTATGCGTCCAAAGACAACCCGGATGAAACCAGCACATTAAAGTATCTGAATACAATCCGCCGCCGTGCCGGTATTCCAGAATTGACACATGAAATAATCGAAGCATCAGGAATGTCTTTGGTAGACTGGGTACACAACGAGCGCTTTGTTGAATTGTATGGTGAAGGTCATCGCTACTATGATGCCCGTCGTTGGATGACCGCTCCGCAAGCATTTGCTGCCGGTGTACGCAAAGGACTCAATATAGAAAAGTTGGAAAATCCTTCTTTCGAGGAATTGAACCAACCTGTTGCCGTACAACAGGACTTCAAATGGGAGAATCGTATGTATCTGGCTCCGGTATTCGTGAATGAAGTGTATAAAAACACACAGATGGTTCAAGCACCGGAATATTAATCTTAAACAAGTATACAAATATGAAGAAATTAATATATTCATTCCTTTTCTTGGGAGCAATCACTGCACTCGGAGGCTGTAAGGAAGACAGCTACGAAGACTTGATCCCTGAGCAATATGACAAAATTCTCTATCTGAAAACCTATGGTCAACAGACTATAGAGCTCTTTGACGACGGATCACAGGTAGACTATTCACTGACTGTCGTAAAAACCGGAAGTAATCCGGCAGCTACCGCACAGGCGCAAGTAAAAATCATGTCGCAAGCTGAAGTTGACAAAGACGCACGGTACCAAGGAAATAATTACAAGGTATTATCATCTGCTTGTTATACTTACAAGTCTGAACCACTCGAGCTTACTTCTGCCGACGCTTATAAACAGGTAAAGATGAAATTGTCTCCTGCCAAAATTTTGGAGGAAATAGCCGAAACAAAGGACGAAAATCCCAATTACGTATATATCATTCCTTTCCGTCTCAGCAGTCCGAACGACCTGGTCAACCAAGATAAAAAAGATTTGATATTGAAACTGAATGTCACCAAGTTGAGCATTTATTTCAAGAAAGGAAGTCAAACGGTTAATTTGAACACTGTAACAGGAGACGAATGGGCGTTTGAAGCAGGAATGGCTATGGTATCAGGTGTACAGAATACGTGGAATTTCACCGCTCAAATAGAAGTAGACAGAAGCGATGAGGCATTAAATGCGTATAACACAGCTAATGGCACTGCTTATCTGATGATTCCTGAAGCGGCAATCGTAAATATCAATGAAGGCGTATTCGAAGCTGGTAATAACGAAGCCGCGGCTGCGATAAGAATCAGACGAGCCGGATTAGCTAAAGGATATACTTATCTAGTTCCTTTGAAACTTAAACCTATCACAGAAATAGAAACCATTTCTGTTAGTGAGAAGTTGCATTATATAATATTGGAATATCCGCTGGATCCGGAAGCAGACAGAATTGAATTGACAACATCCAGTTTCTTCGATGTTTACGGTTGGCACATCAGTAATGATTATGGCAATTTGATTGACAATAATAATGAGACTCATTTTGAGACTCAGTATTGGACAATTACCGGAAACGCAACTTATGGTACTCCATTAGATGTTAGAATAGGCAAAGAGGTACACTCCGTCATGTTTGAATACATAACTAGAGGAGGTGGCAATACCAATCCGCAAGATATATCACTCTGGGCTTCCAACGATGATGAAGTTACAACAAATAGCGAATCCGCTACATGGTTCAAACTAGGTGAGGTTTCAGGTGTTCCAGCACGATATGAAGCACACAAAAAATACTCATCCAAAGTGTTTGTTTCCTCCCAGCCATTTAAATATATAAGAATAGCCGTTAAAACAGGAAATGAACCGGTAGACGGTACAGGCTCTGCAGGCGGTTGCTGGGGTATAGCCGAACTTAAAATATGGGCAAACTAAAATTAACCATTAAAGATAACTATTTATGAAACATATATACAATTATCTGACTTTCCTCTTATGTCTCTTTACCATGACCGTTTACACCGGCTGTAAAGACGACGAAGAAGAACTTGTAGCCAAGCAATTTGAAATTGACGGAAGCGAACTGAACAAAGAAATCGACTTCCGTAGCACAACAATCTCAATACCCGTAAAGACTAACATGCGTGTAAGTGAGTGGTCTGTAAATTCCAATCAGAAATGGGTAACTGCATTCCAGCAAAAGGATGAAATAATTTTATCTGTTCTGGACAGCAAATTGACAAACGAACGTACCGCCAAAGTCACTGTCACATCAGAAGTTGTTGATGCCAACTATACTATTACCCTGACACAATATGGTATTAATGACGTTCAGTTCAAGAATGACACCAGAGTTCCTATCATCAGCGCTATCGCAGATGCAAGTCAAGGCGAAGGCTGGAGCATCGAAAAAACATTCGATGGTATAAAGGCCCCTGCACTGACACAACCTGATGGAAATCATTTCCACTCACCATGGGGGGAGGGGAACACCGTC
Organism: uncultured Bacteroides sp.; assembly: GCF_902491285.1. Taxonomy (GTDB): domain Bacteria; phylum Bacteroidota; class Bacteroidia; order Bacteroidales; family Bacteroidaceae; genus Bacteroides. The sequence continues at coordinate 14,462 of NZ_CABUHK010000055.1, read as the reverse complement.
TTTCCATTCCACATTACATACACCGTTGATCCCAACAAGCAGATTGACTACTTTATCTATTATCCGAGAAATGGAAACGGAAACTTCGGGGAATTCAGCGTCAGTGTACTACCTGCCGGCAAAGCGGACAACGAACAAAATTATGTGGATGTCGGAAGTTTTGACTTCAAGTTTGCTGAAGGTACAATCAATGGAATTAGCGGTATTCTAACTAAAGGTATTATAGCTGATAAGGTAAAATTCACGATTCAAAGTGGATTAGGAGGCTATGTAAGTTGCGGGGAAATGGAATTCTATGAAAAGACTAACTACCGCGACATGAACGCTCCCATATTGAATGTCTTTACAGACCTTACTTGTTCTGAGTTGAAACCTGGGGTTACCAACGAAGCAATCGAAGCATTGACCAGCAATACCCTGAAACGCGTAGCTAAAGCACTCCAAAACAATACATACGATGAATGGGAGAAAAATTTCCGTATCCGGGAGTATGAAGCATATAGCAACAATAATTATTGGGCCAACCGAATACAGACTAAGAAATATTCAGATTTGGACAACCCGACGGGTATCTATGTGAAGAAGGATGAGGAACTGATGGTTTTAGTCGGTGCGATACCTGAAGGACAACAAGTTTCACTGCAATGTATATGGGAAGAGGGTGGAGTCAAACAAGACTTCGACCACCAAGACCCGAATGCGCAGAACTACGTACAAACAGCAGCTAGCGGAGACAAATACTCACTGGTAGAAGGTGTGAATATGTTGAAGATGAATGGACAAGGACAGCTCTTTATAATGTACAATGTGCAAGGAGAAGGGTTGAAACAAAATCCGGCTCCGGTTAAGATCCATATTCCACTGGGACGTGGTATTGTCAATGGTTTCTTCGACCTGAAAGAGCATAAGACCGATGCCAAATATGCGGAATTGTTGAGCAAAGCAACCCATAAATATTTCTGTGTGCGCGGTGAACGGATGATGTTCTACTTCCACCGTCTCAAAATGCTGGACGCAGCTCCTACTGAAATCTTGTCCGCAATTCATCTTTGGGATGATATTCTGAGATGGGAACAGGAAATGAGTGGTGTTGAGAAATACCGTCAGGACGGATATTACAATAACCATATGTTTTCCATATCTCCGGAAGGAAGCTATATGTGGGCGTCAGACTACCGCGTTGCTTTCGTCTACACCTACCTGAAAAACATTCTGCTTTATGACAACGTAATGGCAGCAGAAGATAATGCGTGGGGACCGGCACACGAAATGGGACACGTTCATCAATATGCCATCAACTGGCCAGGTTCGACGGAATCAAGCAACAACTTGTTCTCCAACTACGTTATCTATCGTCTGGGCAAGTACAAATCACGTGGACGCGGTCTGGACTATATGGCAAAAACAGTTTATGGAGACGGACGCGCATGGTATAACATGGGCAGTTCTACACACCAAAACGAAGATACCGAGGTGCATATGCGTATGAACTGGCAACTTTGGATATATTACGAATTATGTAAGGGAACTGCAGAGAATCCGACTATTTGGCCGAGAATATTCGAAATCATGCGTACAACATACAAGGATATTCCGGAAAGCGATCCGGGCAGACGTCAAATGGCATTTGTAAAGGCGGTATGTGATGCCACACAAGAAGACTTGACAGAATTCTTCGAAACATGGGGATTCTTCAAACCTGTAAGTGAATCTATCAATCAGTATGGTACGTTCCAATATACGGTTAGCAAATCGATGATCACAGAAACCAAGCAGTATATCAAGAACAAGAATTATCCGAAAGCCGCTCCGATCCAGTATATCGAAGACCGTAAGCAGGAATTCTTCTCTGAAGGTGATTATCGCTTCAAGGAGATAGGTAATGTAGGTTACTATACTACATTCAAAGATAATGTACAGATAAGCAAGACCCCGACTTACACAGAAAAAGCTTCCACACAGGGAAAAGCAATCAGTGTCAGCAACGGTGAGCAAGCTGTAGCTTTTGAAGTCAGAAAACAAGAAACCGGCAGCAACGGGGAAAAGATTATGGGTGATGTGGTTTACTTCTCTAATTCTTTCGAATTCTTTGTTCCGCGCACCGTCTCTATAGCAGGTTGCGGCATTTACGCCGTACAAGCAGACGGAGCACGCATACTTATGGAAAAGAAGTAAGTTAATCACTAAATAAGAGAGGAAATACTACAAAAACTATTTATACGATATTATTGTATCATAATAGATAGACTTTTGCTGTATCTCCTCTTCTTTTATCAACCGCTAACATATTAATGACATGAAAAACATAACTACGAACTTATTAATTCTTTTTCTCTGCGGAAGCATACTTCACGCCTGTTCTTCCAGCGATAAAACACTGACTCCACCTTCTCCCAGCTTTGAAGAAGAGGAAGAAATAAAAGAGATAACACTTCCCGAGGACATCCAAATTATCCCGGTCGGTGGAAAAGCCAGTGAATGCCAACCCGGTTCTGACATAGACAAATCATATGACGGCAAATTTACGACAGGAGCCGCCGAATCCCATTACCATAGCTCATGGAGCAATACCTCTTTTCCGGTTACTTTGGAGTACTTCTTCAAAGGAGATACAGAAATCAATTACCTTATCTATTACACCCGTTCCGGTAACGGTAATTTTGGTGAACTAGAAGTGTACACCTCTACCGACTCAGCCAGAAAGAATTATACCCTACAAGGAACTTATGACTTCAAAATGAAAAATGACCCGAGCAGGATCGTTTTCAAGGAAGGTATAAAAGCCACAGGAGTAAAATTCGTTGTAAAAAGCGGACTTGGCAATTTTGTCAGTTGTGATGAAATGCATTTTTTCCAAAAGAATACAGACAAGACATTAGAAAGCAAATTGCTGACTGTATTTAAGGATATTACTTGCAGCGAATTGAAGCCTGACGTTACTGATAAAGAAATCAACAAGTTACCCAACAAATATTTCATCCATATAGCCGAAGCATTGAAAAATAATTCGTATGACGAATGGGAGAAAGAATTTCGTATCCGCAAATACAACGCTTATAGTAATGTCAACGAATGGGCCGAAAAGCTAATGACCAAACATTACAGCAGTCTGGACAACCTGACCGGAATCGCAGTGGAGAAAGACGATGAAATTATCGTTCTCGTTGGTGACACTTATGGACGGGAAATCTCACTACAATGTGTAGGAGAAGAAAAAACGAACTTTTGGGAAGCAAAGGAATATGTGCAGACTGCCGTCTCGGGAGATGTCTATTATCTTGAACACGGTATCAACAAAATCAAGATACGTAACAACGGGCAACTTTTTGTCATGTACAACTGTGACCTGACCAGTAATCCGAAACCTATAAAAATACATATTCCGTCAGGAAGCGGAACGGTCAGCGGATTCTTCGACTTGAAAGAACATAAAACAGACAGTAAATATGCAGAACTACTGTCTAAAGCCACAGATAAGTATTTCGGAGTACGTGGGGATAAGATTATCTTCTATTTCCACCGGGATAAACTCCGGGAGTTCGTAAAAGATGAAATATTATCCGCCATCAGCCTGTGGGACAACATCATCGGATGGGAACAGGAATTGATGGGTATTGAAGATGTACGGCCCGCTCAGGTAAACAACCACTTGTTTGCCATTTCGCCCGAAGGTGCTTATATGTGGGCGTCTGATTACCGCATCGCATTTGTATATACTTATCTCCAAAATATCTTGTTATATGATAATGTAATGAGCGCCAAAGACAATGCTTGGGGACCCGCACATGAAATCGGACATATCCATCAACAGGCAATCGACTGGCCAAGTTCCACCGAATCATCCAATAATCTATTTTCAAACTTCATTCTATATAAACTTGGCAAATACTGCTCTCGCGGCACGGAATTAAATCTCCCCAAAGCAGCGGACAACCGTACTACCGACTCTAACGGAAATATAACCAAAATGACCCTTTCGGAAGCCCACTGTGTACTCAACCGCCCATGGTGCAATTTCGGCAGTAATTATCAAGGAGAAAATACAGAGCTACATATGCGTATGAACTGGCAACTATGGAACTACTATCACCGCTGCGGACATAAACCTGATTTCTGGCAAAGATTATTCAAACTCATGCGCGAAAACCGTACTACTTCCAATAATCCGGGAGTCAAACAACTTCTGTTTGCCCGGATGGCAAGCGAAGCCGCCCAGGAAGACCTGACTGAGTTTTTTGAAATGTGGGGATTCTTCGTACCTGTAGATACACAGATAGACCAATATGGCAGCTACCAATATACCGTGACGGAGAATATGATTAAAGAAACCAAACAAACTATGGCTAAATATCCGAAGAAAGCCAAGCCATTCTACTATCTGGAAGACCGGAAAGCAGGTGATGAAGGACTGGACACTACCCCACCGGATGTCGGTTATTACACCCAGTTCCAAACGATACGACCTATCACTAAAGATATAAAAGGACATATCAACGGACGGGAAGTGACAATCACCAATGGAGATGAAGCAGTAGCCTTCGAACTTAGAGATAATAATGCAGATGGAAAGCTGCTTTATTTCTCCACTTTCACCAAGTTTGAGATTCCCCTGACGGTATCATTGACGTATGCAAAGCTATATGCTGTACAAGCTGACGGAAAACGTATTCTTTTGGAAGAATGAGTTTTCCGACCACAAATGATTGCCATATACTTCGTTCATGCGAAAAGTTAAGTAATACCAAAAGAAGATTGAAATCTTAGGAAAATGCTCTTGTAACGTGTCTTATTTTTGAATACGCTCAAATAATAACTGTAAACTCAAATATTAAGAAATGCTAAATAAATCGTTATCTCATAGGGGAGTACCCTTTACGATGTGTATTTATCTCGTATGTAAGAAATATCACCGTCACAACTCAAACACATTAATACAAGATGAAACCAATGAGAAAAGTAGAACTCATTTTCTACCCGAAATATGAATTTATAGTAAAAATATCTGTGACAAATATACAGAATTGACTATTAATTACTACTTTTGACAACTAAATGAAAAACGACAAATAACCCCCTATTAAAAACATAAAATTATGATGAAAAAGCTATTTACAGTCGCAGCTATCGGCCTTACTTTATTAACCTGCCATACAAGCTGCACATCTTCGCAAAAAGCTCAGGAAGCTTTTACACCGATCAAAGTAGAAACCCCTGCCCGCCCTGCCGGTCAAGAGGATGTAGTCCAACTTGTTGCTCCCAAAATTGATACCGTACGTGTCGGTTTCATCGGACTGGGAATGCGTGGTCCCGGTGCCGTAGCACGCTGGACACATATTCCGGGAACTAAAATCGTAGCTTTATGCGATCTTGCTCCCGAACGTGTCGAGAAATCACAGGAAATCTTGAAAAATGCAGGATTGCCGGAAGCGGCATCTTACAGCGGTTCGGAAGATGCATGGAAAAAACTCTGTGAGCAGGATGACATTGACCTCGTGTATATCGCAACTGACTGGAAACATCATGCGGAAATGGGCGTGTATGCAATGGAACACGGCAAGCACGTAGCTATCGAAGTGCCTGCAGCCATGACATTGGATGAAATCTGGCAATTAATCAATACGTCTGAAAAGACTCGCAAGCATTGCATGCAGTTGGAAAACTGTGTATATGATTTCTTTGAACTGACTTCTTTGAATATGGCACAGCAAGGTGTTTTCGGTGAAGTACTTCATGTAGAAGGTTCATATATCCACAATTTGGAAGACTTCTGGGGTGCATACTGGAACAACTGGCGTATGGATTACAACCAAAAGCATCGTGGTGACGTATATGCCACTCACGGCATGGGCCCGGCTTGCCAATTACTTGACATCCACCGTGGCGACCGCATGAAAACTTTAGTAGCAATGGATACAAAAGCTGTTAACGGTCCGGCTTATATCAAAAAACAGACAGGAGAAGAAGTAAAAGACTTCCAGAACGGTGACCAGACTTCAACATTGATCCGTACAGAAAACGGTAAGACTATGTTAATCCAGCACAATGTAATGACTCCCCGTCCATACAGCCGTATGTATCAGATTGTGGGTGCCGACGGTTATGCAAGCAAGTATCCGATTGAAGAATATTGTTTAAGACCTTCACAAGTTGACTCTAACGATGTACCTAATCACGAAAATCTGAACGCGCACGGTTCCGTACCTGCTGATGTAAGAAAAGCCTTAATGGATAAATACAAACACCCGATTCACAAAGAATTGGAAGAGACTGCCAAGAAAGTAGGTGGTCACGGTGGTATGGACTTTATCATGGATTATCGTCTGGCATACTGCCTGCAGAATGGTTTGCCATTGGATATGGACGTTTATGACCTTGCAGAATGGTGCTGTATGGCTGAACTTACCCGCCTTTCTATCGAAAACAATTCGGCTCCGGTTGAAGTTCCCGACTTCACCCGCGGCGGATGGAACAAAGTAAAAGGCTACCGTCACGCTTTTGTAAAATAATAAAATAGTATCGTACTTTTTTACACGAACACAGTGAAGCAATCCGGCTTTTGGGGGAAAGCCGGATTATTCATAGGTTCGTGTTCGAACATTTTATAGAACATCATAATCACATTTATGAAAACAGCTATTCCAAGGCCTTCCAAGCAAAGCATTATCCGCGAAGCCAAAGATTATGTAATGATTGTCATTGGCATGATTTTATACGGTATCGGCTGGACAGTTTTCCTGCTTCCTAATGATATCACTACCGGGGGAGTACCGGGTATTGCTTCTATCGTATATTGGGCTACCGGCTTCCCCGTGCAATATACGTATTTTACTATCAACTTCTTCCTGCTGTTACTGGCTCTCAAACTCCTCGGTTTGAAATTCTGCATCAAAACTATTTTTGGAGTATTCACCCTGACCTTTTTTTTATCTGTCATACAGAAATTGGCAGCAGGTATCAGCCTTCTTCACGACCAGCCTTTTATGGCATGCGTTATCGGAGCATCCTTCTGTGGCGGTGGTATCGGGGTGGCCTTTTCGGCTAACGGAAGTACCGGCGGCACTGACATTATCGCGGCCATTATCAACAAATACCGGGATATCACACTAGGGAGAGTTGTATTAATTTGTGATATGATTATTATAGTATCCAGTTATTTTGTCTTAAAAGACTGGGAAAAAGTAGTGTATGGATTTGCAACTCTTTATATTTGTAGTTTCGTACTTGATCAGGTAGTGAATAGCGCCCGACAGTCCGTACAGTTTTTCATTATATCCAATAAATATCAGGAAATAGGAAAACGAATCAATGAATATCCGCACCGGGGAGTTACAATTATCAACGCAACCGGTTTCTATACAGGACGAGAACAGAAAATGATGTTTGTATTGGCCAAGAAGCGGGAATCTACCATTATCTTCCGGCTGATAAAAGACATCGACCCGAAAGCCTTTGTTTCACAAAGTGCCGTCATCGGAGTTTACGGAGAAGGATTTGACCATATTAAAGTGAAATAAAAAAGAATGAGAAACCAATATTGAAAAACATGAAATTTCGATCGTACCCCCTCTTATTAACTAACATTTTTATGGGAATATTTTCCCTGGTAGCAACCAATACCATAGCTGACAATGCGAAAAAGCCTTATTGGCAAGATGTGCAGGTGGTAGCAGTCAACAAAGAGTATCCCCGTTCTTCGTTTATGACATACGACAATCGTAACGATGCCATGAGCGGCAAATTTGAAAGGAGCAAGTACTACCGGCTGTTAAACGGAACATGGAAATTTTACTTCGTAGATTCCTACCAGAATCTTCCCGAAAACATTACTGACCCGAACACCAGTACGGACTCATGGTATGATATTCAAGTACCCGGTAACTGGGAAATACAGGGACACGGAGTAGCTATCTACACCAATCATGGTTACGAGTTCAAGGCTCGTAACCCGCAGCCACCCATCTTACCGGAAGCTAATCCCGTTGGTGTATATCGCCGCGACATCGACATTCCTGCCGATTGGGACGGACGGGATATTTACCTGCACCTGGCAGGAGCCAAATCAGGCGTATATGTATATATCAACGGCAAGGAAGTAGGATATAGCGAAGATTCAAAGAATCCTGCCGAGTTCTTAATCAATCCGTATGTAAAACCAGGCAAGAACGTGCTTACGTTGAAGATTTTCCGTTGGAGCACAGGTTCTTATCTCGAATGTCAGGACTTCTGGCGTATCAGCGGTATTGAACGTGATGTGTTTGTCTATTCACAACCCAAAGCTGCCCTTAAAGACTTCAGAGTAACATCAACCTTGGATGACAGTTACAAGAATGGTATTTTTAACTTGAACGTAGACTTGAGAAACCATAAAAAAGAAGCAGCCAATCTTACATTAGTTTATGAATTATTGGACGCTCAAGGAAAAGTTATCGCTACCGAAGAGAAAACAGTTTATATCCCTATTGATGAAGTACGTACACTCTCTTTCGATAAAAAGCTGGCTGACGTAAATACATGGACATCCGAACATCCGAACCTGTATAAATTATTGATGACAGTAAAAGAGAACGGAAAAGTAAATGAAATTGTTCCTTTCAATGTCGGTTTCCGCCGTATTGAGATTAAACCGATTGAGCAGAAAGCAGCTAACGGAAAGCCATATGTCTGCTTATTTATCAACGGACAACCATTGAAGTTGAAAGGTGTAAATATCCATGAGCACAATCCGGCAACAGGACACTACGTAACAGAAGAACTGATGCGCCGCGACTTTGAACTAATGAAACAGCACAACTTGAATAGCGTACGTCTCTGTCACTACCCGCAAGACCGCCGTTTCTATGAACTTTGTGACGAATACGGACTTTATGTATATGATGAGGCTAATATTGAAAGCCACGGTATGTATTACGATCTCCGTAAAGGCGGTTCATTAGGTAATAACCCCGAATGGTTGAAACCTCACATGAACCGTACCATAAATATGTTTGAGCGCAACAAGAATTATCCCAGTGTCACTTTCTGGTCATTAGGCAATGAAGCCGGAAACGGGTATAACTTCTACCAAACATATCTGTGGCTGAAAGAAGCGGACAAGAATATTATGGCTCGTCCTGTAAACTATGAACGTGCCCAATGGGAATGGAATACTGATATGTACGTTCCTCAATATCCGGGTGCCGACTGGCTGGAGAATATAGGCAAGAACGGCAGCGACCGCCCGATAGCTCCTTCAGAATATGCACACGCCATGGGTAACTCCACCGGAAACTTGTGGGGACAATGGCAGGCAATCTATAAATATCCGAATCTTCAAGGCGGATATATATGGGACTGGGTGGATCAAGGTATCCTTCAGAAAGATAAGAACGGAAGAGAATACTGGGCTTATGGCGGCGACTTCGGTGTGAATATGCCTAGCGATGGTAACTTCCTTTGCAACGGTCTTGTCAACCCCGACCGTGGTCCGCATCCGGCAATGGCTGAGGTGAAGTATGTACATCAGAATGTAGGGTTTGAAGCGACAGACGCCGCATCCGGCAAATTTAAGATTACCAACCGCTTCTACTTTACAAACCTGAAAAAGTACCAGATTCATTATAATGTCGTTGCTAATGGCAAGAATATAAGAGGTGGAAAAGTATCTTTGGATATTGCTCCGCAAGCATCCAAGGAGTTCACTGTACCAGTAAATGGTCTGAAAGCCCAACCGGGCACTGAATATTTTGTCAACTTCAGTGTGACAACGACAGAACCGGAACCTCTGATTCCTGCCGGATATGAGATTGCATACGATCAGTTCCAACTCCCGATACAGGCAGAAAAAGGAACCTACAAAGTCAGCGGTCCTGCATTGAATACGTCCACACAAGGAGACGAATTAATTGCCTCATCCTCAAAAGTGAATTTTGTATTCAACAAAAAGAGTGGTCTGGTTACTTCTTATAAGGTAGACGGAACGGAATATTTCAAAGATGGATTTGGTATTCAGCCTAACTTCTGGCGTGCTCCTAATGACAATGATTATGGTAACGGCGCTCCCAAACGCTTACAAGTATGGAAGCAATCGAGCAAGAATTTCCATGTGACAGATGCCAGCATGACTACGGAGAATAAGGTTGTTTCATTGAAAGTGACTTATTTATTGGCAGCCGGCAATCTGTATGTCGTAACTTATAAGATTTATCCGAGTGGAGTGGTGAATGTAAATGCTAAATTTACCTCGACAAATATGCAAGCTGCCGAAACTGAAGTTTCCGAAGCCACACGCATGGCTACCTTTACCCCCGGAAGTGATGCTGCCCGCAAGGCTGCTTCCAAACTGGAAGTTCCCCGTATCGGTGTGCGTTTCCGCCTGCCTGCCCGAATGAATAATGTGCAATATTTCGGTCGTGGCCCGGAAGAAAATTATATCGACCGCAATCATGGTACACTTGTAGGAGTATATAAAACAACAGCGGACAAAATGTATTTCAACTATGTTCGCCCGCAAGAAAACGGACATCGTACGGATACTCGCTGGATTGCTTTGTCGCCCGACAAAGGCAACGGACTGGCTATTGTAGCCGACAGTCTTGTCGGATTCAATGCATTGCGTAATTCCATCGAAGACTTCGACTCGGAAGAGGCCCTACCCCACCCTTACCAATGGAATAACTTCAGCCCGGAAGAGGTTGCCAATCATGACGAGAAAGCTGCCCGCAACGTATTGCGTAGAATGCATCACGTCAATGACATCACTCCGAGAGATTTCGTGGAAGTCTGTGTTGACATGAAACAACAAGGAGTCGGGGGTTATGACAGTTGGGGGGCACGTCCGGAACCTTTCTATCAGATTCCCGCCAACCGCGAATACAACTGGGGATTCACGTTGGTTCCTGTTCGTTCAGCCAACCAGGCTAACGAAGCAGCCAAATACGATTATAAATAACCTTATTATAAATTTTAAAGAAAAGACCCATGAAAGATTTATCTAGCATTGTAGCTAAATTCAAAGTCCAAGGCACGGTAGAGGAAATCAAGCCGTTAGGTTCGGGACTTATCAACGACACATACAAAGTTAACACAAAGGAAGCGGATGCTCCCGACTACGTTTTGCAACGCATCAACCATGCTATCTTCCAGAATGTAGAAATGCTTCAATCCAATATTGCTGCTGTCACAGGACATATCCGTAAGAAATTGACAGAAGCGGGAGAGTCGGATATTGACCGTAAAGTCTTGTCTTTCGTTGAAACAGAAGAAGGTAAGACTTATTGGTTTGACGGTGACAACTACTGGCGTGTTATGGTATTCATCCCACGTGCCAAGACTTATGAAACAGTCAATCCAGAATATTCAAACTATGCCGGAGAAGCATTCGGTAACTTCCAGGCTATGCTGGCAGATATTCCGGCGACTTTGGGTGAGACTATTCCCGACTTCCACAATATGGAATTCCGTTTGAAGCAACTGCGCGATGCCGTAGCAGCCAACGCTGCCGGAAGAGTGGCAGAAGTACAATATTTCCTGGATGAGATAGAAAAGAGAGCAGACGAAATGTGCAAGGCAGAACGTTTATATCGGGAAGGCAAACTGCCTAAACGCGTATGCCACTGCGATACGAAAGTGAACAATATGATGTTCGATGAAGATGGTAAAGTTCTCTGTGTGATCGACTTGGATACAGTCATGCCCAGCTTCATATTCTCTGATTACGGTGATTTCCTCCGCACGGGAGCCAACACCGGAGATGAAGATGACAAAGACCTTGACCGCGTGAATTTCAATATGGAAATATTCAAAGCATTTACCAAAGGCTATCTGAAAGGTGCCAAGTCATTCCTGACACCGATTGAAATAGAAAACCTTCCTTATGCCGCCGCTTTATTCCCATATATGCAATGTGTACGCTTCCTTGCCGATTATATCAACGGAGATACTTACTATAAGATAAAATATCCGGAACATAATCTGGTTCGCACCAAAGCACAGTTCAAACTACTTCAAAGCGTAGAAGCAAATACACCGGAAATGGTGGCGTTCATCAATGAGTGTTTAAAGAACTAAGAATGAAAGATGAAGAGTGGAGAATTTACCTGGTAAAAGCTCCATTCTTCCAACGATAAACAATAGGACGGCGGAGAAACGGTTTCAGTTTTTCCGCCGTTTCTTTTGACATATAGTCAGGAGTAGTAAATGTAACAGTCAGCTCAGTATTCTCTTTGTTGAAATCAGCTTTCATCAAAAGCATATCTGCCGAACGGCGTGCTTCGTCAAAGACATATACACCTGCCGAATCCGGCGTGTTCAGAAAATCAGCCATTACAGGCAAAGTGATAAACGGAGATTCGGTAAGCGGCTTCCAGTCAGTCGTATAAAAACGGATACTACTATCGCAGGCAGGAGCACAAGCGGTAGCGACTGTACAGATAACATTCGTTGTATCATTCAATGCCAGGACTTTCATCTGCCACGTAGCTTGCGGAGACATTTGCATACGGATAAAGTCCTTACCGAGCTCTGTCATTTCCGACTTCTTTCCAAAACGATTTTCTACTTGTGCTTTCATTTTACTTTCCAGGAAATCAACACAGTCGGCACGATTCACTTTAGTCAGCAAGGGACTCAAGGAATCCGGCATATTCACAAACAAAGTTTTGGCTTCTTGTGCCTGAAGAGAGGTCAGGGAAAAGAACCCGACAACAGAAAAGAATATAGCGATAAAAAGTGTATTTATTTTCATATCAATCTTATTTAGTCCCCAAATATAAGAATATCATTCCGATTAACACCAGTATAAGGTCAATCGCTTTGCTTTTTAAATTCTTTTCACGGAAGAAAAGAGCTCCGAAAATGAAAGAAACAATGACACTTCCGCGGCGAACCATCGAAACGATAGAAATCATGGAATCATCATAACTCAGTGCATAAAAATAGACAAAGTCCGCCGCCGACAGGAAAATGGAAATCAGAATAATCGTCCAGTCCCAACGAAACGGAGTGGTGGACTTTCTTTTCGGCCACCAAAGCAGCAACAGAATAGGACACATGATAAAGACCTGATAAACATTATACCAGGACTGCACCAGCATCGGATTCAGTGACTTCATCAGATATTTATCATACAATCCGCTGATAGCACCTGTTACCGCCGCCAATACAATAAAGAATATCCATTTGTTATGTTTGAAGTCAATCCCTTCTTTCTTTCCCGAACGGCTCAACATGAAAAAAGAAACGACAGCCAGCATCACACCAATCCATTGATAAAGATTCAGTCGTTCGCCAAACACAAGCATAGCTCCTACAAGTACCATCACCGGCCGGGTGGCATTAATCGGGCCTACGATAGTAATAGGTAAATGCTTCATCCCGAAATAACCGAATATCCATGAGGACAGCACTATGAACGACTTGATAATAATATATTTATGCTGTTCCCACCCCGCAACCGGGACATTGAATATCGTTCCGTCCAATAAATCCGGCTGATATACAGAGAACAGAATAAACGGCAGAAAGATGAGACTGGAAAAGAAAGTGTTTAAAAACAAAACGGGAAGTACCGCATTATCTTTCAGCGATTTCTTTTTGAATACATCATAAAATCCCAGCAAGGTCGCCGAGAGAAATGCTAATAATAACCACATGAGAATATCTACTAATTACAAATTACTAACTTCAAATATATCTTCGGGATATTCGACATTCACCAAAAACAAAGCCTGACCGGGAGCCGACGTTCCGGCCTTACCACGATCCTTCTGTTCTATAATCCGGCGGAAACCTTCAACAGACAGTTTTCCACGCCCCACTTCAATCAATGTTCCCACTATGGCACGCACCATATTCCTCAGAAAACGATCGGCACGAATAGTAAACACCCAAGTAGCATCTTCTTCCTGCGTCCATTCGGCATGAGTTATATGACAAATATTCGTCTTAACATCCGTATGTAATTTGCTGAAACTTGTAAAGTCCGTATATTCAAACAAAGTACGTGCAGCCTCATTCATCCGTTCATAATCCAATGGATTGAAAACACGGCAACGGTATTGCCTGTTAAAAGGATATTTCGCAGTTGTTACATAATACTTGTATGTTCTGGCGGTCGCGTCAAAACGGGCATGCGCATCCGGTCTGACCCGGCAAACCCGATAAACGGAAATATCCGGTGGAAGCAGACGATTCAGCTTATCTGTGACAGAATCCGTATCCAACAGCTCTTCAGATTCAAAATGAGCGACCATCAGAGAAGCATGCACGCCCGCATCTGTCCGTCCCGCCCCTATCACCTCTATTTCACGGCGCAGAAAAGTGGACAATGCTTTCATCAGACACTCCTGTACACTAATCCCATTCGGTTGAATCTGCCAACCGTGATAGTTGGTCCCGTCATAAGCCAAATAAATAAAATACCTTTGCACGCTAATTCCTTCTTTTTAGGGTTTTCGCGTGCAAAAGTAGTCATTTTTTTATTCATA
>NZ_CABUHK010000054.1 GCF_902491285.1 uncultured Bacteroides sp. | reverse complement strand
CGCAAAGATATGTCGGCTAACAACTTATGTCAAGGCGGAAAATAGAATGGTTACATATAATACTAAGCCATAATCTTCACAGAGAAAAGATATATCACCACATTCAAACCATTTATTTCACTACAATAGGAATCATTTTACTATCCATGCGATTATCCCATGATATATGCGATATAAATAACAGAATCTTCTATAAAATAAATTATACGATGATGAGGATACTCTAATAAAGAACGGTATTGCTTCTCTCTACCTACCAATAGTTCTTCTACCTTACCTAATTGAGGATTAGACTGTAAAATACGAACAGCATTCAATATGCCATTTCGAAACTTATCTGCAGCTTTCTGACCTAAATTCTTCTTATACCACTGAAATATAGCCTTGAAAACATCTAAAGCTTCTTCATCCCATTCAACTTGAAACTCTACCACGACATTATTCTCTTTAAGGCTTCTTCATTACACACCTTTTTTCCCTGAGAAAAATTCTTTTCTACACGGTCTAAAATTGTATGAAGTTCATCTATTGAACAACAACCTGGTATAGATGTAGAACTTGAATAAGCTCCATATTCAGAGGTTGGTTCTGACACATGTGAAAGATATTCTTTCTTCTCTTCTATATCATGAGATTCTTTCTTTTTCATTTTATGAATTATTTTATACCACAAAGGTAACAAGTAAATCCGAGAATAGATACTAATCCATAATTATTTTCCCTTAAACCGATAAAAAAGGACGTTAATCAACATACCCCCTAAAACTGATATATCAACCATCTTCACAGACAGTTGATATATCTTACATACAAACACATATCAGCTTTTACGCTAATATGAGGGATAAGTCAGGAATATACCGCTGTATTCTTCCCAACTCGTATAATGCAGGGAATTCATGAATATATCATGAGTTCAGGGACCTACATATTTCTTTGATATTCCTTTAAATAGTTCGTAATACCTTCCAGCAATATATTCGTGACACACTGCTTCCCTTCTTCCGAGAGAAGGAATTCAACATCCTCCTTATTATCCTGAAAGAAATTCTCGACCAGCACTGCCGGACAATTCGTTTTCTGACAGATATAAAGATTGGCAGTCCAATACAACTTTTGTGGAGACGGACGACGTACTTTCACCTTCATGTTCAAGGCAGCTTGTGCCAATTGCCGGGCAAGCCGTTTGCTATTCATTGAAGCATTGTTACCAACAAATACGCTCCATCCGTTTGCAGACATCCACTCAGCACCATTCCCCATCGCATTGCAATGGATTGATACCAATATAGCCTCTTTGCCGAATGCATTGACACGCTTCACACGCTCAGATAACGTCACATCATTTTCTTCCGGCACAATACGCATAGCATCAATGCCTTCATTTTGTAATCCGGTTACCACTCGGTCTGCAATCTCACGAGTATATGCATACTCCTTCAAACGACCGTCAGGCGAACATTTGCCGGAAGTTTCCTTGCCGTGTCCGTTATCTATTAATATTTTCATGTGTAGATGGTTCTATTTTTGATACGCTCCGTCCTTGGCCTCAAATATCACCGAAGGCTCAAATACTTCTACTGTATGCCATGCACCTTTGGGGATTTGACAGCCATACTTGGCTTCTGCAGGATTGAGGTGAATACGTTGTACTTCTTGATACGACACCTTGCGAGATACATCTTGAGCATCCATACCTTGTAGAAGTCCTGCCATATCATTCTCATATGAAACAACCTCTTCATAAATAATTTCGTCCAACTTACCACACAAGCAGATTACAGTTTCTGTAGTATCTTCATGGCGATGGATAGGCACTTCAGTTCCTGGCAACAATGCATTGAGCATGCGTTGGCTGGTATCAGCAGATGAAGTACGTAGGTCAAAGCTCTGACGCAAACGTGAATTTTCTTTAGCCTCTGCAAAGAGAGTTTCAAGCATTTTTTTATTTATTTCCATACTATATATTCAATTATTGGGCATTCGTTTTGCTCTTCTAGGGACAAAAAAGTAGAAGCAAAATATCCATATAGCTTTTAAATATTTCATACATAAAATATTAATAACGTCTCAACACCACTTGGAACGCCTCTGCGTAACTGCATCCCCATTGACTACCTCGCATTGCAGCCAAACCTGAAATATACTCATTGCTACGAGGATGAGGATATGGACGCATGACACCACGGTACATAGCCAACGCCTCGCATTTGGCATCCACACCTTCCTTACCCACCTCAACATAACAGTTAGGACGAAATAAATTCATGGCATCATTGATTGCCCACTCGCTACATGAAGGTACTTCCATATACCAAAACTCCTTCACAGACTTTATATTTGACTGGCGCTGAAACAAACGAACAGCCTCCTGACAAGCCATGGAAGTCTGCAAATGATCATTGTTTGTATCTGCAGGATGATGTGTAATGATAATATCCGGCTCACTCTCACGTATTACACTTTCAATAAATTGTACCAATTTCAAGTGAGGAACAGTATTCATTTCAATATTTGGGAAAGTTCCTTCATATATTTTACTTACACCCAAAAACTTATTTGATGCATTTGTGTCATCTTCCAATTCGTTATCTCCTAGACGAAACGCACGAGCCTTTGCTTCCGTACACATGATAGCTACATCCACTGTCTGTCCTTCACGAGTCCATTTATACATAGATGCACCAGCACCAAGAGTCTCATCATCTGGATGGGCTACTACAAGTAAGTATTTCATAAATTTAGATTTTAAATGTTACTTTTCCATTGTTTCTTTCGCATCATTTATAAACTCGTTCAGCATCCATGTACATTCCTTACCGAACAACGCATAAATAATACAAATCACTGTATATATAATCATTTTCAAATCGTAGAAGATACCTGCTTTTTTCACGTATGTATATTCCAATTCACGACGTGTAGGATATACTTTTTCCATATATTCCTTTTCATCCGTGATTTGGTCCCCATATATAAAATCATACAAAGCAGCAGGACCACTCAATCCTACAGGTACTTTTGCAGCCTCATTCCATTTGCCATAACGAAACATTTCAAACTGATCTTGAGCAACAGGACGAGGACCAATGATTGACATTGTGCCATTTAAAATATTTAACATCTGTGGTAATTCATCAATCTTCACTTTACGAATAAAATGACCAAATGAAAAGATACGTTCTTCATCAGGTCTTAAAGAAGCCTCCGTTGCCGCTTTTACTGCCCGCATAGAACGGAACTTATACATTTTAAAAGGTTTATTATCTTTACCTATACGATGTGCTATATAGAATATCGGTCCCCAATCGGAAACTAAAATACCAATAATACTAATAATCCACAATGGTGAAGTGCCAATGATACCTATCAAAGCACAGATAAAGTCAAAAATTCGCTTGATTAATTTGTAAAACATAATTTATTGAAGTTATGAATATCCTTTTAGTTTAGCCAAATAAAATAGCATTGTTCCCAATTTGGCGTTAGTAGGCAAATTTGAGCATTCCCCTTTTTATATAGTATCATAATCGATACCTTATAAAAAACACTCATAAAATTATTGGATTTTAACGGTACCTTGTTCTTCATACAGAACCTTCTACCAACACACTGACTGGTAAAACCTCCATCTAGTACTTAATATAAAGTTTTTCTAAATCTTCACTACTGTACATAAGGATATTTTTACTTCAGCAGTAAAGATATGGTTACCCAATTAAGCACCTTTTTGAATACTTACTTAATTTCTAATTATTTTTTTAATTTTGCTTTTCTGAAACTTGGGTTCAGATACTTCAGTATACCAGCAAACATACCAGCAAGCATTGGCAATGGATCATTCCATGCACCATCATGGTAACTTACTTCCTTGCCAAAAAAATTGAACCAAGACGGTCTAAACTTGAATCTGTCCTTTGAGAACAAGAACCACATCACATCCAACCCCATCCAACGAACCTGCTTTCCAATCTTATATTCGAACTTAGGCATCGGCTCATTAAACTCATCTGCAACGAACACTTTACCGAAATCCACTCCAGCGGCAAAGGCTGCCTGAAAACTCGATGGCACACGAGGATTAATCTCGATAATCTTCAATTCATGTGTCTGCACTTCTTCCAACACATCAAAATCAGCAAAGCCGACCCAATTCAGTTTTTGCAAGACTTCTCGGCATTGATTGAGCAAATACTCATGCTCAACCGTCTCACTGTAACAGCTGCTGCCACCTTTGATTGGGAAGAACCTGCGGATCTTTATAATGGTGTAGTTGTCCATATTGCCCTTCTTGTCGCGATAGAGCATCACGTTATAATAGTAATCTGGTTGCTCCACATACTGCTGCAAAGTGCATGCACCAAAATGCTTATGTACATCTGGATATTTCTCCATCAGCTCTTTCATGTTGTCCACACGCATAATACCTTTAGCTCCTTGCGACAGATTAGGCTTAATCATAGCGGGAAATCCTACATAGCCAACCACCTGCCTAATCTCATCGGCTACCTCTTGAATATCTCTAAATCCAACCGGCAGCCCTCTTGTATGCGGATGGCAGAGCCCATACTTTTCGCATAGCTCCATTAGCTTCTGCTTATCATTGGCAATATTGAAGACCTCAAAAGACAGTATAGCACACTTCAAATGAAACTTCTCTTCTATTATTTCTTTATTCTTACTCAGAAAATCCGCACCATCGTCAGCAAGTGGAATAATCAAGTCCACCTGATGCAGCCCCAAATAATCGTAGAGAAACGACTTGAACTCAACAGTATGCAATGTAATATCAGGCGATTGATGTTTTTCACTCAACCATCTTGTAGCATATCCGCTTGTCATCTTATGGTTACAGAAGCCAACCACACGATGCCCTTGCTTCCTCAGAGAACGAGCCAAACAGATAGCCTGAACCCCCTCGGCATTTATCAGAAGAATATTTTTCATTTTTGAGACTCTTTATATAGCTTTAATCGATCCTTGACAAATTCACACTGATAAAGTTGAGAGTCAAACTCATCCTTGACTTTATTATAGCAATTTTGACTCAGTCTAGCGTATTCTCCAGTATCCATACTCAACGCATCTTTCATTGCCCCTCGCAGGCTATCCGTTGATTTTGCCTCACAAACTATGCCGTTTTCACCATGATGGATAAACTCTGTTGGCCCCTTGATATTGCTAACGATTGTCGGCACGCCAAATGCAGCAGCTTCTAATGCTACAGAACCAAATCCCTCTCTATAGCTTGGAAAAACAAAAAAGTCAAATGCCGCATAAAACTTAGCCGGATTGCTCACAGATCCTGTGAAGTGGATCTTCGGATGCTCTTGGGCCTTTTTAAATATTTCTTGGTTCAGCCTTTCTGTTTCATAATAGGGACCTACGATAAACAAAGACACATCATTGTCGCTATCAAGCGACATGAATGCCTCGAGCAACTCATTTATTCCTTTCTCTGGTACTATACGTCCAACAAATCCTAATACTCGATCATTATGAGGAATGTCATACTCATTACGTATTTCTTCACTCCATTTTTCTTTTTTAGAAATGTTAAACTTTTTCAAATCCACTCCACAAGCACTACCATGAAATATCACATTTCCTTTTTTACGAGAATACAGTTTTTCTGCAGTTGCAAACTCCAGATTACCAAAACTATCAGGCTGCACACGGGTTGAGAACAAACAAGTCACCTTGACCATCGTCTTATAGAACCATTTCTTAATACCAGTATAATCTGTATAAGAAATCCCCCACTGGCAATAGATTCTGACTGGAACTCGGGCAAGCCAGCTTGCTATAGAGCCATACAATGCAGCATTGGAAGATGTATATTGTACGATGTCGAACTTCTCTTTCTTAAAAACTTTATATAGCATACGAACACTTTTAATCACTTCTAAAGGAGACACATTTCCCCTTGACATCTTTTGTGGTAAATATGTTATACCAGCCAAGCTCTCACCGTCAAACATATCACTTAGCTCACAGATGATATATGATTCAAATCCGTTTTTTGCTGCATAGCGTAAATTATCCAACATAAACCACTTGATACCCTGAGCCTTGGTAGCCACACCTGCTATCTTGATTTTTTTCTCCATTACGTTTTCTTGTTATGAATCATGTAAATTAACTTTTTAGGCAGCAACCACGATACAATGGGTTTCAAAATCCATGGATATAGAAACAGTGGCATTTTGCATGCATTAAACCCAAGCCACATAGTCTTTGTAGCTCCCCACGTCATATTCCACGAACTCTTCTTGCTGTAATCTGACAAACTGTCATGATAACGCAATACTGGCTCCTGAAGGTTATATCCTCTGAATCCTTTGGCATAGAAGCGAAACCACATATCATAGTCCTGCCCTCGCTTAGTGCGGTCGCTCACTATATAACCATTCAGTGCATCGTATACCGATTTGCGCATCATGATGGTGGGATGAAAGAAGGGTACACCCTTGGCTAAATACTCTTTCCGTGGTTTCTCGGGATTGAAGATGGTCTTCTTTACCTTCTCACCATCAAACAACATCACACCACCACCTACGACTGCTAAATCTGGATGTGCATCAAGAAAAGCCACCTGCTTCTCCAGACGGTCAGGCAGGCATAGGTCATCAGTATCCATACGAGCGATATACTCGCCTTGGACATACTTCAAACAATGATTCAGAGAATAAGCCAAACGACTATTTTTCTCGTTGCGAATCACTCGAATATTAGGATACTTCTCGGCATACGACTTTGCTACATCGAAGGTATTGTCCGTCGAGCAGTCATCGCAGATTATTAACTCCCAATCTTTACAGGTCTGCTGTAGTACAGAATCGATGGATGCGGATAATGTGGAAGCAGCATTGAAGGCTCCCATTATTACTGAGACTTTCATTTTTAATTCAACATTACATTAAAACTATATGGAACAATATGTCCAATCTTAGAAAGGTATATATAGAAATATCCTAAATGGCCTACTATAGCAATCAACCAGAATACTGCATTTAGAGAAGTGACTCGATGTTTGTGCAGGTATGCCCACAGAATTATTGTAGAGACCTGGAAGTATGCTGCAAGTCGGGTAACCTCTCCATACAAACCAGACAAAATTACAACTACATAAATCAAACTACCAAAAATCAACATATTCAGCAGGACATCATAATTCCTAATATACTCTGCCTTGATTTTTGACCGTTGCAAAATAAAGAACACACTCAGAATCAAATAAAAAACTGTAAACATTTCTCCACCGCCTTCATGTTCTGTATATACACTATATCGGTCCTCAATCGTAGCAGCAAAGGTCATAATTCGTGGAATGATAGCACCCGTTACCAAACCGCCAACAATAATCAATGCCAAAACCTTATTGGAAAATGGCAGTCTGAAGAAAAAGTATAGTGGTAAGGCTACAAGAGCTGTTTGGTGAAACAAGGCCGCAATACATACTGTAATGGCATACCTCTTAAAATCCTTATTAAGCAGATACGGTATCGACAACATATAAATACCGATTGCTACCGCCTGGCGAGAAGCAGCAAATGCAAACAAATAGAATGCCAAAGTAATATATACAAATAAGGAAAGAGTCTTTGATTTCGATAATTGATTTATCACTCTTAATGCAGCAGCTGTACAGATAATACCCACTGCGGTAAGAATTATAAAATAATGCTCACCCAAACGTATCAACAACAAATTCAACAAATTCCATCCGGGCTCAGTAGAGAATCCTTCGAGTGTATCAAGAGACAATGAATAGTTAGCCTTGTCCAAAAAACTGCGACAATAACCACCTGTATCCGTTCCCACCTCTGCACTTCTAAATCCAATTAATACTATCAAAGGTATAGCACAAAGAACCAAAAACAATTTGTTCTGGCTCTTCTGATAGACGGCCATAAAAATCGATGCTAATATTAAAACTACGAAATAGGGTGTCATATCAATAATTATATTTATTCAGCAAAGTTTCTATCACTTCACGGTGGGCATCACAACGCACAAGATTATTGGTCACATTCAACTGCCATTTGGAGTAAAGCAGTCGTACCAACTTATTTCGAAGCAGACGATTCAAGCGATTAGTCTGCAAGCCGTGACCATAAAGCATAGAAAGATAGAGGGGTTCTATTTCATTGCAGAACTTCTGCCATTCAGCCTCGATAAAGGCCATATCTGTGATTTTGGCTGATCGCTCCATAAAAGGTACCATAATACCATCGGGATTTGACGAAAGACTGATCAATCCATTGCTTTGTGTCTCCAAGGCCGTAAACACAACGCTTACTTTATCCTCAACACTAACTGTTAACACCAGACTTTCATTCCACTTATCATCGCCCTTCCTGTAACCAAAAATGCTATTGCCCTGACCGTACAGAATAGTTCCACCATGATACTTTTCGTAGGAACCTATGCAATGACTATGCTGGACCAACACCACATTAGCTCCCGAGTCCACAAACTTTCGACATTTCTTCCGAAGCAAAGGGCTGGGATAGCGATAATTCTCTATACCGCCATGAAACAACACAATAACACAATCCACCTGTGCCTTCAACTGACGTATGCGATCATAGTCTTCGAACACATCCAACGCCTTGGCACCCATCTTTCCGTTTTTTGTGTAGTTGAATTCTCGTTCTGCAAACGATGCAAAACCTATCTTCTTGCCCTTCACTTCAACTATCAGCGGAACGGAAGCTGCCTGCTCGTCGACACCAGCTCCGAATGTACGGATGTGGTGTTGCTGGCAAATGTCCAAGGTAGAACATATACCCTCATCTCCGCAGTCGCGAATATGATTGTTGGCAAGGCTCACAGCCTTCAAACCCGCATCGGCTATGGTAGCCATGCATTTAGTACTGCCATACAGCACCGGTCCGCATTTCTTTACCGGAGTAGGGTGGTCAGTAATTGCACATTCCAAATTGGCAATGCAATAGTCTGCCTCCTTGATTAGGGGAAGCACATTGCCAAACAAACTCTCACCAGAGCCCGACTCGAATGCCTCCTTGGTATCATTGGTTGGGCAAATATCTCCAAATATCAGTATCTTACTCATGTAGTTTCTTTATTACCTTCTCGCGTTTGTTATAATAGATGACATTAGCAGGAACATCCTTATTAACCAATGAACCAGCAGCTATCACACTACCAGAACCAATATGTACGCCTTTGAGGATGATTACATTATCGCCTATCCAGACGTTATCACCTATAACGATTTCTCCGTACGTATAACCAGCCTCCTTCATATTACCAGCCACATGTATTTCATGATCATGGTCATACATAGAAACGTGAGGTGCTATCATCACATTATTTCCGATGGAGATCTTGTGATGGCAAGTGATGATTGTATAAAAACCCATGGATGAGTTATTCCCTACTGTAAACTGACCATGACCGGCAACTGACAATATCACACCATCTGCAAAATTAGAAACTGCTCCAATTTTTGCAGATGCACCTTTTCTGATACGAATTGTTGCAGTACGAGAGACGTGGGGCAATCCAGTAAACTGCAAACTTCTACCAAAAGCGAACTTATAAAAGAATGCCTTGATTAGCCCCAATACAGAGGGGTATGTATATAAGAATCGACGTAACATACTTATTCTTTTTCAAGTTTCCACATTTCGCCTACAATCGCATCATACTCAGCAGGCACAAAGTCGGGAGCTCCGCCAGCAGGAAAGAAAGTCAATTCACCAAAATAAATCTTTCCACACACTTGGTAGAGGTCAACACGAACGTATTGGAAGGGTTTACAGAGATCACGTACAATTTTCTGCATCTCATCATACATCTGAGGGCGTGGGACATTGATGTTCGGATTGTGTGGGAGCTCCTTCCCGAAAGGCATCAGGTTCCAATCCATATCGTAGAAGTTGCGGGTGTTGTGCTCAGTTCCACGCCCCACTTCCAACTGCATAAACCTAGATTCACCATTGAAACAGTAAAACTTATAATCACGTAATTCTCCAGTCTCATCTTCAAGGTACTTCTCGGCAATGATGTGCCTTGGCATGCTTTGATACACCCACTCACGTCCGCTCCATGCTATGGTTTGGTGAAGCCAAGTGTGCATCATCATCTTTGCTTGCCATTTACACAATTGGCTCTTGTCTTTCACAATGATATTATGTCCGCTGCCATGAGTATCTTTCAGCACAAACTGATTAGGTAGAGCATTAAAGTCAATCTCCGACACATTTTTATATACTCCTAACAGATCATTCAGCAAATGTCCATAACCAACACTTTCTATATATTCTCGTACCGTATATTTATTTGCGACTTTCTCCATTAAAGGCTTACGAGCATACAACTTATACCACTGTAGTTTTTCGCTAAACAACTGCGGATCTTCCATATTAGCAGGACGGCCTCCAGTGTGCTTGCGATAGTAACAATCAACAGCTTTTTCGTCAGACACTACTATAGGCATCAGCCAGCTCATAAAACAGTGATAAACACTTATTGGATATTCTAACCAAAAACTTCTTGCCATAGTTCTTATTTATCGTTACAAATCATATTCAAATACTTATCTTCAATGTCTTTTATCATTGACACAGAGTTGTATCCTCGTTTGTCAAAGGCGGCTACGAT
The DNA here is from genome assembly GCF_902491285.1 of uncultured Bacteroides sp. Lineage (GTDB taxonomy): Bacteria > Bacteroidota > Bacteroidia > Bacteroidales > Bacteroidaceae > Bacteroides. The sequence continues at coordinate 30,232 of NZ_CABUHK010000054.1, read as the reverse complement.
TTCTTCATGCGTCGGTTCTTCCTCTTTTCTCTTTCGTCCAATCTCCTCCGCCCATGCATTAACGTCATCCAGCGGAAGAAATCTCACTAGCCCCAACTTTACATCTACTATCTGTGGAATACCTGTTGACAGTAGCGTAGATATGCCAGCAGCTTGAGCTTCGATGGCTGCCATTCCAAAACCCTCGGTGGTGGATGGCATCAGAAACACGTCAAATGCCTTGATGTCGTGCGCTACATGGGTGGTGTTGCCCATAAAGTGAACTTTGTCAGTGATGCCAAAACTCTCGGTCAGTGCCACCAATTCGGCACAATAGGCATCCTTCTGGGCATCAAAGCGACCGTAACATACAAAGTGTATCTCCATGCCTTGCTGATTGAGGAGAGCTACAGCCTTAAGTGCCAACTCATAGTTTTTGATGCGAGCCACACGCCCTACCGAACCTACCACAAACTTACCTTCCATACCTATGGCAGCCTTTGCCTCTTGCACGTCCTCGGGCGTAGAAAAGTACTTCTGCACATCAATCATGTTGGGGATAATCACCTCATGCTTCCAAGGATAGAACAGTCGTCTCCAAGCCTCGTGCGAACAAGCCCAATAATGGTTGGAATAGGTATTAACGTATGCTCTCAGCACTTGCAAAGTAAACTCTTCTTTCAGGTTACTAATGAGGCCACCCTTGAAGCGGATATCGGCATGACAATGGCTAATACGGCATTTAATGCCAACTTTCTTTGCTGCCATACAGATAATACCTCCATTGGCATTCAGGTGGCTGTGGAGAATGTCAATCTTACCTAATTTGCTTACATATTCCTTGAATTTGCGACAATATCCGCTGATACCTAAACTGCCCACAGATGGAATATAGACAATCTCCACTCCTAGGGAGTGAATCTCATCATCGAATATACCTTTCTGTATCTCACCTTGATAATGCACCATTAGGATATAGCGTACACGACCAGTCTGGTGGCGGAAAATCTCCATGATGAGCGTCTCCGTACCACCGGTATTCATCGTTCCATTTGCTATTAGTATGGTTGGTTTATGTTGTTGCATAGTTTATTTCTTATTCACCTCAAACAGTCCCATCACTCTCTGATAGATTGAAGCCAGTATATATGATGTTATTAATATGGTCAATGTGACGGGTATAAACCAAACAATAAACGAGTTCTGATCCGTATAGAACCTCTCCATCACCTGTGGGTATATCAGTTGGTCGCAGAGATAGGAAAAGAGGAACATCTCGTAGCTGGCAAGCGATACGCTAGTCACCACCTTCCCGATGGCCTTGGTCTTGATATCTACCTTATACAGACTGACGAACAGAAGCGTCATAGCTATATAGCCTGGGAGTGCGTAATATGGTCCAAATAAATTCGGCAAATTACCCTCATTACATACAATATTGATTTTCAACCAATTAGTCAAAGGATATTGTAGATATATTGCACAAATAGCCAAAATAGCCAAAACTTTACGCTTGATCACGGGTTGAAAATATCGTATATATGCTCCCGTAAAATACAGTAGCACAGGGAAACACATCTGCCAGTAGTTGGGTACAATACGAAACTCTCCCCTATCCACCAATGGAGGCAAGCTGGTCATGAAAATCAGTACTGCAAAGAGTCCATATATCAACTTCTTTTTATCCGAGTTGAATACCTTCTCCACCACTATATTCAGGAATGGTACACACAGGTATAGACCGATAAACATCTCTACATACCAAGCATAGCCAATGGTCTTATACCCCAAGGTACCAAAAAACAACTCCTTGATAGAATGATCAGCCGACAGTACTGCCCATGTCAGAACTGAGATGATGGCATAAGGTATCAGCACTCGCTTGATGTTCTTATAATATTCTGAGGAAAACTCCTTCCGGCAATTGAAATACCCCGTAAGCATCAAGAACAAGGGTACACCCAAGTTGCAGAAGAACGCCTTTAGGCATCCTTGCAGCAGCATACTTCCACCCTCAAATAGTACCTGATTGTAAGGTGTATTGACAGTGAAGAAATGACCACAAACCACACATACGATGGCCAACGTGCGGATTATATCAGGACCAATTTCTCGCTGCTTCATTATATTTTGATTTTTCGGTAAATAGTGCGCGCCAACATCAAACTGTCGTATTGCAACTTTGCAAGCAGATTTCCCATCATGTAGCCTTTATAGAAAAGATTGGTTCGCTTGCTCAAAGCGCATGCAGGAGAATTGATATAGGCGATAGCATCAGTATCCAGTCGCTCACGAATCATCTGCATAGCATCCGGTTGTAGTTCTGGCTTGATATAATCATACATGCCCTGAAGCAGTCCAAGTCTGCTCCGAAGGTATTCATCCTTGTAGGTCGCATAGAGATTGTTCCTCTTCAGATATTCGCCAGTGATATCCATTACGTATGCCAAAGAATAGACACTCTTATCCTTTCGGCTGGTAGTATTGAACGGATTTTGGCGATAGTATGACAAGCGCTCAGGAAGAACTGCAACTTTATCAAGAACAGTAACTAGATGCCACCATACAGGAATATCCTGTTTGGTTAAACCCTCTGGGAAATGTACACTATGATCACGAAGCACCTGTGTACGGATCAGTTTCAAACACGTGAAGGCAGGACACTTCAAGAGCGCAATCTTGTCTTTCGGTTCAAAGCCGATGAGGTCAGACGGTTTATTAAGAAGTTGCGGCAGGTCTTCATCCCTATAGAAAGCGCAATAGTCCCACATCACAAGATCTGCATCCGTTTTAGCAGCTTTTGTGTAAGCCTTCTCCACCATATCCAGAGCGAAAAGATCATCGCCATCAAGCATAAGTATATACTCACCTTGCGCCAACTCAATGGCACGATTTCTCGAAACTGACAACCCTTGGTTCTTAGGCTGCTTCACTAGTTTAATACAACTATACTTTTGGGCATACTCCTGCAGAATATCAAATGTCTTGTCTTTCGAGCAATCATCAATACAGAGTATCTCCAAATTCTGATACGTCTGGTTGATAATCGTCTCCAGTGACTGTCGTAAATATGATTCTACATTATAAACTGATAAAGCAAGGGTTATTAAAGGGTAACGCATAATTTAAAACTTCCCCTAAAGAGATGGGAATATATTTTATTATTAATTTATTTATGATTAGAACTATTATTAGAGCCAATGTTACTCTTAATTGACTGTGAAAATACAACTCTATTGATTATTGATATCATTACGATATCATATATATGATGACGATACCTTTGAGAATATCAAACTGATTAAAACGTACTATTTATATTTATGAAGTTTTGAAAGAACTAGTTCCTTAATCATTACTCTTTCTGATTTTGAGCAATCTATAAACAGTATCGCAATTAATCCAATAACCAGAGTACAAAAACATAGGACTATAAAGCCTGCCCAACCATCCGCTCCCCATTTATATAGCAACTGAACTCCTAAAGACAATACTAATGAAACCAGAAAAAGTCGGAATACCATGGCAAAATATTTTTTTAGCGATAAATCTATCAATTTGTAGCATCGCTCTATAGTCAGTAGCCAATAAAACAAAGATGACACTATCAACACTACAAACGGCCAAAAGCTATTCTGATCTAAGTTCAATATAAAATAAGATAATGGCAAGACTAACATAAATATACAGCCACTCCAAAACTGATATTTCGCTACCTTACCAGTAGCATGTATAGCGGTCATTAGCGGATTTGCCAATACTATAAACAATTGACCAATTAAGACTAATCGAGTAAAGGCTACAGAATATTGAGGAATCTGCCCTAACCATAATTTGAAAATCAAGGGAGTTTCATAAAGAAATACTAAAGATACAAGAAACATCATATAGTACCCCAATCTGGTTGATATATTCAACAATTTCAACATTTCTTCAGTTTCGTTGGCTGCATAAGATTTTATCAGCTGTGGACGCATAGCCGTATAAAAATTCTGAACCAAAGTATTAACAGCCCCCTCAACTTGATATGCAATACCTCTAGACGCATTCACCACAGGACCAAAGAATATGTTAAGAAGAATATTAACACCTTGAGCTTTAAATATATTCGATAATGCCCCCCAAACGCCCCAACCGGCGAAGCCACCAATTTCTTTTATCTTATTTTTATCATATATATATATATACTTAGTTTCCTCAAACTTCATTAAGCAATAAACCATATAAAAAACAAATACAGATACAGATAACAACATTATGAAGAAACCATATATAATCAACTTATCTCCACCCAAAGCCAAAATCGAATAAATCAAAGCTAGCTTCAATAAGGATTCGGCAATCGAAACATAGGCATATACCCCCATCTTTTCACGCGCAATGATAGCTGCATTAAATGGGGAACTAAGAATAGTACACAAAAAGGAAATGATAGAGAACTGATAAATCCAATTAGCAGCTACCATTCGCTCGTCAGGGATCACCAACTTATTGTTAATAAACCACAATCCTAAAGTCTCTGCTAAAACTAATAATATAACACAAACCCCAATATACAAAGTCATGCTGTTACAAAAGATAGAATGTAAATTCTTTTTATCCCCTTTTCCTAATTCGAATGATAAGAATCGTTGTGTGGCAGATGAGAGTGAGTTATTTAAAAATGCAAGCATCGTCACTACTCCACCGACAACATTATAAATTCCATAGTCTTCCTCTCCTAATGCATTTAAGACTATTCTCACAGAGAACAATCCTATAAACATAGTAAGAGCCATTCTGAAATACAGAAACACAGTATTCTTCGCTATTCGTTTATTATTTGATTGAGTACCTGACATTATTATTTGTATAAAACGAAACTCTTTCTTATTCGATGTACGTGATGGTATTAAACCATAGGCAATAGCCTCACCTATGCACGCACTTATCCATTACCTCTTACAAGCGAGCATCAACAATGCTACGGTCAAGAGTACACTTCACATCGAAGATAACATGCTTCTCTTTGAGGAGGGCAAGTACATCAAGACCTTCGAATGCTTTGTGTGCAACGGCTGCAATGACAGCATCGTACTTTTCTGCAGAGAGTTCATTCACGACTTCAATATCATACTCGTGCTTTGTAATAGTAGGATTAGCCCAAGGATCGTAGACAGTTACATTAACATTATACTCCTTGAGAGCTTTGTAGATGTCAATAACCTTGGTGTTGCGAACGTCAGGACAGTTCTCTTTGAAAGTAAAACCGAGGATGATGACCTCTGAGTTGAGCACCTGAATACCTTTCTTGAGCATATGCTTTACAGTCTCGGTGGCTACATACTCGCCCATACTATCATTCATGCGGCGACCTGCAAGAATGAGTTCTGGATTATGACCATGACGCTGAGCACACTGGGCCAAATAGTAAGGGTCAACACCGATGCAGTGACCACCTACGAGTCCAGGACGGAATGGAAGGAAGTTCCACTTGGTACCCGCCGCTTCAAGTACATCAAGAGTATCAATGCCCATCTTAGTAAAGATGTGTGAGAGTTCATTGACAAAGGCTATATTGATGTCACGCTGGCTATTTTCAATAACCTTAGCTGCCTCTGCTACCTTTATAGTAGGCGCAAGGTGAGTACCAGCAGTAATAACAGAAGAATAAACCTCATTCACATACTGACCAATCTCAATGGTAGAACCTGAAGTTACTTTCTTGATGTGTTCTACAGTATGTTGCTTATCACCTGGATTGATGCGCTCAGGTGAGTAACCTGCGAAAAAGTCTTCGTTGAACTTCATTCCACTAACTTTCTCTACTACAGGGATACACTCATCCTCAGTAACACCAGGATATACGGTAGATTCGTAAATGACTACATCCCCCTTAGAAATCACTTTACCCACAGTAGTAGAGGCCCCATAGAGAGGGGTAAGATCGGGATTATTATTCTCATCTACCGGAGTAGGAACAGCTACGACATAGAAATTACAATCGCGAATCTTCTCAATGTCAGCTGTACATATAAAACCATGGTTGTTGATAGCATCCTGAAGAAGTTCGTCACTAACCTCGAGGGTGGCATCGTGACCTGCCATAAGTGCTTCGCAACGCTTTACATTCATGTCGAAGCCTATAGTCTTGTACTTGGTAGAAAACAAACGGGCTAGTGGAAGACCTACATATCCGAGGCCAATCACACATATTTTTGTCTCTTTCATTTTGTTATGATGATTTATTATTTCTAGTGTTTGCTTACAGATTCTCTTTATACCATTGGATTGCAGCTTCAATACCTTTCTCGAAACTCCAGTCGGGTTTGTATCCGAGAAGTTCCTTTGCCTTGGAAATGTCGGCATTGGAATGTTTAATGTCGCCTGCACGGTTAGGTCCGAACTCTGGCTCCATATCTACCCCAAGGGCTTTGGTCAGACCATAGTAAATGTCAATGAGGTATTCGCGACCACCATATGCAATATTGAATGCCTGACCAGCTGCCGATGATGGTGCGAGACATGCCTTAAGATTGGCTTCAATAACGTTCTCTATGTAGGTAAAGTCGCGTGATTGCTTACCATCACCATTGATGAGACACTTCTGCCCGTTGATGAGAAGTTTGATAAACTTTGGAATAACGGCTGCATAAGCTCCGTCAGGATCCTGACGACGACCGAAGACATTAAAATATCGCATACCATAGGTATCGAGTCCGTAATGACGAGTGTACTGCTTGGCCCACTCTTCATCACAACGCTTGGTTACTGCGTAAGGGCTAAGAAGGTTGCCTTCAATACCCTCTTTTTTCGGAAGATTTGGTTCATCACCATAAACAGACGATGATGATGCATAAACAAACTTCTTCACTCCATTCTGTCGGGCAGCTTCAAGCATATTGAGAGTACCTTGAATATTATTGAGAGAATAAAATAACGGCATTTCGATAGAACGAGGAACAGACCCCCATGCAGCCTGATTGAGTACATAGTCAACATCTTTACAAGCAGTCATACAGGTATCAAGTTCCTTGATATCACCCTTGATGAACTCGTAACGAGGATTGCCGAGAAACATATCAACATTCTTCTGTTTGCCAGTAGAAAGATCATCGAGTGCACGCACACGATATCCCATCTCAAGGATTGCTTCACATAAGTTGCTGCCAATAAAACCTGCAGCTCCAGTTACGAGAAACAAAGAGTTCTCGGGAAATTTCAAATGTCTGTAAGCCATAATTGCTTTTTATTTACTTTATAATTTTATTCTTTTCGTTGTTACCATAATATTTTGCATACCACTCAGCAAACGCTCTCAAGCCATCACGAAGTGGCGTATTCGGCTTAAAGCCGAAATCTTGATCCAAAGGTGTGGTATCGGCATATGTAACAGGAACATCTCCCGGCTGCATAGGTACCAATTCTTTGTGTGCTTCGAAATCGTAGTCTTCAGGAAGCACCTTTGCAGCAATAAGTTCTTCCTGAAGAATGGTCACAAAGTCAAGAAGATTTTCCGGAGAGTTATTGCCTATATTGTATACTTTATAGGGTGGTATCGGAAGTCCGTCCTCTCCATTCTGTTTCTCAGGGGCATGCTGCATAATGCGGACCACACCTTCAACGATATCATCTACATAAGTGAAATCACGTTTGCAATTTCCATAGTTGAAGATCTTGATTGTCTCACCTTTGACCAGTTTGTTGGTAAAGCCAAAGTATGCCATATCAGGACGGCCCGCAGGACCATAAACCGTGAAGAAACGCAAGCCGGTACTCGGTATGTTGTAGAGCTTGGAGTAGGCATGGGCCATCAGCTCGTTGCTTTTTTTAGTGGCGGCATAGAGGCTGACCGGGTTATCCACCTTATCATCCGTTGAATACGGCACTTTCTTGTTGCTGCCATAGACTGACGAGGAAGAGGCATAGACAAGATGTTCCACTTCGTGGTGACGACATGCTTCAAGGATGTTATAGAAACCGATGAGGTTGCTTTGGATATAGGCATCAGGATGGGTGATACTATAACGCACACCTGCCTGAGCTGCAAAATTCACAACAACAGCAGGTTTGTAAATAGTGAAGATATTCTCAACAACCTCACGCTTAACAATGGAATCTTCAATAAATATCCAATCACGATTGAGAACTTGAATATCACTTAGACGTTCCTTCTTGATATTGATATCATAATAATCTGTCATAGAATCAATTCCAATGATCCTAATATTCTTTATGTCATGGAATAAACGTTTAACGAGGTTTGAGCCAATGAAACCTGCTGCACCAGTGACAAAAACTGTCTTGCCATCGAGATTTATGTTACACTGTACCATATTAGTCACGTCTAAATATATCTCTTGTATATACCTTATTCTCAACATCGCTAAGGCATTCGTCAAAACGATTAGCAATAATTGCCTTTGAGAGGGATTTGAACTCATCAAGGTTGTTTACTACACGTGAACCGAAGAATGACTCACCATTAGGAAGAGTCGGTTCATAAATAACAATCTCTGCCCCCTTTGCTTTGATACGCTTCATAATACCTTGAATAGCACTTTGTCGGAAATTGTCGGAATTACTTTTCATAGTGAGACGATATACACCAATAATGCATTGGTGTTCTTTACTTATGTCCCACTGACCATTTTCGCTATAGTACCCAGCCTTCTTTAGGATGGCATCAGCAATATAATCCTTACGGGTACGGTTAGACTCTACAATGGCAGTCATCATATTCTGAGGAACTGAAGCGTAATTTGCCAGTAGCTGCTTAGTATCCTTGGGCAAACAATAACCACCATAGCCGAATGAAGGATTATTATAATGTGTACCTATACGTGGGTCAAGCCCTACCCCTTCTATGATTGCCTTGCTATCCAATCCCTTAATTTCAGCGTATGTATCAAGTTCATTAAAGTAGCTAACACGTAATGCTAAATAAGTGTTGGCAAAGAGTTTCACAGCTTCCGCTTCTTTCATACCCATGAAGAGTGTATCTATATTTTCTTTGATAGCACCTTCTTGTAAAAGAGCAGCAAATATCTTTGCTGTTTCCTTAAGCATCCCAACATCAGTCACAGACTCTATTGCCTCATTTTCTTCAGCAAACTCTGGACGACTAATTATCTTCGGATAGCCAACGATAATACGGCTTGGATAAAGATTATCATAAAGAGCCTTGCTCTCACGAAGAAATTCCGGAGAAAATAACAAATTGAAATTCTTAACTCCCTTCCGAGCATATTTCACATAAAGGTTACGAGTATAGCCTACTGGAATCGTTGACTTGATTACCATAATCGCATTGGAATTCGCCTCAAGCACAAGATCAATAACCTCCTCCACACGACTCGTATCGAAGTAATTCTTTACCGGATCATAATTCGTCGGAGCGGCAATCACTACAAAGTCGGCATCGGCATAGGCCGACCTACCATCCAAAGTGGCAGTAAGTCTCAGAGGCTTTTCAGCTAGATACTTCTCGATATAATCGTCTTGAATAGGAGAAATCTTATTGTTCAGTTTCTCCACTTTCTCAGGAATCACATCAACCGCCGTCACATGATGATGTTGCGACAACAGTGTCGCTATGCTAAGCCCTACATAGCCTGTACCAGCTACTGCGACCTTAATGTCCTTGAAATCACGCATATTTTGTTTGATTTAGTTATTCTTTACTTCCATGTTTCTCTCCATACCCGTAACCATAACCGTAACGTTTACCATAGCCATAGTACTTGCCATATTTACCATAACCATAATAATAGCCGTACTTTTTCTTCTGAAGATCCAAACCATTGATGACAATACATAGATTAGGCAATTTATTATTCTCTGCAAGTTCATTTATCAAAGTAAACTCTGCCTTACGGGTATAATCGGCACGACAAACATATACGGATAAATCTGCAGTACGTCCTATAAGTAAAGTATCCGTTACCATACCCACCGGTGCCGTATCCAGTATCACGTAATCAAAATTCTTCTTCAGTGTTTCAACAGCCTTCTCCAACCCGTCACGAGCCAACAACTCAGTTGGATTAGGCGGAACTGTTCCACCGGGAAGTATAAACAGATTCTTGTTTATGTCAGAAGACTGTACCAAATCCATCAGATTTATAGTCGGATTAGTCAGAAACTGAGTTATACCATGCTCCTTTTTAGGGATATTGAATACTTTATTCAAACCAGGTTTACGGATGTCTAATCCTACTATCACAACCTTTTTCCCCAACAAAGAGAGACTGATTGCCAGATTAGCTGATACAAAAGACTTTCCTTCACCACTGATTGTAGAAGTTACCAAAATCACGTTCCTACCTTTTTCAAGCATAAACTGAAGGTTGGTACGTACATTCCGAAAGGTCTCACTCATTAGATTATTCTTATTTTCAAATACCGCAATAGAACCCGCCTTTTCGTCTGCTAACGGGATATCACCGACAACAGGAAGCAAAGCCAGCTTTTCAACATCCACACGACCTTCAATCTTGAACTTGGTCAAACCTATCAAATAAATAATACCTACTGGAAGTCCCATTCCTACTACTAAGGAAGCCAAATAAATCATCAACCGCTTGGGAGAAACCGGATTGTCATCTGCTAACGCTTCATCAATAATCTTTGCATTATTGGCAGTAGCAGCCAAAGTGATAGCATTTTCTTCACGTTTCTGAAGCAACATCAAGTAAAGTCCCGCCTTAATTTCCTGCTGACGGGCAATACTCACAAACTGGCGTTCCTGAGTAGGTGCATCATTGATACGACGTGAATAACGCCCTGCTTCACGGGCTAAATCTTCCTTGGTAATCTGTAATCCTTTCAATGTGGCATTCAAGGTAGCCTGCACATTACTTCGCATGGCACGAATACTGGTATCCAGGTTGATTATGGTCGGATTACTCTCTGTCGAGGTACGCAACAAACGTTTTCTTTCAACCAACATCTGATTATAACGATCTATCGCACTGGCTGATGCTGCATCCTGCAAGCCGATATTACTTGGTAATACTTCATATTCATTACCTTTCATATAGCGTTGCAAATCCATCACCAAGTTTATCTGGGTCTGATTTTCCACACGTTTCTTTTCATATTCAGCATTACCCGCCAAGGCTATTTGTGCTTCACTGCTCAAATCAGTAATGCCCGCACTACGCTTGAAATTCTCCAAATCCTGTTCCGTACTGCCTAATTCTTTAGAAATAATGCCTATACGTTCGTCAATAAATTCAGCTGTTTTCTGGGCCACCTCATTCTTGTCATTATTGGCATTAATATTATATGTCTCAAGCAATTTATCTATATAATCCTTACCACGCCGGGTATTAGAGTTTTTAAGTGAGACTACCACTACGGAAGTAATTTTCGAAGTTGGGGCTATCGACAAAGAATTGGCATATCCCTTCGCCACAGAAAAAGGCCGATTGATAAAAGCAGTGATATGACGTTCTTTCGTCACACTTTCCGGACGAACTGATGTTATTGTATCATTATTCGTAAAAAAAGCGACTGTACCTTCATCAGTTGGAAACACGGCAGGTAGTTTCTCAAACCGTTTCCGATATTCCTTCTCGCCTACTTTAATTTGTACATCCATCGCACCCGCAGGCTGCAAAACCATACTTACTTCCATTCTCCCTGGGAGTTTGTCCGCTTCCTGCGGAGTCAGGCTCACCAAAACAGGAGAAGTGCGGTACAGTTCTTGAATAGGGAATTCATCTTTATCCATATAAGTAACAAACAATCCCAAGCGATTCACTACCTCTCTTGCCAATGACTTCGAACGAAGAACTTCTATCTCATTGTCTACATTTTTAGAAGAGGAGACAAACCCGTCTAGTCCCATCCTTTCCAGTTCAGAGGACATGTTTGCACCGCCTCCTTTCTTTTCATCCTTAATCAGGACAGTAGCAGAAATATTATATATAGGTGTTGTCAGACGTAAGTAGCCCCATACAACAGCCACGCAAATGATTACAGAAACCACAAACCATGGCCAATGAATCAAATAACGGAAAAGGATTTCCTGAATATTAACCTGTTCTCCGGTCTGTTCTCCGTATTTTTCTTTTCTTTCCTTGATCATACGATGCTACTATCTGAAAATTGTTACTAATAAACTTGCCAATGACACCAGGATAGAAGTGGCAGAGAACCAGAGGCTGGTACTGTTGCCAATATCCGAGTTGCGCGCTTTAGCCTTGTTGGGGGTCACATAAACAATATCGTTCTGTTGCAACCAGTAATAAGGGGAAAGGATTGTCTCTGCTTTATTCATATCCAAAGTCACAATTTCTTGTTTACCGTCAGCGTCTTCGCGAATCAGCTTTACATTGTCACGAAGTCCCCAAACGGTCATGTCACCTGCCATAGCCAAAGCTTCCAACAGATTCACTTTCTCATTACTGATAGTGAATGTACCGGGGCGGGCAACCTCACCTATTACGGAGATTTTATAGTTTACCATACGGACAGTGACTATTGGAGTTTCTTTCATATAAGATTTCAGCTTTTCCACAATCATTGATTCCGCTTGTTTCTTTGTCAAGCCGCCTACTTTCAATTCACCTAAAACCGGGAAATTGATTTTACCTTCATTATCTACAAGATATTGCTGTAATGCTGGTTGAGAAGTTGTATTTGATATAGTTACATTATTTTGAGTAGCTACTGTCAAATTGAATGGGACTGCTAACTCCGGACTAGTACACGACACCACAATAGTAAGTAAGTCTTTCGGCATTATCTTAGCGTCATACAGATTTTTCTGTTGAGTCACCTGTTCCACCACTTCTGAATCTTGCAAATAAGGAACTTTTTTATAAGATTGGCAGGAAGCTAATAGAAACATCACAACTAGGCAGAAAGCCACTGTTCTACCCATTCCTCGTACACTCGCATTATTGCAAAATGATTTATTCATAAGATTTTCAAGTTTACTATTCTTTATCCAGTGTCTCAAATCTCGGAGAATTCTTTGATTTGAATTCAGGTACTACTTTCTTCATCAACCTAACAGTATCCATAATCTTCACAGTACGAGATAGTCTCTCAAACTCTTCATACGTATCAAGAATATCAGCATATTCATACCGGCGCACTTTAGCTATCATAATTTTCTTATTTTCAGTTGGAAGCGTGTTTTCTTTATCACTCAACACTTCCTCATAAAGTTTTTCACCAGGGCGCAAGCCTGTAAATTCAATTTTTATATCTTCACCAGGGCGATAACCGGCCAGCTCAATCATACGGGTAGCCAAGTCGACAATCTTTACAGCCTTCCCCATCTCAAAGACAAAAATCTCATTACCCTCTCCCATTGTTGCAGCTTCCATCACCAAGCGGCAGGCTTCGGGAATGGTCATAAAGAAACGGATGATATCAGGATGGGTAACTGTAACAGGACCGCCATTTTCTATCTGTTCCCTGAAACGGGGAATAACCGAACCGTTACTGCCCAATACATTACCGAAACGGGTCGTAATGAATTTGGTATTGCCTTTCACCTTTCCTTCACAAATTGCACATCCCAAACTTTGCACATAGATTTCCGCCAGACGTTTGGAACAACCCATCACATTGGTAGGATTAACGGCTTTATCGGTAGAAACCATGATCATTTTTTCAGCACCATATTCCACCGCCATATCAGCAACCTGACGCGAACCTGTGACATTCACCAGAACAGCTTCGCAAGGATTTTCCTCCATTAATGGGACATGTTTGTAAGCAGCAGCATGAAAGACGATTTGAGGATGGTAATTTTCAAACACCATGCGTACACGTTCTTTCACACGCACATCACCAATCACAGGTATAAAATCTATAGTAGGATAATTCTTTTCAAATTCAAGACGGACATTATGCAAAGGGGTTTCTGCAGAATCAAACATGATAAGTTTTTGAATACCCATCTGTACTAACTGGCGACAGAGTTCACTACCAATACTGCCAGCAGCACCTGTCACCAATATAGTTTTCCCTCTGAATTCTTCTGCAACCTGACGGAGATTGATATTAATCTCAGCACGTCCCAACAAATCTTCAATCTTTATAGGACGTACCCATTGATGAAAGTTTCCATCAGAATCCGCTTCACTGATAGTAGGTGCAATCAGAGTTTTAAGAGCATTGCTTTTACAGTATTCCAAGAGACGATTTTCTTCCAAACGGGTATCTTCATAACGGGCAAATAGAATGCCACGAATCCCCCGTTTACGCATTATATACTCAACATCCGATTCATTTTCAAAGTAATAAATGGGAAGGTCCGTCAAGCGACGCCTGCTATTACCTTTACCATACGTATAAAAACCTACAACCTTATAATGCGCACTATCACGGAGACGAAATTTCAAGGCTACACTCTTTTCATCAATACCATAAATAAGAATGCGCGTATTCTTCTTATTCACCCAATCCAACAAAGAGTCATAAACAATTATCAGTGAAACACGGAAGACTGTCAGTATCACCAAAGTTAATAAACCATCAAACAAGAGATAGGATATTCTATAATTGTCCGGCAATTCTGTCTCATAAATAACCCAATAAGAAATAACCGCCAGACAAGCAATCTTGAACAGGACGGCACACATAACACGCCAAAGTTCACGTGCTTGGGAAAAACGAATCGTATTACGATAAGTGTGGAATATTAAAGCCCCAGCAATACTTGACACAAAAGATACACAAACAAGTTTGCAAAGCATCCAGTCTGTTATTGGGAGATGTGCCATATAATGAATTACGGCATAAGCTACCAATGAACATAATACAGATATTACCGTATCAATACCTAAAATTACCCAATAGCTGAAATAGTTTTTACGGGCATATTGTACTATACCCTTCAATGTCTTTTCCATTGTAGTATAAACGAATAAAATTGCGTATCAGAGATACAATCAGAAATTAAAATCAAAGCCTCACCGGCTCTACATATCCTATCGGCATGTCAGCACAGGCACATCCGAGCATATTAAGCCGGACGGCGATCTTGCTTCTACCGTCTACCGTAACAAGTTCACCCACAAGTCCCATCAAAGGACCTTTGATGACGCGAACCTTCTCACCACGTGCCAAAGGAGCACTGTTCATACAGATTGCTTCTTCTGAATAATCAAGCATAAAACGGAAACGAGCCATCTGATCATCAGGAATTACAGTCGGACTGCTCTCACCACGCATTATCATATACCGACTTACTGTAGAAAAGGAAAGAACTTCTTTGCGTTCTTTTACATCAGCGTGTACAAACACCATCATTGGAAGAAGCACTGATTCAACAACTTTACGGCGGTCACTCCACTGGTGAACCTCCTGTTGAACCGGAACAAAATTTTCAATCCCCATTTTTGTCAAACGCTCTGCAACTTTCTTTTCGTGATGCATACGAACCAAAGCTACATACCAGCGTTTAGAGTGTGCTACGCCTTCCCCTGTCCCATTACTAGGCCCAGCAATTACTGATTTTGCTTTTGTTAAAATCATGTTTTTTTACCCCATATTTGTCCGTTACTTCTTAGGTAACGGATAAGTCACATACAACAATGAAAAAGGAAATTACACACATAGACAGGGGAAAAAAGATAAAAATGCCTAATAATCAACGAGAAGATTCTTCGGATTAGGCAATAAAAATGATTGAACATGAAAAATCTACGATTTCATGTTCGGGTAGTTTTTTGCCCTATGTTTCAGATAAAACTAAAAAAAGTGAAGAAATATTTGTATGCTATCTATGTTTTTGTCTATCTTTGCGTCAAATTTAAATCCGTTACCTAAGAAGTAACTGGTAATTATTATCACTGATTACCAATACATTACACTATAATTATCTGCTAGCGCAGTAGTTCCTTACGTAAGATAAATTCCCTTTATTTACCTTTGTACGTTCTTCAAGTTCGAAACCTTTCAAGTAGATTTGCGTGGTCTTTATAGATTTGTGCCCCAATGATTCACTAATCATTTCAATCGAAATTCCCCGGTATTTGGCAGTAGTAGCCCAAGAATGACGAAGCGTATAGGAAGTGACCGGAGACTTCAAGTGCAACGCCCTCGCCAACTCTTTCAAGCTATTATTAAACCGACGAAGAGCAGACTGGTATTCCCGATAAGCTGCCACATCTTTCCGTTTCTTATCCCCACGAAGAATATCAAAAAGATAATCAGGGCAATTGGGCAAAGAAGCCCGATTATTCCGAAGTTGGTTTATTATTTCCCTGGCGCTGTCCAGTACTTCCAAGCTCATAGAAGTCTTCGTCTTGATACGATTGTACCGAAGCACATTACTGTCCAAAGCAGATTTCTCCAGATGAGCCAAGTCGGCAAACGACATCCCGCAAAACTGGAACATCAAGACGGCAATAGATTGCGTACGACGTAAACGCTCCGACTTCGGATCCTCATACAGAAGCTTGTGCAATTCGTCAAGCGGCAAAGCTTTTTTCTGACGGACATCGACTCCCGTATAAACATCATGAAACAATCGCGGCACGTAAGGGGTATTCCCTGCTTCCACTCCCCGATTGTAAATGCTACGAAGCATACGCATATACGTAGAAATCGTATTTGGCTTCAAGCCACACTCATAAAGATACTGCCCGTAGCATTGTAAACGTCCACGGGTGACTTGTCTGAACGACACATTGGATATGCCGCAGAACTTACTGAAAGAAAAGAGGGCGTTCTTGTAGACATGCGCTGTGGAATGGCGACCCTCCTCTCGCAAACGACCGATGTAGAGCTCTCCACACCGGCTAAATCCATTTTTACTTGTCATTTGCATCACTAGTTATTTTATATATATACCATTTGGCAAGCGGCAAAAAAACGAATCTTTTTGCAGCTTTATAGCACACTTGCCAAAGTATATTTTAATATTTTATATTTTTAACAACAGTAAAAATTAGCAATTATGGCTAGTAAAAAAACATCCAAAAGAGAAACGAAAACACGAGTAAAAAACAATGCCAAAAATCAGAAAAAAAGCGGCGACAGACGTAAGAGAACTGAAATCATCAGTGAGGAAGAACTGGAAAAAAGAGGCGGACTGACCGGAGATGAAACGGCACTTTTCACAGTATATCTACAAAAGTTGGACGAAGGAGAAGTCCATATGGGATACTCAAAAAAGCTAAAAGATTTAGCCAAGCAAATCCATGAAAAAGAGCATTTGTACGTCCCAAAGCAAGGTGGATATAAGTTAATGGAAATCAGCAGCATAGAAACTGAGTTATCCGTAATCAGAGGAATTCTCCGGGAGCAGCGGGAAGAAAAGGAAAGACAGGCTAAAGAGAAAGGTTCTAATAAGTATTTACAAAAATAATTGTGCAGGTGAGATGCAAACTTTACTTTTGCCGCCGTTTTCAACCGGCTGAAAAACAGTAAACTTTTTCCCTAAAAATAGTGACGCTATCCGGTCGTGATGGCGTCACTATGAGGCGAGGATAGTGACGCTATATCTGCAGTATACCGTCATTATCCCGAAAGGAAGAAATTTGCTAAAACAAACATGAATTTATAATTAAACAATTTAAACAATGAAAAGAAATAAAAAAAGGTCTGATGACTGTATGTCAATATGGAAAAGACGTATTGCCGCTGAAAAAGGAATTTCAGAAATAAATGCGGAGAAGATTGTACAGAAGTGCATGGAACTGGTAAAACACATGTTGTATGGAAATGTAATGATAGCTTTTCAGAAACAGGACGGAACATTCTGCCTGGAGAAAGGCACTCTGGTAGGATACGAAAAATTCTTTCATCGGGAGTTCAAGTTAACAGTAAAGCAGGAGTCTGTTGTCTACTGGAGTGAGGAACAACACGGATGGAGAAGATTCAGAATCAGCAACCTGATGGGATGGAAAGCAGTCGTTTAATTCAAAGTAAAACATATTGAACTATGAGTATGATAAACAAAGGAATCTCCTATTTCCCTACACCGGCCAACTTTTTCGACGAAGAAGTTATGGAATTGCTGGAAGCAAAATTTGGCGTTTTAGCCTCTTATGTCGTTCTGCGATTGCTTTGCAAAATCTATAAAGAGGGATATTACATCTCTTGGGGAAAAGAACAAAGCCTGATTTTCGTCCGTAAAGTGGGCGGAGGAATTAATGAGGAAATGATGGAAAGGATTATGGGACTGCTATTGGAAAAGGGATTTTTCCATAAGGAAACTTACGAGCAATATGGTGTACTGACCTCGGAACGGATTCAGGAAGTATGGTTCGAAGCAACCACACGGCGGAAAATAGACTTTTCCCAATTACCTTATATATTAGAGACAAAAAGGAGAAAGGGGAAACAAAAGGAGGTGATGAACAATGAAAATGCAGACATTTCTTCGACTCAAGAGGACGCGAACCCGGAAAATGAGGACATTTCCGGACAAACTAAACTAAAGCAAACTAAACTAAATCTTGAGGAAGAAGAAATAAGCGATGCCTCGTTTGAAATTCCGGGGTATGCCTACAATCAGGCTACACACAACATAGCCGGACTAATAGAAAGCCTGGAATACCATAAAGTGACGAATCCGAAAGAAAGGCAGACGATTCTCCGGCTGTCGGATTATGGCAGGAAAGGCACGCAGGTGTGGAAACTGCTTTCCAATACGTCCTGGAACAAAATCGGGGCGCCGGGGAAATATATCATTGCGGTGCTAGCCGGCGGACGGAAACAAGCCGGCTGATAAAAAGGTGATAAAAAAGGTGCGAAAAATCTGTGCTTCTCACAAATTCTTCGTACCTTTACACTCCGGTAAAACAAGTTCTATCCACATAAAATATAACAAAATGGAAAACAGAAGTTTAGTAACCATTGCCGAACATTCTAAAGAAAAAATCCTCTACATGCTCGAAATGGCGAAGCAGTTTGAAATGAACCCCAACCGCCGGTTATTGCAAGGAAAGGTTGTAGCAACCCTGTTCTTCGAGCCTTCCACCCGCACCCGCCTGAGTTTTGAAACTGCCGCCAACCGTCTCGGCGCACGGGTTATCGGATTTTCCGATCCCAAAGCAACTAGTTCTTCCAAGGGGGAGACACTTAAAGACACGATTATGATGGTGAGTAACTATGCGGACATTATCGTCATGCGCCACTACCTCGAAGGAGCGGCACGATATGCCAGCGAAGTAGCTCCGGTGCCTATTGTCAATGCAGGAGACGGAGCCAACCAGCATCCGTCGCAGACCATGCTCGACCTCTACTCTATCTACAAGACGCAGGGTACGCTGGAGAACCTGAATATTTTCCTGGTAGGCGATTTGAAATACGGACGTACCGTACACTCACTGCTGATGGCAATGCGCCACTTCAACCCCACTTTCCACTTTATCGCTCCCGATGAGCTGAAAATGCCGGAAGAATACAAACTCTATTGCAAGACTCACCAGATAAAATACGTTGAACATACGGACTTCTCCGAAGAGATTATCGCTGATGCCGATATTTTGTATATGACCCGTGTGCAACGCGAACGTTTCACCGACCTGATGGAATATGAACGGGTGAAGAACGTGTATATCCTCCGCAACAAGATGCTGGAAAATACTCGTCCGAACCTGCGTATATTGCACCCGCTGCCACGTGTCAACGAGATTGCTTACGATGTGGACGATAATCCGAAAGCATATTACTTCCAACAGGCACAGAACGGTCTGTATGCCCGCGAAGCGATTCTTTGCGATGTGTTAGGTATCACATTAGATGACGTTAAAAACGATATTTTATTATGAGCGAAAATAAACAAGAACTGCAAGTAGCCGCCCTGGAAAACGGGACGGTGATTGACCATATCCCGTCTGAAAAGCTCTTTACCGTAGTGCAACTGCTCGGCGTGGAGCAAATGAAAAGCAATATTACCATCGGTTTCAATCTCGACAGCAAGAAGCTGGGAAAGAAAGGTATCATCAAGATTGCGGACAAGTTTTTCTGTGATGAGGAGATTAACCGTATTTCGGTAGTCGCCCCGAACGTGAAGTTGAACATTATCCGCAACTATGAGGTAGTGGAAAAGAAGGAAGTGAAAATGCCGGACGAGCTTTGCGGAATCGTGAAATGCGCCAATCCGAAATGCATCACGAACAATGAGCCGATGTCTACGTTATTCCATGTGATAGACAAGGATAACTGCATCGTGAAATGTCATTATTGCGAGAAAGAGCAGAAACGTGAGGAGATTACAATCATTTAATTTTCAACTTGCCATTTTCCATTAAAGAAGTGAAACAAGACTGGAAACCAGGAACGATGATTTATCCGCTGCCGGCTGTACTGGTCAGTTGCGGAAAGGAAGAAAGTGAATATAATATTATCACTGTGGCATGGACGGGTACGATTTGTACGAACCCGCCCATGTGTTATATATCCGTACGCCCGGAACGGAATTCTTATGGGATTATCAAGCGGAATATGGAGTTTGTCATTAATCTGACGACAAAAGACATGGCTTTCGCCACCGACTGGTGCGGAGTCCGTTCGGGACGCGATTATCATAAGTTTGAAGAAATGAAGCTCACTCCGGGACGATGTACCGTAGTGAACGCACCGTTGATTGAAGAGTCTCCCCTTTGCATCGAATGCCGTGTGAAGGAAATTGTTTCTCTCGGCTCGCATGATATGTTTATCGCGGATGTAGTGAATGTACGTGCCGACGAGCGGAATCTGAATCCCGAAACCGGCAAGTTCGAACTGGCGGAAGCTAATCCGCTGGTATATGTACATGGCGGATATTATGATTTGGGAGAAAAAATCGGCAAGTTCGGCTGGAGTGTGGAAAAGAAAAAATAAATCAGTATGTTGCGCAAAATCCTTCTTCTCGGTTCGTTGGCTATAGCCTGCATGGCTTCCGCCCAGAATTATAACTCTGACAGGGTAGACCGCCCCAATACAAGGAAAATAAATTTCGGGATCAAGGCGGGATTCAATTCTTCCATGTTCATGGTGTCCGAATTGAAGATTAAGGACGTAACAATTGACGAGGTGCAGAATAACTATAAAATCGGCTATTTCGGTGCTCTCTTTATGCGCATCAATATGAAAAAACATTTCATCCAGCCGGAAGTATCATACAATGTGACCAAATGTGAGATTACTTTCGACAAGCTGGGGTCGCAACATCCCGCCATCGAACCGGATTATGCTGCTGTGCAGTCTGTGCTGCACAGCATTGACTTTCCTATTCTTTATGGATACAATGTGGTGAAGAAAGGACCATACGGCATGTCTATCTTTGCAGGTCCGAAGCTCCGTTACTTATGGGGCAAGCATAATGAAATCACTTTCAAGAACTTCGACCAGAAAGGTATCCGTGAAAAGTTGTATCCATTCAATATCAGTGCAGTAATCGGCGTTGGCGTCAATATATCCCGTATCTTTTTCGATTTCCGCTATGAGCAGGGGGTAGGAAATATATCCAAATCCATCGTATATGATAATATCAATTCCGACGGCAGTACAGGAGTCAGCCACATCACTTTCCGCCGCCGCGACAGTGCGCTAAGTTTTTCGCTGGGATTCATCCTTTAGAGATAAAATATCATTAAATCCCGCCTTTTACTAACATTTTTCTTGCACTTCCTTCATTTTTTATTTATTTTCATTAACTTTGTACGCTTAAAAATAGGTATCTCGAATTAGAAATTTAATCTTACTTATAAAAGAATGAAAAGAGACGACTTAATTTTCGACATCATCGAAAAAGAGCATCAACGTCAGCTGAAAGGTATCGAGCTGATTGCATCAGAAAACTTTGTGAGTGACCAGGTAATGCAGGCAATGGGTTCTTGTCTGACTAACAAGTACGCAGAAGGTTATCCGGGCAAACGCTATTATGGTGGTTGTGAGGTTGTAGACCAGAGCGAACAAATCGCTATCGACCGTCTGAAAGAAATCTTCGGAGCCGAATGGGCAAACGTACAGCCGCACTCTGGAGCACAAGCTAACGCTGCTGTCTTCCTGGCTGTCCTGAATCCGGGCGACAAATTCATGGGATTGAATCTTGCACACGGCGGACACCTTTCTCACGGTTCACTGGTGAACACTTCAGGTATCATCTATACTCCTTGCGAATATAACCTGAACAAGGAAACAGGACGCGTTGACTACGACCAGATGGAAGAAGTCGCTCTGCGTGAGAAACCGAAAATGATTATCGGCGGCGGTTCCGCTTACTCCCGCGAATGGGATTACAAGCGTATGCGCGAAATCGCTGACAAGGTAGGCGCTATCCTGATGATCGATATGGCTCACCCTGCCGGTCTGATTGCTGCCGGAGTACTCGAGAACCCGGTTAAATATGCACACATCGTCACTTCTACTACACATAAAACACTTCGCGGACCTCGTGGTGGTGTCATCATGATGGGTAAGGACTTCCCCAATCCATGGGGCAAGAAAACTCCGAAGGGTGAAATCAAAATGATGTCTCAATTGCTGGATTCAGCCGTATTCCCCGGTATCCAAGGCGGACCGCTGGAACACGTGATTGCTGCCAAGGCAGTAGCTTTCGGTGAAATCCTGCAACCTGAATTCAAAGAATACGCTAAACAGGTACAGAAAAATGCGGCTGTACTTGCACAGGCTCTCGTAGACCGTGGCTTTACCATCGTTTCCGGTGGTACTGACAACCACTCCATGCTGGTAGACCTGCGTAGCAAATATCCGGATTTGACAGGTAAAGTAGCGGAAAAGGCATTGGTTTCCGCTGATATTACCGTTAACAAGAACATGGTTCCGTTTGACAGCCGTTCAGCTTTCCAGACTTCCGGTATCCGTCTGGGTACTCCCGCTATCACAACCCGTGGAGCTAAGGAAGACCTGATGCTCGAAATCGCTGAAATGATTGAGACTGTATTGTCTAACGTAGAAAATGAAGAGGTTATCGCACAAGTACGTGCACGTGTCAACGAGACAATGAAGAAATATCCTCTGTTTGCTTATTAAGAAATAATTTGTTTTTTAATTGATAGCTTTGGCTATCTGAATAAAAATTGTATTCAGGTCTGTCCTTTATGAAAAGAGACAGACCTGTTTTCTTTATATTTATTAACTCTACTTTTCGAACTATCTGTCCCGAAAACCGTTGTTCTTATCACAAAAAGGATCTAAAATATCTCTTCAACAAAAAATCGTACGGTACATCGGAAGAGATGTAAAAAATGTACCGGACTCTATATACTAGCATCCCCGTCTTTCCCTATTGATTTATAAGGAAAGACGGAGATTTACCATGTATTATCGGGAAATTTATTATTGATACACCTTAACTCAGCCCTTCAATTTCTCCATCCACAATGTCGATATGCAATGCCTGCGGCTCTTTCGGAAGTCCCGGCATACGGAGGATTTCCCCTGCTATCGCTACAATCATTTCCGCACCGTTATTGATAACTATATCCTTGATGTGGAATTCGAAATTGTTCACTGCACCATAAATTTTTGGGTCGGCAGAGAATGAGTATTGTGTTTTGGCAATGCAGACGGGATAGTGGGTAATTCCCATTTTCTCAATCAGCTTGATACGGTTGCGGGCAATGCTGCTATAAGTAATGACACTCGCACCATAGATATTGGTAGCCACTTTCTCAATCTTCTGCTCGATACTGTCCTCTTCTTTGTATGTATAACGCAGAGATTCGGAGGGTTTATTTTCGATGGTATCCACTACCAGGCGAGCCATATCCACTGCCCCCTCTCCGCCTTCACTGAAGGCGTTGTTGATGGCAAAGCCCACACCCAGTTGCTCACAATGTTCGCGAAGCAGTTCCATCTCTTCGTCTGTATCGGTAGCGAACTTATTGAAAGCTACAATCACTGTCTGCCCGAAAGAACGGAGATTGCGGACGTGCTTGTCAAGGTTGCGCAATCCTTCTTTCAATCCTTCCATATTCGGCTCCTTGATGCGGTCGAGACTGACGCCACCATGCATCTTCAGTCCTTGCGCAGTAGCAACGATTACTGTCAGTCGCGGTTGGAGCCCGCTTTTACGGCATTTGATATTATAGAACTTTTCCGCACCGAGGTCAGCACCGAATCCGGCTTCTGTGATTACGTAGTCACCGAAAGACATTGCCAGCTTGGTAGCCAGGATAGAGTTGCAACCATGAGCGATATTGGCAAACGGTCCGCCGTGTACGAAAGCGGCAGTACCTTCAGTGGTCTGGACGAGATTGGGGTGGATAGCATCTTTCAGCAATACGGTGATGGCCCCTGCTACTCCCAGGTCTTTGACTGTGAAAGGCTTGTCATCGTAAGTGAATCCGAGCAGGATATTTTCGATACGACGGCGCAAGTCGCTCACATCTTTCGAAAGACAAAGAATTGCCATAATCTCCGAGGCCGGCGTAATGTCGAAACCGGACTCTTGTGTGATGCCGTTCGATTTCGGTCCCAAGCCGACAACGATACTACGCAATGAACGGTCGTTCACATCGAGCACACGGCGCCAAAGGATTTCTTTCAGTCCGAAACCTTTTGCCTGGTTCTGATAAAGATAATTATCCAACAGGGCGGAAATCATGTTGTGTGCAGAGGTAATGGCGTGAAAGTCTCCGGTGAAGTGGAGATTGATTTTGTCCATCGGAAGTACTTGGGCGTATCCGCCACCGGCTGCTCCGCCCTTCATGCCGAAGCATGGGCCGAGAGAAGGTTCGCGAAGCGCAACAATCGCTTTCTTTCCTATTTTATTGAGTCCCAAGGCAAGACCGATAGATACTGTAGTTTTGCCGATACCCGCTTTAGTGGCTGTAATGGCAGTCACCAGGATGAGATTGCTTTTCTTTACTTTCTCTTCATCAATCAGTTGTTCGGGAATCTTTGCGATATAGCGACCATAATTTTCCACCTCCTCGCGAGGAATTCCAATACTTTCGGCAACCTGCTTTACTTTTTTCAGCTCAATGCTGCGAGCTATTTCTATGTCTGATTTCATACAGAATATGATTAGTTTTATTTTGAAAATGCAAAAGTAACAAATCTGCGCCGAGTAACAAACTCTTTCCGCACAATAACTGTTGTAAGTAGCATAACCTAAACAACAACTTAATTATGGAATGGATTATTAATCAACTAAGGGTACACCCTGAGCTTGCCATTTTTCTCACTCTCTTTGCGGGATTCTGGTTGGGCAGGCTCAAAATAGGGAAGTTTTCTTTAGGTACGGTGACCAGCGTACTTCTTGTAGGAGTACTGGTGGGACAATTGAACATTACCGTAGACGGTCCGATGAAGGCCGTATTTTTTCTGCTTTTTTTGTTCGCCGTCGGCTATAAGGTAGGACCGCAGTTCTTTCGCGGACTGAAAAAGGATGGGTTGCCGCAGGTGGGATTCGCCGTGCTGATGTGTATAGTGAGCCTGGTGGCGCCATGGATTCTTGCGAAAATCATGGGGTATCATATGGGCGAAGCTGCCGGATTGCTGGCCGGGTCACAAACAATATCCGCCGTTATCGGCGTAGCAAGTGATACTATCAATCAGTTGGGTATCAGCGATGCGCAGAAGGCTACATATATCAATGCCATTCCGGTGGCTTACGCCGTGACTTATATTTTCGGTACGGCAGGCTCGGCATGGATTCTGGCTTCCCTCGGACCGAAAATGCTCGGCGGACTGGATAAAGTGAAAGCTGACTGTAAGGAGCTGGAAGCTCAGATGGGGACTTCGGAAGCTGATGAGCCCGGCTTCTCTCCCGCCCTTCGTCCGGTGGTGTTCCGTGCCTATAAAATCACGAACAAGTGGTTCGGCAAAGGAAAAAAAGTCAGCGAACTGGAAACTTATCTGAGCGAAAAAGACAAACGTTTATTTGTGGAGCGGGTTCGCCAGCGAGGAGTTGTGAAGGAAGTCAGTGCCGACATGATTCTTCATGCAGGAGACGAAGTCGTACTAAGCGGACGACGGGAATTCGTTATCGGTGAAGAAGACTGGATTGGGCCGGAAGTGATTGACGCCCAGTTACTCGATTTCCCGGCGGAGACTCTTCCGGTAATGGTTACTCACCGGACTTTTGCAGGAGAAAAGATTGCGACCATCCGGGCACAGAAGTTTATGCACGGTGTCAGTATCCGCAGTATCAAACGTGCAGGTATCAATGTTCCCGTACTTGCGCAGACAGTTGTGGATTCGGGAGATATTCTTGAATTGACGGGAATGAAGCATGAGGTGGAAGCCGCTGCCAAACAGATGGGATATGTAGACCGTCCGACCAATCAGACGGATATGATTTTCGTAGGGCTGGGTATTCTGCTCGGCGGACTTTTCGGTGCGCTTGCCATTCATTTGGGCGGTGTCCCCATCAGTCTTTCGACGAGCGGCGGAGCATTGATTGCCGGACTTCTATTCGGTTGGTTGCGTAGTAAGCATCCTACGTTCGGCGGTATTCCCGAACCGTCTTTATGGGTACTGAATAATGTGGGATTGAATATGTTTATCGCGGTAGTCGGCATCGCTGCAGGTCCCAGCTTTATAGCCGGATTCAAGGAAGTGGGAGTCAGCCTGTTCATCGTCGGTGCACTGGCAACAGCCATACCTCTGCTTGCAGGATTGCTGATGGCAAGGTATCTGTTTAAGTTCCACCCTGCCCTGTCTTTGGGATGCACGGCGGGGGCACGTACTACAACTGCTGCGCTGGGTGCTATCCAAGATGCAGTGGAAAGTGACACGCCCGCCTTGGGATATACTGTGACGTATGCTGTCGGCAACACATTGCTGATTATCTGGGGAGTGGTCATCGTACTGCTCATGTAATCCTGCATTCAAACAATTATTTCGAAAATATATATAAATAAATATCATTATGGAAAAGAAAACAAATAATCCGGCTATCACCAAAAGTTATGCCAGGAAAATGGAATCCATCAGCCCGTTCGAGCTTAAGAACAAGCTTATCGATATGGCGGATGAAAGTATCAAAAAGATAGCGCATACCATGCTGAATGCCGGACGAGGTAATCCGAACTGGATTGCTACCGAACCGCGCGAAGCATTTTTCCTGTTGGGACAATTCGGGCTTTGTGAATGTCGACGGGCGTTCTCACTGGAAGAAGGAATTGCCGGTATTCCGCAAAAGGCAGGGATTGCCGCCCGTTTCGAGGCTTTCCTGAAAGACAATGAAAAGGCAGCGGGAGCCAATCTGCTGAAAGAGGGATACAACTATATGCTGATGGAACACGCTGCCGACCCGGACACGCTGGTGCATGAATGGGCGGAATCTGTTATCGGTGACCAGTATCCCGTGCCCGACCGTATCCTACATTTTACGGAAATCATCGTACAGGATTATCTGGCTCAGGAAATGTGCGACCGCCGTCCGCCGAAAGGGACTTTCGACCTCTTCGCGACCGAAGGGGGAACGGCTGCCATGTGTTATCTGTTCGATTCGCTGCAAGAGAATTTCCTGTTGAATGAGGGAGATGCCATCGCTTTGATGATTCCGGTTTTCACACCTTATATCGAGATTCCGCAACTGCGGCGTTACCAATTTGATGTCACTGAAATATCTGCCGACCAAATGACCGCCGACGGATTGCATACATGGCAATATAAGGATGAGGATATTGATAAGTTGAAAGATACGCGAATCAAGGCACTGTTTATCACCAATCCGAGCAATCCGCCCAGTTATGCGCTCAGCGCGGAGACTGCCGCACGTATTGTCAACATCGTGAAGAATGACAATCCGAACCTGATGATTATTACAGATGATGTGTATGGGACATTTATCCCGCACTTCCGTTCGTTGATGGCAGAATTGCCGCATAATACGCTTTGCGTTTATTCTTTCTCCAAATATTTCGGAGCTACGGGATGGAGAGACGCAGTTATTGCTCTACACGAAGACAACATCTACGACAAAATGATTGCCCGCCTGTCGGCGGAGCAGAAGGCAATCTTGAACAAGCGCTATTCCAGTCTGAGTTTGCAACCGGAAAAGATGAAGTTTATCGACCGCATGGTGGCTGACAGCCGGCAAATTGCACTGAATCATACCGCAGGACTTTCGCTGCCCCAACAGATGCAGATGAGTTTGTTCGCTATATTCTCCCTACTTGATAAGGAAGACCGCTATAAGGCAAAGATGCAGGAAATTATCCATCGCCGCTTGCATGCGTTATGGGATAATACCGGTTTTACACTGGTGGAAGACCCGCTGCGTGCCGGATACTATTCGGAAATAGATATGCTGGTATGGGCGAAAAAATTCTATGGAGATGATTTCGTTGCCTATCTGCAAAAGACATACAATCCGCTGGATGTAGTGTTCCGCCTCGCCAATGAGACTTCACTCGTGCTGCTGAACGGCGGTGGCTTCGCCGGACCGAAATGGAGCGTCCGCGTATCGCTTGCCAATTTGAATGAAGCCGATTATGTAAAAATCGGGCAGAGTATCAAGCGGGTACTGGAAGAGTACGCCGAGGTGTGGAAAGCATCCATATCATAAGTTTATTTAAAACGGGAAGTATCAATTTCTTCCCGTTTTTCTCTAAGAAAATATAACGAAAGCGGATAGTCAGACTGAAATATTCTATCTTTGTCGTAAATCAACCTTTACGAAGATGAAAAAACTGATTCTATTTCTTTCGTTGATATTGTCGGTCGGTTTTGCATCCGCACAGTCGGAAATACCTTCTGATAGTATCCGTCGTGCTCCTTCGGCTAATATCAAGGAGTTTGGCGGCTTTTTGCTGGATATGGGATTAATGAATGTCACTGCTCCGCAACTGCCTAAGTTTGATTTGAGCATGCCGGATATGAGCAAAGATTACAACCAGATATTCCGTTTGAATACGGATGCCACTTACTCACAAGGATTTACGGATGCATTTTCTTCCTCTTATTTCTCCGGTTTCGGATATGGTTGGGGGCTGTCGTCTTCTCCGCAGTTCATGCAGATGGGCTCTTTCAAGTTGAAAAACGGAATGAGAATCAATACGTATGGAGATTATGATAAAGACGGCTGGAGAGTGCCTAACCGGAGCGCTATGCCTTGGGAAAAGAATAATTTCCGGGGAGCATTCGAGCTCAAATCCGCTAATGGCAATTTCGGGATACGAATTGAAGTGCAGCAGGGGCGCAATGTCCCCTACTAATCTTCTGCTGATAAATTCTATGCTGAAATCAACGCGAGTTCTTTAAAAAGGCTTCGTCCGCCGCACGCATCGAATCAGCAATACGGTCACACCATGAGTCAAATTCCAAATCGGGAGTCTGAGTTTCGGGATGAGCAAGCATAAATTGCACGGCTTGCCGCAAACCGTCCGCCATTGATATATTACAGACAAAATCCGGCACAAGTCTCTTTATCTTCGAATTGTCAAAGACAACAGTAGAGGCTTTGTCTCCTAAGAGTTCGCCTTTGAAATCGTAGTTTTCTCCATGCCTGGCAAGGAAATCGGAAGGGACATGTAATGCGTTCAAAGGTTTTCCCAATGTATCGGCAATCGTTTGGTAAATTTGGTTCCAGGTCATACTTTCATCGGTAGTGATATGAAAGGCATTTCCTATGGCATGGGGATTTGCCATCAAGCCTACATATCCTTTGGCAAAGTCCTTGGAGTGTGTCAATGTCCACAGTGATGTCCCGTCACCGGGGATAATCACAGGTTTCCCGTCGAGGATACGTTTCAAAATCTGCCAGTTGCCTTTGCTTCCATGCACGCAGACAGGCGGTTTCGTGCCGTTATAAGTGTGGCTGGGACGGACAATAGTCACCGGAAAACCATCCGACCGATAAGCGGACATCAGTACTTCTTCCGCTTCTATCTTATTTCGTGAATATTGCCAATAGGGATTCGATAAAGGAGTGCTTTCCGTTATGCAGTAATCAGCCAATGGTTTCTGATAAGCAGAAGCGCTGCTGATAAAGATATATTGCTTTGTCTTATTCCGAAACAGGCGGATGTCACGCTGAACGTCTTCTGCCGTATAGCCTATGAACTGGGCAACTACATCGTAATTTTCATTTGCAATAGCTTTTGCCACGGCTTCTTCGTCATTTATATCTGCAATGATACTGCGGGTTCCTTCCGGCACCTTTTTCGAACCACGATTGAGAAGGGTAATCTCCCACCCTCTCTGTTGCGCCAACGCAACGACGTCGGTACTAATCGTACCCGTCCCGCCAATGAATAATGCTTTCATAAAAGTTGGTATTTAAATTCTTGGAACAAAGATATTAATTCTGCCATTCACTCCAAAGGTTGTATATAAATTTATTGCTGTCCGATAAAACTCAGAAAACGCGATACAGTATGGCTCGAACGCTGAT